>LNFC01000022.1 GCA_001464545.1 Acidobacteria bacterium Ga0077551
CGAAGCGAAGCTGCGCGGCTGGACGATCACGCAGATCTGGAACACGCACTGGCACCCGGACCATGCGGGCGGAAACCTGCGGCTGAAGGAAGAGACCGGCTGCCGGATCATCGGGCCCGCCGGGGAGGCGGCCAAGATTCCGGGGATCGACCAGGCGGTGAAGGGCGGCGACGTGGTCATGCTCGGCGAGGCGAAGGCGGCGGTGATCGACGTGCCGGGGCATACGCTGGGGCATATCGCCTTCCACCTCGCGGACCAGTCGGCGGCGTTCGTCGGCGATTCGGTCTTCGCGCTCGGCTGCGGGCGGGTGTTCGAGGGCACGATGGAGATGATGTGGCAGAGCCTGAAGCGTCTGAAGGCGCTGCCGCCGAAGACGCAGCTTTACTGCGCGCATGAGTATACGGCGTCGAACGCGCGGTTTGCGGTGACGATCGAGCCGGAGAACAAGGCGCTGAAGGAATACGTCGCCTGGATCGAGAAGCGGCGCTCGGACAACTTGCCGACGGTGCCGGCGCTGCTGGAGCGGGAGCTGGCGACCAATCCGTTCCTGCGCGCCGACCTGCCGGCGATGCAGCTGGCGATGGGTCATGCGGGCGATGCGGCGGCGACGTTCGGGGAAATCCGCGGACGCAAGGACCGGTTCTGATGTCGCTGGCCCGCGCCGGTGATCTCGGCGCCAACGAGATCATCCGCCTGCTGAACATGGCGCCGCATCCGGAAGGCGGCCACTATGCCGAGACCTACCGCGCGGGCGGGGACGGGCGCGCGGTATTGACGGCGATCTACTACCTTCTGGAAGTCGACCAGGTGTCCGCCTGGCACCGGGTGGACGCCGAAGAAGTCTGGCTCTGGCATGCGGGCGGGCCACTGGCGCTGACCCTTTCGCCGCCGGACGGCAAGGGCGCGTCCTCGATCACCCTCGGCCCGGACCTGCGTGCGGGGCAGCGGCCGCAGGCTGTGATCCCGGCGCATCACTGGCAGACGGCGGAGACGCTCGGCCACTGGACGCTGGTGTCCTGCGTCGTGGCGCCGGGGTTCGAATTTTCGGGCTTCACGCTGGCGCAGCCGGATTGGCGTCCTGCCGTCTGACGCCGCGCGATTAGCTGAATGTTGAACTTCGCGGTGCAGGATCGCGCGGCGGCAGAGAGGTTCCCCATCCATGTTCGGCAGACGGCCCCGGTATGATGACACGTTCGGCGTGCGCATGGATCTCGGTGCGGACCGTGTTGATCCGATGTCGATGCGCCCGGCGAGCCAGGCGGGCCAGCTGCGGGTGAAGGCGCCGCTGCTGGTGGAACAGCCGGGGTCGATCTTTGGCGGGTTCGGCAAACGCGAGACCGATCCCTTCGCCGCGATCCGCGACAAGCCGGTCACGGCGCCGCCCGCGCCGGAAAAGTCTGCTTCCGTCCGTCCGCGCACAGATCAGCAAACGGCCGAGGCTGCGCCCGGGGTGCAGGCGTTGAAGGCGGGGCTTCACGCCGGCTGGCGCCGCATGTCTCCGGGACAGCGGATCGGACTGGGTGTCGTGGCAGGCTGGCTGCTGATCGGGACCGGACTCTGGGTTCCGGTCCTCGTGATCGCTGCGGCCTATTTCAGCCTGCGCCGCCGCGCAGGCTGAGTTCAGGCGATCAGCCCGCGATGTACTGCGCGCCGTTGACGGTCATCGTGGCGCCATTGATGAAGGCGGCCTCGTCGGAAGCTAGGTAGGCGCACATCGAGGCGATCTCTTCGGCCTTGCCGAGGCGGCCGACCGGGATGGTCGCGATGATGCCTTCGAGCACTTCCGGCTTCACGGCCTGCAGCATCTCGGTGTCGATATAGCCGGGGGCGACGACGTTCGAGGTGATGCCTTTCTTGGCGCCTTCATAGGCGAGGGCCTTGGTGAAGCCGATCAGGCCGGCCTTGGCGGCGGAATAGTTCGCCTGCGTGAACTGGCCCTTCTGGCCGTTGATCGAGGAGATGTTGATGATGCGGCCGAAATTGCGGTCGCGCATGCCGTCCCAGACCTGGCGGGTGACGTTGAAGGCGGAGGTGAGGTCGACATTGATGACTTCCTGCCAGTGGGCGAGGGTCATCTTGTGGAAGGGCGCATCTCGCGTGATGCCGGCATTGTTAACCAGGATATCGACCGGTCCCAGTTCGGCTTCGACGGCCTTAAGGCCCTCGCCGACTGCGCCATAATCGGCCACATCGAACTTGAAAACCTTGATGCCGGTGGCTTTGGAGAATTCGGCGGCCGCCGCATCATTGCCGCCGTAATTCGCCGCGACGTTGTAGCCCTTGGCCTTCAGCATCTCGCTGATCGCCTTGCCGATGCCCCGTGTTCCGCCCGTGACCAATGCTGTACGCGCCATTTAAATCGACCTCCCGTTTGAGTTTTTCTCGTGAACTTGCCTGCAACTTCAATACCGCATTGGTCAAGCGCGTCTTTTGTGCGATTATTTCGCACTAGCACAATAATTGCTTGCCCGGCACGGACCCGGCGAGAACTAGGGCGAGGATATGGCCAAGACAAATGGATCGGGTGGACCGATCATCATCAAGAAGTATGCGAACCGGCGTCTCTACGACACGTCGACCTCGTCTTATGTCACCCTGGACCATCTTTCGGACCTCGTACGCGAGGGCCGGGACTTTGAAGTCCGCGATGCCAAGACCGGCGACGATCTCACGCGGCAGGTTCTGACGCAGATCATCTTCGAGCAGGAAACCAAGGGGCAGGGCGCCCTGCCGCTGAACTTCCTCCGCCAGCTGATCGGCTTCTATGGCGGCGGTGCGCAGACCTTCCTGCCGGCTTTCCTCGAGATGTCGATGAACTCGTTCTCGGAGTCGCAGAAGGAATGGCGCAAGGCGGCCAATCCGATGCACCTGTTCGAGGCACAGGCGAAGCGCAACATGGTGATGTTCGAGCAGGCGATGAAGATGTTCATGCCGACCGTCTTCCAGGCGAGCCGCAATGACCGGGCCTCCCCGGCGGCGGCCAATCCGTTCCTCGAATACCAGGCCGAAGCGATGGCCGCGATGCAGGAACAGATGGAGCTGATCCAGAAGCAGCTGAGCGAGTTGTCCCGCAGGGACTAGGCTTGCTGCAAACCCCATGAAAAAGCCGGAAACGCTGTTGCGCTTCCGGCTTTTTCTTTTTGCCCTTGGGCTTCGTTCAGATGTTGCCGTCGACGCCGAAGTCGCGGCGGGCCGAGACGATGGTGACGATCACGCCGGCCAGCACGTCCAGCAGCGTCATCGCCATCAGGATGAAGAAGGTGGAGGTCGCGAAGTTCGGCATCAGCAGGAACTGCACGAGGCAGATGATGAAGAGCAGCAGCGAGATGCCGTGATTGATGATCGTGGCGGTGCCGGTGCTGGTCGACTTGAGGATTTCGAGGAAGAGGAAGGTGACCGCGAGCAGGACGATGGCGTCGCCCTTGGTGAGGACCCATTCGACGCCGGAGATCATCGGCAGGCCGAGGAAGCGTTCGCCCAGGAGGCCGCTGATCGGCGCCTGTCCGGCCCGGATCAGCTCTCCGGCTGCGCCCGTCGTCTCGACGGAGCCGCCCGCGAGCGCGATCAAGTTGTAAAGAATGACTGGAATGACCAGCAGCGGAAAAATTCCGAATATCAGACGCATTGGTGACCCCTGTTGCTGCGTGCCGTCACCAGCCTTGCGTTTTTCGCTCTGCCGCTCCATCCGGGCGACAGTTGCGGCGGCGATGGCGACTTTTTCGTCCCGAGAACCCATGTCCACCCTGTGGTGTGATCGACATAACGGATTCGTGTTTACCGTATCGCGGGGGAGGTGGCGAGCGGATTTGCAGCGCCGGTCCGGACCTGCAGTTCAGCCGTCCTTGCGCTCGAATTCGGCCTCGCCGGAGCGGTGGTGCAGCTGCAGGTTGAGGAGGATTCCCTTGGCGACCGGCAGGAGCCACATCGACAGGCCGGTGATCACCAGCGCCAGGAACACGATGGCGGCCGCCTTCATCAGCGGCGCCAGGGGGCTCATCGGGATCAGGAACAGGAAAGGCGCCGTCAGGATCAGCACGCCGAATCCGACGAAGAAGGCCGGGCCGTCGGCCGTGTCGGCGGCGCGCATGTCCCGGCCGCAATGGGGGCAGGCCTCGTTAAGCTTCAGATAGGCCGAAAACAGGCGGCCTTGACCGCAAGCGCCGCAGCGCCCGCGCAGGCCGTTGAGGATGGGGGTCGTGCTGCTCATCGGGGCTAGATAAGGGGGCGGAGGCCGGTGCGCACCGTGTCAAACCCCCGCGCCCCTTGACGCACCGGGTGCGTTTGCCCACCAAGCAGCCGCGCCAAGCCCCTCTGGAGAGTGCCTGCCATGACCGATCCTGTCTTCCCGCGTATCGCCATCATCGGGGCGGGCCTGATCGGCTCCTCGATCGCCCGGGCGGCGCGGGAGTATGGCGCAGCCGGCGAGATCGTCCTTTACGACGCCAATCCGGACGTGCGGGCCCGTGCGGCAGAGATCGGCCTCGGCGAGGTCGCCCCGTCACTCGAAGCCGCCGTGGCGCAGGCCGATTGCGTGATCCTGTGCGTGCCGGTCGGCGCGCTGGGCAATGTCGCGGCCGGGGCGGTGCCGGCGATGAAGGCGGGCGCCATCCTGACCGATGTCGGCTCCGTGAAAAGCGAAGCGGCGCGCGCGCTGACCGCGGCCGCCGATGGCCGCATCCACATGATCCCCGGACACCCGATTGCGGGCACGGAGCAATCCGGCCCGGATGCCGGCTTCCCGACGCTGTTCCAGGGGGCCTGGCATATCCTGACGCCGGTCGTGACCGGAGCGCCGGGAGAGGCGGAGGCGCTGGCGCAGCTGACGGCCTTCTGGAAAGGGCTCGGCGCCAAGGTGGAGTCGATGGACGCCGCGCGCCACGACCGCGTGCTGGCGATCACCTCGCACCTGCCGCACCTGATTGCGTTCAACATTGTCGCCACCGCCTTCGACATGGAAACGGTGGAGCAGGGCGAAGTCGTCAAATACTCCGCAGGCGGATTTCGCGACTTTACCCGCATTGCCGCGTCGGACCCGGTGATGTGGCGCGACGTGTTCCTGAACAACCGCGAGGCGGTGCTGGAATGCCTCGGGCGGTTCTCGGAAGACCTCGCCGCCCTGCAACGCGCGATCCGCTGGGGCGACGGAGACATGCTGATGCGCGAGTTCACCCGGGCCCGGACGATCCGCAAGGCGATCATCGATGCGGGTCAGGATTCCGGCGCGGTGAACTTCGGCCGGAACGTTCCGAAGGCGGAGGAGTAGCCGCTAGCGCGGCGCGCGTTTCGCCAGGATCCGCTGCAGGGTGCGGCGGTGCATGTTGAGGCGGCGGGCGGTTTCCGAGACGTTGTGGTTGCACAGCTCGTAGACGCGCTGGATGTGTTCCCAGCGGACCCGGTCGGCCGACATCGGGTTTTCGGGCGGCGCAGGGCGTTCGTCTTGCGTGGCGGTCAGGGCGCGGATGATGTCTTCGACATCGGCCGGCTTGGAGAGGTAGTCGACCGCGCCGGCCTTGACGGCGGCGACAGCGGTCGCGATGGCGCCATAGCCGGTGAGGATCACCGCGCGGGCATCGGGGCGGGCCTTCTGCAGGACTTCGACCACTTCCAGGCCGCTGCCGTCTTCGAGGCGCAGGTCCAGCACGGCAAAGGCGGGCGGGTTGAGGCGGGCGATGTCCTTGCCCTCGGAGACGGTGGAGACCGCCGAGACGACAAAGCCGCGCTGGGCGAGGGCCCGGGCGAGGCGCTGCACGAAGGGGCCGTCATCGTCCATGACGAGACAGGTCTTGTCTTCAAGCGCTTCGAGGCTGGGGTGAACGTTTACCGGGGCGGGGCGGTCCATAGGACGGGTTCCTGAATGCAATTCTGTATCAAAGGCAAGTATAGGGCCAATCGGCCCGCTAGTCCAAACTGCGCGGCAATAGGGCGCGAAGCGGCCAGACAGCCTGGACCACAGCGCCGGTAGCAGGCGGCGTGCGGTTGCGCGAGGCAATTCGCCCGCCGGTGCGCTCGATCAGCGTCTTGGCGATGAAGAAACCGAGGCCCATGTCGCCGCCGCCGAGGCGGGCTTCGGACCGGTCGGAGATGTAGGGCTCGCCGAGTTTCGGGATGACTTCGGAGGAAAAGCCGGGGCCGTCATCCATGATGGTGATGATCACCTGGTCGCTGGTCCAGCTGGCAGTCGCCTCGACGCGGGTGGCGGCGAAGCTGACGGCATTCTCGATGAAGGCGCCGAGGGCGTGCAGGATTTCCGGGCTGCGTTCGATCACGGGCGGGCGGGGCGTGCCGCCGTCGCCGGCGGTCGCGCGCACGATCACAGCGACGCCAAGGCCCTTCATCGGGGCGGCGGCCTCCTCGACGAGGGCGTCGAGCGGCATCCGGGCGTGCACGATGTCGGTGGCGTCGCGCGCGTCGCGGATGGCCGAAAGGATCGCCCGGCAGCGGTCGGCCTGCTCGGCGATCAGGCGGATATCCTCGGCATGCGGATCGTCGGGCGAAAGTTCGCGGACGAGCTCCTTGGCGACGAGGTGGATGGTGGCGAGCGGCGTACCGAGTTCATGCGCGGTCATGGCCGACATCGCGCCGAGGGCGGAGAGTTTCTGTTCCCGCGCCATCACGACGCTGGCGGCATCAAGCGCGCGCACGAGGCGGGCCTCGTCCTGGCTGACGCGGCCGGCGGAGAGGGTGAAGAAGACGGTGCCGACGGCGAGGGCGGCGAACTGGCCCCACTGGAAGAGGATCGGCAGGTGGGTGCCGCCTGCCTCGGTCCAGGGCAGGGGCAGGCTGACGAGCGGCATGATCCCCGCCATCACGAGGGCGAGCACCGCGACGAAGGCGGCGGGCAGGACGCTGAGGCTGAGCGCGGCGACAGTGACCGGGGCGAGCAGGAGGAGGAGGAAGGGGTTCGACAGGCCGCCGGTGACCGCGATCAGCGCGGCGAGCTGCACCGTGTCGAAGCCGAGCTGCGCCGCCGCCTCCCAGCTGCGCGTCAGGCGCTGCGAAGGGAAGGCGAAGGAAAGGAAGACGTTCAGCCAGGCCGAGGCGGCGATGATGGCGAGGCAAAGCGCCAGCGGCAGCTGGAAACCGAGACCGAAATAGACCAGCAGCACGGCGCTCGTCTGCCCGCCGACGGCGAGCCAGCGCAGGGTGATGAAGGTGCGCAGGCGGGTGCGGCCGAGGGCCGTCTGGGCCGAGCCGAGCCCTTCGGGCGCCAGCGTGAAGATGGCGTCCTCAAATCCTGCCCGCGAATCCCGTGCCGCCTCTTCCATCGGCTGACTTATGCGGCAGGCTGTCGCTGGCGCCAAGCGAAGGTTTCCGGGCTAATGTGCGACATGCGCACACTTCTGCAGATGGTATTCGCCGCGGCCGCCCTCGCCGCCTGTTCGCCTGCGGGCGAGGCACCGGAATCGGCGGCGGCGCCTGTCGCCGCAAAGTCCGGGGGGCTGCAATCGGGCTGTCTCAGCCGCGCCTATCCGGAGATAGGCGGGCCGATCTCGCTGGTCTCCAGCACCGGCGCGCGGGTCACCGAGGCCGACTTCAAGGGCCGGCCCACGCTGATCTATTTCGGTTTCACATATTGCCCGGATGTCTGCCCGATGACGCTGCAGACGGTTGCCGCCGCCTACCGGAAACTTCCGGAGGGGACCGAGCGGCCGCAGACGCTGCTGATCAGCATCGATCCCGGCCGGGACACGCCGGAGGCGCTCGCCACCTACGTCGCCAACAAGGCGTTTCCGGAGGGCCTGCAGGGGCTGACCGGGACAGAGGCAGAGATCCGTGCGGCAGCCGATGCGTTCAAGGCGGACTATTCGCGCGTGGAGCAGCCCGACAGCATGGCCGAATACACGATGGACCATACGAGCCTGCTCTACCTCATGGACGAGGAGTGGAAGCTCAAGACCTTCTTCACCCACCAGGACACGCCGGACACGATCGCGGCCTGTCTTGAAGAGGTGATGGGGTAGGGACATGGGCGGCCGAAGCGCCGCCCATGTCCAGATGTTTCATCTGCGCGCTGCGCTTCAGAAATCCTGCCAGCCGTCGTTTGCCTTCGGCCGCGCCGATCCCTGGGCGGCGAACTGGGCCACGCGCTGGCGCTGCTGGTGAACCGGCGTTTTGGGAGCGGCCGTCGCCGTCCGCTGGGTTGCGGCCCGGTCCGACTCGGCGCCCGTCTGGAACCTCGCCGTCAGCTCCGTCAGTTCCGCAGCCTCGCGCCTCAACTGATGGCTGGCAGCGGTTGATTGCTCCACCATCGCGGCATTCTGCTGGGTGACCTGGTCCATCTGGTTGATCGCCGTGTTGATTTCACCCAATCCGGAGGACTGTTCCTGGGACGCCACCGCGATCTCGGCGACCAGGGCCGAAATCTCACCCACCTTCCCGACGATCGTGTTGAGCGCGGTGCCGGCTTTGCCGACGAGGTCAACGCCGGTGCCAACATGCTGCGAGCTTACCGAGATCAGTTCCTTGATTTCCTTCGCAGCTTCGGACGAGCGTTGCGCAAGG
Source organism: Acidobacteria bacterium Ga0077551 (assembly GCA_001464545.1). Lineage (GTDB taxonomy): Bacteria > Pseudomonadota > Alphaproteobacteria > Caulobacterales > Hyphomonadaceae > Hyphomonas. The sequence goes on from LNFC01000022.1 coordinate 8,503, forward strand.
GCGCGAACTTCCGAAGCCACCACGGCAAAGCCTCGGCCGGCGTCGCCCGCGCGGGCCGCTTCAACGCCTGCGTTCAAGGCCAGGAGGTTGGTCTGGAACGAGATTTCGTCGATAACGCCCAAGATCTGCGATATCTGCCGCGAAGACGCATTGATCGAAGCCATGGCAGTCACGGCGCCGTTGACGACCTGACGCGACTCTTCAGCGTCAGTGCGGGCAACGGCAACGATGCTGTTCGCCTGCTTGGCGTTGTCCGCAGTCTTGCGCACAGTTGCCGTGATCTGGTCGAGCGCGGCTGCCGTCTCTTCCAGGCTGGCAGCCTGTTGCTCTGTACGCCGCGAAAGATCGTCCGCGGCCTGACTGATTTCACCGGCGCCCGAGCTGATGCCGTGGGCATTACCGACAATACCCCGCATGGCTTCCTGCAGCTCGTCCATCGCGTTGTTGAAGTCGCTGCGCAGGGTCTCATACTTGCCCGGAAACGGCTCCGTGATGCGGGCCGCGAGATTGCCGGCTGCGAGGTCCGACAGACCGCGGGCGAGGCCCGAGACGACCTTTTCCTGCGCGGCGGCATTGGCGGCCCGCTCGGCTTCGGCAGCGCGGCGTTCAAGCTCGACCTGGGTTATGTCGGTCGCGAACTTGACGACCTTGTAAGGGTTGCCGCGCAAGTCGAGGACAAGGTTGTAACTTGCCTCGATCCAGACCTCCCGGCCCCCTTTTGCCTGGCGCAGGAATTTGCCGGAGACAGGCTCGCCGCGGTTCACGCGTTCCCAGAACGCGAGGTAATCGGGCGATGCGGCAAACGCCGGAGGGGCAAACATGGAGTGACGCTGGCCCACAATCTCGCTGAGCGTGTAGCCCATCGTGGTCAGGAAGTTTTCGTTTGCAGTGAGGATCGTTCCATCGAGCTTGAACTCGATCACGGCCTGGGCGCGCTGGATCGCGTGGATGTTGGCCGACTGTTCGTTGGCTTTCAGCTCGGCAGCCGTGATGTCTGCTGCGATCTGCACGACTTTCACGACCTGGCCGTTCTTGTCGACGATCGGGTTGTAAGAGGCCTGAAGCCAGATTTCTCCGCCCCTCTTGCCCACACTCATGAACTTGCCCGACACGGAGTCTCCGCGGTTGAGGCGGTTCCAGAGATTGCTTTGCTTCGGGTCTCTTGCATCTTCGGGCGAGAGGAAGATCGCATGAGGTTTGCCGACAACCTCCTCGAGAGAATACCCCGTCAGCTGCAGGAAATTCTCGTTTGCCGTCACCAGCGTGCCGTCCGGTTGGTACTCCACCACGGCCTGGGTGACCGAAATGGCCTTCACGTAGCCCGCCGGCCCCAGCATCGCCAATTCGGCCTGCTCTGCATCTCTCACGATCCGCTGGTTCACGTCGTCGCGAAGGAAGCTCAGCGTATTTGCGATGACGCCCGTTTCATTCTTGTCATCCGTGTAGGGAATTTCAGACTGGAAATCGCCTGCACGCAGCTTGTCCATGCTGGCGGTCAGCTTCTTGAAGCGGCCCGCGAGCCCGGTCGAAACGAAAAATGAAAGCGCACAGGCTATTGCCAACAGCAGACCCACGATCGCGATCTGGCCCTCAAGCCGCGAACGAAGCCCGTCAATCCGCACGTTGAGCAAGCGTTCCAGCTCAGCGGCCGTTGCCTTCCAGCTTTCGTCCAGGACGGCTTCGAACCTGTCAGTCTGTGCGCCGTAATCGACGTTTGAAGCTGAGTTCAGGAGCGCCGCGACTTCGTTTTCGATGGCGGCCATCGGCTTTTCAAGTGCCGCGCGGGTTTCGCCCGAAGCATTGTTTTTCATTGAGGCCTCTATCGAGGACACCGCGCCGCCAGCAGCCGCGCGCAGGTTCTCGCCGGCAATCTTGACTTCCAGATCGCGATTGCCTGTTTCGCGCTGGGCCTGAAGCATCGCTTCGAATTCCCGCGCCGCCTTGAGGGTCGCCGGAATGCGAACGGTTGCCGCGTCCATGGCATAGAAACTGTCGAGTTCCGGATCGAGCGTCAGGTTTGAGCCATCGGCCACCTGCTGGATCAGGGTCAGTCCAGCCGAAATCTGCTCAGATTCAGTAGCCGCTTTACCAAGCGCCGCTGCAGCAGCGCCCGCGCCAAAGGACGCTTCAGCGGTCGCGGAATCTACCGTGCCGCCCTTGAGGGTTGCCTGCCAAGCCTCTTGAAGAAAGTCGACGCCCGATCGCTCCTTTTCCGAAAAACGGACCTCGCGGTCGGCCTGCATGACGAGGAGCGCTGTTGGGAAAATGGCAGAGCCAAGAAACAGCACAGAGACGAGTGCCAGCCGTGTCGCGAGCGACAAGCGGCCATTGAAGAAGTTCAACATTTTACAGTCCTGATTATTGTTTTCATCTGACCCGCCTCAGGTACAGCGGGTTGATTAATCTGAAGTTTCCAAGATTCACCAAGCTTTTACACCTAAGCAAATCGGTGTTTCACCCTGAAACAGAAAGGCGCTTCAAATTTCGGGCCCAAGTCCAAATGAATCCAAGGGCCAGCATGATTAAGCGGATCGCCTAGTACTCGTCGGCGCCGCCCGGATTACGCCTGCGGCGAATCAGCCACATGACGCCGCGCAGGTCCGAGAGGGCGTCGTTCAGGCGGCCGAAATTTGTGTAATTGGATTTGCCTGTGCCGCGCGGGCGGTGGTTCACGTTCCGGAATTCGACGCCGTGCCCTTCGGCGCGCATCAGCGCCGGCATGTAGCGGTGCATGTGGTCGAAATAGGGGAGCATGACGTAGGCAGCGCGGTGCATCACCTTGATGCCGCAACCGCTATCGTCGCAGTCATCGCGCAGCATCCGCTTGCGGATATTGTTGGCGAAGCGGCTGCCGAACTTCTTCCAGCTTGAATCCTGGCGGCTGGCGCGGCGGCCCATCACCATCTTCAAGCCGTGCGGGGCGTCGGCGCGGGTCAGCTGGCGGTAGAGGTCCGGCAGGTCGGCGGGGTCATTCTGGCCGTCGCCGTCAAGCGTGCCGACGACCGGGGCGCGGGCGGCGAGGATGCCGGAACGGATCGCGCGGCTCTGGCCGGCATTGCTGCGGTGGCCGAGGACGCGGAGCATCGGATATTGCGTCTTGAGGGCCATCAGGCGGGCGCGGGTATCGTCGGTGGACGCATCGTCCACGAACACCATCTCGAAGGCGCGGCCATCCAGCGCGTCGGCGATTTCGCCGACCAGTGCTGCGACATTGCCGGCCTCGTTATGGACGGGCACGACGACAGAGAATTCGGCAGCTTCGGTCAAATTGCCCTCATCCCGGCCAGGTGCGCCAAAAACGGCGCGTCAGTAAACGGCGCCTCTTACCGGGCCTCGCCTGCAAAATCGAGGCCCTGATGACATTTGCTGCAGCCGGGTCTTAGAGCATGGCCGTTTCGGCCAAATCCACAAGACGCCGCGCCAAACCTGCGCTAAATGGCCCGCCATGACCGTTCTCGACCGTATCTCGACCGGCTGGAAAGCCTGGATCATCCTGTTCCTGCTGACCTTCGGGGCCGCCGCGCCGGGCGTCTTCCTGCTGCCGGCGCTGGACCGGGACGAGAGCCGCTTCGCCCAGGCATCCAAGGAGATGCTGGAGGAGAACAACTACATCGTCATCCAGTACCAGGACGAGCTGCGCAACAAGAAACCGGCCGGCATCCACTGGCTGCAGGCCGCCTCCACGGCGATCTTCACCGGGCCTGAGGCCAAGCAGATCTGGACCTACCGGGTGCCGAGCTGGCTCGGCGCGGCGTTTGCCACGCTCGCCTGTTTCTGGGCCGGCATTCCGCTGGTCGGGCGGCGCGCGGCCTTTCTCGGCGCCGCGCTGTTCGGGGCGAGCCTTCTGCTGACCTCCGAGGCGCATATCTCCAAGACGGACGGGGTGCTGGTGTTCCTGACGACGCTCGGCATCGGCGCGCTCGGGCGGCTTTATCTGGGTACGGACAGACCGGGACGGATGGCGTTCCTCGTCTGGTTGACGGTCAGCGCGTCGTTCCTGATCAAGGGACCGGTGACGATGATGGTCGTCGCCTATGCGGGGCTCGGCGCCTATGTCTGGAACCGTGCGGCGGAAGGCAAGGGCGGAGACTGGTGGCGGCCGCTGGCGGACTGGAAAGGTCCCGCGCTGTTCGTCGCGATGGTGCTGCCCTGGTTCCTTTGGATCCAGGCGGCGACCGATGGCCAGTATATTGAAGGCGCGGTCGGCAAGGACCTGAAGGACAAGTTCACCGGCGCCTCGGAAGGTCATGGCGGCTGGTTCCTCTACCACCTCTCGCACATCCCGGCCTGGTTCTTCCCGGCGACGCTGCTGTTCGTGGCGGGGCTTGTGGCCTCGGTGAAGCAGGTGGCGGGCGCAGAGGGCGTCAACACCGCGCCGGTTCGCCGGTGCGCGCTGGCGGGTCTCGCGATCTTCGCGGTGCTGGCGGCGCTCAATTACGGCGTCGCGCTGGTGCCGGCATTCGAGGCGGGCAGTGTCGCGGAAACTCTCCGTACACTGAAGCCGCTTCCGGCCTGGCCATTCCTGTTCATCGCGGCCGTCTGGCTGATGCCTGGCGCGGCGCCGGGCGGGGCCGAGCCGTCGGACGAGACCAAGGGCCTGCGCCTGCTGCTCGCCTGGGGCGTGCTGACCTATGCCTTCTTCGAGCTGATGCCGACGCTGCTCAGCCATTATATCCTGCCGGCCTATCCGGCGTTCGGCCTGCTCTGCGGCTACGCCGCGGTGCGGTTGATGGACGGGGCCCGGCTGCCGGTGTCCAACGCCGTGGGCATGGTACTGTTTACGCTCGGCGCGGTGGTGCTGCTTGCGGCCTCGTTCCCGGGCGTGACGAGCAACCTGATGGCGGAGACGGCGGGCGATTTCCGGACGGTTTCGGCCGAGGAAGTGCTGGCGGCCTGGACGCCGTACCGGGATTATCCGGTCTGGTTCTGGTGGGGCGGGTTCGTGCTGGCGGGCCTGGCGCTGGTGGAGTTGGCGCGGCGGCATGTCATTGCCTCGATCCTGCTGGCGATCCTCTCCAGCATCGCGCTCGGCTGGCATATCCGCATCAACATGCTGCCCAGCCAGGTCTGGGTGCAGCCGACCGAGACAGCGCGGCTGGCGTTGGAGGATGTGTGCGGAGTTCCGGGTGAGGACGATCTCTGCAACGTCAAGACGCCGGAACGCGTGCTGGCGCTCGGTTATGCGGAGCCGTCCTATGTGATGACGCTCGGCACGCAGAACCTGCACCCGCCGCAGACGCCGCTCGACCTGCCGGCGGACCCGGCCGCCTATCCGGTCGTCTACCTGCTGAACTTCGAAGACCGGAAAGCGGATGAGCCGATCACCGACACGGCGGCGCGCCTGCGCGCGGAAGCGACAAGCCTCGGAGCCTGCCTGACGGAAAGCCCATCCTACTACGCGCTGAACTATTCCAACGGCGACCCTGTGCACTTCCGCGCCTGGCGGTTCGACTGGGGCGGTTGTCCGTAACCGGATTACCCTTCGAGTTCCACATCCCAGTAGAGGTAGTCCATCCAGGTTTCGTGCAGGTGGTTCGGCGGGAATTTGCGGCCGATGTCCTGCAGCTGGTAATTGTTCGGGCGGTAGGGCTTGCGCTGCAGGTCGAGATCGCTTTCGCGCAGCAGCCGGCTGCCCTTGGCGAGATTGCAGGGGCTGCAGGCGGTGACGATATTGTCCCAGGTCGTGCGTCCGCCGCGCGAGCGGGGAATCACGTGGTCGAAGGTCAGGTGGTCCTGCGCGCCGCAATAGGCGCAGGCAAAACCGTCCCGCAGGAACACATTGAAGCGCGTGAACGCCGGCGGGCGGTCCTGACGGACGAAGTCGCGCAGGGCGATGACCGAAGGCAGGCGCAGCTCACGGCTGGGCGAGCGCACGACGCAGTCATATTCAGCGATGATGTCGACCCGGTCGAGGAAGACGGCTTTCACCACTTCCTGCCAGGGCCAGAGCGATAGCGGATAATAGGAAAGCGGCCTGAAATCCGCGTTCAGGACGAGGGCGGGCCGGCCATTCGGCGGCAGGGAAACGACTTCAGTCATGCCAGCCTCCCGGGCCGCGTGATTGGGTGAAATCCGTGCAAATCCTACAGAAGACGCGCTCTCCTTGCTTGTCCGGACCGGTGTCTAAACGATTCCTTTCATAAGATTATGACAGCCCGGCATGAACGCAAGGGGCGCGCCTCAGGCGCGTCAGGGCGCGGTATCGCGGGCCCGGTCCACATGCAGCCAGCCCCAGAGAAGGTGCGTCGCGACGCCCCGGTACGGGCGCCAGCGTTCGGCATGCGCGGTGAAGGCCTTGCCCTGCATACGGATGTCGTAGTTTCCGAGTCTCTTGTGGGCCTCCATCAGGCCGACATCGGCGGTCGGGAAGGCGTCCATTGCGCCGGCGGCGTAGAGCAGGACCAGCTCCGCCGTCCACGGCCCGATGCCGCGCACCGCCAGCAGTTCGGCGCGCGCCTCGTCGAGCGGCGCGGCGCAGACGCGGGCGAGGTCAAGCCGTCCGGAGGCCATCGCCTCGGCAATCGAGATGAGGTGCGCCACCTTGGGGCGGGACATGCCGCACAGGCGGATCGCTTCCGGGTCGGCGGCGAGCATAGCTTCGGCGGTCACCTCGCCGAGATGCGCCTCGACGCGCGACCAGATGGCGGCGGCGGCGGAGAGGGAGATCTGCTGGTGCGAGATCATCCGGCCCAGCATCGCATAGGTCGGGTCCTGATAGCGCCAGACGGGCACGCCGATCACCTCATAGGCGCGGGCGAGGGCGGGATCGGTCGTGGCCAGATGTTCGCAAGCAGCTTTCAGCGCGCGGCGCGGCGGCGCGGTGCTCACCTTGCCGCCTTGGCCGCCTGCACCGCGCGGCCTTCGGCGATCAGCCGGTTGGAGGCCGTCTCGAGATCGGTCTCCAGCCGCGCCATCAGCGTCTTGCGGTCAAGGCCGCCGGGGATCGCGGGCAGCACTTCGTAGACGATCAGCCCCGGCGTGAACCGCGTGCCGCGCGCCGGCCAGCAGAGGCCGGCATTTGTCGCGACCGGAATGATCGGCACGCCGAGCGCCTTGTTCATCGCGGAGATGCCGGCAGGCTGGTAATCGGGGGCCGCATTCGGGTCGCGGCGCGTGCCTTCCGGGAAGATCACGATCGTGCGTTTCTGGGCGGCGCGTTTCTTGGCGGCCTCGACCATCGCTTTCAGCGTCTTGGTGGTGCCTGCGCGGTCAATCGCGATCATGCCGGTGCTCATCGCGTACCAGCCGAGGAAAGGCGTCCAGGCGAGTTCCTTCTTGAGGATGTGGCAGGGCTCCCGCGTGGCGATGAAGGGGATGAACACGTCGAGCATGCAATGATGCTTGCCGGCATAGATGGCGGGGCCGGGGACAACATGTTCGCGGCCGCGGATTTCCGTCCGGATGCCGCAGATCCAGCGCAGGCCGAAGCGGATGATCTCGCCGTAGAAGCCGATGGCCTTTAGCGTGACCACGCGCGGCATCAGCAGGGTCGGCAGGTACAGGACGCCGACGATCGCCATCCAGCCGTAGAGCCAGAGCAGGAAGAGATAGGACCGGAGCATCTGCATCAGGTCCGGCTCTAGCGCCTTGTCGGGGCTCCGTCACTACATGACGGACCGGAGCGACCTCATGACCGTGATTCCGGCCGCGATACGGGCAGCGAGGCCCGCAATCACCGGGGTCACCACCAGAACCGCGAGATCCGGGAAATCCAGCGACAGTTGCGGCAGCAGGCCGGAGCGCTCGGCGCCGGAGCGTCCCAGCGCGATCAGGATCGCAACGCTCGCCAGCGCCACCAGCGCGCCCACGGTGCCCGCCCGCAGGCCCAGCAGCCAGAAGCGGCGCTCGAACAGGCCGGCGATGAACCGGTCCTTGGCGCCGGCCACGTGCAGCACATCCACGATGTCGCGCCGGGCGAGGAGGGCGGCATGGGTCGCAAAGGCGATCACGGCGATGGCGGTCGCCGACAGCAGCGCGACGATGGAGAGCGCGGCGATCCGCGAGATCGACAGCATGTGGCGCACATCGCCGGCCCATTCGGCGTGCGCGTCCACCGCGGCGCTATGCCCGGCGTCATGCAGCGCGATGCTGATCCTCGCGCCGAGGTCTTCGGCGTCTGCGGCGCCGGTCACCGCGATCAGGCGGGGCACCGGTAGGTCGGCGGGCAGGCCGCTCTTGCCGAAGTTCGGCTCCAGCAGGGCGTTGATCTCGGCGTCGCTGAAGGCGCGCGCGGTAATCACGCCGTCGAGCCCCGCCAGCAGGCGCGCGGCTTCATCAGCGGCGGTCGCATCGGCGCCCGACAGGGACACGGTGTATTCGCCCTCCACTTCCGCCGTCCAGGCGCGGGCGGCGCCGTAGGTGGATTTCGCTGACAGGGCGGCCAGCGCGGCGAGGAAGCAGAGCGCGCCGACGACGAAGAACAGGGCGGCCTCGCGGGCGTCCTCGAGTGGGAGGAGGGAGTTCTCGCGCGGTTTCATGGCATCGCCCTCAAGGGATCGGTACGGCGGCGGGCGGTGGGGGCCACCTCGCCGTTTTCCTGCACCAGCATGCCGTCGGCCAGCCGGTAGACCGGCGCGTCGATCTGGCGGATCAGGCCAAGGTCGTGGGTGGCGATCACCACGGTCGTGCCGAGGCGCTTGTTGAGCTCGTAAAACAGCCGCATCAGGCGGGCCGCCATGTCGGGGTCGACGTTGCCGGTCGGCTCGTCGGCGATCAGCAGGTTCGGCTGGGTGACCACGGCGCGGGCGATGGCGACGCGTTGCTGCTCGCCGCCGGACAGGGTCTCCGGGCGCTTGTGCAGGCGCTCGCCGAGGCCAACCCAGCGCAGCAGCTCTTCCACATCGCGGCGGTACTGGCTTTCCTTGCGGCCCATCACCCGCAGGGGGAGGGCGACGTTTTCGTAGGCCGTCAGGTGGTTCAGCAGGCGGAATTCCTGGAACACGACGCCCACGCGGCGGCGCATCGCGGAGAGTTCGTCCCGGGACAGCCGGCTGGTGGGCCGCCCGAACAGCGAGACTTCGCCCTGCGAGGGCGGCTGCGCCAGATACAGCAGCTTCAGCAGGCTGGACTTGCCCGCCCCGGAGGCACCGGTCAGGAAGCTGAAGCTGCCGGGTTTCAGGACGAGATCAATCCCGCTAAGGATTTCTTCGGTCGAATCGTAGCGAAGGGACACGCCGTCCAGGCGGACGGCAGCCTCATCAAACATGTCCGGGCGAAGCTGGGTCATGGTGCGGGGGTCCGGGTTACGAATTGGGCCAAAGGGGCAGCAGCCGGAAAGACGACGGAATGATCCTTACCTGTCCTTCTTGCAGCACCCATTATTTCGCCGATGACTCAACAATCGGTGAAAGCGGGCGAACTGTTAAATGTGCCGCCTGCGGGCATTCCTGGTTCGTGCAGCCGAAATCGCTGGCGGAAGACAAGCCGGCTGCGCCGGCGCATGAGGTTTACCGTGAACGCCTGCGTGAGCAGCGGCGGGAGAAGAGCCGCTTCGCCGCCGTGTTTTCGTGGGTGCTGGTCGGGGGCATTTTTGCGGGCGCGACCTTCGCAGCCTTCATGTTCCGCAATGATGTCGTGAAGGTCTGGCCGCAATCGGCCGCCGCCTACAAGCTCGCCGGTCTGGACGTGAACCGGTTCGGGCTCGACTTCGCCGATATCGAACGCGCACGCACCTTCAACGACACGATCCCGATTGTCACCGTCACCGGCCGCGCGGTGAACGTCGCCAATTCCGCCGTCGAGACACCCGGCGTGCGGGTCGACCTGCGCGACGAGGCGGGCAAGATCGTCGCCACCGAATACAGTTTCGTCACGCCGGGTGAACTTGAGCCGGGCGACTCCGGCCAATTTGGCGTCGTGGTCGAGCCGGCCCCGGTCGAGAGTTTCGAGATCGTCGTCAGTTTCGTCGAGCGCTCCGCCGTGCCGAATGAGCCGCCTACGGAGGAGTTGCCGCCGCTGACGGACGAGCCGCTTCCGGTGGGCGAAGATGAAGATATTGTGCCAGCTGCCGAGGATCCCCTCTGACCATGCAAGCCCCTACGCCTCTTGCTCCGATGCCCAAGATCGATGTCATCCTTTCCGAGGCAGACCTGATGGCCCGCGTCGATGATCTGGCCGACCGTCTCGTGCCGCGCCTCACCGGCGACTGGACGGCCGTCTCCATCCTGATCGGCGCAACGCCCTTTACCAGCGACTTGATGAAGGCGCTGGCCCGGCGCGGCGTGCATCCGGTGCTGGATGTGCTGTGGCTTGAAAGCTACCGTGACGCACGCGAAAGTTCGGGCCGCGTGGTCGTGCGCGCGGATGTCTCCCGCCCCGTCGAAGGGCGCGGCATGCTGCTGATCGATGACGTGTTCGATACCGGCCGCACGCTTGATTTCGCCAAGCAGCACCTGATCGCCAAGGGTGCGCGCGAAGTGCTCACCGTCGCGTTGACGCAGAAGCCCTGGGCGCCGCGCGGGGCGGAAGGCGTGGACTTTTGCGCGTTCGATGCGCCGGGCCGTTTCCTCGTCGGCTACGGCATGGACGACGCGGGCCTCTACCGGGGCCTGCCCTATATCGGCGCGCTGGACTGAGCACCGAAGCCTCCGTCACCCCCGCTTTTTCCTATTAGCGCGGCGGCAAAGTTTATCATCCGCTCTCGTCTGTTCGCAGAAACCGGCGCGGTTTTTCTGAGCGCGTCTCAGTTTACCGCGTACCAGACGCAGGCGCCGGCGGTGACCAGGATGACGATCAGCGACAGCAGCGTGCCGATGGTGCGGCCGATGCCGGCGCCCGGCATGCCGCCGAGCCCGATGGCATGCAGTATGCGGCCAAGCAGGAATGTCGCCCCAAGGGCGTGGATGAGCAGGACCGGCGCTTCCAGAAGACCGAGGCCCACAAGTCCGAACAGCACCACGGGGACATCTTCTACCGCGTTGCCCTGAACGCGGATGGCGCGCTGCATCGCCTCGTCATTGCCGTCACCGAGATTGATCTTCTTCGAGGCGCGCACGCGCCCCACATTCAGTTTCAGGATCATCATCAGCAGGCCGAACAGGCCGATATAGAGGGTGGTGGCAGCGATGGGGGTCATGGGCGTGTCCTTGTGAAGCCCGGCGACACTAGCGTGCTTCGCCTGAAGCGCCAGAGGTCGTCAGGCTACCACGCCCCGATATTCGGCGCGCTCGCCCAGGGCTCTTTCGGCGCTTGCGGCTTGCCCTTCTGGAGCAGTTCGACCGAGATGCCGTCCGGGGAGCGGATGAAGGTCATGCGGCCATCGCGCGGCGGGCGGGAGATGGTGACGCCGAGATCGGCGAAGCGCTGGGTGGCGGCGTAGATGTCGTCGACCTGGTAGGCGAGGTGGCCGAAATTGCGCCCGCCGGAATAGTCCTTCTCGTCCCAGTTCCAGGTCAGCTCGATCATCGGGATATTGAGCGAGGTCGGCGAGGCGCCGGCGGGTACGCCGCCGCCGCGTTCGATGTCGGCCGGGGAGGCGAGGAAGACCAGCGTGAAGCGGCCGGCCTCGTTATCATAGCGCGTCACTTCGGCGAGGCCGAGACCGTCGCAGAAGAAGCGTTTGGCGGCGTCGATATCGCTGACGCGCACCATGGTGTGCAGGAATTCAACGCTCATGAATGGGTCTCCCGGAGGGTGCGGATCACCTGCTTGAGGTTCGGCGGCGTGAGGGTGTGATAGCGGTGCATGGCCAGCGCGAGCAGGCCTACGGTGAGGCCGAAGAAGGCGAGGAAAAAGCTGAACGTGTGGATCAGGGTGCCGACCTCGAAGACGGGCGACTGGCCGGCGAGGCGCCAGAGGGCGTTCCACACCGTATTGAACAGGGCTGACAGAGGCGCCAGCAGCAAGGTGATGAAGGCGGCGCAGGCGTAGACATAAGTGCCGCGGCGCGGGCCTTCGGCCCGCAGGTAGAGGTCGGTGAATTCGGTCTCGTCGATTCCCTCCGGCAGCTCGCCCGCTTGCTGGCGCGCCTTCAGAAGTTCCGGCGCGAAGGCTTTGGCCTGCTTCCAGCGCAGCGCGAGGTGGATACCCCAGGCGGCCACAGCGACGACGAGGGCGAGATAGACATACATGGCAGGCCGCTTTGTTCCGGGTTCGGCGCCCGGTGGCCCGTCAATTCAGGCCCGGTGCGCGCGTTCGTAGACAAGCATGGCGCGCTTTCGCGCCACACCCCAGTGATAGTTATGCAGCCGGCCATCGGCTGCAAGGGCCCGGTGGCAGGGGATGAACCAGCTGACGGGGTTGGCGCCGACGGCGGCGCCCACCGCGCGGGCGGCCTTGGGCGCGGAGATGGCCTGCGCAAGGGACCCGTAGGTACGGGTCTCCCCGGCCGGAATCTCGAGCAGCGCGCGCCAGACCTGCCGCCGGAAGGGTGTGCCATAGAGGCAGACGGGCAGGGGCTCGCCGGCTTCAAATACGCGTGAGGCGAAGCGCTCGGCTTCGGTGTCATCACGCCGGATCGCGGCGCCGGGATAGCGCGCGGCCAAGTCCGCGAAGGCGTCTGCCTCGCCGCGGCCCTGATGTTCGAAGCCGGTGCGGGCCGGGGCGCCCTCGTCGATGAAGCCGAGCGCGACGAGGCCGCGCGGCCCGATCAGCCAGGCGCCCAGCCCGAAGGGGGTCGGCGCGCGGCCGAGGACGAGGTCAGCGCCCTTGCCGCCGGCCTTGGCTTCGCCGGGGGTGAGGCCCTCATGGGCAATGAACAGGTCGTGCAGCCGGCCGGGACCGGACAGGCCGGTCTCCAGCGCGGCGTCGAGCACGCTCGCGCCGCGCCGCAGGAGGTCGCCCGCCGCGCCATGCGCCAGGGCGCCTTGGTACTGTTTGGGGCTGATCCCGGCCCAGCGGGTGAACTCGCGCTGGAAATGGTGCGGCGAGAGGCCCATGGCCGCGGCGGCGGCTTCCAGGTCCGGCCAGTCGGGCCAAGTTTCGCCCAGCCAGTCGAGGGCTTTCGCCATCCGGTCATAGGCACGGGCGCGTTCGTCGAGAGGGGCTTGTCCATCAAACATGGGCGTAAAATGCGCCCGCCGGGCGCGGCGCGCCACCCGTTTCTTGCGCTGCACCCCACGCGGATTTTTTTGCCTCTTTACGAGGGGCCGGGATCACGCAAAGTGCGCGGCTTGCATACGGGGAGGTTTGCGACACCACATGGCCGACGCACGCAGCATCATCCTGCACGAATACCCGTCCTCGCCCTTCTCGGAGAAGGTGCGCCTGGCGTTGAAGCTCAAGAACCTCGCCTATGCGCGCGTCGAGCAACCGGTGATCATGCCGAAGCCGGATCTCATTCCGCTGACCGGCGGATACCGGCGCATTCCCGTGCTGCAGATCGGCGCCGACATCTACTGCGACTCGGCCATCATCCTGCGCGAGATCGAGGCGCGCTATCCGCTCTATTCGCTGAAACTTCCCGGCCATGAAGGCATCGCCCAGATGGTGGCCGGCTGGGCGGATTCGCGCTGGTTCCAGTCCTCCGTCGCGGTGATCTTCGGGCACATGGGTGACAATGTGCCGGAAGCCTTCATCAAGGACCGCGAACAACTCTCGGGCCGGCCGTTCAATGTCGAGGGCATGAAGGCCGTTGCCCCGATGATGAAGGACCAGTGGCGGGCGCGCCTGATGCTGATCGAGGAGCGTCTCGCCGGCGGCAAGGGCGCGGGCAGCGGCAACTACCTGATCGGTGCCAAGCCCGGCCTCGTCGATGTGCATGCCTACATGAACGTCTGGTGGATGAAGTCCGCCGTGCCGGAATTTGCAGATGCCTGTCTCGAGAACGCGCCGCTGACGGCGGCCTGGTATCGCCGCCTCGCCGAAGCGGAAGGGCAGGAGCCGGAGACGATCACCTCGAAGGAGGCCGTTGCGATTGCGAAGGATGCCGCGCCGCGCCTTGTCGCCGCGACCACGCGCAACGAGCCGCAGGAATTCTCGCCTGGCGAAAAGGTGGCCGTCGCGCCGGACGATTATGGCCAGGACTGGGTCGAAGGCGAACTGGTACATGCCGACTCGCAGCGCATCATCGTGCGCCGGTTCACGCCGGAGGCCGAGACCATCCACGTCCACTTCCCGCGCGCCGGTTTCTGGGTGCGCCGCGTCTGAAGGGATTGCCAATACGGCTCGCAAGCGTAGGCTCCGCCCAAACATAAAGGGAGGAGACAAAATGAAACGCATATTGATCGCCGGCACGGCCCTGCTCGCCGCCTGCAGCAGCTTTTCCAGCGGCGAGGCCGAGGCGCCCGGAGCGGCCACGGCGAAGACCGAGATCAGGTCCGAAGGCTGGTACCCGTCGCGCTACGGCGCCGAGGACCGGCTGGGCGCGATGAACAATCTCTCCGAAGCGAAGACCGCCGAGGCCGCGCGCCTGATCAAGACCGGCAAGACCTACGCGCTGGGCCAGGTGACGGGCAAGAAGACGCCGGCCTATGGTCCGCGTACGTTCAACATGACGGTTCTTCAGTTGTCGGACGGTTCGGGCACGCCGCTCGGCGAGAACAGGGCGGTCGGCAACGACGATCTCGTCAACACCTATGTCGGTATCGGCAGCCAGCTCGACGGACTTGGCCATATGGGCATCGACCATCGCTACTATAACGGCGTGCCGGTTGCGGACTTCGTCACCACGGGCGGGCTCACGCAATATGGCACGCACACGCTGCCGCCGGTCGCGACGCGCGGCATTCTGCTCGACATGACAAAGACCTTCGGCGATCCGGTCGCGGCCGGCACGGCGTTCAACCGCGCCGAAATCGAAGCTGCTGCCAAGGCCGCGGGCGTCACCATCGGCAAGGGCGATATCGTGCTCTTCCACACCGGCACGATGAAAGCCTCGGAAGGCGCGAGTACACTTTCGCCGGTCGAGCCCGGTCTCGGCGTGGAAGGCGCGCAGTACCTCGCCGATCTTGGCGTCGTCGCCATCGGCGCGGATACCTGGGCGCTGGAAGTGATCCCGTTCGAGAAGGAGACACGCCCGTTCGACGTGCACCTGACGCTGCTTGCGAAGAACGGCGTTTATATCCTCGAGAACATGGTGACGACCGAGCTTGCAGCGGACGGCGTGACGGAATTCTTCTTCACGCTCGGCGCGCCGCGGCTTGAAGGCGCGGTGCAGGCGATCGTCAATCCGGTGGCGATCCGCTGAACCTCTACCCTCTCCCGTTTGCGGGAGAGGGGAGCAGGTATTTCTAAGCCCTCAGGAACGGCACGATGTCCGCCACCAGTGTGTCGGACATCTTGTCCGCGAGGTCGTGGCCCCATTTGGGATAGGACTTGAACACCGCGCCCGGAATGCGCCGCGCGATGTCCTGACCCGCCGCCGGGCGGATCAGGGGGTCGTCGGCGCCGTGCAGCACCAGCGTCGGCGCCCTCACGCTCCCGAGGCGTTCATGCCAGCGCGGCGTGCCCAGGATTGCCGCATACTGCCGCATCGCGCCGAGCGGCCGGTCGGAGCGGTGGAAATCCTCGATCGTCCGTTGCCGGATGAGTTCGGCGCTGTTGCGCAGGTCGGGATGCGAGCCGATGGCATGCTGCGTGCTGACCGCAATCGCAGACACGGCCTCCGGCGTGCGGGCCGCCGGCACAGCCGTCAGCGCCGCCATGGCTTCAGGCGTTGACGGCGGCAAGGACGGGTCACCTGAAGATGTCATCACGGGGATCAGCTTGCGCACCTTGTGGGCATGATCCAGCGCCATGTGCTGCGCAATCATTCCGCCCATCGACACACCGAGGATATCGGCCTTGTCCACGCCCATTGCGTCCAGCAGACCGGCGGCATCGGCCGCCATGTCTTTGACCGTGTAAGGAACAAGCTTGCTCGCATCCTGCCCTGTCATCACCGCCGTCAGCACGTCCATCGGGGAGGGCGGGGCGTATTGCGTGAACTCGGTGGAGAGGCCGACATCCCGGTTGTCGAACCAGATGACGCGGAAGCCCGCATCCGCCAGCCCGCGCTTCAGCCCTTCCGGCCAGCGCGTCATCTGCAGCGCAAAGCCCATCACCAGCAGGATCGCGGGATCGTTTGCGCTGCCCAGCGTCTCGTACTCAATCTCGATCCCGTTCGCTTTCGCCCGAGCCATGCGTCGTCCTCCCTGTGTGCCGGGCATCCTAGATCAGTTCACGAGCCTGCGGAAAACGAAAAACGCCGCCTCCTTGCGGAAGCGGCGCTGATTTCAGGTCCGGCGAGCCCGGATCAGAAGTTGAAGGTCGCTTTCGTGTAGACGAAGCGGCCCGAATAGCCGAACGGCGAGTAGGTCGAGAACGGCGTGTTGCCGGTTCCGTTCAGGGCGATGGGCGCTGCATCCGGATACTCGTCCAGGATGTTGTCGGCGCCGACGGCAAGGGTGACCTTGTCGTTCCAGGTATACCGCGCTTCAAGATCGAGGATCGTCTTCGGCGCGAGCGTATAGTCGGTCGGGGCCGTGGTGCCCGGCACCAGGACTTCGCCGTAGCGCACCGCGCGGAAGGTTGCCTCGAACGGACCCTGCTCCCAGTTCACCTGACCGGTGAACTTGTCCTTGGGCGCGCCTTCCTCCAGGGTCAGCACGTTGACGCGGCCGAACAGGACCGGCGCCGGCGACAGGCCAGCAAGCACCGGAATGGCAGGCACTTTGGTGACTTCGGTCTTGTTGAAGTTCGCGCCAAAGGTGGTGCTGAACGTGCCGAAATCGGTTTCCGGGAAGGCGTAGTTCGCAATGACGTCCACGCCGGTTGTCTCGGTATCGACGCCGTTCACAAAGAAGCGGCCACCGCCGGAGCCGATGAAGCCCTGCGATTGAAGGAAGGCACGGACGTTCGCGGCCGTCAGGTTTTCCGAAAGCACGATCCGGTCAGTGACCTCGATCATGTAGGCGTCGACCGTCAGGTTGAAGGAACCTGCCTGGTAGACTGCGCCCACAGCAAAGTTGGTCGACTTTTCGGCATCGAGGCTCTCGGCACCGAGAGCCTGTGCGATCGGGTCATCCACACGGAAGGTAGTGATGTCGAACGGTACGCCGTTGATGAAGTTGGTCGAGGTCGTGGTGAAGAACTGCTGCTGTAGCGAAGGAGCACGGAAGCCGTTCTGGACCGAGCCGCGCACCGCGAAGCTGTCCGTCAGGTCATAACGGGCGGCCAGCTTGCCAGTGACGGTTTCGCCGAAGTCGGAGTAGGATTCGGCGCGCACGGCGCCCGACACCAGAAGCGCGTCCGTGACATTGGCTTCAAGGTCAACGTAGGCGCCGAAAGCGGTGCGATCTTCTTCCAGCTCGTTCTCCGGACGGAAGCCGGGGAAAACCTGCGAGCCTGACGCCGTGACGCCGCCGCCGGGCAGCAGCACGCCGCCATTGCGGTAGGAATCCGGCTCGCCGGCAAAGATTTCGTAGCCTTCACGTCGGGCTTCAACGCCCCAGGCCACGTTGAGTTCAGAGGCAAGGCCGTCGACGGCAAAGCCCTTCACCATGCTCAGGGCACCGACAAGTTGGTTGTGCTCGAAACCACCGGCATCGAATTCCGTGCCGGACGCCGTACCGAGCGAGCGGTTCAGCGTATTGATGATGTCGAACTCCATCTTGTTGCTGCCATAGCCGAGCGAGACATCGGCGTCCCAGCCAGCCCAGTCGAATCGCGCGCCGCCAAGCGCCGAAAGGTCCGTTGTCACCGGGTTGATCTGCGGCAGGAAGCCATTCGGGTAAATCTGGATCGTGTTGCGATCATCAAGGGGGCGGCGGAAGAAGCCGGCTGAGATCGTTTCGCGGTCCTGGAAGCTCGCCCAGCCATAGAGTTCGGCGGCGCCGAGGTCGTAACCGGCATTGGCGAAGAAGCTGAGTTGTTCAAGTTCCGGTTCGCCGGTCCAGGCGTTGAAGCGGCCGATGACCGCTTCGCTCGCCGGCTGGCTGCCCGGGTATTGCTGACGGCTGTCATAGCCACTGCGTTCAGTACGTCCCTGGTCCTTGTATTCGCCGGTGACAGTGAGGAAGCCGTCCTCGCCCAGCGCAAAGCCTTTCCATCCGGCCACGGTATAGGTGCGGCCATCGGAGCGTTCACGCGAGACCGAGCGGCCGGGATCCGGCACGCCGGGCGTTGTCGGCAGGGCGACAGGCACGGTGTATTCCGTTTCGCGCCAGCCATAGCTGGCCGAGACCGCGCCGCCTTCGGCTGCTTCGCGCAGGCGTACGTTGACCACGCCGGCGATGGCATCCGAGCCGTAGAGCGCCGAGGCGCCGTCGCGCAGGACTTCGACGCCGCCGACGGCGAGGTTGGGGATCGTGTTGAGGTCAACCGCAGAGGCGCCGCGGCCGATGGTGCCGTTGACATTGACGAGCGCGGCGGTGTGGCGGCGCTTGCCGTTGACGAGCACGAGGGTCTGGTCCGGCGCCAGGCCGCGCAGAGCGGCAGGGCGCACCGAGTCGGTGCCGTCAGCGAGGGCAGGGCGGGGGAAGTTCAGCGAGGGCAGGTTGACCGACAGCGCCTGGTTCAGTTCGCCGACGCCGATATTCTGGATGGCTTCAGCCGAAACCACATCGACCGGAGCGGCGGTATCCAGCGCGGAGCGGTTGGCGACGCGCGTACCTACGGTGACCACCGTTTCCAGCGTGCGGGCGTCTTCCGCCGTCGTCGTGTCTTCCTGCGCCCAGGCCGATGAGGCCCCGGCAGTTACAGCGACCGAGGCCGCTGCGGCGAGAAGGAGTGCCTTGAACTTCATGCTATCCGCTCCGTGAGTTTGAAAATTGGGCTGGGCCCGCGCGTTTGTTGTGTTTCCCCTTTGTAACCGTAAGGTGTGGATTGAGGGGGGTGCAACAATGGAGCAGGGCTCACGTCACATTTAAGTTCGGCTTTTGTTGTATTTTAGCCACATTTTCGCATCTTGGGTGAGTTTTGACCATGAATCGACGTTTATGCCTCATCACCGGTGCCTCGGCCGGTATCGGCGCCGAGTTTGCCCGCCAGTATGCAGCGCTCGGATGGAACCTGGTGTTGACGGCCCGGCGCGAGGACAGGTTGCAGGCGCTCGCGGATGAAATCCGTACACGGCATACCGTCGATGTGACCGTCATCGCCGAGGACCTCGCCGACCCTGCGGCGCCCGCGCGTCTCGTGGCGGCGCTGGACGCAAAAGGCCTTGCGGTCGATGCGCTCGTCAACAATGCGGGTTACGGCCTTCCGGGGACCTTCTTCTCCACGACATGGGAAGATCAGGCGGCCTTCCTGCAGGTGCTCTACACGGCGCCGATCGAGTTGACGCACCGGCTGCTGCCCGGGATGGCGGCGCGCAAGTTTGGCCGTATCATCAACGTCGCCTCGCTCGCGGGTTACGCCGCCGGCAGTGCGGGCCACACGCTGTATGGCAGCGTGAAGGCGGGCCTGATCAAGTTTTCCGAGAGCATCAATGCCGAGTGCGAGGCGCTCGGGCATGCGGATATTCATTGTACGGCGCTTTGCCCGGGCTTCACGTTCAGCGAATTCCACGACGTGAACGGCACGCGTGAGGCAACAAAGCAGATGCCCCAATGGCTGTGGATGGAAGCGGCGCCCGTCGTCGCGGCGGGCATCGAGGCGGTCAACCGCGGCCAGCCCGTAGTGGTCCCTGGCGTCGCCAACAAGATGCTGGCGACGCTAACCCGCATCCTGCCGGAACCCCTCGGCCGGGCGATGGTCCGCGCCCAGTCCTCCCGCTACCGCCGGATGGACTGAGCTCACAAAAAAACGGCCCCTCCGTGAGGAAGGGCCGCCTGTGGGTACGTGGACGGATCAGCGGCGCGCGTAGCGCTGGCGGATACGGACCGGTTCATCGTCGGTCGCAGGGGGTTTGTCTTCGTCTTCCGCTTCGGCAGTGAACGCCTCGGGCTCGTCATCTTCGAAGGCATCGATGTCGTCGATCTCTTCGTCGTCTTCGGCGTCCGCTTCATACTCGAGCTCTTCGTCGTCCTCGAGCAGGATCGTCTTCGATCTCCTCCTCGAGCAGGAGGTCCTCGTCGTCTTCCTCGACTCCTTCTTCGGCTTCCAGCATCCGGGCCCGGATCCGGTCAGCGGTCGGGGTTGCGTCCTCGCTGCGCCAGTCGCTGGCCCGGCGGCGGGTGATCACGGGGCCGTCTTCTGACATCGCGCGGTCCGGATTGCGGCGTTCGACAAAGGCCGGCTTTGCCGCTTCGACAATCACCGGCCGGCGTACGGCGGGTGGCTCATAGGCCATGTCCTGCACCTCGCTTGCGGCGGCGCCGAAAAACAGGTTCCAGTAGGTTTCGACGATGTCCGCGCGCTGATCGAGTTTGCGCAGGCGGCGGCGCTCGGACCATCTGGTCAGCTTGACGCCTTCGATCTGGTAGCGGCGACCGCCCACAGGTTCTCCGTATCCGGAGTAAGCCTTCGGCGCGCCGCGGCGTTGTTCGAACATCAGCTCGCTGGTGCCGCGGGCCTGGTTGCCGGCGCCGTCCGGCATCAGGCTGCGATAGGCGTGGAACAGCACAGGCCCGTCGAGCTTGGTATACTCGACCATCCGGTTGCTTTCGATCTCGCTCTCCTGGTTGAGGCTGTAACCGGAGAGGTCATAGCCCGCGCCGGCGGGGCGGATGTGCAGCACGGTCAGCCGCTCGCTGCCCGAAGGCCCGCGCTCGGCCTGCAGCCAGGTGCCTTCGACATAATGCCGGCCCAGCACCATCCGGCGCAGGAAGGGCAGCTGGAACAGGGCCGGAAAGACGGCTTCCGAAAGCGTAAGGAAGGCGACGACCGACAGCAAGGCGGCCACGGCGACAAAGGCGGTATAGGCGGCCGTCACGCCGCCGGTGGCGGCGGCGATCATCCCGGCCAGCAGGGGCCAGACGGCGCACAAGCCGCCGGCAATCAGTGCGGCGGCGGCCGTAGTAGAGATCAGCCTGAATCGTGAATAGGGGGTCATCCGGCGGGCGGCTCCTGAAAGGTTCGCTACGATGGTTGATTGAATTAGGGCTTCTCGCACCAACATTCTGTTAATAATCTGAGGGTTAACGATACCCTAATCAACCCGCAGCTGGTTAACGCGTGTAAGCAAAGCGTTAAGGATTGGCCCGGCCCCGGCCTTGCAGGTCCAGCGTTGTTGCGCCGCACAATCCGGACTCGCCAGCTGCGGCGGCGCGCCTATAATACTGTCATCACACTTACCATAACGATTGAGGGAACGGGTCATGGACGGCTTGAGCGGATTTGACGATGTGGCCGCGGCCCGCATGAAGGGCCTGACGCAGGCGATGGCAGAGGCGGTCACGGCCGTGGAGGCTTATGTCGAAGCCGCCACC
This sequence comes from Acidobacteria bacterium Ga0077551, assembly GCA_001464545.1. Taxonomy (GTDB): domain Bacteria; phylum Pseudomonadota; class Alphaproteobacteria; order Caulobacterales; family Hyphomonadaceae; genus Hyphomonas. The sequence continues at coordinate 29,730 of LNFC01000022.1, forward strand.
AGCGCCGCGCGCCTGAGCCTCTCCCTGCCGAACGGCAAGCCGGACCGCGCCGCCTTCGAGCGCCACCAGCACCGCGCGCACGGGCTCGCCTGGGTCGCGACCTATCTTGAAACCCTCCGCCAGACCGCCGGCTGGGCTGCGCGCCTCGAAGCCGAGGGCCAGTTCGGCGATGTCGAAGCGCTGCTCTCCCAGATCTTGTTCGGCGAGTATTGCGCGCAGCTGCGCGGCGGCATTCCGATGAACCAGGGTGAGATGGTCCGCCCTGCCGATCTCGGCTGCGGCCCGGCCGAACTCGCGCTGCTGTCGGCGCCCGCGATCGAGCGTTTCGTCAGCGAGGGCAAGACGCCCGAGGTGATGGCCGCTGCCGCCACGTTCCTGCCTGACGCCCTGTCGCGCCACACGGTGGAGCGCACCGGTCTCGACGAGACGATGGAAATGGTGCGCGAGCAGTTCGCGAAATTTGCGGCGACGCGGATCAAGTCGGTCGCGCATGGCTGGCACCTGCGCAACGAATACATCCCGATGGAGGTCGTCAACGAGATGGCCGAGCTCGGCGTCTTCGGCCTGACGATCCCGGAGGAATTCGGCGGTCTCGGCATGGGCAAGACGGCGATGTGCGTCGTCTCCGAGGAACTCTCGCGCGGCTATATCGGCACCGGCTCGCTCGGCACCCGTTCTGAAATCGCAGCTGAGCTGATCCTGATCGGTGGCACCGAGGAACAGAAAGCCAAGTGGCTGCCAGCCATCGCGTCCGGCGAAATCCTGCCGACGGCGGTGTTCACCGAACCCAATACCGGCTCGGACCTCGGCTCCCTGCGCACCCGCGCCGTGAAGTCCGCCGACGGATCGGAGTATGTCGTCACCGGCAACAAGACCTGGATCACGCACCCGGTGCGCGCCGACCTGATGACGCTGCTCGCGCGGACTGATCCGGCTACGAACAATTTCTCCGGTCTCTCGATGCTGCTCGCCGAAAAGCCGCGCGGCACGGACGCAGAGCCGTTCCCGGCGGACGGCATGACCGGCGGCGAGATCGAAGTGCTCGGCTACCGCGGCATGAAGGAATACGAGATCGGCTTTGACGCGTTCAAGGTGAAGGCGGAGAATCTGCTCGGCGGCGTCGAAGGCCAGGGCTTCAAGCACCTGATGGCGACGTTCGAGAGCGCCCGTATCCAGACCGCTGCGCGCGCCGTGGGCGTCGCCCAGAACGCCTTCGAGATCGGCCTGCGCTACGCGCTCGACCGCAACCAGTTTGGCCAGGCGATCTTCAATTTCCCGCGCGTCTCCAACAAGCTGGTGATGATGGCCGCCGAACTGATCGGCGTGCGCCAGCTGACCTACTTCTCGGCGCGCCAGAAGGATGACGGCAAGCGCTGCGACCTCGAGGCCGGCATGGCGAAACTACTCGGCGCGCGTGCTGCCTGGGCGGCGGCGGACAATGCCGTGCAGATCCATGGCGGCAACGGCTTCGCCCTCGAATATCCGATCAGCCGTGTGCTGCAGGATGCCCGCATCCTCAACATCTTCGAAGGCGCCGGCGAAGTACAGGCGATGGTCATCGCCCGCCGCCTGATCGAAGGCGGAAACTGAGCGCTGCCGTCTTTCAGGGGATTGTCCGCTAACGGATGACGCCGCCCAGAGGCGTCACATCGGCTGGTTCGTGCTGGATGATTACCTTGGCGCCGACGTTTGTTGCGCGAGCCTCGAAAGCGGCAAATGCAGCGACCGTGTCGGCTTCATTGTAGTTGAAGCGCGGCACGCGGCCGAGGGCGCGGCTCTCGGTGCGGTGATAGAGATCGCCCGTTAGCAGCACGGGGCCGGCTTCCGGCATCATGAGCTGGAGCGACGCGTGGCCGGGCGTGTGGCCGCTCGTCTCGAAAATCACGACGCTGCCATCCCCGAACACGTCGTGCTCGGCGCCGATGATCTGGCGTTCCATCGGCTGGAACAGGGCATAGGTGGGAGCGAGTGTCGGGTCTGCCAGCGGCGCGCCGTCTGGCGGGAACATCGCGTCATATTCTTTCTGGTTCACCAGCCAGACCGATCCCTGAACCTGGTCGACTTGTCCCACATGGTCAAAATGGCTGTGCGAGAGGGAAACGTAGGTGATCTCCGACGGCACTACGCTGAGGGCTGCAAGCTGGTCAGTGATCGATTTTTCGACCGAGACCGTGAAAATCTGTTGGGTAAAAGGCGGCTGGCCGACGAGCTGGGTGGGCAGGCCGAGGTCCCAGAGCAGGCGGCCATTGGGGTGGTTGATCAGGTAGCAGGTGTTGGTGAATTCGTCCGCCTGGCCTGCATAGTCGCCGGCCGAGGAAAACGCGTCGAGATCCGAGATCGCGATCTTGCCGCAGTCCAGCACGTTCACGGTGAGCGCAGCCGCTTCGGTGACTTCGGCCACCGGCTCGGCGGCGACGGGCTCGACCGCGGCGGGCGTTTCGGGCGCGCAGGCGGCGAGGAGCAGCGCGCTGGTCGCGGCGGTCAGCAGGAGGGTGAAGCGCATGGCGGATTCCTTCGGGGCTTTTGATTTGCCGGGAAGCTAGCCTGCTTCGCCCTCGCCCGCCAGCGTGAGGCCAGAGGCGTCCGCGATGCGGTAGAAGCAGCTCTCCCGGCCCGTGTGGCAAGCGCCGCCGGTCTGGCGGACTTTCAGGAGGACGGCGTCCTGGTCGCAGTCGACCCGGACTTCGACGACCTCCTGGATGTGGCCGGACGTCTCTCCCTTCACCCAGATCTCGCCGCGCGAGCGGGACCAGTAGGTCGCGCGTCCGGTCTCCAGCGTCCGGGCCAGCGCCTCGGCGTTCATCCAGGCGAGCATCAGCACTTCGCCGGTCTCCGCATCCTGCGCGATCGCGGCGACGAGGCCGCCAGCATCGAATTTCGGGCGCAGCTCGCGCGTTTCGTCCTGGTCGCTACCAGAGAGGGGAGGCGGATAGTCGGTCATGGCATGAGGCGTAGGAGGCGGCGCGGGCCGGAGTCAAGCGCGCGCCGGAGCAGGCTGACATCCGGCGCCAATCGGGGCTACACTCCGGCTATACATAATCAAGGGAGCATGCGGATGGCCGACTACAGGGAAACTCTGACGGGCGTGGATGGCGGCGTGCTGACGATCACGCTGAACCGGCCGGAGCGGCTGAATGCGTGGACCGGCCTGATGCAGACTGAAGTCGAGACAGCGATCCGCGCCGGCGGGGCGGACGAGGCGGTGCGCTGTATCGTGATCACCGGCGCCGGGCGCGGCTTCTGCGCCGGGGCGGACATGAACGGGCTGCAGTCGATCCAGGCGAGCGGCGGGGAGAATTACCAGGCGGGCCGTCCGGAAGTGAAGCGGCCTGCGCCGTCGCCGCTGGAGCAGACCTTTCCCGGCCGGTTCGGCCATATGTTCGCCTGCCCGAAGCCGATTATCGCGGCGATCAATGGTCCGTGTGCGGGCATCGGCCTGATCCTGACGCTGTTTGCGGACCTGCGCTATGCCGCCGCCGAGGCAAAGTTCACGACCGCGTTTGCGCAGCGCGGGCTGATTGCCGAGCATGGCATCGCCTGGCAATTGCCGCGTCTGGTCGGCGAGGCGAATGCGCTGGACCTACTGTTCACCGCGCGCAAGTTCGACGGCGTGGAGGCCGAGCGTCTCGGCCTCGTCAACCGCGCGCTGCCGGGCGATCAGCTGATGGCGCATGTCGGCGAGGTGGCGCAGCATCTGGCGACGCAGGTGTCGCCGCGATCGGTGGCGATTATGAAGCGGCAGATCCGCGAGAGCTATTTCCAGTCCTATGGCGATTCCCTCGCGGTGGCGGATGCGGAGATGGAGGCGAGCTTCGCGGCGCATGACTTCAAAGAAGGCGTGGCGAGTTTCGTTGAACGCCGCGCGCCGGCCTTCACGGGCCAATGATCATGGGACGGAGGATCCATATCGTCGAGGTCGGGCCGCGCGACGGGTTGCAGAATGATCCGGCCAATCTAAGCGTCGAACAGAAGCTGGAGTTCATCGCGCGGCTGGAGGCGGCGGGGGTGACGCGGATGGAGTCCGGCAGTTTTGTATCGCCCAAGGCGGTGCCGAAGATGGCGGACTCGGCGGCGGTGTTTGCCGGGCTGACGCGGGGCGGCAGGGCGAAGCATATTGCGCTGGCGCTAAACGAGACGGGGGTGCGCCGGGCGATCGAGGCAAAGGCGGACGAGATCAATTTCGTGCTGGTGGCGGGCGAGGGGTTCGGGCGCCGCAACCAGGGCATGAGCCCTCAGGAGAGCGCGGACATGCTGGCGAAGTGTGCGCCGCTGGTTCACGAGGCTGGACTGCCCTTGTCGGCGACAATCTCGGTGGCATTCGGCGATCCATATGACGGCGACGTGGATATCGGCGTGGTCGGCAATCTGGCCGCGCAGGCGCAGCGGGCGGGGATTGCCGAACTGGCGCTGGGCGACACGATCGGGGCGGCGACGCCCTGGGACGTGCGCCAGCGGATCGAGCGTGTACGGATGGAGGCGCCGGATGTGTCGCTGCGGCTGCATTTCCACGATACGCGCGGGGCGGGCCTCGCCAATGTGTTCGCGGCAGTGGAGGCGGGCGTCGATGTGATCGATGCCAGCTGCGGCGGGATCGGAGGCTGCCCGTTTGCGCCCGGCGCGACGGGCAATGTGGCGACCGAGGATGTCGTCTGGATGCTGCACCGGGCGGGTTTCGAGACGGGCGTCGACCTTGAGCAGATGATCGCGACGGCGCGCTGGCTCGAGGGAGTTCTCGGACATGGCGTGTCGTCGGCGCTGAGCCGGGCGGGGGTATTTCCGCGCGGGTAGGGGCGTTTTCAGGGATGAAAACAGGTTTTTGCGTATAGGTCCGTGAGCGGAGGTGTGGCGCAAGGTCCGGGCGGATACTTTGCAGCGCGTTGATGCGTCTTCGGGTTTTGTTTCCGGGAGCGGCGCAAAGTGTTGCGCTATCTCCGACTCCGCCTAGCGCTTCAGCAGAGCTTCGACTTCGGCGCGCAGGGGCAGGCTCGGTTGGGCGCCGGGTTTGGTGCAGGTGGCGGCGCCGGCGGTGACCGCGAAGGTGAGGGCGGCGGTCTCGTCCAGGCCTTCGATCAGGGCGCAGGTGAGGGCGGCGAAGAAGGTGTCGCCGGCGCCGACTGTGTCGACGACGCGGACCGGCGGCGGCCGGGCGGAGGCGATCCGTGTGCCGCCTTTCCAGAGCTCGGCGCCGTCGCTGCCGAGCGAGATGGCGACGAGGCGGCCGGGGGCGTGGAGGGACGCGCCGTAGAAGGCCGCCTCGGTTTCGTTGACGACGAGGAGATCCGCTTCGGCAAGCAGCGTGTCCGGCACCGGCAGGGCGGGGGCAAGGTTCAGCGCGACGAGGCCGGTGGCGCGTTTGGCGGCGGCGAGGAGGGCGGGGATGGGGACTTCGAGGACGCCGAGCATGTGCTCGATGGTCTCCTCCTGAACGTCGCTCGCGGAGAGCGCATTGTTCGCGCCCGGACAGACGACGATGAGGTTTTCGCCTTCGGGGGAGACGGCGATCAGGGCGACGCCGGTGGTCTCGCCGTTGAGATAATGCGTGGCCGAGAGATCGACGCCGGCTTCGCGCAGCAGCTTAAGTGCCTCTTCGGCCATGTCGTCATTTCCGACGGCAGCGATGAGGCGGACCTTGTGGCCAAGGCGCGCGGCGGCGAGCGCCTGGTTGGCGCCCTTGCCGCCCGGATAGCGCGCGAGGCGGGCACCGGTGACCGTTTCGCCCGGATGCGGGAGCGGCGCGCCGGAGGCGACGAGATCGAGATTGACAGAGCCGACGACGGTGATCATGCGCGCGCTTTCAGCAGGTCTTCGATGACGGCGAAGAAGGCATCGGCATCGGCGGAGGTGACCCAATGGTGAGGGCCGCGCTTCGTATCCTTCACCTTGGTGCGGCCGAATTCGGCGCCGGGGCGGGTGACGACGCTGACGCGGCAGGGCTTCGCCTCGAAGATCTCCGGGGCGAGCAGGTAGACCACCGTGGACGGATCATGCATCGGCGCCATCTGGCCGTTCTTCCAGCGCGCTTCGAGCCTGTTGCCGGCCGCCAGCAGGTCCGCCATCATTTCTGCCTCGGGGCCGGCGATCTTGCGCAGGCTGGCGACCCGCTCGGGCTCGGAACGCACGGTATGCGTGACATCGAGGCTGAGCACGGTCGTGCGGATGCCGGCATCGAAGACGATGGCGGCGGCGTGGGGATCGGCGAAGACGTTGAACTCAGCGAAAGGCGTGATGTTGCCGCCGATCCGGTCACCGCCGGCCATGACGACGAGGTGGCCGATCTTCGAGGCGATCTCCGGCGCCATCACGAGGGCGGCGGCGAGATTGGTCATCGGGCCGGAGAGGATGACGGTCTGGCTGGCGGGCGCGGCGGCCGAGAGGCGCGCGATCAGTTCGCCAACGCCGTGCCCGGGAGCGAGGGGGGCTTTGGGCGCGAAGATCTCGATCCCTTCGATGCCGGACTCGCCGTGGAAGTCTTCGGCAGTGACGGGCTTGCGCAGCATCGGGCGGGGGCAGCCAGCGTAGACGGGGACGCCAGAGCGGCCCATCCGCTCACAGATCATCCTTGCGTTGCGGCTGGTCAGGCGGAGCGGCACATTGCCGGCGACGGTGGTGATGGCGCGCACGTCGAGCTTCGGCGACATGAAGGCGATCATCAGCATGACGGCGTCGTCGATGCCGGGGTCGCAGTCGATGATCAGGGGGAGGGGAGACGTGGTCATCCGCGGGCCTGCAATTCTGCGATGGCCTGTTTGAAATGATCGTCCAGCGGCGGGCTGTTGTATTTCACACCGAGCGCCTCCATCGCCATTTCGGCAGTCACCTTGGCTTTCTTGCGGCCATAGAGGCGGGCGACCATGTGGCTGGTGGCGCAGACCTGATCCTTGGAGACAAACTTGTGCTCGAAGCAGATGAAACAGTCTTCCCAGCCGGCGAGGCGGGTCTGCAGTTCGAACTTCTGCGGATAGCGCAGCATGCGGATATAGTTGAAGGCTTCGTACTGGACGATCGGGATCCAGCCGCGCTTGCGGTAGGTCTTCAGGGCGCCGGTGCGGCCCATGAAGTTCATCGTGCCGAGATCGGTGAAGGAGGAATAGCGCGAATTGGTCATGTGGCCCATCGGGTCCTGGTCGCCGAGCCAGACGGCCGAGCGGACGATGTGCAGGTCGAGGAGGCCGGTTTTCACCTTCGAGAAGAAGGCGGGCAGGAAGACGCGCAGGAATCGGAAAAACAGGTTCATGACAGGGCCAGCCGTTTCCTCAGTCTTTTTTTATCGCCCAACTCTATGCGGAGCGTCTGCGCGCCTTTCAAGCGTCATGCCGGTCCGGATAACCTTAAATCGGGGCGCGCCGTTACTCGGCGGGCTGGGCGAGGGCTTCGGATTCGGCCTCGAGCTTGCGGGCGACGTCGCCGGGCGAGCCGGTGCGGCGGGCGAGCAGGCTGTAAGCCGCCGGAACGACCAGCAGGGCCACGGTGACCGAGGCGATGGCGCCGAAGAAGACGACGATGCCGATGGCCATGCGCGTTTCGGCGCCGGCGCCGTGGGTGAAGATCAGCGGCATGGCGCCGACGGCGGTGGTGAGGCCCGTCATCAGGATCGGGCGGAGGCGGGCGAGGGACGCTTCCTTGAGGGCGGTGTCGAAATCCTTGCCTTCATCACGCAGCTGGTTCGCAAACTCGACCACGAGGATGCCGTTCTTGGCCGCGAGGCCGATCAGCATGATCAGGCCGATCTGGGTGTAGATGTTCAGCGTCTGACCCGTGAGCCAGAGGCCGAACATGCCGCCGGCGAGCGTGGCAGGGACGGCGAGGATGATCACCAGCGGGTGGATCCAGCTTTCGAACTGGGCGGCGAGCACGAGGAAGACGATCAGCAGGCCGAGGCCGAAGACGAAGAGGATCGAGGCGCCGGAGGAGCGGAACTCGAGCGACTGGCCCTTGAAGTCGATGGTGGCTTCCTGCGGGAGCACGTCGCGAGCGACGCGCTCCATGCCGTCGAGCGCTTCGCCGAGGTTCACGCCGGGGGCGAGGTTGGCATCGATGGTGATGGCACGGACGCGGTTGTAGCGGTTGAGCGCCGGGCTGTCGGCGAAGGGGGTGATGCTGACCACGCTGGCGAGCGGGACGAGTTCGCCGGAGCGGGTGGAGCGCACATAGATGTTCTGGACATCGTTGGGGGTCGACTGTTCCGAACGCAGGCCTTCGAGGATGACGTCATACTCCTCGCCCTGGTCGATATAGGTCGTCACGCGGCGCGAGCCGAGCATGGTCTGCAGGGTCGAGCCGATCTCGGAGACGGTGACGCCGAGGTCGGCGGCGCGGGCGTAGTTGATCTCGATCCGGTATTGCGGCTGGGTTTCCTTGTAGTCCCAGTCGATATCGGTGAGGCCCGGATTGTCGGTTTCGAGGGCGGCGACGAAGGTGTCGCGCCATTCGACGAGCTGCTCGTAGGAGGGGCCGCCGATCACGAACTGGACCGGTTTTCCGCCGCCGCCGGCGAGGCCCTGGCGCATGATGGCGAAGGCGCGGATGCCGGGGAGGTCGGACATCTTGGCGTTGATCTCGCCCATGATCTCTTGGGCGGGGCGGCGGCTTGACCAGTCATCCAGAACGGCGACGACGTTGCCCTGGTTGTAGGCATTGGAGCCGAAGCCGGGGGCGCGCACGAGCAGGCGGCTGATCTCGCCGGATTCCGTGTACGGAAGGAGGCGGCGTTCGATCTCGTCGAGGTATTTCGACATGTATTCGAAGGACGCGCCTTCGGGGCCGCGCACGGTGATGAAGAAGCTGCCGCGGTCTTCGGTCGGGGCGTATTCCTGGCCGAGGGTCTGGTAGAGCAGCCAGATGGCGGCAAAGGCGCCGAGCAGGCCGGCGATCATGATGACGGGGAAGCGCACGATGATGTCGAACACATGGCCGTAGAGCCATTTGATGCCGTTGAAGGCGCGGTCGACCAGGTTGGGCAGCAGCGCGAGGACGCCGGTGCGCCTGCCGGTGTGCGGCTTCAGGATTTTCGAGGCGATCATCGGCGAGAGCGACAGCGCCACGAAGCACGAGAAGGCGACCGAGGCGGCAATCGCGACGGCGAACTCCGTGAACAGACGGCCGGTATTGCCGCCCATGAAGGTGATCGGGATGAACACGGCCATCAGCACGAGCGTGGTGGCGAGGACGGCGAAGCCGACCTGGCGGGTGCCGTTGAAGGCGGCGACGAGCGGGGTTTCGCCGAGTTCCTTCATGCGCCGGTCGATGTTCTCGAGCACGACGATGGCGTCGTCCACGATCAAGCCGATGGCGAGCACGAGGGCGAGCAGCGTCAGCAGGTTCAGCGACAGGCCGAGCGCGTACATGATGATGAAGGTGGCGATGACGGAGACCGGCACGGTCACGGCCGGGATCAGGGTGGCGCGCAGGCTGCCGAGGAAGAGGAAGATGACGAGGGTGACGAGACCGACGGTGATGGCGAGGGTGACCCAGACTTCGCGGATCGAGGCTTCGATGAAGACCGAGCTGTCGAAAGCCCGGTAGATCTGCATGCCGTCCGGCAGGGTGGCGTTCAGTTCCTCGGCGAGGTCCTTGGCGGCCTGGGCCACGTCGACGGTGTTGGCGGTGGACTGTTTGACGATGCCGAGGCCGACCATCGGCTCGCCATTGCCGCGGAAGGTGGTGCGGTCATCGACGGTGCCGCGCTCGACCCGGGCGACGTCGCCGAGGCGGACGAGGTAGCCCTCGCCCTGCGCAATGACGAGGCCGGCGAAATCATCGACGGTGCGGAAAGCGCGGTCGATGCGCATGGTGTAGTAGAGGTCGCCGGATTCGAGGTTGCCGGCGGGGGCTTCGATGTTCTCGGCGCGCAGGGCGCGTTCGATGTCGCTGGCGACGAGGCCGCGGGCGGCGAGGGCGCGGCGGTCGATCCAGACGCGCATGGCGTAGTCACGTGCGCCGCCGACCTGAATGCGGGCAACGCCGTCGAGGGCGGAGAAGCGGTCGACGAGATAGCGGTTGGCGTAGTCGGTAAGTTCGGGCGTTGCGAGCTTTTCGCTGGCGAGGTTCAGCCACAGGATCACATCGTCGTCGGCGTCGGCTTTCTCGACTTCCGGCGGATCGGCCTCGTCGGGCAGGAGGTCCACGATGCCGGACACGCGGTCGCGCACATCATTGGCGGCCGATTCAATATCCCGGTCGATGCGGAACTCGATCGAGATGTTGGAGCGGCCGTCCTGCGAACGCGAATTGATGAAGCGCACGCCTTCGACGCCGGCGATGCGGTCTTCGATGATCTGGGTAATGCGGGTTTCAACGACCGAGGCGGACGCGCCGGGATAGTTGGTCGAGATCGAGACGACCGGGGGGTCGATGTCGGGATACTCACGCAGGGCAAGGCGCGAGAAGGCGACGAGGCCGAACACGATGAGCACGAGGGATACGACCCAGGCGAAGACGGGTCGCTTGATCGAGGTGTCCGACAGCATCATTGCGGTCTAATCCCGGTTTGCGGCGGATGGCTCTCCGCCGCCGCCGGGTCCGGCGGCCACGGAGGGCTTCAGGATCGCCTGATCGCGCAGCACGATGGCGGCGCCTTCGCGCAGGCGCAGGGCGCCTTCGGTGACGACGCGCTGGCCGGGCTCGAGGCCGGCCAGGATTTCGGCGCGGCCGTCCTGGCGCAGGCCGACATCGACCTTGACGCGGTTGGCCACCGGGCCGGAAGCGCCGTCCAAGACGGTCCAGACAAAGGTTTCCGGGCCGAGCGGCTGGAGCGCGCCTTCGGGCACCGACAGCGCCTCGCGCGGCTGGGCGAGCAGGGCCACGGCGACAAACATGCCGGCTTTCAGCTGGCCATCGGCGTTGGGGATCATCGCCCGTACGCGGACGGAGCGGGTGACAGGGTCGACCGAGTTGTTGATGCTGTCGACAGTGCCGGTGAACGTGGCGCCGGGCAGGTCATTGGAGCGGGCCTCGATGGTGAGGCCGGGCGTGAGGCTGCTCAGGAAGATCGAGGGCACAGCGAAATCGAGACGCATGACGCTGTCATCGATCAGCGTGGCGACGACATCGCCGGGACGGACGAGCGAGCCGACGGAGACCTGCCGGAAGCCAAGGACGCCGTCGAACGGGGCGACGAGGACGCGGTCGCGCTGGCGCGACTGCACGGCGCGCAGTTGGGCGGCGGCGGCGTTGGCGTTGCGGCGAGCGATGTCGAGTTCGGCCTGCGAGACGGCGCCCTGCGCGGTCAACGGCTCGAGGCGGGCGAGTTCCTGGTTGGCCTGCGCCAGTTCGGCTTCGGCGCCTTCGACGAGCGCGCTTTGCTCTCGCTGGGCGAGGGAAACGAGCGTCTTTCCGGCTTTCACGCGCTGGCCGTCTTCGAAATAGACGGCGGTGACGCGGTCGGAGGCGGAAAGCGTGAGGTCGGCGCGCTCGTTGGCTTCCAGCGTGCCGATCGCTTCGACGCGGTTGGCGAAGGTCTGGTTGCGGGCGGGCTCGGCGAAGACACTGGCAGGCGGCGGGCCGCCGCGGCCGCCTCCGGGCCCGCCGGCGGGCGCCGCAGCGCCGCCCTCGGAGCAGCCGGGCAGGATGGCGAGGGCGATCAGCATTGCAGCGCCTGCCACAAGGGCGGTCGCGCGGGGCCGGGTTCGGGAGGTCGGCGTATTCATGGATTTTCTTCCTGATCCGTCCGGAAGGCGGTGAGTTCTTCGTCAGTCCAGATGCCGCCGAGGCTGCGATAGGCGCGAATGGCGCGGCGGGCGATTTCGGCTTCGTTCACGGCGAGCTGATCTTCCGTAGTCAGAAGGGTGCGCTGCGCATCCAGAACGTCAAGGGACGAGTCGAGGCCTTCCTGGAAGCGCAGGCGCGAGAGTTCGTAGGAGCGGCGTGCCGCCGCGAGGGCGGCTTCGAGGTCGGCGCGGCGTTCGCGCTCGGTGACATAATCGGAGAGCGAGGTCTCGGCGTCGGACAGCGCGTCGAGCACGGTGGCTTCGTAGTCGGCGACCGTGCCGAGAGTGCGGGCGTCGTTGACGTCGATCTGCGCATAGACGCGGCGTAGGTCCGGGCCGGCCCAGCTGATCGAGGGTCCGAAGGAGAAGCCGATGGAGTCTTCGTTGAAGGCGACGCCGGTATCGCTGATCAGGCCGAAGAGGTTCGCATTGAGCGTAATGCGCGGGAAGAGGCTCGCGCGCGCTGCGTCGCCGAGGGCGAGGGCGGCGCCGATGCGCGCTTCGGCGAGGCGCACGTCCGGGCGGCGCCGCAGCATGTCCTCGGGCGCGCCGGCGCTGAGCGAGGTGGTGAGGCGCGGGATGCGGGCCACGCGCTCGCCGTCCAAGCTTGTGACCGGGTCAGGCAGGGTCGCCGCGGCGCCGGTGAGGGCGGCGAGGCGGTTGCGGGCCGATGCGATGGCCGCGCGGAAGACAGGGAGGGAGGCAAGGGTGGTGCGGTACTGGGCTTCGGCGCGGTTGAGATCCAGCTCGTTGGCGCGGCCATTGTCGAACAGGGTCTGGACAAGGTCCAGGCTGTCCTTCTGCGCGGCAGCGTTGGCCTGGGCGACGCCGAGGCGGGCTTCGGCGCTGCGCAGGTCGATATAGGCGAGGGCGGTTTCAGAAGCCACGGTGACCGCGAGGTCGCGGCGCAGTTCGCGCGCGGCCGTTTCGTCATAGCGGGCCGCTTCGATGGCGGCGGCGAGGCGGCCGAAGGCATCAAGTTCCCAGCCGGCGGCGAGGCCGGCAGTGCCGCTGGCTTCGAAATCGTCAGCCCCGCCAGTAGGGCGGCTGGCGGCGGCGCTGGCGGAAGAGGAGAGCGACGGGCTGCGGCCAAGCAGGGCGAGGCGGAGCAGGGCTTCGGCCTCGGCAACGGAATAGTCGGCGCCGCGCAGGACGGGCGAGGCCTTGAGGGCGGTCTCGACGAGGCGCTGGAGTTCCGGGTCGTCAAAGCCGGTCCACCAGGCGGAAGAGGGCGCGCCGGTGCCGGTGAGGGCGCGGAAGCCGGGACCGGTCTCGACGGCAGGGTTGGCGGCGATCGGGGCGTCAGGCACGCCGGCGCAGGCCGCAACCATGAGGGCAGCGAACACGACTCCCGCAAGGCGGGCCGGGCGGACCACAGATAACGTTGTCATATGCCTCGACAGATAGACGATGAACCTTACCGATCAAGGCTATACCAGCCTTGGGCGCGTTAAGTCCGGATCATGTATCATAAACGGTTCAGCTCCGTTTGTCCGTCGCTGAGGCAACTTAACTTTGCGCATAATAGTCATGCACGCCGGCGGCGAGGCGCTTGGCCGCGCGCGGTTCACCCCTTCGTGATGAGATCGGCGGAGTTTCTAGAAGTTCACCCGGCTGGAGACCGCGCCGTCGACGATCAGGTTCGAGCCTGTCGTGTAGGAGGAGAGGGGGCTGGCGAGGAAGACGGCGGCGTTGGCGATTTCCTGAGGTGTCGCGCAGCGCCCGGTGGGGTTGCGGGCGTTCGCCTGGGCGAAGAATTCCGGCATGTTGGTTTTCACCATGTGCCAGACGCCGCCCTCGAAGAAGACCATGCCGGGGGAGACGACGTTGACCCGGATGCCGGCCTTGGCGTGCTGACGGGCGAGGCCCTTGGCCATGTGGATCAGCGCCGCCTTGATCGGGCCGTAGCTGTCGGCGCGGTCGGCAATGGCGGCAGAAATCGAGGAGATGATGACGAAAGCGGCGTCGCCGGAAGTCTGCGCGGCCTTTTCGAGGAAGGGGTGGGCGGCGTCGAAGGCATTGACGGCGGCGAGGACGTCGAGCTGGAAGTTCTTTTCCCAGGCGTCGATGTCATTGCCCTGGGCCATGGCGCCGGCGTTGGAGACGAGGATGTCGAGGCCGCCGAGTTCGGACGCGGCCGACGCGATCCAGCCTTTGAGCGCGGCTCCGTCGGTGACGTCGACACTGGCGCCGGTGGCCTTGACGCCGAGCGCTTTCAGCTCGGTCACGGCGGCGGCGACTTGCTCCGCATTGCGCGCGCAGACGCCGACATTCGCGCCTTCCTTCGCGAGCGTGTCGGCAATCGACCGGCCGATGCCGCGCGTGCCACCGAGAATAAGCGCGTTTTTGCCTTTGAGCTGGAGATCCATGCGGGCGTTTCCTGTGCTGGGGCAGCCTCTCACGGGCCGCGCGTTGACGCGGCCACTGTGCGGGCAAATCCAGCTTTGTCTACCGGGGTTGCGGGCTAGCGGACGAGATCGTCCGCGCCGCTGTCATCGAGCGCCTTGATGATGTGCTCGGCCGCGCGCGCGAGGTCGGTCTGCGAATTGAGCGCCGCGGCCCAGACCGTGTCTCCGTAGCTGCCGACCCAACGCGTCTCGCCGGTCCGGACATCTATCAGCCGCAGGGTCATTTTTGCCCGGTCGTAGGCGTAGAGGGGACCCACGACTCTTTCGGCCGTTCCGGCGAGGACAAAATCCACACCCAGGTCGGCGCCATATTCTCGCAGCGGGCCGGCCGAGGCGGGCGAGGCGTCCGTGATGTTCGCCTCATAGCCGATGAGGCTGATGACGGACGGGCCTTCCCGGGCCGGGATGCCACGCGCCGCCAACTCGCCGGCGATCACGTCCATCGCCTCCGGGCCGAGGTCGCCCTTGAGCGGGACAATCGCCAGCCTCGCCGGCGCGTCCGGGCGCTCCGGAATGACGATCGAACGGGTCTGCGCGCAGGCCTGCACGGCCAGAAGGAGCGAGACGGCAACAAGCAGGTGTTTCATGGAACTGTTCTTCCCCGCTTGGTCATCGTCCCGGCGCTAGCCGAATCTCCAGACACCCTATTTTGTGTTCGCGCAAAGTCCACGGGCCCGGCGCCAACCTCCAGGCAGTGCGACGTTTCAGGAGATCTGTGTGTTGAATGGCGCACCGCGGAGGGTGAAGCTGGGCACCTGTTTACTCTAAAGATCAACAGGCCTCTTGCCGTGGACGCCTAGCTTTCGGCAACAAATGCATTTGGTTTCCAGAAAGATCTGCCCCCGAGCAATCCTGATTTGAGGCTGATTTTTTCGCGTAATCTGCCCTTTGCTGGAAACAGTCTTGACGTGCCAGCTACGATCGTTCTCACGTCGCAATATCGGCGGTAAGCATCTGGCATTTGTGGTGCTCAGTCTAACCGCTTTCGCAGAGCATTCAGCCCATCCTCGACCAGTTCCAGAGCGTAAGGCTGCCAGTCTTCGGACCCCTGAATCTTCAAGCCGACTTCAATTTTGGCGACCACTTCGGCCAACGATTCGACAGGGAGTGAAAGTATATTTGCAGCAAGGTCTTCAGTCTGCTGTCCAAGCGCCTCGATCTGCGTGTCCAACTCTTTCATCGCATGAGCTTCTGGCCGGTCAGATTCCAAGCATGTCTCAACTGCAATCCCTCTTTGTTTGGCCTGCGTGAAAAGCTGAGTTTCGAGGCATTGCCACTCACTAATCTTTGAAATGCGCTGAGTGTGGAGACTTATCCATTCAGAGCTAACTGCAAGCAGAATCGAGGTCTCGAAGGGCTTCCGGGTGGAATACAACTTGTTGCGCATGGTAGCTCCGCACATGATTCATCAATCACGCGGCAAGTGGTCCGCGCGTGGAGAATCTGATACTCAATCATTTGCGCTCTTAGGGTAATCGAACTGCCCAAAGGCGTCAACCTAAAAAGAGTAATTTAAGACATAAAAAGTGCAAATATGATTTCTGCGCAGCTAAGAGCGGCCCGAGCATTGTTGAACTGGAGCCAGTCCGACTTGGCGGAAAGAACAGAGTTGTCTGTTGAAACGATCAAGCGGCTTGAAAGAATAAACGGCACTTTGGACGCGACTAAGGTGTCGACGTTGAGCGCGATCACTGGCGCTTTTGCCAAGGCAGGAGTCGAGTTTACAAACGGAGACGCTCCGGGTGTCAAACTACGAAAGAAGTAGCGTGCAGGAGCTCAACACCGCCCGTTTCCTGCGTGCTGTGCGCGAGCTAACCTAATCAGAGTGACCGCGCCGAGTTCGACTCTAACCGTATGGCGCTTAAATCTCGGCTCTACAGCGGATTTTTTAGTCGGCAGAGAAACAACTATCGCTGCGGACAACTGTAGAATGGCGCACCCAAGAGGATTCGAACCTCTGACCTTTGCCTTCGGAGGGCAACACTCTATCCAGCTGAGCTATGGGTGCCTCGCCGAAGCCGGTGTTTAAGCGAAGGCGGGGGAGGGCGCAACCGGGAAGCGCGGGCGCCGCAGGTGCACGGGACATTGGACCTGGCGGCGGGTTCGGCTAGGCTGGCCGCTGAACCTGTTCGCGTCCCGGAGCTGCCATGCGCCCTCAAAGACTGTTTACCGCCGTCATTGCGGCCTGCGCCGCCCTTCTGACCATTGCATGCGAGTCCGAGACGAAACCTGGTGTGCCAGCCGAGGCGAATGCGGCCGCCGCACCGGTCAAATGCGCGCGCACGGCCGACCCGGCCGCCGCCGCGGCGTTCGAGCAGGCAGCGATCGCGTCTGCGCAGGCTTCGCGCGGGGCGGGCTCGCCGGTGATCTGGACGCTGAAAGACGAGGACAGCACGATCCATATCCTCGGCACCGTGCACTTGCTTCGCCCGGACCTCGCTTGGCGCTCGCCCGAGATCGACGCGGCGATGGACGCAGCAGAAACCGTCGTATTCGAGGCGGACACGTCGAGCCCAGAAGCCGGACGCGAACTGATGAAGTTCGTCACGACGGCGGGCATGTTCACAGACGGGGCGCAGCTGACCAACCTTATGATAGAAGAAGATGTGGCCATCCTGGAAGAGGCATTGCAGGGAATTGGGCTGCCGATCGATGCGATCCAGCCGATGAAGCCCTGGTATGCGGCGATTACGCTTTCGGTGATGCAGCTGACGCAGGAGGGCTTTGACCCCGAAGCCGGTGTCGAGACGACGATTGAGAATGAAGTGGCAGCTCACGGCGCGACCTTCGAGTATCTCGAAACGGTCGAGCAGCAGCTTGGCGCTTTCGCGCGGTTGGATAACTGCACGCAGGTGGAGTTCCTGATGCAGACGGCCAGTTCGATGGACGAAGGCACGGAGGTGCTGGACATGCTTGTCGCCGAATGGGCGGACGGGGATGTCGCCGGTCTTGGCGCGCTGATGGCGTCGCCGGAAGCGTTTGGGTCCGAGGCGGCGTACGACGCACTGTTGAAAGACCGCAACGCGCGCTGGGTGCCGCAGATTTCAGGCATGCTGGAGACGCCGGGTACGCGTTTGGTCGCGGTCGGCGCTGGGCATCTTGCTGGCGCAGACAGTGTCATCGCGATGCTGCGGGCCGAGGGGTTTGAGGTGACGGGGCCCTAGTCCGCCGCGCGCCTCAGGGCGAGCAGGGCCTGGTCCAGCACGGCCTGACTGGAGCAGCAGACGATCTGGCCGCCGAGTTTCGGGGCGTTGCCGCGCCAGTCGGTAGCGAGGCCGCCGGCGCCGCGGACGACCGGGATCAGGGCGGCGACATCCCAGGACTTGAGACCGGATTCGGCGACGAGATCGATCGTGCCGCCGGCGAGGCGGGCATAGGCGTAAGCGTCGAGGCCGTAGCGGGTGATACGGGCGGCCGAGCGCAGATGGTTCCAGGCGCCCTGTTCGGGCGGCGAGAAGATGAAGGGATCGGTGGTCGCGATGGTCGCCTCGCGCAGGTCGGCGCAGGCGGAGGCGCGGAGCGGCGTTGATCCGTGCACGGAATCGAGGCGGGCGCCGCCGGGCCAGCCGAGATAGCGCTCGCCAAGTACCGGCTGGTCGATGACGCCGATCACGGGTACGCCGTCCGGGCCGACAAGGGCGATCAGCGTGGTCCAGACCGGCAGACCCGCGACGAAGGCGCGTGTGCCGTCGATGGGATCGAAATACCAGCGGTAGCCGGAGGCGGAGGGTGTCTCCGGGAACTCCTCGCCGGTGACGCCGTCGTCCGGGCGCTCGGCCGAGACGAGCGCGCGCATGGTGAGTTCGGCGGCGCGGTCGGCTTCGGTGACGGGGTCGAAGCCGGGGCGGTGGACCGGGCCCTTGTCATCGACGGCGGAGAGATTGCGGAAATGAATCGAAATCGCAGCCCAGGCGGCGTCGGCCAGCCGGGCGGCGAATGCGAGATCAGCGTCTGGAGAACGGGGAAGGGTCATCCGGCGAGGCGATGCCCCGCCGGCTGAAGGGCGTCAAGCGGCGCCGGTGCTCGTGTTATCACCCTCGAGGGCTTTCGCGAGCTCAAGGAGGCGTTTGCGCGGGCGTTCGCCAAGGCGGTAGTAGGCGCGCACCAGTTCCAGGGTTTCTTTCTGGGAAAGGATGTCGCCTTCCATCTGTTCGGCGTCATTGGCCGCGTTCGGCATCGGGTTGGCGACCGGCATGCCGTCGAAGAAGTACTGGACGGTGACGTTCATGGCGCGCGACAGGTCAAACAGGCGCGAGGCCGTGATGCGGTTGGCGCCGCACTCGTACTTCTGGATTTGCTGGAAGCGCACACCGACCTGGGAGGCCAGTTCCTGCTGGGTCATGCCCAGAAGACGGCGGCGGCGGCGCAGCCGCTTGCCTACGTGCAGGTCAGTTTCGTCAGCCATTTTCCGTCTCCAATCGGCGCGGGACCGGGGTTCAGTCCCAAAACAGGATTTCCGCGCAAATTCTACGCAAACGGCATGCCGTGTGCTGGAAACTGCCTGTTTTCAGGGCAAGGGGACGTGCGCGCGGGGCTGCGGCAGAAAAGAATTTGGCGCCTTGTGCATCGCAGCATAGGTTGGACTTGCACTTCGGTGCAACGCCTCTGGCGTTTCCTCCCTTTGACTTTGGCCGCGCCTCCGGGCGCGGCCTTTTTTCTTTGGAGCAAGGATCTGACGCCTGAACGGAACGGTCCGTTCAGGCTGAGCCTGTAGATTTCAGGACAGATCAGGCGCGGGGCAGAAGCCGGGCCGCTTCGACGATATCGGCCATCACATGCTGGAGCGCGTCCTTGAGAGCGCCGTAGCCGCTGGCGCGGGTGATGCGCTGCTCGTCCATATAGAGGCCGCGGTTGATCTCGACCTGCAGGGCGTGGATTCCCCGGCGGGGGCGGCCGTAGCGGCGGGTGGTGTAGCCACCGGCATAGGGGGCGTTGCGGGCGACGGTGAAGCCTTGCGCCCGGAAGCTGCGCTCGATCCGGGCCATCAGGCGGGGGTCGGCGCTGGAGCCGAACCGGTCGCCGAGCACGATATCGGTCAGCGTGCGGCGTCCCGGTTGCAGCGAGGGCATCGAGTGGCAGTCGACCAGCAGGGCCTGGCCGTGCGCGCGGCGGAGGGCTTCAAGTTCTGCGCTCAGGTGTTGGTGGTAGGCGTCATGGATACGGACGAGGCGTTCCTCGCCTTCGGCGCGGGACAGTAGGCGGCCGTAGATCGCCTCGCCCCTTGCGCCGACGCGGGGCAGGCAGCCGAGGCCGGCCTCGACTCGCGCAGTCGGCAGGGCGCAGGGGCGGGGCGGGCCGTCATGGAACATGGCGGCGTCGAGTTCATGGGGATCGCGGTTCAGGTCGACGACGGAGCGGCCATAGCGGGCGGCGACAAGGCTGGCGCCGAGGGCCGGGGCGCCGGCAAACAGTTCGTCGATAAAGGCATCTTCCGTGCGGCGGACATCGATCAACGGCACACAGAGCGCGTCCTGCATGCTGGCCGGATAGTGCGAGCCGGAATGCGGGCTGGCGAACAGCACCGGCGCGGCGGGCGCCATGGCGGGCGTGACATCGAACGGGGCTTCAGCCGGCGCCGGACAGGGATCTGCCGGAGTATCGAGGCGCAGGGCGGGGGAGGTCTCACGCATGTTTCTAAAGGCTTGGGAACCGGGCGGCAGGTCAAGGCCTTTCCTGTGGAACGTGTAAAGAAGACGGCTCTGCCCGCGCAGTGTTCACGAGTGATTTACCTTCCTTGGCCTTTATGTGGTAATCAGCCCCGACTCACCCGGCATGAGGACAGCGTGACCAAGATCCTGCTCGCGGAAGACGATGATTCGATGCGCGGCTTCCTGGCGGCGGCGCTGCGCCGTGCCGGGCATGACGTGCAGGACTATGCCGATGGCGAAGGCGCGCTGCAGGCACTGGAGCGGGAAGTGTTCGACCTGCTGCTCACCGACATCGTGATGCCGGGCCTCGACGGGATCGAGCTCGCCCGCCGCGGCGCCGAACTCGACCCGGCCATGAAGATCGTTTTCATCACCGGATTTGCCGCCGTGGCGCTGTCGTCCGGCGCGCCGACGCCGGCGGGCGCAAAAGTCCTCTCCAAGCCCTTCCACCTGCGCGAAATCGTGGAGGAAGTGGACAAGGTGATGGCGGCCTGAAGCCCCGGTCATTTGCGGCGAAAGCCCGCTTGACGCCGCCTGCCCGATTGTTCATTACCCACGCTTCCTGACGCAGGGCCTTTGCAGGTCTCGCCGGAAGGGCGGTTAGCTCAGCGGTAGAGCACTACGTTGACATCGTAGGGGTCACAAGTTCGAACCTTGTACCGCCCACCATTCCCCAGACATCCATCGACAAAACGCCAGCTGGAGCCGGCGGTTTAAGCGGCTTCAGGCGTCGCTAGCTCGCGGCCAGGCGCACGGTCCTGGAATGGTGCTGGGGATCCTGCGAAGGCGCGCCTTCCAGCAGGGCTCCGATCGCGGCCGCGGACATCGGCTTTCCGAACAGGAAGCCCTGGATGTCGTCGCATCCCGCTGCGGCGAGACGAACGCGCTGCAACTCGGTTTCGACGCCCTCGGCAATCACATCGAGGCGCAGCGCCCGCGCCAGACGGACGATGGCGTTGACGACAGCGTCGGCGCTCGGGTCGGTGCCGAGACTGGAAATGAAGGACCGGTCGATCTTGATCTTGTCGATCGGATAGCGCTGCAGATAGCTCAGGCTCGAATAACCAGTGCCGAAATCGTCGAGGGCGATCCGGAAGCCGAGGCTGCGCAAATCCGCCAGGGTCTGCAAGGTCGCGCGATCATCGCCGAGCAGCAGGCCTTCCGTGATTTCGAGCTCGATCCGGCCAACGTCAACACCCGTTTCGGAAACCAGGGCGGCGACGTCCGATACAAAGTCGGACAACCGGAACTGCGCCGCGGAAATGTTCACGGCGACCCGCAGACGGCCCAACCGCTTGCTGTCTTCGAAGGCGCGTCTGAGCACGAACATGCCGAGGCTGCTGATCAGATCGCATTCTTCCGCGATCGGAACAAACAGCGAGGGCGGCACCTGGCCGCGAACTGGATGGTTCCAGCGTACGAGCGCTTCGACGCCGTACAGCTTTCCGCCCTGGTGAACCTGCGGCTGATAGGCAACGGTCAACTCGCCATTCGCGATCGCGGTGCGCAGATCCTCGCGAACATCAAGACGGAGGCGCAACGTGGCGTCCATATCTGGCAGGAACCAGGCGTATTGTCCGCGTCCGGCCGTCTTGGCGCGGTTGAGGGCGAGGTCCGCGCGCCGGAGGCATTCGACGGCATCAAGATTTGCATCCTCGATCAGCGTGACGCCGACCGTGCAACCGGAGAATACCCGGCCCGCCTCGATCTCTACGGGCTGGTTGGTCAGCTGGATCAGCCGCGTCGCCAAGGCATCGGCGCTTTCGCGCGTGGCATTGGACTGAAGAATCCCGAACTCATCCCGGCCGAGGCGCGCAAGCGTATCGCCGGGACCGCAGACCTCTGCAAACAGCCGGGACACTTCTGCAATGAGGTCATCTCCGGCCTGCTGGCCGAAGCTGTCATTGATCTCGTTGAACCGGTCGAGGTCGATGCAATGAACCGCGAAGCCTTGCTTATCGGCCCGGACCCTCCCGAGGGCGCCGTTCAGGCGGTCCACGAGCAGAAGGCGGTTGGGCAAGCCCGTGAGCGCATCGTGGTAGGCCAAGTGGGTAACGCGGGCCTCGCTGGCGACCAGACGCTCCGTCGCCAGACGGCCCTTGCTCTGATAGCGCATGGCCAGAATGATGAGCGCCGTCAGGGCGATGAACACAAGCGGCATCGAGAGGCGAAGCATCTCTGCGCCGGGACGCTGGGGATGCCACTGGACCAGCGCCACCGCCTGGCCGGCGGAGTCGCGCAGAATGAGTGTGGCATGGTCTGGCAGGCGCGGAGCCGTGGGTGCAGTAAGCGTAGCCTCGCTCAGAAGGTAGCGTTCGGCGAGGACGGACAGGAAATCCTGATCGATGACTTCGCCCGAGATCAGGACGGCGGATCTGGACGTTTGCGGCAGCGCCAGTCCGAAATCGGGCTGAACAAGCGTGGCGGTAAGGGCCATCGGGCCGAAGTCGGTTTGCGAAACTGAAGTCGCATAGATTGCTTTAGGCGGCTGGCCGGCCATTTCCCTCAGGTGATCGGCTATCGGCCCGCGGCGCCGCTCGGCCTCGCGCACTTCCTCAACCAGCGGGGAAGCGGCAGCGAGTGCGGAACCAATCCTGGACAGGGCGTCCGAGTCTTCCTCCCATTTTGCGTAGAGGGGCGCATCTGCCCGGTCGAGAACGACCGTCAGGTCGAAGTCCAAAACACCGGCGAGGTATTCGCCGATATTCGAGTCGGTCCATTCCGGATCGTAAGAGACATCCAGATTCCTGACCGCCTCGTCCCACAGTGCAACGGCGGTCGGGCGCCGCGCGTGCTCGTCGAGCAGGCCGTTAAAGCCATTCTTGAGAAGGGCTTGTTCCCGTTCGACGGCGGATTTGTCGGCGATGTGCGCGAAGGCCATGAGGGCGATGATGACGCCGATACCCAGGGCCGCGCTGACCAGCGTCATGGGCCATTTCTGCCCCCTATGCCGCAACCTGTTCGCCATAGAACCCGCACACCCAACACTGAAACGCCAGGCTTTCGTCTCATAACCGCGTAAACTTGACGTTTGAAAGCCTGTGAAATTTCATGGAAATTGCCGTCGTCACAAGGTTTTGCAGGCCCAGAGCGGCTTCGGTGACTGAGCGGGGCGGGCGGGTCAAAGAATGCGCCGGGCGGGACCCATCCCGGCGCGGATTCCACTGACGCCGTTGGTCTAGCAGCCTGGGGGAAGGTTTTCGTCGTTTTTCGATAAATTCTCCCTTGTGCGGCGGCTGTCCGTCGCTACGTATACCGGAACGTCCGCAGGCCTCGCGGATGGCAAGGGAGATTTCGATCATGGCGACAGTGACCAAGAGCCCGACGGCGCTTCAGTATCTCGACAAGGCGATGGGCGGGCTGAAGCAGCTTGGCCTGGTGCCCGGCGGCAAGAGCGGGGCGGCGCCGATCGTGGCGCTGCTGGAGCAGATTTCCGATCTTGAGCCGGAAAAGGTGGCGGCGATTGCGCGCACGCTGGACCAGGCGAGCCTGTTCAACGACGTGGTGCGCGAGCAGGTGGCCGGCATCACGGTGGGTGAGCGCTATGAAGAGGTGACCAAGGCGTTCAATACGATCCGCGACGATGCGAAATCGCTGGTGGACCAGTATGCCGACGGCAAGATTTCGACGATGGAGCGGGTCTCCACCGCCTGGATGAAGATGACGCGCGGCGACATCGCGAGCCGGTTCGGCAAGATCAAGGACGTGTACCTTGAGGTGCAGGACGAGACGGCCAACCAGATCGACCGGGAACAGAAGATCCTCGAAGCCTATCTCGATTTCCGCGGGGCGATGAAACAGTCCGAAGTACTGGCGCTGGAAGTGCTGAAGGCGGCGGAAGGCAAGCTGAACGCCGCGCGGGGGCAGGTGGGCGAAGCAGTCGCGGCGCTGGCCGCTTATGCGGGCACGGACCCGGCCGAGCGCGCCACGCTGGAGCTGACCCGCGACGAGAAGCTGCGCTTCCTGCAGAACGAGGAGAAGCGCTACCAGATCGCCAAGGATCTCTCGGACAATATCACCATCGGCTACAACACGTCCGAAGTGGTGATGGCGCGGCTGGTGCAGACGACCACCGCCAAGGACCGCGTCTATGCGCAGTCGGTCAGCTTCTTCTCGACGAACGAGGTGGTGCTGACGGCGCTGACGGCGAGCTTTACCGGCATGTACGGCCTGCATGAGAGCACGCAGACGCTGGAAGCGATGAAGAAGGGCGTGAACCAGAGCCTGGAAGTGCTCGCCGAGATCGGCGGCAAGGTGCAGGAAGCGGCGGTGAAGGCGGGCTATGGCCCGACGGTTTCGGCCGCTTCGGTAAAAATGCTGGTCGATTCGGTCGTCTCTTATCAGGAACGTACACAGACGATCATCGCCGAGATGCGCAAGCTTTCGACCCAGAACTCGGAAGAAATCCGCGAGGCGGTGGAAGACGGCAAGCGGCGCCTGACCAAACTGGTTGAGGAGGGCGCGACCCTCGCGCTACTTCCCAAGCCGTGAGCGACACTGCCGTTCCGGCCGTCCGTGACAAGAACAAGCTCGACGATGTCCTCCTTGCGATGGACGTCGTCGACACGCTGCGCCACCGCGAGCAGCTTGTCCTGACGGAGCTGGACGCGGGCGCGCGGGAGGCGGCACTGCTCGCTCGCCTGAAGGATATCTACGCCGCGCAGGGCATCGATGTGCCCGAGCGCATCCTGAAGGAAGGCGTCAAGGCGCTGGAGGAGAAGCGGTTCCTGTATGAGCCGCCGAAGCCGTCACTGGGGGTGAGCCTCGCGAAGCTTTACATCACGCGGGACCGGTGGTTGGCGCCGGTTTCGTTTGCGGTGGTGGCGGTGGTGGCTCTGTTTGGCGCGTACCAGGTTGGTGTCGTGGCACCCGCGAAAGCGAATGCGGCGCGCGCCGAGATCGAGCTGACACAGACGCTGCCGGCGGAATTGACGCGGCTGCACGGCGAAGTGAGCGCAGCGGTGCTTGAAGAGACGGCGAAGCTGCAGGCGGACGGCCTGCTGGCGGACGGCCAGCGGGCGATTGCGGCGGGCGATGCCAAGGCGGCGCGCAGCGCGGTTGAGGGCTTGAGCACCTTGCAGGCGGACCTTGGCGCGATCTACCAGGTGCGTGTCGTGTATGGTCCAGGGGAGGAGTATACGGGGGTGTTCCGGATCCCCGACGATGTGCCGGGTGCGCGCAACTATTACCTGATCGTGGAGGCGGTGGATCCGTCGGGACGGCTCGTCGAAGTACCGGTGACCAGTGAGGAAGACCGGCGGTCTGACCGGGTGTCGCGCTGGGGACAGCGGGTGAGCGAGGCCGTATTCAATGGCGTGGCCGCCGACAAGGGCGATGACCAGATTATCCAGAAGTCAGTGATCGGGCAGAAGGCAGCCGGGTATATAAACCCTCAGTATACGGTGGAAACGCCGGGCGGGGCGATCCTTGAGTGGTAAGCGCATGAGCAACGCATTGAACGGACGCGACGCGCTGGCGCTGCTGGACGGGGAGCTGGGCAAGTTGCGCCAGTCGCTGGCAGCGGCGCTGGCGGATGCAGACGGTGTGGAATCGCGGCGCGGCATGATCCAGCGCGAACAGGCGGCGGCTTATGGCGCGCTGGCGGCGATGCGGTTGGACCTTATGCAGGCGGGCGGCAACGGCGCCGAATTCGGCAAGCTGGAAGCCTCCGCGCGGGCGCTGACGGAGCGGCATGCGGAATTCGTCGAGGCCGAGAAAGCCGCGCTGGAGACGGCATCGGCCGAGCTTGCCGCGCTTGAAGCGAAGCGGGCGGAACTCGCTCTGCGCTATGACGCGGCGATCGCGGCGTATGAGACGCGGGTTGCGGATGCCGAGGCGAGCCTCAAGGGCAGTGCGGCTTATGCGGCGCTGGTCGAGGCGGCGGAAGAGGCGCGGGCGGTGACCCTGCGCGCGCAGCAGAAGCTGAAACTTGCACGGACGGACCGCACGGAGAAGGGCGCGCCGTACGAGCAGGACGCGCTGTTCAGCTATCTCTGGAAGCGCAAGTTCCGCTCGCCGGAGTACAAGGCGGGCGGGATCATCCGTATGCTGGATGGCTGGGTGGCAAAGCTCTGCCGGTATGACCAGGCCTTCCTCAACTATCAGCGCCTGACCGAGCTGCCGGACCGGATTGCCGAGCATGCGGTGTTTGTCGCGGGGCTGGAGGACAAGGCCGAAACGGCGCTGGTGGCGGCCGAGCAGCAGGCGATGCGGGAGGCTGGGGTCGAGGCGCTGCAAGCCGATGCAGATCGTCTGAAGGCGGACATTGAAGCTTGCGACAAGGACATTGCGGCAGCCGAGGAAGCGCACCGTGAGCAGGCTAAGCGCCACGAAGCCGCGCTGAAGGAAGAGGCCGGGCCGGCTGTGGAAGCGCGCGGGCTGCTCGCTGCGCAGCTGCGCAAGGCGAGTTTCCCGGACCTGCGCGTTCTGGCAGCGGAAACAGTGGACACAGAAGACGACCGGCTGGTGGACGCGCTGGTGCGCCTGCGCGCCGAGGAGATGTCGCTGGACCTGGAGGCAGGCAAGCGCCTGATGCGGCCGCGTGTGCTGCGCGAGGACCTTGCGCGGATGGAAGCGCTGCGCCGCCAGTTCAAGGAGGCGCGGTTCGACAGTCCGTATGCGTTGATGTCGCGCGCCGCATTTGACGAGATGATGTCGAACCTGATGAAGGGCGGCATGGATGTGCGCGACACGCTGCGCGGCCTCAGCCGGTCGGTGCGCCGGGCCGAGGCGCAGGCGCATCCGGATTTCGGCGGACGCAGCCGTCAGGACACGATCGGTTTGCCGGACATCATGGGCGGCGTGATCGGCGGTATCCTCGGCGAAGTGCTGGAGGAAGTGATCAAGGAAACCACGCGCGGCAGCGGCGGCTATGGCAGCGGACCGATCTTTCCGGGGCCGCCGAAGCGGTCCTCGCGCTCATCGTCCTCAGGCGGACGATCCTTCCCCAGCGGGGGCGGGCGCAGCGGCGGCGGCGGACGGCGTGGCGGCGGGTTCAAGACCGGTGGCGGGTTCTGATTATGTCGCGGCGTTTTGCTGAAAACCGGTTCCCACTTTTCAGAACGCCGCTTCAGAGACCCAGCTGCCCCTTCGACAAGATGCCGCGCTGGATTTCGTTTGAGCCTGCATAGATCGAGCCGGCGCGGTCGTTCAGATACTTCGCCGAGACGGTGACCGCGCTTTCCGGGCCGACGAGCGGCGTGTTGGCGCCGTCGAAGCCGGGGACGGGGCCGCCGGGCGAGGTGTGGTGCGGCTGGAACGGGGCGGCGTAGGCGCCGGCGAGTTCGAGGCCGAGTTCGGTCAGATGCTGGCTGAGCTCGGTGCCGCGGATCTTCATCATCGAGGCCTTGAGGCCCGGTGTGCCGCCGCCAGCGAGCTCGGACATCATCTGCAGTTCGGCGGCTTCGAGTGTCTGCGCTTCGGCTTCGGCCTGCGAGAGCTTGCGGGCGAAGTCTGCGTCGAGGAGGCCTTCCTCGGCGGCGATCTGGCGAAGGCTGCGCAAGCGCGCGAGCAGGCGGGGGCCGTAGGACGAGCCGCCGCGTTCGAACTCGAGCAGGTATTTCGCGACCGTCCAGCCCTCGTTGACCTTGCCGATGACATTGGCCTTCGGCACGCGCACATCTGTGAAGAAGACGGCGTTCTGGATATGCTCGCCGGACAGCATCAGGATGGGATCGACGCGCACGCCGGGGGAGGTCATGTCGATCAGGATGAAGGTGATGCCTTGCTGCTGCTTGCCGGAGGAATCCGTCCGTACAAGGCAGAACATCATGTTGGCTTCGTGGGCGTGCGTCGTCCAGATCTTGGAGCCGTTGCAGACGTAGTGGTCGCCATCTTCGACAGCGGACATGGTGAGGGCGGCAAGGTCCGATCCGGCGTGCGGTTCGGAATAGCCCTGGCACCAGAAGTCTTCGCCGGAAAGGATGCGCGGGAGATAGTGATCCTTCTGCGCCTTCGAGCCGTGACCGATGAGGGCGGGACCGCACATGCCGATGCCCATGGGCGAGAGCGGCGGGGCGCCGGCGCGGGCCATTTCGACGTCAAAGATGTAGCGCTGCGCGACGGACCAGTTGGTGCCGCCGTATTCCACCGGCCAGGACGGCGCGGCCCAGCCCTGTTTCACCAGGATGCGCTGCCATTCCATCGCGACCGGCTTGGTGGAATAAACGCTGGTCATGCGCCTGGCATAGGCGCGCAGGTCGGCGCTGAGATTCCGGTCGAGGAAGTCACGGACTTCTGCGCGGAAGGCTTCTTCGTCGCGGGTGAAGGCAAGTTTCATGCGGAGGCTTCCTGCGGGAGGGGGCGTTTGCGGGCGGATTCGAGAAGGCGGGCGCGTTCGGCTTCGCTTTTCCACAGGAAACTGCGGGGCAGGCCGAGGCGTTCACAGGCCTGCGCGGGCGGGCCAGCAGTGTCGGGCACACTTTCGGCGATGCGCGCCATAGTTTTGACGGCGAAGCGACCGGCGGGAGAGAGATCGTATTCCGGGCCGAGCGCGAGCTTGGTGCGGACTTCCGGCGGCAGGATTTCGACAGCGGCGTTGACCAGCGAACTCTGGAGGCCCTTCGGTACGCCGGGCGCGGCGCGGCCGGAGCGCATGATGTCGAGGAATTCGGTGTTGATCGGATGCGGCTCGAAACGGGGCAGGAGCTTGCGCATCATCGTGTCGAAGTCGGCGAGCGAGCGGATCTTGGTCTGGACGCCGTAGAGGCCCGCGACGGTCTCGCCTTCGGCGAAGAAGCGGTTCTGGTCGGCGTCGCTCAGGGGACGGATGAAACGGTGGTAGCCCATCAGGAAGCCGTAGCTGGCGGTGGCGCTGACCCAGTCGAGCAGTTCCACATCAAGGGCCTGGTAGGCTTCGCCTGTGGGGGTCTTGCCTTTCACACGCGCGTGCATGTTGGTGACGCCCTGGATGACGCGGCGGGCCGCGGCCTGCGGCCCGTAGACGCCGACCATGGCGGCGGTGCCGGTGCGTTTGGAGCGGCCGATGGGGTCTGTCTTGAAGACGGAGTGATCCCAGACGCCGGAACGGATCCGGGCATCGGCGAATTCGAGGAGAACGGCGCAGACGCCGCCGACCGCGAGCGCGACGGGGTTCTTGAAGACCTGCCAGGAAATCGAGTCAGGACCAGCGAAAGCCGGTTCGCCGACGGGGGCGGTGTAGTCAACCTTCCAGCCGAGATAAGATTTCGGGCCGTCCATGCGCCTGTCCCTTGTCCGCTCTGGTCAAGGTAACCCGGAAAGCAGGGGGGTCAAAGGCGCGACGTAGCGTCAGATGCCGCCGGGAAAGGGCTCAGCCGTCGTTGAGGCTGGCGGGGGCGTTACGCACATCGGCGTTCATCGTGGCCAGCTTCACGCTGATCACATAAGCCTTCTTGGAATCCATGTTGGCGAGGATCAGGCCGGCCTGCTCGCTGGGGATCAGGCGCAGGAAGCCGGCCGCGAAGGCGGGGTCCATCTGGTTGAAGATGGAGGCGGCGGCGTCCGGCTTCATGGCGCTGTACATGCCGGCAAGGTGCTTGATGTCCTGGTCCGAGGCGCCCTGGATCTCCTGCCAGCGGGCTTCGAGCGTGGTCTGCAGGGCCTGAAGCTCGGCCGTCTGCGTCTCGAGTTCCTTTTCCCAGGTCTGGAGCGCGAGCTTTTCGTTTTTCAGCTCTTCCTTCTGGGATTCAAAAAGCCACTGGTCTTCGGCGACCATGGCGGCGGATTCGGTCGTGAAACACACTTCCTGAAGGTCCGCGGCGGACGGGCCGGCCGGTTTCGCTGCGCCGTCGGTCTTGGCGGCAGCCGTTTCAGTGGCGGGTTTGAGCCCGAGATCCTCGGCGAAGGCGAGGCCGTTGGGCAGGAAGCGGGTGGCGCCGCCGATCGTGAACAGGACGCCGAGCGTCAGCAGCACATGCGAGGTGTTGTTCTTGACGAAAGACATGGGGATTTCTTCGCAGCCTTCGGAGGGTAGGCTTGCGGACGGAAAATCCGGACGCAAACCTTTCCGAAAGATTTCACGGTTCGGGCTAATTATTCGTAAATTTTCGGGCGGTTTCTGCTAACCTTTGCCCGCAAGCGCCGGTTCAGGACGAGCGGGAGCGGGCGAGGAGCCCGAGACCGCCGCTGGCGGTTTCAAGAGAGGCGGACGCTTCATCGGACATCGCCTGCATCTGGCGCATGATGCCGTTCATCTCGGCGACGCGTTCTTTGGACTGGTCGAGCACGGTGCGCATCATGACAAACAGGTCCATTTGCGCGGTGTGGACTTCATCGGTGGCGCTCGCCTTGGCAAGATCGACGGAGGCGATGGTGTCTTCCAGTTTCCGGCAGGTCTTGTCGGCCTCTGAGATCAGGTGAGCGAGTCGCGTCGCCATCGATTCGACGCGGACGCGGGTGTCC
Source organism: Acidobacteria bacterium Ga0077551 (assembly GCA_001464545.1). Taxonomy (GTDB): domain Bacteria; phylum Pseudomonadota; class Alphaproteobacteria; order Caulobacterales; family Hyphomonadaceae; genus Hyphomonas. The sequence goes on from LNFC01000022.1 coordinate 59,871, forward strand.
TGGGTGGTCGAGCTCATCTGGGCGATGGACGTCGACAGGGCCGTGATCGTGGCGCCGAGGCCGTCCTTGGTGTTCTGCAGCGCCTTGAGGCGCTTGCTCAGCACGAAACAGTAGATGCAGGCCGCGAAGGAGACCAGGAAGATCGCAATGTCCGTGGGCTGGATAGCCATTTCCATTACCTCAGGAGAAACTCGGTGATGAGAACACCATCGGAGACTCCGCTGCCGAGCACAAGCTCCGACCGGCGGGCGAGCTGCTCGCGCATACGGGGGTAGAAGCCGGGGTCTTCAAAATCCTTCATTTCCAGTGAGCGCAGGTAGGTGTTGAAGGCGTCGACCAGGACAGGCTCGGCGGCCTGGACTGCTTCGACATTGCTCGTCTCGGTGATCACCGAGACGTTCATCTTGAGGTACCGAGTGGCCGGGGCGCTGCCGACCGTGATCAGGATTTCCTGCATCTGGACGTAAGTCTGATCGGCCTTGATGGCCGGCTCGACGACTGCGGCATCTTGCTCCGCAGGCACGCAGGCTTCAGTTGCCACGGCGGGAGGGGGAGTCAGAAAGTAAACGATGCCGAAGGAGCTGCCGAGGGCGGCTGCGCCCAGGATTATCAGGCCGATCATGCCTCCGGCGGGCTTGGCCGCTGCGGCTGCCGGATCGCCGTCTGGCTTCTTTTCCACCTTCTTGTCTGGCTTCTTGGCCATTGGATTCCCGGTTCCATCACCTAGCGCAAGGCCGTTAGACCAATCCGGGGTAAAGATAACCTTAACGATTTGGGGTCTAATTTTAATCATTAGACCAGAATCAGACCCGAACGGGGCCATTTGTTCATGAAGTTTATCGAGACGCTAAGAGCCTTGCCCTTGTCGCGTCAGCTCCTGCTTGGGGCTGCGGTGCTGGGGATCGTGTTTGCCATGAGCTTCATGGTGCAGGGCGCGACCAAGGAACCCATGGCGTTGCTGTATTCCGGCCTTGAGCCACAATATGCCGGCGAGATCATCGAGGAACTCGAGCAAAGTGGCGTCGAGTACGAGATTCAAGGCGGCGCGATCTTCATTCCGGAGGGCAAACGCGATTCGGTGCGCTTTGCGCTCGCCAAGGAAGGCCTGCCACGCCAGTCGGTGCAGGGGTATGAACTGCTTGACGAGGTCAATGGCTTCTCGGTCACATCCGAGATGTACAACGCCTCTTACTGGCGTGCGAAGGAAGGCGAGCTGACGCGGACCATCCTCGCGATTCCCGGCATTTCGGCGGCGCGCGTGCATATTGGCGCGAGCCTGCGGTCCGGTTTTGCGCGCTCCCAGCCGGCCCAGACGGCCTCCGTGACGCTGACGACGACGCATTCCCTGTCCAAAGGACAAGCTGAGGCGATCCAGTATCTCGTTGCGCTGGCTGTATCCGGTCTGAAGCCGGAAGACGTGGCCGTCATCGATCCGACCAAGGGCATCCTGGCCGGTCCGAATTCGGACGAAACAGCGGAGGCCGGCCCTGCGGCGGAAGACCAGGCAAGCGCGCTGGAGCAGAAGATCACCAGCCTGCTCGAGGCCCGTGTCGGCGCCGGGAATGCGCGCGTGTCCGTTTCGGTTGATGTCAGCCGCGAACGCCAGCGCGTTTCGACCGTTGCGTTCGACCCGCAATCGAAAGTCATCCGTAGCCGGACGACAAGCGACATGAGCGAGTCCGGCAGTGGCGGCGGCGGCGCGTTGACGGTGGCCAGCAACCTTCCCCAGGAAGGCGAGGGGGCTGCCGCCGGCGGCAGCACGAACGCTTCCAAGAACTCGTCTGAAAACATCGCTTATGAAATCAACGAGACCCGCACCGAAATCGAGAAACTGCCGGGGCAGATCGAGCGGATCTCCATTGCTGTTCTGCTCAACGAGCAGTCGCTGGGGCTGGATCCGGCGGCCGCAGATGCGGCGACCGTGCGCGATAAAGTCCTCGCCGACCTGCAATCGCTGGTCACCTCCGGCGCGGGCCTGAACCTCGAGCGCGGCGATTCCATCTCCGTCGAGCTGATGCCGTTCCAGCAAGTGACGGCGGATGACCTCGTGGCCGCCCCGGGCATGATGCAACAATTGCTGGAGCGCTATCTCTGGTCCGGCCTGCAGGCCTTGCTGCTTGGTCTCGTGGTGATCGTACTTGCCTTTGGTGTCGTCCGGCCGATGCTCTCGCCGAAGAAAGCTGACGTGGCGCTTGACGGTACGGCGGCGCCTGGTGCAGCCCCCGCCTTTGCGGGCGGTGCGCCGGAATCGGATCCGCTCAACTATCTGAAAGACTACGCCCGGGAGCGTGAGGAAGAAACCGCTGCCCTGCTTCAGCAATGGCTGAACGAAGATCAGAAGATTGCCGTCAATGAGTAGGCCCATGCTTTCAGGCTTGCCCCGGTTTGACGACAAGGGGGCCTTGCTTCCGCCAACCGATTGGCGGCGTTCCTTCGACGACGCGGAAACTGGCGTCGGATTCGGCGCAGCCGATCAGTTCGTGAACGATACATTCAACGAAGAGGCGCCCCTGATTGAGGTGCCGTTTCAGCCGCCGCCGCCGGCGCAACTTGACCTGACCTCGCTTGAGGCGTCGCTGGCAGCCCTCAGCGGGCGGCTCGAAAAGATCGAGCGCGATGCGCGGGCGCAGGCGGTCGAAAATGTCCGGTCGATGGCCGCGAAACTGTTTCCGCTGCTGTCGAAAGCGTTCCTGGCGGAGGAGATCGGCCGTCACTTGCCTTCGCTCGTTCCGGCCTCGGCCGCCGTGGTCGAGATACACGCCGAGGAGTCCCTCGCTTCCGATCTCAGGGACATGGTGGAGCGCAACAGTTCGCTCGCCCATCGCTGCACCATCCTGCCTGCCTCGGCCCCGGGGCAGGGACGAATCGACGTCTCGTGGCAGACAGGCGGGCTGACGTTCGATTTTGACAGCCTGCTGCAGGCTTGCCTTGCGCAGCTGAATTCAACCCAAACCATGACCAAGGAGTAGAGGAATGGCTCTTCCCGACACAGCACCTGCCATCGCCGCTGATGACGACCGCCGGGATGCTTCCGGACGGAACGCGTTCCGCCGCTCGATCTATAGCGTGCCGGTCACCGTGACGGTCTCGATCGGCCAGAAGCGCCTCAGCGTGGCAGAGATTCTCGAGCTCCAGCCGGAGTCGATCGTTCCGCTTTCGTCGCGCATCGATGATCCGGTGGAACTGAGCATTGACAATCGCCTGATCGCGCGCGGCGAACTGGTGGAGACGGGCGACGGCCAGATTGCCGTAAAGATCATCGAGATCATTGAACGAGCGCCGGACGAAAATGCCTAGCATGGGTGTACTTCTTCGGTTTGTTTTCCTAGTGGTGCTGGCGGTCCTGTTCGCCGGCGCAGCGCAGGCTCAACAAGCCGTACCCGGACAAATTCCGGCCCTCGAAGGCCTGATCAATCCGAACGGCGATGGCCAGCTCAGCAGCTCGGTCATCCAGCTGCTGCTTCTGGTGTCTGTGCTCAGCCTTGTGCCGGGCATCGCCATGATGGTCACCTGCCTTCCGTTCATGGTGATCGTCTTCTCGTTCATGCGTCAGGCGATCGGTGTGCAGCAGGCGCCGCCCAACATGATGATCATGGCGCTGGCCATGTTCCTGACCTTTTTCGTGATGGAGCCGGTCTTCATGTCGGCCTGGGAAAACGGCATCACGCCATATATGAACGGTGTGCTGGACGAGCAGCAGGCCTGGAAACTGACCACGGACCCGTTCCGCGAGTTCATGATGAGGCGGACGGATCCCGAAGCGTTGATGACGCTGGCTGACGCGGTCAACCGGCCGCTGGTCGAAGGTGAGGCGCCGTCCTTCTCGCTGCTTTCGACCGCCTTCATGCTGAGCGAAATCAAGCATGCGTTTCAGATAGGTTTCGTTATCTTCCTGCCCTTTATGGTGATCGACCTGGTGGTGGCTTCGGTACTGATGGCCGTCGGCATGATGATGGTGCCGCCGACTGTCGTGTCGCTGCCGTTCAAGCTGGGCTTTTTCGTACTGGCAGATGGCTGGCTGAAAATAACTGAAGCTGTGCTCAGAGGTTATGGATCATGAATACGCCGACCAAGCGCGATCGTGGCGATGCAGCGCCGGGGAGGGCGGGCCGCAAATCCAATATATCTGCCTCACAGCGCGCGGCGGTGATCATTACGCTGCTTGGCGAGACTGCGGCCAAGCCGATTGTGCAGAAGCTTGACGATGCGGCGCTTGCAAAGGTGGTGACCGCGATCGAGAACATCTCGACCCTGGCGAGGGAAGAACTGGTCGAGATCGTGATCGATTTCCTCACCCAGTTGCGGCAGAGTTCCGGGTCGTTGCGCGGTGGCCCGGAGAAGGCGCGGGAAGTCATGTCCGGCGTGCTGGATCCCGGCCGGATGAACGCGCTGTTCGGTTCTGCGCCCGTCGAAATGGACCTGTCCTTCCTGGAAACGGCGGACGTCTGGACACGTCTTGCGCAGAGGGAGGCGCCCGAGATTGCCGAGTATCTGGGCTCGATGACTCCGAACATCATCGCCCTGGTCCTCCGTAAGCTGAATACCGGCATGGTCTCGAGCATTCTGTGCCTTCTGCCGGATGAAAAGGTCAGCCCGACGCTCGGATACATGGTCGAAGCACCAAAGATCGATCCGAGCATCGAACCTGCCGTCGAGCGCATGATCGAGATCGAGTTTCTCAACAAGGATCAGGACGTCTCGGAGAACAACGACGACCATCTCGGCGTGATCGGTGAAGTGCTGAGCCTGATTCCGGCGCAGAAGCGCAACAACCTGATCGACTTCCTGCGCACGTCGCATGAAGCCAAGCTGCCGATCATCGAGAAGGGCTTGTTCACGATCGATGCGCTACCTGAGATCCTCCCGCGCAATGCGGTGACCGTGGTGTTCCGCCAGATCGACAATGCGGTCATGGTCAAGTTGCTGGCCAGTCTGCGGGACACCTATCCGCCGATACTTGAATTCCTGCTGAGCAATATCTCCTCCCGCATGGCCGATTCGATGCGCGAAGAGTTCAAGGACATGCCGGCGTTCAACGCTGATCAGGTGGAGACCCTGCAGCGCGAATTCCTGACAACGCTGATGGACCTCAGCCGCCGCGGTGTCATCACGATGATCCGCGCGACGGACAAGAACGACGAGGCGAGCGTCCCGCTCCCTGGATAGCACGTGACGGGTGCGGAATGGACTGAAGCTGTTCGCGCCAAAGCAGTCACATCCTATAGGCGATGCGGCAAACCTCGTCCAGGACCGTCAGTCGGCTCGCCGCCGGACTGCCAGCGAGGCGATCATCTGATCACGAGATCCGCATGGATCGCGCCCGCCGTCTTCATTGCGCGGATGATGTCGGCCATTTCCTGCGGCGAAACGCCGAGGGCGTTCAGCCCGTCGATGAGCTGAGACAGCGTCACGTTGGGCTGGAGCATGGCGATGTTGCGGCTGCCGGTTTCGGTGATCTGGATGTCCGAACGCGGCAGGACGATGGTTTCGCCATCCGAGAAGGGGTTCGGCTGAGAGGCGACCGGATACTCCGTCACACGGATCGAGATGTTGCCCTGAGCAATGGCCACTTTCGAGATCGTCACGTCCTCGCCCAGAACGATCGTGCCCGACTTCTCGTCGATTACGATGCGGGCAGGTGAGGCGACCGTGACCGGCAGGTTCTCGATGCTGGCAAGCAGGCGCGCCGGAGATTCGGTCATGCCGCGCAAGTCGATTTGCACCGTACCCGGATCCAGCATGGAGGCTATGGGAAGCCGGAATTCGGCGTTGATCGTGTCCTCTATCCGCGCCGCCGTGGTGAAGTCCGGATTGCGCAAGGCGAGCACAATGCTGTCGCGGCGGTTGAACTCGAAATTGACCTCGCGCTCGATGCGCGCGCCGTTGGGGACCGACCCGCCGGTGGGCGTGCCCCGCGTTTCACGCGCGGCCTGCGCCTGCACATCGATGCCGCTGACGATGATGCTGCCTTGGGCGGCCGCGTAAACCTCGTTGTCGGCGCCCTTCAGCGGGGTCATGATCAGCGTGCCGCCCTCGAGGCTGCTGGCGTCGCCGATCGAGGAGACCGACACATCGATGCTGGAGCCGTTGCGGGCAAATGGCGGCAGGGATGCGGTCACCAGCACGGCGGCCACGTTCTTCGGCTTGATGTCCTCGCCTTGGACGTTGACGCCGAGGCGTTCCAGCATGTGGGTCAGCGAATCTTCCGTGAACGGCGAGTTGCGGACCGAATCGCCCGTGCCGTTGAGACCGACAACGATGCCGTATCCGACGAGGTCATTTTCGCGCACGCCTTCTACGTTCACGATATCCCGGATTCGGGACTGTGCCTGCGCTTGCGGCGTCCAGAGCAGGGACGACATGCCCAGAGCGGCAACCAGCCAGATGGACCACTTCATCAGATTACCTCAGAAAGTTGAGCAGGGTCAGGGACGAAAGGCGCGACGTGAGCAAGTACGAGGCTTCCAGGGTTGCTTCGAGGTGCTTGAGGGTGGACGCCGCTTCGTATTGATCGCGCGCCGACAAGCTGTTCAGTGCGGTCGTGAAAATGGTTTCTTCGATGTCGAGCGATTTCTTCTCTGCTTCGATCTGTTCCTGGATGACCCCGCGATCGGCGCGCACGTTCGTCAGCGCGGTCAGGCCGTTGCTCAGGCGCTGGGCGCCGGAAAGGGCGATATCGGGATCTGCCCTGAAGAGGGCAGGGCTGCTTTGGGGATCTGACAGGGCCATCAGTGCAAGACCCGAGATCAACTCGACAAGAGCGGGGTTGTTTGCGGTCACGGCATCGGGGTCCGACGACGTGGGCGAGCCTTGGAGTATGTTTGTCTGCCAGCCGCCCGTTGGGCTGTTGAAATAGACGTCGAGCGAGGCTGCAAAATCAGCTGAATCGATCGCGGTATTCGCAAGGTTTCGAATGTCCGTAAGCAGATCGTCCGGGCTGGAGAGGGGCTGTGTGGACGTTTCGTCGCCAGCGAAAAGGAAACGTTCGCCAAACCGGACGTTCAGACTGCTGAACACGTTGCCGAGCGCCGCCTCGGCATCCTTGGCGACAAGGCTTTGCGACAGTTCGTTGCCGCTCGACAGGGCGCCATACATGTCGGTGTCGATCCCCAGCACGCGCTCGTGGATCAGAGACATGCTGCGCTGCGTAACTGCGAGACGGCTTTCCCGGAGATCGAGTTGCTCCCGCCGGAAGGAGATGTCATCGACGGCCTTCTGGCTGAGCATGGCGGTGCCGATACGGCCTGAAAGGTGCGATGTGAGGTCCGCGTACCGGCCGGTTGTGGCTTCTACGGCTGTTGTCGAGACGTTCTGGCGCAGGCTCGCGACGGTTTGGCCGAACTGGGCAGAGATCAGGTTAGGCGGCAAGGGCGTGACGCGCATGGTCTCAGAGCTCCATCAACGTATTGATCATCTGACCGGCAATCTCGATGACACGCGCATTGGCGGCATAGGCCTGCTCGATGAGCATCAGGTCCTGAAGCTGGTTGTCGATGTCGACCCCGGTTTCGGACTGTTCGGCTTCGACCAGGATATTGTACTGGGTTTCGGTCGAGGACAGCACGGACTCGTTGTAGATGCGCGCCTGTCCGGAAAATGAGGCAATCTGCGCGGCCATTTCGGTTGCGGAAAAGCTGCCCTGAAAGCCGGTTGCGCCGAGGGCCTGGACGGCGGTGAATGCGTCGAACATCCCTTTCAGGATAGTCTGGTTTCCTGGCGCGCCGGTCGTTGCGGCGCCAATCCCGTCGCGCAGGCGCCAGAGTGCGCCGCCCTGGCCGGGATCGACCGCGGCATTGATCGAGATCCGGCCGGCCAGGCCCGCTCCGCCGAGGGTATCGGTGTCGATGAAAAGGCCCGGATCGCCGGGCGTCTTTGTCGGGTCGATGGCATCGTCGGAAAGACGGCTGACCAGCTGGCTGGCGATCGTGTCCAGCTGCTCGCTGAGGGCAGGCAGATCCTGATCGCGCAAAGTGAACAGGGCGCCGAACAGGCCGCCCGACACGGCGCCGAACGAGGCCGCGCCCGGCGTCAAATTCACGCCGTCGACGGTCAGGCCAGACAGGTCGCCGCCGGCCAATGTCTCGTTTGGACCGAAGGCTGCAGACGGCGTAAACTGAATTTCGCGGGCGCGTCCTGCGAGGAGGAAAACCCCCTCTGTTGTCAGAACTTCAATTGTCCCGTGGTCGCGCTCCACCGTTTGTATCGGGAGGTACTCGGCAATCGTGTCGAGCACCCGCTGGCGCTCGTCCATGAGGGCGGCGGCTTCGCCGCTGGCCCGGTTGATGCCGGAAAGGCGGCCATTGATTTCCTCAATCTGCTTCAGAGCCGAATTCACAACGTCAACACCGTTGCCGATCTCGCGGTCCGCTTCTGCGCGCTGGGTTGTGACCATGTCGGACAGGCTGTTGAGTTCGTCCGTGATGTTCTGCGCGGCTTGCAGAAGGCCTGCTGCCGCACTGGTCGATTCAGGGGTTGCAATCGCGCGGGAGAGCGCCGTTTCGAAGTCGGAAAAGGTCTTGAACAAACCATCCCCTTCGGATGTATCGCCGATACGGGCCGAGATCGATTTCCAGGTTGAGGCGAGTACGCTGGCCTGTGCCACGTCGCTGGTCAGTTCCCTCCGTTGGGCCTTGATGGCCGTATCGTTGACCCGTCCGACACCGTCCGATCGGACCCCGGCCGACGTTCCGCCAAGAACAACTTCGCTCAATGTGATTGAGCGGCGTACATAGCCGGGCGTCGTCGCGTTGGCGACGTTCGTCGCCACGGTCTCGGCCCTCAGGCTGCTGACCTGAAGGCCGGACCGGGCGGCGTTGATGGCGCTGGAGAGGCTCACTTGGAAGTCCGCCTAGCCGTTTCGGGGCTCTATCGCTTCAGGTTCGTTGTTTCCTGAAGCATCTCGTCTACCGTTTGAACGATTTTTGCGTTCGATGTGTAGGCGCGCTGCGTCTCGATGAGATCCGTCAGTTCCTGCGCGATGTCAGTGGTCGACTCCATCAGCGAGTATCCCGAGATACCCCCAACCGGGCCGGCATTGGCATCCCAGAGGTAAAGGTTGCCGCTGGACGCCGAGACAGTATAGGCCTGCGAATCGAGCGCCGTCAGGCCGTTCATGTTAGGAACATCGCCGATCGGGATCTGGTAAAGTGTCCGGCGGAAGCCCGAGTCGTAGATGGCCCGCAGATACCCTTGATCATCAATCTCCACAGACTGAAGGTCGCCGATCGGCGCGCCATCCTTGGCCACAGATGTGGGCGCGAAGGGCGCCGCAAGCTGGGTGATGCCCGCGCTGTCGTTCAGACGGCCAATGAACACCGAGACGGGGCCATGCGGCAGCGTGATCGAAACCACACCGGACGCCGCGTCATAGGTTGCGCCATTGGTGGCCGCCACACTTGAGATCCGGCCGCCAGAGGTTGCGTTGTCTGTGAATACGATGTCGAGATCGCCGACCGATCCGGCGACCGTGTCCGCGCTGTCCTCGATCGTCACGGCCCATTGGTTGCTTGCGCCGGTGGCGGGCACAGTGGGAGCGAAGACGAAGGTCAGGGTCTGAGCCCGGCCGAGGTTGTCGAAGTATTCGACGGGCAGCGAATAGTTCCCGCCGGTTCCGCCAGCCCGTGTCGCGTCGGCCGGAATGTTGATGCCGAGGTCGATGCGGGAGGTCGGAGTCGCCGTGAACTGCGAGGTGGCAACGTTGACCGCCTCCAGGTTCACACCGCTGTTGCGGCTGACGTTTCCGATATTGCCCTGACCATCGGCTGGCCAGCCAAGGAGAAACAGGCCGCTTTGCGTTCTCAGGTTTCCGTTCTGGTCCGCAAAGAACGATCCGGTCGGTGTCAGCATCAGCCGGCGCTCTGATGAAAGTTCGTTCACGCCTGTACGATCGGTAACCGGAATGAGCCCCCTGCCGGAAACGGCGATATCCGTCGCGCTGCCCGTGGAAATCAGCGAGCCTGTTGCTCCGATGTCCTTGTACGTCGCAACTTCAACACCGCCTGCCGCATACGCGGAAGAGCGTGTTTGCAGAACCATGCTCGAGAAGTCGACAAGGCTACGTTTGTAACCATTCGTTCCGGAGTTGGCGATGTTGTCGGAAATGGTGGCGAGGCGGGTGCCGTTGACACTCAAGCCCATAACCCCGGCGTTCAGGGACGATGAAATGCTCATATCTGGTTGCTCCTGCGTCAGATAAGGGCGCAATCTGGAGCGAAGTCGTAAACAAGCGGATAACCAAAGTTCATACTGATTCACTTTGTTGAGTCAGTATACGGTAATTGTTCTCTCTGGCGGCGCCCTAGTTCGTCAGGATCGTTATCGAGATACGCCGGTTCTGGGCTGCGGCCGGATCGTCCTTGATGAGAGGGTCGGTGTCGGCTTTCCCGGTAACTTCCCGGACACGGGCGGGGTCAATGCCGCTGCGGAGCAGCAGCCGGCGCGCGGCGTTGGCGCGGTCGGCCGACAGGTTCCAGTTGTCGTAGATGGCGTCATTGCGATACCGGCGGTTGTCGGTATGGCCTACGATCTTGATGTTATTCTGGAACGTTCCGAAAGACTCTGCAACGACGCCGAGAAGCTCGATCAGAAGGTCTGACGGCTCGCTGCGTCCAACGGGGAAGAGTGGTGTGCTCTCTGAGTCGACAAGTTCAAGCACGATGCCTTCCGGAGACATCTTGATCATGAGGTGTTCCGAAAGCTGCTGACTTTGTTCGTCGAGCGCGGTCTTGAGCGACTGGAGGTTCTCAGCGATGGCTTGCGTCTCGGCCTCGGACGTTCCGGCGGCGGCTTCCTGCTTGGATGCTGCTTCAGCCATGGAAGCATTCGAAGCCGGGGACTCGATATTGCGCTCGTGCGACGAGCCGGAGCCGGACCTCGCCAGCGTTTCCTCGGTGAAAATGGAGTCACCATTCAAAGCATCCGAGCCCCCGCCGGAAATACGGCTGATCGGAATGGAAGGGTTGAAATAGTCGGCAAGGCCCTTGCGCTGATCCTCGGTGGTCGCGTTGAGCAGCCACATCAAGAGAAAGAACGCCATCATTGCGGTCACGAAGTCCGCATATGCCACTTTCCAGGCACCGCCATGATGTCCGTCGGCCTTGTAGACCTTCTTCCGTCTGATGATGATTGGCTGCACGGCAGCTGTTGGCTCGGTATGCATCGGGCACCTGACTTGTTCAGGCCGTCCAACTATCAGCTTTAGCTCAATTAACCGCGCACACGGTACGCGCAGATCGCTTGGCCTTGCTAACGATTCCTCAATCAATTCCCGTTCATTACCGAGTTAGTTAACATAAAATCGCCAAAGGTTCACAATGTCGACCGTGCTGCGCAAAAAGATCGAGGCCCGAGCGGGTATCCCGACCGCAGTGCTGCAGCTCGATGACTTCTGGCAAACCCTGCAAAAACAAGTTTCGACATGGATGACCGACACGCTCGGAACAGAGACATCTGCCGTCCTCGAAACGCGCAACGTGGTGCCGGGTACGACTGCAATCGGCCAGCTCGACAAGCTATTGAGCTTTGTATTCAATGGGGATTTTTCGCCGGGCCTCTGTGCCGTAGCGGTGGATGAGTTCACGGCCACACTGAACGCGAGCCAACGCCTGCAACAGCCTCTCGCCGAGTTGTCAGGCGTGTCGGAACTGTTCCGGAAGCTGTTGCTCGAAACCCCCACATCGACCTTGTGGAACACCATCGCGGCAAATCTTGCCGGCCATATGTCCCTAGGCTCTCAAGCTCCGTTCTCGGACTACTCTTCAGCCCCGGGCGGGTTCACCCAGACGCAGCGTTACCTGATGATCGGCTTCAAAGCGGCGTCTGGCGACCAAGTTGTCCGCATGTGGATAGTTTTCCATCTCGACTATGTATTGCGCAACGCGCTTGAACTCGAGCTGCTTGCCGCCCGGATGAGCAAGTCCTCGTCAGGGCCGGGGAGTGAGACCCTGAGAGCGAGTGTTAAGTCTTCCATGATAACGGTCGATGGCGTGCTCAATCGTCTGACGCTGACGATTGGTCAATGCTCGCGGTTGGAGGTGGGCCAGTTAATCGCCTTGCCAGATGTCGATACGTCGCGGGTTTCGCTGAGAGCGGAGACCGTGAACGGGACCGTCGATATCGGCCTTTGTGAAATGGGTGTCTGGAAACAGCAGCGCGCCCTGAAACTTAAAACACCCATTCTCGAACCCTTTACCCGGGAATTGGCAAATCTTTAACGACGACATCCGGGCCAAGGCGCCGGGAGACGGAGAGAGTAAGTGAACGCGGCTATCGGACTGACTATAACCATCGTGATGGTGTTTGGCGGCTACCTCCTGGCGGGCGGCAAGATGGACATCATCATGCACTCGCTGCCATTCGAGATGATGATGATCGGCGGTGCTGCTGTCGGGGCTTTCGTTGCATCCAACGATTTCACAACGATCAAGCATACCGCAGGTGACATCGTGACGGCGTTCGCGGGCCCGAAGTGGAAGAAGAAGGACTATGCCGATCTTCTCTGCCTGATGCACGAACTCCTCAACGTGCTGAAACAGAATCCCGTGGACATCGAGGCTCATATCGAGGCGCCGCAGGAATCGTCCATCTTCACGAAGTATCCGCGGATCCTCAAGGATCACGACGCGATCGAAATGATCTGCGACACGATCCGTTCGATGATCATGAACTTCGACAATGTGCACCAGGTTGAGATCCTTCTCGAGAAGCACCTCGAGAGCCTGCAGGAAGACAAGTTGCATGGATCGCACGCGTTGCAGAGCACGGCTGACGCACTGCCCGCGCTCGGCATCGTGGCCGCCGTGCTCGGGGTGATCAAGACGATGGCGTCGATCGACAAGCCACCGGAAGTCCTGGGCGGCATGATCGGCGGCGCGCTGGTTGGTACGTTCCTTGGCGTTTTCCTCGCCTATGGCGTCGTTGGCCCGTTCGCATCGCGCGTGAAGCACACGCGCATGGAAGAACACATCTTCTACTCGATGATCGGCGAAGTGCTGGTGTCGAACCTGCACAAGAACCCCGTCAACATCTGCGTGGAAGTTGCCCGCCGGCATGCGCCGTCGCGCGTCCGCCCGTCGTTTGACGAAATCGAACAAGCGATCAGGGAGCTCAAGCAGGCGGCATGAAGCGCGTAGGCTGGATCCTTCTTGGCACACTGCTCCTGGCGCAGCCGGGACAGGCGCTCAAGGACACTCCTGCGGGCCAGGAGCCTGACGCACGCCGTTCTGAATTCTCCAGCGAGCTCGATGCCTTCGTGCGTCAGGCGGTCGATGAAGGACTGCTGGACCCCGCCGGCAAGGCCAAACCACCCGGCGAGCCCAAATCCATCGTTCCGAAAGCCGCGGCACCGGAAGCCCCTCCGGTGGTGAAGAGCGTGGCCGTGCCCCCTGCCGCCACTACGCTCGATTGCTCCAAGCCGTACCCGCTCGATTTTACCGAATACGCAGAACTGAAGCAGTACAGCGACATTTACGCCTATCGCGAAGAGTCCGGCAATGAAGGGCAGGCGCCGGGGACCCATGCCGGCGCGAGCCTCGCGAAAGCCTATCTCGCGCTCGACCTTGCAGCCGAAGCGGCGATGACCGTGAAGACTGGACGCGACCCGCAGTCGGTTGCCGTGCAGAATCTCGCAGTCCTTCTGAAAGGGCAGGGGCCGGCGCCGGCCGCTTACTTCGCCGAACTGGCGGCCTGCTATCCGCAGGCCGGTCTTTGGCACGCGCTCGCACTTCTTTCCGGGGAGGACGCGGCTGGTGCGGCCCTCCTGACTGAACAGGCTGAGGACTTTGCCGAGCTGCCCCTTCAATTGAGAGACCGGGCCGCCATCATCGCCATTCCGGCGCTCGACGCGATGAATGAGCGCAAACTGGCCAAGCTTCTCCTGGACACCTTTTCCGAAGAAGAGATCTCGAACTCTTCGCAGCTGCAGTTCAGCGAAGCCGTTATCGGTCTCGGTGAATCCAGTCCGGAGGCGGAGCAACGCATCGAGGGTTTCCTTATCCAGGCGCACTTTCAGGAGGCTGCCCTCGCGTCTCTGGTCCGGCACAAAAGACCGATCAATTCGGCCGTTCGCGAGATTCTGCTGGATGAAGTGGTTACCCGGATCGAGCTTGCCCAGAAAGACACCGACGTGCGGGCGGACTTGCGTTTCGTGCTCGACGAACTGAGCCGCAATTCCATGTATGAGCCCATGATGCGGCTGGCGGACCTTCCCAGCCTGCAATCGGAGGCCGCGCGCGAAGAGCTCACGCGGCATCTGGCAGGCAGCCTGCAGCGCGACCTCGCCAGCGAAGATCCCCTCCGCAACATCGCGGCCATTGAAGCCCTGATCAAGGACAAGGGACTGCTTGACGGCGCGCCCGACCGGGCCGCGCTTTACGAAACGGCCACCGTCGTAGCGGTCCGTCTCGGATTCGGTTCGTTGGGCGACACGCTGGCATCAAAGGCGAAGGGTGGCGAGGAAGTCGCCATCGAGCGCGCAGTCCTTGCTTATCGGCAGAAAAATTATGAGGAACTGTACGGTCTCGCCGAAACATATCCGGCCAATCAGCGCATCAACCGGATTGCAGCGTTGGCAGCGATTGATACGCGAGAACGTCAAAGACTGACGATGTTCGAAAGCCGCCTGAGCCTTGATCCCGAAACGATCCTTGCTCTGATCGAACAGGATGCCTCAACAAGCCACTGGCTGGTCTCCGAACGCTTCTATCAGGCGGCGCTGAAACTGGACGGCGATGATCAGCAATGGCGCGTAGATCGCGTGATGGTCCTGAAGGCCCTCCCTGAGAAGACCTTGGTCCCCGAGCGTCTGGCAATGTCCACCATTTCGGGAAAGCTGGACAGCTCGCGCGCGTCGCTTGCACAGTTTTCGGGGGAGATGCCCTGATGTCCAGCGCGATCTATACTTCCCTCGGCCGCCAACAGGGCCTGATGCAAGAGATGCAGGTTGTTGCCAACAACCTCGCAAACTCGAGCACGACGGGCTACAAGTCGGACCGGGCCATCTTCGCCGAGTTCCTCGTTTCACCTGGTCCTCAGGAAGACTCGGTGTCGATGGGCGGTCTCGGAGGGCACGCCTTCAAGCTTTCCCAGGGCGACTTCAAGTTCACGGGCGGCCAGTTCGATCTTGCCGTACAGGGCGAAGGGTTTTTCGTTCTCCAAACGCCGCAGGGGCCGCGCCTTACGCGCGCCGGCAATTTCCAGCTGTCCGCCGAAAGCACGCTGATCGATGCCTTCGGCAACGGTGTGCTGGGGGCAGGGGGCAATCCGATCACCATTCCCGAGGACGCCAATCAGGTCTCGATCGGGGCCGACGGGTCCATATCCGCCGACGGACAATTGATCGACCGGGTGGGTGTGGTGCGGGCCGAAGGGGAGCTCCTGCGCGATTCAAACACCTTCTTTTCGGCTCCGGGCGGATACGCACAGTTTGAAGAAGCGAACATCATTCAGGGCGCGCTCGAACAATCCAACGTTTCTCCGGTTCTGGAAGTGGCCCGCATGATTGAAGTCCAGCGGGCGTACGAGGCGGGCCAGGCCATGCTCGACCGCGAAGACGACCGGATCAACCAGCTCATCACATCCCTGCGCGAACGCTGAAGTACGAAATGAAATGAGGAGAAACCCATGAAGTCTCTACAGATTGCAGCATCAGGGATGGCCGCCCAGCAAACGCGTGTGGACGTGATCTCGAACAACATCGCCAACATGAGCACGACCGCCTATCGTCCGCGCGTGGCCGAGTTCTCGGACCTCATGTACCAGCAACACCTCACCCCCGGAACAATCACTTCCCAGACCGGAACGGTCGTACCGGCAGGGATCCAGATCGGTACCGGCGTGCGGCCTTCGACGGTCTCGATGCAGATCACCCAGGGCGCGCTGCGCCAGACGGATGCCGAGCTAGACCTTGCCATAGACGGATCCGGATTTCTCGAGCTGACGCTGCCCTCGGGCGAGCCAGCCTATACCCGTGACGGCAAGCTCAGCCGCAGCCCGACGGGCGAAGTCGTGACAATGGACGGCTTTCCGCTCGCCGACGGGATCGTCATTCCGGAGGATGCGCAGCGGATTTCCATCAGCCGTGATGGGGAAGTCGTGGCCTACTTCTCAGATGTCCCCGAGGGGCAGCCGATCGGAACGATCTCGCTCGTGCGTTTCATCAACGAAAAGGGGCTCGAGGCCCTCGGCGACAACATGTACCGGGAGACGCAAGCTTCAGGCGCTGCCAACCGGCTTGTTCCGGGTACAGATGGAGTGGGAGTCCTGCGGCAAGGTTTCATCGAGGATTCCGGGGTGGATGTCGTCAAGGAAATTTCGGATCTGATCGAAGCACAGCGCGGGTATGAGCTGAACTCCAAGGTCATCACCGCGTCCGACGAGATGCTGTCTGCCACAACGAGAATGAGGTAGTCCCATGTTTTCGCTGATCGCAGCCGGAATGGGAGCGATGGTGGCCCTTACGGACGCCTCCTCGCTGGTGGCCGCCGAAGTCATTCGTGCCGGCGACGGTGTCACGGTCGCAAATGCCGAACTGCAGGAAGGGGACGGCCCCGAAGTCTATGACCTGTTTGCGGGCCGGGAAGTGCGCCGGACGGTCTATGTTGGCCAACCGATCACTCTGGACAATACCCAGCCGGCCCGCCTGGTTACGCGCAACCAGGTCGTGACCATAAAATTCATCAAGGGCCCGCTCGAGATTTCGACGTCTGGCCGCGCCATGGGCGACGCCGCCCTGAACGAAAGTGTGAATGTGCTCAACCTTCAATCCCGTCAGATGGTTCAGGGCGTTGTTCAAGCTGACGGATGGATTCTCGCACAATGAAACATCTCGCAACACTCTCCTTCGCCGCTTTCGCCGTAACGGCATGTGCCAGCTCGCCGCATGAAACGGTCGAACTCGCTCCGGCCAAGTTCGACACGTACCAAGGCCCCTGGGCCTCGGAGACGGCCGGCCCGTCAGCGCCCGAGAATGCCTCGCTCTGGTCCACCTCATCCGATTCGCTGCTCAGCATGCGGCGCGCCAAGGATGTCGGCGACCTCCTGACGGTCCTAGTCGAGATGAATGACCAGGCGAGCCTCCAAAGTTCGCTGTCTCGCACGCGCGATTCCAACGAGAACATGGCAGTCGAGTCATTCCTCGGGCTGCCGGAATGGGCCAATGGTGTCCTTCCCGGCGGGGCGTCCCTGTCGCCCGCCTATGACTACAACCGGGCATCGGGCCTGAATGGCAGCGGTGCGGTAAACCGGGCCGAGAAGGTTACCTTCACCCTGGCGGCGCGTGTGGTCGGTGTCGAGCCGAACGGCAACCTGATCATCCGCGGCTACCAGCAGACGCAGGTCAGCAATGAAGTTCGCTATCTGACGGTTTCGGGTGTTATCCGCGCGCAGGACGTAACCCGCACGAACACGGTTTCGTATGAAAAGATCGCCGACGCGCAACTGGCGTATGTCAGCAGCGGCGAGGCGACGGCAAATACCGAGATGAAGGCCATTCCCAAACTGCTCGACCGCTATAATCCGTTCTAGGATCATCCCATGAAGAACATCATCGCAGCCATCATCGTCATCGTCTGCATTGTGGCGGGCGGGGTAGGGGGAAACTTCCTCCGGTCGATGTCGTCCGGGCCGTCTGATCCTGCAGCCAAGGCTGAAAAGCCTGCCAAGGATGCTCACGGAGAGAAGAAGGATGATGATCCCGCTGCGAAGAAGGACGACCACGGAAAAAAGCCGGACAAGGATAAGAAGAAGGACTCTCACGGCGGCGAGAGCGCCGACTCCGAAGTCTACTACTTCAAGTTCACCCGGGAATTCGTCGTGCCGATCATCCGCGAAGGCCGGGTACACAGCCTGGTCATCCTGAACCTGAACCTCGAAGCCGATGGGTCCATCGCCTCGAACCTCCAGAGTATGGAGCCCAAGCTGCGCGACAACATCATGACTTCGTTGATCACGCTGAGCAACGACGGCACCACGTTCGAGTCCGTCACGAGCGTCGAAAACTACGAACTCATCCGCAGCACGGTCATGGACAACCTGCAGTCTGTTGTTGCCTCTGGAATCAGCAACGTCCTGATCGTCGACATGGCGAAACAGGATATCTGACGGGCAGCCAGGTCCAGGCAGGCCCGGCGATTGACTTACAAGATCGGCCGGGGTGCCACGCTGCCGGTGTACTCGCCGGCGGCGTTATAGGTATCAATGCTGTACTCGTACAGGTCGCCGGTCGGAACCTGGCCACCAGACGTGGCGCTCCCATCCCACGAGTAGACGCCGGCGCCGATGCCGAGAGTCTCCGTCCAGACGGGCTGTCCAGCCTCATTCTTTATCGTGAGGACTCCCCGCGATGTGCCGGCCGGCATCTCCCCACTGAACTGAACGGAGTCGCCTGAGAAAGGCAGCCAGGAAGATTGCAGTGACAGGGCCTGACCGGGCGATTGCGCGGTCATCGTCCGTGCCAGATCGCTGATCATTGAGGAGATCGATTTGAGGTTTGTGTTAGTGTTCACCTGCTGCTCAAGAGAGGAGAAGGTCGCGAGCTGTTCGACGAACTGTGTCGAGTCCAGGGGGGACAACGGGTCCTGGTTGCGCACCTGGGCCGTCAGCAGTTTGATGAAGCTGTTGAACTCCTGACCAAACGCCGGCTGGCTGGTAGGAGCCGTGGCAACCGAAGACGTGCCGGTATTGGATACGTTCGATACAGTGGTCATTGGCTGGGCTCCTAGAGTTTCATGTCGAGACGCCCGCCCGGCAGCATGCGGGGCGAAGTCTGGTTATTGTGTGCAGTCATCGGCTCAAGCGCTGTGGCACCGCCCGCGTCGCTCAAGTTGCCCTGCCGCGCGAAAGGGTTGGGCGTGGGCGATTGCTGGGCGTTCTGTTGCTGTTGCTGGAAGCTCATGTTCTGGCTGGTGATGCCGTGACGTTCCAGCGCCTGGGTCAGTTCGAAATGCATGAGGCGCAACTGGCGCATCGCTTCAGGCGACTCGCCGGTGACAGTTACGTGCTGCAGGCCGTTCGCATCGAACTTGAAGTCGATCGAGACACGGCCGAGTTCGGGAGGATCCAGCTGGATCACGATCCGGTCCGCATCTCCATTGTCCGCGGCGTTCGAGACGATGCTGGTGATATCGGCAGGGGAGGCAACAAGGATGGCGTTGGCGGGCGCCATGACCGGGGGCGCTGCCACCGAGATGCTGGAGGACTGGATCGCGGCGGGGGGCGAAGCAGCCGCTGCCAGTGCCGGTGCACCCTGGGTGGACGGGCCGGGCGCCTCGGAGGCCGCAAGCTGTTCACCTGTGCCAAGCACATCCGCGAATTCCAAGGTCTCTGATGCGGGCAAGGACGGTCCGGAAGAGGGGGTATCGCTGACTTGGCCGCTGTCTGGCTTTGCAATGTTTCGGGGAGCGATCGCCGGGCTGGACGCAGCGACGGATGGAACAGCGCCGGCAACCGGCTGGCTGACGGTCTGGACGTCCAAAGCAGCCGCCGCGATACCGAAGGACGACGTGGGCGCGGACGCCAACGCCGCAGGCTCGCTTTGGGTACCGCTTTCGAATGATCTGTGCACGTCTTTTTCCGTGCGGGTCGCAGTGCCGGCGCGCGAGGAGGCGGCAGACGCTGCGATCTCTTTCGCTGGAACGCTCGAGCCTACACTGGCGCCTGCGTCCATGCGAGGTGCAATCGCCGTCGGGAGCGCCGAAGGCTTAGATCCGTCCGGTTCGGAGAAATCAACGGCGTCCGCCAAACCTTGATTTTCGAGGTTTGCAGGTGCCGGCGCTGCGATTTGCGGAACGGCTTCGCGCGACGATGCAGCGTTTCGGTCCGTTTCCAATCGGCCCGTCGCTGCCTGCGAAACGGCTTCTGCCGGAGTTTGGGGAACGATGCGATCGGGTTCGCCAGCGATCGTGCGGGTCACCTCAGGTAAGGTTCCTGGATCAGCGGGTTCAGGACCGCCATGAAATCCCGGCAGACGGTCCGCTGGAAGCGCGTCTGCCAATCGGCCAGCCGCTGCCTGCGAAACAGCTTCTGCCGGAGTTTGGGGAACGATGCGATCGGGATCGCCAGCGACCGTGCGGGTCACCTCAGGCAAGGTTCCAGGATCAGCAGGCTCAGGACCGCCCTGAATTGGCGCTACTAATCTGGTGTCCGCCGATATGTCACCTGACTCGATGCCGGGCAGCAACGCTCCAGTGACGCCTGTTACCTGGGCCGCAAGCGCGGGTTTACTGGCCGCTGAAACGGACAATAGGCCATCCTGAGAAAACTCCGGAAGTGTCGCCAGGCCGGCGCCCAGCGGCAGGGAAGGGGGCGCTGCCTGGGCTAGTGCAAACTCCTGCGGTGCGGTGCCGAGTGGTTCAGTTTGCGAGGTACGCGCCTTGGACAAAAGCTCGGAAAATTCTTCGCCGCTGCCCGGATTGGCCAAACGACGGTTCGGCGCTTCCTGAGCGGGAGACTCAAGGGGTCTGAAGATCAGATCAGGTGCGAGGGCCATTCGGAAAGTAACTTCCTGCTGTTAACCTTAATACAACCATGCCCCGTAAAATATGCGTTAACCGAACACGCTGTTTTGGTAACTTCGTAGACGGATCAAACCGGAGACCGCTCACATGACACTTTCAGTTATGCCGGGCATGGGCACCGCCGATATCAAGTCAGCCGCGCCGAATGCTCCAATGTCGGCACGCGAAACGGCGGAACAGGATATCCGGCAGCGCTTCGAACAGATGCTGTGGGCGGAAATGCTGAGCCATGCCGGGCTTGAGAAGGCGCTGACGCGGGGGGGCGGAGAGGCCGCTTCATCCTTTTCCAGATACGTCGTTGAGTCCATCGCCAAGGATCTTGCCGCAACCCATCCGTTGGGACTTGGCGAACATGTTGACCTTCCATCCTCTGAAAACTCCGCAGAAAACCTTGTGAGGCCCAAATGAGTGAGCAGCGCGTGATCGCGGCATTGGAGGAAATCCTTAAAAGGGAGCAAGCGCTGCTCAAATCCGGACGCGCGGCAGAAGTGGCCGCGTTGATCGGAGAGAAGATGATTGCCCTGCAGAACTTTGAAGAGTTTCTGCAATCAAGCGGATTGAGGGCGGCCGCTCCGGCGACCCGGCGCGGCATCGAACGGATCATTCAGACGGCGGAGGAAAATGCGGCGCATATGGACGCCGTGCGGAACGGTGTCCGCCACGCGCTCACCCGGCTGGAGAGCCTCAATACGGGCGCGCAGGTTGGATCCTACGGACGCGGCGGCGCACAACTCTCATTTTCGAACGCAACGGGCTCTTTCAGCAGAAAAGCCTAACCCAGATTAACCAGAGATTCAGCCTTACGTATTATTCCGGGATACTGAAGCCAAGATTGGTTCGGGGATTTCCCCACTGTCAGGATGACACATACCGAACAACCCGCCGCGCACTGACGATGGCGAAACACCCAAAGGAATAAAGTATGTCCAGTATCCTGACCAACAACAGCGCAATGGTCGCCCTTGAGACCCTGCGCAATATCAACCGCAACCTTGAAGGCGTCCAGAGCGAGATTTCGACCGGCAAGAAAGTTGCCAATGCGAAAGACAACGCCGCCATCTGGGCCATCTCGACGGTCATGTCGACCGACGTCTCGAGCTTCAAGCAGATCTCCGACTCGCTGAACCTCGGTTCCTCGACGGTGGGCGTTGCCCGTTCGGCCGCTGAAAAAATCACATCGACTCTTCAGGAAATGAAGAACCTGATCGTTTCGGCCCAGGAATCGAACGTGGACCGCGACAAGATCCAGACGGATATCGAAGCCCTCCGCGGCACGATCAGCTCGATCGTCGGCGCTGCACAGTTCAATGGCCTGAACCTGATCGACGGTTCTTCTTCTGCCGACGTCAACGTACTCTCCTCGCTCGATCGCAATTCTTCGGGCAACGTCAGTGCTTCCTACGTCACCGTGACGCGCCAGGACCTGTCGCTCAGCAACACCGCGACCGCAGCCACGTTTGGCGCCACGGCAGTGACCAACCTTACCATCATCGACAACGACGGCACGGCTGCTGGTACGGCTGCGACGCTTGCCACCGCTGGCACGCAGGACATCACCATCGCTTCGGTTGCTGACGGTAACAGCTACCGCATCACGCTCAACGACACCGCCGCTGCAAACAGCCTCGGCGCCCGCTCGTTCGAGTACGTTGCCGGCACCAGCGACAGCGCCGATTCCGTCGCTGCCAACCTCGCCTCGCAGATCTCGAACTTCTTCGCGGCGACCGGCGAAACCAACTACTCCGTCTCGCGCGTTGATGACGTCATCTCTATCACCAACTCCTCGGGCGGAAACCTCCTTGTCACGGCCGCTTCCGCTACTGGCGGCACCGCCGGCACGAGCGCTGGCGGCCTGGGCGCCCTGAACAGCATCGACGTTACGACGAATGCGGGTGCAACGTCCGCTCTCACCTCGATCGAAACGCTGCTCGGCATCGCCATCGACGCTGCTGCTGAGTTCGGTTCTTCGCAGAAGCGCCTTGGCGCGCAGAACGAGTTCGTCTCTACACTGATCGACTCTTTCACTTCGGGTATCGGCGGTCTCACCGACTCTGACATCGAAGCTGCTTCGGCAAAACTGCAAGCTCTGCAGGTTCAGCAGCAGCTCGGCGTCCAGGCTCTGTCGATTGCCAACCAGCAGCCGCAGTCGCTTCTGTCGCTGTTCCGCTAAACTAATGACTAGGCCCGGGGGCAAGATGCCCCCGGGTTTCCTACACAGATCCAGGAGGGCGAGTTGCAGGCATTGGCGTACAAGGCGTATGGCGAAATTTCGCAACGCACTGCCGGCGACAGGGAAGTTGAGTACGCTCTATTCCTCCAGATCACCGAGGCGCTCGAGAGCGTCAAGAACCCCGAAACACGCTCCCTCTCAGACTGGGCCGATGCGCTAAGCCGGAACCAGCAATTGTGGACGATCATTGCGACAGACCTGCTGCAACCTGGCAACTCATTGCCGGACGATCTCAAGCGCAGCCTGCTTTTCCTTTCCGAGTATGTCCGCCAGACGAGCCTCAAGGTCCTGGAAGGCGAGGAAAGCATTCCTGATCTCATTGAAGTCAACAAGACCGTCATGGCCGGGCTCGTCCGCCAGTCGGCGTTCAGCGTGGAAGAGGAGGGGGTCTGATGTCCGGACTTGTACTGAAAATAGCGCCCGGGGAACGCTTCATTGTCAACGGCGCCCTGCTCGAGAACGGTGACAAGCCAGCCCGCATCCGAATTGCAGACGCAAACGTCCGTGTACTGCGTTGCCGGGATGCGCTTCGGCCGGAAGATGTTGATACGCCCGTTAAGCGCATCTATTTCGCCATCCAGCTGCTGATTACCGGCGACCTAGATGTTGTGGACACGGTGCCAGCGATTGACGCGGAATGTATCGCGCTGCTGGACATATTCCGTCCGATCGATGCCGAACTCATCCCGACGCTTCGCTCCATGCTCAGCCGCGGGAATCACTACTCGGCGCTTTGCCACCTTCGCCAGATCCTGGCGATCGAAGCACAGCTTCTCGGGCGCCAGGCGGCCCCGGGCGGCCTGCCTGCCAAGGTGGCCTAAACCGTGTACCAGCCGGTCATTCCTCTCACCGGGAACGGCGGATGGAAGTTCCTGCAGTCGACCTATGATCGTCAGCTGCAAAGCCTTTCCAACTCGCCGCAGGTCAAGGCAGACCGGTCTTATTTGGTCGAGAAGTTCTCGGAACCCGTCACAAAAGAAGCCTTCCTGAACGATAAGCGACTCATGCGGGTGGCACTGACGGCGTTCGATCTCGGCGGTGAGGAGTGGAAGCGCGGTTTTATCGACAAGGTATTGAAGGAAGCCAGCGATCCGGAAAGCACATTCCTCGCCCGTCTGAATAATCCGAAGTACACGGCGTTCGCGAATGCCTTCAAGCCTGTCAACGGCACGATCACGATCGCGCCGGAAGCGCTCGACAAGATTGCAGCCGAGTTCAACAAATCGACTTTCGAAACGGCCGTCGGCAAAGTTGATGACTCGATGCGGCTGGCGCTCAACTACCAGTCTGACATCAAGGGGTTGATGGGCAATGGCTCCAGCGAAACAGCGATCCTCTACCGGCTGCTTGGAAATGTCCCGGTCCGCACGGTTCTTGAGACAAGCCTCAATCTCCCCACGGATATTCGCAAGTTGCCTATCGAGAAGCAGGCTGACATTCTCAAGACTAGCATCCAGAAACAGCTTGGCATAACCGATGTGAAAGACCTTGCCGACCCGGATCAGGTGGACCGGCTCATCAAGCGCTTTCATGCCCTCGAATCCGTCAGGAACGGCGCGGCCAACTTTTCGCCGGCAGCTAACGCGCTGACGCTGCTGAACGGCAGCATCGGCGGCCAGGGCGGGATCAACCTGCTTCTCAGCGGGCTGTGATCAGCGCTTGGCCATTGTCACCGTTACAGGCGGCGCCGGGCTTGCTGCAGGCTTTGTTTCCAGAATTTCTTGAAGCTCCTTGAACGAGCCTTCGATGCCTTCGGCTTTTCGTGTTGCCACAAAATTGTCGAGAGCCGGAAACAGAGAAATCGCGCGGTCCGAGTTCAGGTCCCTGCCGAATTCGTAAAGGTTGGCACGGAGCATCGGGGCAACCTCCTCGTAAAGCGCTATCATCCGGCGATACTCCCGCAGAAGGTCGTTTTCTTCTGCCGTAGCGGCCTGCGGCAGGCAGCGCGACACGCTGCGTAGCACATCGATTGCCGGAAAGCGGCCCCGTTCAGCTATAGGGCGCGCGAGAATGATATGGCCGTCCAGCATCCCCCGGATCATGTCTGCGACGGGCTCTTCAAGGTCGGATCCGGCGACGAGCACCGAGAAGACGGCCGTGATGTCGCCCTTTCCCTCGGTGCCAGGGCCGGCCCGTTCTGCGAGTTCGGCAATCACGCGCACCGTTGAGGGCGGAAAAGCATTCAACGCGGGCACTTCGCCGGCCAGCAAGGCCGTTTCGCGGTGTGCTTCCGCCAGACGGGTGATCGAGTCGAACAGGAACAACACATTGTGTCCCTGGTCACGGAAGTGTTCGGCCGTTGCGATGGCGCAGTTGGCGGCGCGCTTCTTGGCGCCGGGTGATTCGCTCGCTGTCGCCGCGACGACAACGGTCCGCTTGCGCATTTCGGGCGTCAGCGTGTGCTGGATGAAGTCGTTGACCTCGCGGCCCCGCTCGCCAATCAGGGCGATGACCACGCGGTCCGCTTCCAATCCGGTCGCGAGAGACCCAAGAAAGGTCGATTTGCCGATGCCGGAGCCGGCGAAGAGGCCGAGCCTCTGGCCGCGGCATATCGGCAGCAGCGTGTCCGTAACCGCCCACCCTGTGGCCAGCCGGGGTCCCAGGCTCCGGCGCGCGTGAGGGGGGAGGGCAGGGGCATTCAGCGGCCGGATGCTCGCCCGGACCGGCGCGGCAGCCGGGTCGCCACCGGCCACTTCGCCGCGATAGTTGATGATATGCCCGAGCCAGTGATCCCCGGGCTCGATGCGGGCTTCCTGCTCGATTTCGACCCGGTCGCCGATGCGGATCGTGTCGCAAGGCGAAAAGAGCAGCGCGGTAACACTTTCGCCCGACACGCTGAGGATCTCGCCATGGATGGTCTGGCCGGGCTTCCGGATCTGGATTTCGTTGCCGACACCCGCCAGTTCGCTGACTCCTGCGAGCTTCAGCATGCCGGGGGCGACATCGGTCACGGTGCCCCACAGGCGATAGAGCTGGCTGGGCAGGGAGGCGGCAAGCGTGTGCAAGTAAACAAAACCCCTTCGGTTGTTAACCTATTCTTTAATTAATCGGAACATTTTCTCAAAAGGTTAACCACGGTGCCTTTCTCATGATTTCGGACGTGCAACTGTTCCAGGTTTACGGCGCGATGGCCCGCTACGCGGCCGAGGCGCAAAGCGTGAGTGCGACCAATATCGCCCGGGCCAACGAGCCGGGCTACAAGGCGAAAGAGATCGAATCGTTTGATGCCTTCCTGGCGCGGGTGTCGAATTCGGCGGCGACCGACCCGATGACGGCCTCGTTCCGGGTGACCGAGTCTAACGGTCCGATGTCGCCCAACGGCAACTCGGTCAGCCTCGAGCAGGAAATCTTCAATTCCGCTGAAGCCATGGGCCAGCACAGCCTGGCACTCTCCGTATACACCAAGTCTATGGACCTGTTGCGCACCGCAATCGGCCGCCGCTGATAAGTAAGGGAGCCATCAATGAACCCGCTCAAGGCGACCATGATGCAGGCCATCCAGGGCATGGAGCTGCAGACCAAACGGATGGGCCTCTCCTCGGAGAACATCTCAAACGTCGATACGCCCGGCTATCAGCGCAAGCTTCTGATGGTTGCGCCGCAACTGCCGAATGCCGACGCATTCCTCGAGACCCGCGTCCAGCTCGACCGGACCGAAGGCGTGCGCAATTTCGATCCGGATCATCCGATGGCCGACCCCGATGGCTACGTCACACAGTCCAATGTTTCACTTGTGACCGAGCTGGCCGACATGCGCGAAGCCAACCGGTCCTACGAAGCCAACCTCAATTCGTTCCAGCAGGCCCGGACAATGTACCGGTCCTTGCTGGATGTCCTGCGCCGCTAGGGAGACCTGAATGTCAAATCTGGGGTTCAATCCATATAGTGCCTTCAACGCCGCAACCCGTGCGATCGACACCGGCAGCGCGGTCGCCAAGACCGATGCGGGCGGAAGCCAGATTGCCGAGGGCATCGGCGATTTCCGCGCCGCCTTGCAGCAGGCCGAGCAGACGGCCATGCAGACCGCTGTAACCGGCGCTGACCCCCATGCCATGGTGCAGGCGCTGAGCAATGCCGAGCTGATGCTCGATGCGGTTGTCACGATCCGCGACAAGGTGGTGGAAGCCTATCAGGAACTGCTGCGGATGCCGGTCTGAGGCAGGTATCCAGTCATGAGCGAAAGCGAAATCTTTGAAGTATTGCGCGCCAGCCTGTGGGGCGCAGTGATGATGGGTCTGCCGATTCTCGCGACCACGCTGGTCGTCGGTTTCGCCATCGGCCTCCTGCAGGCGCTGACCTCGATTCAGGAAATGACGCTGACGTTCATCCCGAAGATCCTGGCGGTCGTCATCGTCTTCTTTCTCTCGCTCGGTTACATGACCAAGGTCGCGCTCGACCTGTTCAATAACTGGGTCATTCCCTTGATTGCTGGATAGATTTCGACATGCCGGATTCGAAACCCTATGGTGGCCTGACCAACCCGACCTCCCTGCTTGCGATCGGGTTGATGGTGGTCATCCTGTTCATGATCCTGCCGATGCCGGCCTGGGTCATCGATATCGGCCTGACTATCTCGTTTGCGTTGTCGATCCTGATTTTCACAACCGTGATCTTCGTCCAGAAGCCGCTCGATTTCTCCTCTTTTCCCAGCATTCTT
This sequence comes from Acidobacteria bacterium Ga0077551, assembly GCA_001464545.1. GTDB lineage: Bacteria > Pseudomonadota > Alphaproteobacteria > Caulobacterales > Hyphomonadaceae > Hyphomonas. The sequence goes on from LNFC01000022.1 coordinate 87,268, forward strand.
CTCGCGACACTGGTTCTGCGGCTGGCGCTGAACGTCGCCTCGACCAAGCTGATCATCGGGCAGGGACACACAGGCACCGACGCCGCTGGTCATGTGATCGAAGGCTTTGCAATGTTCGTCATGGGTGGCGAGCTGTTTGTGGGTCTCATGGTATTCGCCGTGTTGATGATCGTTAACTTCATGGTGATCACCAAGGGCGCCGGCCGCATGGCGGAAGTGGGAGCACGCTTTGCTCTTGATGCCATGCCGGGCAAGCAAATGGCTATCGACTCCGATCTCGCCGTGGGCGCAATCACGCATGAAGAGGCCAAGCTCCGCCGGGCGCGCGAGCAAGAAGAGGCGGCTTTCCTCGGTTCGCTCGACGGCGCGTCGAAGTTCGTGAAGGGGGACGCGATTGCGGGCCTGCTTATCACCTGCCTGAACCTTGTAGCCGGCATGGGTTTCGGCCTGATGGCGCACGGTCTGAGCTTCAATGAAGCACTTCAGAACTATTCCATCCTGACGGTCGGCGACGGTCTGGTCACGCAGATACCGGCCGTGATCGTTTCGATATCGGCGGCGCTCCTCCTGTCCAAGGGCCGGGAAGAAGGCGCCATGGACCGCGCTCTCGGCCTTCAGCTCAGCGCAAGTTCGACACCGTTGTTGATCGTCGGGGGCGTGATGGCGGTCTTTGCCTTTCTCGGTCTTCCCTTCATCCCGTTTATGACGGCGGCAGCCGGTTTCGTCTTTGTCGCCTTCCTGATCCGCAAGGAGGAAAAGCGCAAAGCCGAAGAGAAGGCCAATCCTGCGCCGTCCACTCAGCCCAAGGCTGCGAGAATAGGCGATTCGATCTACTCTGACGAAATCCATCTCGAGGTTTCGCCGGACCTCGTGAACCTCGTTCTGGTCGGCGAGAATGGCTTCGAAAGCCGTATCGACAAGATCAGGCGCTACATCGCCGAAGAATATGGTTTTGTCCTGCCGGCGATCCGGATGACCGACAATCCGACACTGAAGAAGAACGAGTACCGCATCCGCATCCAGGGCGTGCGCCTTGATTCGGGCTTCCTGCGTCCGGGCAATGTGCTGGCCCTGATCGAGGACAACCAGCTGCCCCATCTGCAAGGCGAGAAGGTCCGTGAACCGGTCTACAAGGCGGCGGCGCGCTGGCTGCCTAATGGCCGGAAGCAGGAACTAGCGTCCGCCGGTATTCCGACGGTCGAGCCCATGGAAGTTTTGGCCACCCACATGCTTGAGGTAATCCAGGCCAACTTCGCGCTCGTCTTTACCCGGATGGTCATGGTCGAGACGCTTGAATCCCTGACCAAGATTACCGATACGGACCGTGCCCAGGCGAACCAGCGCTTTCTGGACGAGTATATTCCGGGCAAGGTCACGCCCGAAGTCCTGCTTTCGGTTCTGCGCCTCCTGCTGGCCGAGCGTATCTCCATCCGGAACCTTTTCCTGATCGTGGAGACAATCGCTGAAGTGAAGCCGTTGGGACTTAGCGTGCCCCGCATAGTCGAGCTCGTACGCCAGCGGCTCGCTTTCCAGATTGTCGACCGGCTACAAGATGACCAGGGCCGGCTCCCGCTTGTCCAGCTTTCAGCCGGCTGGGAACAGAAATTCACTGAATATGAGATCAATGGCGAAAGCGGCAGCTCCGACATCGCCCTGCCGCCGGAGCTCTTTGGCGAGTTGATCACCGCCATCCAGGGGAAACTGAACGAAACTGCGCAGAAGGGCATTGTAGCAGCCGTCGCCACGACGTCAAAACGCCGCCGTTTCCTGCAAACGGTCCTCGCCAGCAAAGGCATTCGCAACGCCGTTGTCGCCTACGAAGAAATCAGCGCCAAGAGCAAGCCCTACATCATCGGCGTTGCGTAATGGACCTTGGCCTTCCGTTGTCGGACGACCTGACAGCTTGGATTGCGCTGTTCATGACGGTCGTGGCGCGGCTGTCCTTCATTATCTTCTTCTTGCCCGGAATCGGCGAACAAGTCATTCCGACGCGTGCCCGCGCTTTCCTGTTGATCGGTGTGGCCCTGGCGATAACCACATCTGGGTTCATCACGGCTCCGGTTAGTACGGACCTGACGAGCTTGTTCGGGCTTCTGGTCACCGAAATCTTCATCGGGTTTGCACTAGGCGTGATGTTGCGCGCAACGATCTGGATGATGACGATTGCGGGATCCGTCATCGCCCAGTCCATTGGCCTCTCGCAGTTCCTGGCCCCGGCATTGGAGCATGAGGCGCAAACGCTGACGTCGAACCTCCTGGCGATGGCCGGCGCCGCAGTGCTGCTATCGGCAAACTTTCATGTCGAAGTGATCGTGTCGCTGATGCGCCTGTATACGGATATTCCGCTGGGCGCGCTGACCTTGCTCAGCGGGCCGATGCTGGCCCAAAGCCTTTATTCGGCCTTCGGATTTGCGCTTCTGCTCGCTTGGCCGTTCGTGGTCGTCAACTTGCTCTACAATGTCAGTCTCGGTTTCATCAACAAGGCCTTGCCGTCGCTGATGGTGGCATTCGTCGGTGCGCCTTTCATGGTGGGGGCAGGGACCATGATGCTCGCCCTGTCGATTGCAGGCCTCCTGATCGCGTGGAAGGACCGCGCGATGCAGGTCGTCGGTTGGATGTGAGATAGAAGATGGCCGAGCAGGACGACAGCGCCGAAAAGGAATTTGACCCCACTGAGCAGCGCCTGACAGAGGCGCGCGAGGAGGGCAACATTCCGCAATCCAAGGAAGCCAACGCGTTCGCACTGACGCTTGGTATCGTGGTTGCGGCCTTTGTGCTGAACGCCCTGGTTGGCCAGACCCTGTTCGAAGACTTCGCCTCAATGCTGTATCATGGCGATGTCTATGCCGAAGACATGTTCAACGGCGGCGGCACCGCGACGTGGGGATGGGTCGGCAGTGTCATGCTGCATCTCCTGCCGATCTTCCTGGTGCTCGTGGCGATCGTGCTTGGTTCCTTGATTGTCCAGAAGGCGATCACGTTCTCGATGAAGAAGATCGAGCTAAAAGTTGAAAACATATCGCCGATGGAGACCTTGAAGAAGCGCTTTGGCACGAGTGGTCTGCTCGACTTCCTCAAAGACACCGTCAAACTGCTTTTTGCGGGGGGGATCGGCGTCATCTTCCTGATCCAGTTCATGGAGGACTATTATGCCACCGCAGAAATGCAGATGGGCGACTTCTACCAGTTCACCTTCGATCAGGTCCTCCGCCTGATCCTGTACTTTCTCGCCTTTCAGGTCGTGCTCGCCGTGGTCGACCTGCCGCTCCAGCGACAGCTGCATCTCAACAAGCTGAAAATGTCGCGTGAAGAGATGAAAAAGGAAATGAAGCAGAGCGAGGGCGATCCGGAGCTGAAGATGAGGCGCCGCGAAAAGGCCTCGAAAATTTCGCGCGGGCAAATGCTGCAGGACGTGAAGACGGCAACGGTCGTGATGGTCAACCCGACCCACTATGCCGTCGCCCTGAAATGGGATCCCGACGGCAAAAAAGCGCCGGTCTGCGTGGCCAAGGGTGTCGATCACATGGCAGCCAAGATCCGCGAAGTTGCGGCCGAGAACAAGGTGCCCATCTACCGTGATCCGCCGGCCGCGCGTTCGCTCTACAATATGATCGAGATTGACGAGGAAATCCGCCCGGAACACTTTGCTGCCGTCGCGGCCGCTATCCAGTTCATAGACCGCCTCAAGAACCCGCCGCAGGGATAAGCGATGGCTGCAAAGAAAGATGTTCTGCAGAAGATTGTGGCCCTCAAACGCCAGAGTGCAGAGCAGCACGTGCGTCTGCTGCAGCTGGAGGTCGAGCGCATAGAGGTTTCGATCAGTGCTCTTGCTGCCAGCCTTAGATCCATGGACGAAGGCAAGGCAGGGATAGATGCGCATCAGCTTGCCGAGGTGAACGGCTATGTTGGCAAAATCATCAAGGACATCGGCGCTCGTCATGCCGAGCTTTCGCGAAAACAGTCAGAGCTGCACGAAGCGCGCGAAGCTCTGAAGCGCGTTTTCCATTCGCAGGAGCGTCTGGGTGAGGTTGTTCCGGGCAAGTAGGGTGAACAGCAGGCGACTGGACCTGCTCTGCGCTCGGGGAGGGGGGGGGCGCCTGCGGCCGCAGGAGAATTGGTATACCAGATGAGAAACAATATCGGTCAGGTTGGGCCTCGTGACTTTTCAGTACCGTCTGATTCTTCTTGAGACAGGGAGGCACTGTAAGTCAGTACACTGTGTATTAACCAGCTAAACGTATGTCAGAATTCTGGCGGGTTTGCCGATTCGAGGAGCAGGTTTCTATGTTTAAGGCATTTGGTGGCAAGTCCGAGGATGGGTCTGAGGGTTACTTTCAGGCGATCATGCGCTCCCAGGCAGTAATTGAGTTCAAGCCGGACGGAACAATCCTGACGGCGAACGACAACTTCCTGAGAACTTTGGGCTACTCCCTGGGCGAAATCGCCGGCCGCCACCATTCCATGTTTGCAACGCCCGAGTTTGCGGCAAGCGCAGACTATCGCAGCTTCTGGGATCGGCTGAACCGCGGCGAATTCATCGCCGACAAGTTTCTCCGAATTGGCAAAAGTGGCCGGCAAGTCTGGATCCAAGCGTCTTACAACCCTGTTTCCGACAAGACCGGCAAGGTCGTGAAAGTGGTGAAATTTGCCACCGACATCACGTCCCAGGAAGAAGCCGCCATCGCTGCTGCTGCCAAAAGCGCGGCGCTTGAGGCCTCGCAGGTTGCCACAATGGTTGTGGATCGCGACTTCAAGGTTACATACGTTAACAAGGCCACGCAGGACCTCATCGCAAGCCATGGCGAAGTCTTCAAGAAGCATTTTCCAGGCTTCGATCCCCATAAAATGCTCGGCATGAACATTGATATATTCCATAAGAATCCGGCGCACCAACGCCAGATGCTTTCGGATCCCTCGAGATTGCCACACCGGACAGACATCACCATTGGTGACCTAAAGTTTGCCCTCGAAGTAGGGGCCGTGTTCGACGCAAAGCGGCAATATGTCGGCAATGTACTCCAGTGGAACGACGTTACTCAAACACGCTTGTATAACGGAATGATTCAGGCGCTCGACCGCTCTCAGGCAATCATCGAGTTTACCTTGGATGGCATTATCGTTCAGGCAAATGCAAACTTCTGCCAGACGGTTGGTTATACGCTTGACGAGATCAAGGGCAAGCACCACTCGATGTTCGCCCTGCCAGAGTATGCCCGCAGCGCGGAGTACCGCGCGTTCTGGGACAAGCTGAGAAACGGCGAATTTGAACGGGGCAAGTACCCACGCCTCGCCAAGGGGAATCGCGAGATCTGGATCGAGGCGACTTACAACCCCATCAGGGACGCCACCGGCAAACCTTACAAAATCGTCAAGTTCGCAACCGACATCACGCAGATCGAGGCCGACCGCAAGGCGGGCGAAGCCGAGCGAGCCGCCCGCGCCGAAGAACAGTCGAGGGTGGTCAGCGGCCTCGCCGATGCACTTGGCCATCTGGCCGACGGCAATCTGACCGCGCGCATCAGTCAGCCCTTCCCGGGCGAGTATGAAAAGCTGCGGAGCGACTTCAACGAAGCCATGGGCAAGCTGCAGGACGCGATGAAAACCATCATCGTCAACGCCGGCGGCATCCATTCCGGTGCAGGTGAAATCAGTCAGGCCTCTGACGACCTCTCGCGCCGCACGGAACAGCAGGCGGCCAGCCTCGAGGAGACCGCAGCGGCCCTTGACGAAATCACCGCGACCGTCCGCAAGACTGCGGAAGGTTCCAAGCAAGCCAACGGCGTTGTCGCAACGACCCGCTCCGACGCTGAAGCGTCTGGTCACATTGTGCAGGAAACGGTCGCTGCCATGGCGGAGATCGAGAAATCCTCGAAGCAGATTTCACAGATTATCGGCGTAATCGACGAGATCGCCTTCCAGACCAACCTGCTGGCGCTTAACGCCGGTGTCGAAGCGGCACGGGCAGGCGATGCGGGCAGGGGCTTTGCGGTCGTCGCGTCCGAAGTTCGGGCGCTCGCGCAAAGGTCTTCCGAGGCCGCGAAGGAAATCAAGGGTCACATTTCGGCGAGCTCGCAGCACGTTGAAACCGGCGTCGAACTCGTCGGCGAAGCCGGCAAGGCGCTGCATAAGATCGTGATCAAGGTCAACGAGATCAGCGGTCTGGTGTCGGAGATCGCCGCTTCGGCCCAGGAGCAGGCGACGGCTCTGGCGGAAGTGAACACTGCAATCAACCAGATGGACCAGGTCACCCAGCAGAACGCAGCCATGGTCGAGCAGTCGACGGCGGCCAGCCACTCGCTGACCCAGGAAGCCGAAGAACTGATCAGCCTGGTCTCGCGCTTCCAGACTGGGATTGCCCCGTCCCAGACGCAGACCAACGCCCGCGCAAAGGCGAAGCCGAAGAGCAACGCCTACCCACCCGTGCTGCAGCAGCGCGAACGGGTCGCCCGGTTTGCGTCAAATAGCGGCAGCGCCGCACTCAAGGCCGACGACGATTGGCAGGAGTTCTAGGACGAAGGGCAAGCGTTGAGCCTGCATCCGCAGTGTATCCCGCGGCCGCGCCTTCCACCAGTGTGGATCCGGCGCGGCGGAGGGAGACCACCCGGATGCAGCTCTCGCCATCCCGAATGCAGGACATTCTCTCTACAAAAGTAAGAATGTGTTTCCTGATCCACTTATAAGACGTGTTGCCGGTGCAGGAGCTTGAGTACGCCGCATGAATCACTTGGCCGCCTCGCCCCGCTCACGCGTCTTGATTGAAGGTGAATACGCTTTAACCCAGCGCAATTTCGATCAGATCGCTGCCTTCCTCAGAGATGAGACCGGCATCGCGCTGACCGAAGCCAAAGCGACGCTAGTCTACTCGCGCCTGGCCAAACGTATCCGCAAACTTGGCCTCGCCAGCTTCGACGAATACTGCGCCTTTGCCGTCAGCCCTGCAGGAGCAGGGGAGCGTACCGAGATGATGGCGGCGCTGACCACCAACGTCACCCGGTTCTTCCGTGAACCCCACCACTTCGACCATTTCCGCGCCAGTGTCGGCCCGCGACTTATCGAGGCGGCGAAAAGCGGAGCGCGTGTTCGACTTTGGTCGGCCGCCTGTTCGAGCGGCGAAGAGCCTTACTCGCTGGCTCTGACGATCCTTGGGCTTTGCCCGGACATAGGACGCTACGATCTTCGCATACTCGCCAGCGACATAGATCCCAACATCGTGGCGAAAGCCAAGGCGGGCCGCTACCGCGAGGATGCCGTTGCGCCCATTCCTGCCGCGCTGAGAACGCGTTGGCTCAGCCGAGATGGCGAACGCGACGGTATGTGGACCGTCCGCCCGGAAGTGCGCGATCTCATCGTGTTCAAGGAACTCAATCTCATCGGTGATTGGCCGATGCGCGGACAGTTCGACGCAATCTTTTGCCGCAACGTTGTCATCTATTTCGAAGAGGCGACCCAGGCGTTCCTGTGGAACCGATTTAAGAATGCGCTGACGCCGGAGGGCAGGCTGTACATCGGTCATTCCGAGCGCGTTGATGTCGCCGGGTATGAAAGCGACGGACTGACTGTCTACAAACTGTCAGGGGCGCGCTGATGAAGAAAATTCGCGTTCTCGTAGTCGACGACTCCGCAACGATCCGTGGGCTGATAATTGCGGCTCTCTCCGCAGATTCAAGCATCGAAGTTGTCGGCACGGCTGGCGATCCCATCGAGGCGCGCGCGGCGATCAAGGAACTCAATCCTGACGTCATTACCCTCGATGTCGAGATGCCGAAGATGAGCGGCATCGAATTTCTCGAGAAGATCATGCGGCTGCGGCCGATGCCGGTGATCATGGTATCGACCCTGACGCAGGCAGGCGCCTCTGTCTCGATCGACGCGTTGGCGCTGGGCGCCTTCGATTGTGTCGGCAAGCCCGCCTTCGAGGATCTGGTCGACAAGGTCAAAGCGGCTGCAAGGGCGCACGTGAGGGGAGCGGGAGACCGCGCAGCCCCCAGTCCGCGTCAGGCCGGATATCGTCCGGCAAACAAGATCATCGCCATCGGCTCTTCGACGGGCGGCGTGGAAGCGCTGATGCAGGTCTTGGCGCCTTTCCCGGAGAATTGTCCGCCTACGGTAATCACCCAGCATATGCCGGCGAGTTTCACGGCCAGCTTCGCAGCGCGCCTCGACAGGACTTGCGCACCGAAGGTGCAGGAAGCGAGTGACGGCGCGCCACTATTGCCCGGCCACGTCTACCTCGCGCCCGGCGGTGCGGCCCACCTTGAAGTCGCGAACGGACTTCAGCCGCGCTGCAGGCTGCGAGAGGGGCCAACGGTCAATGGCCACCGCCCGTCAGTGGACGTCCTCTTCGATTCCGTAGCCGACGTTTACGGTCGCCGGGCAGTCGGCGTCATTCTGACCGGCATGGGACGGGACGGCGCCGCAGGATTGCTCGCAATGCGCAAGGCAGGCGCGAAAACCATAGGTCAGGACGAAGTGACCAGCGTCGTCTATGGCATGCCGAAGTCAGCATTTGAGGCCGGCGCGGTAGAGCAGCAGTTGCCGCTCGGCGCCATCGGACAAGCGACGCTCGACCTTTGCGCGCTTGAAGCCAGGGGAGCGGCGTAATGTCTGATGCTGTCCTGAGCCCTTTCCTGCTTAAAACAATGAAGACTACTCCGCAGAAAACTGGCTTTCAAAGGCTGCAGCAACTTTCTGATAACTATCAGAGAACCTATGGAACGCGCGCATGAGCCAGGTCGTCTCACCTGCTGCCCCCCCGCCACGCCGGGAGCGGTTGGTTCATGTAATCCAGGGTGAACACGGCGTAAGCCGGGATCCCGGCGTGATCTACACGACCATTCTCGGTTCGTGTGTCGCGACCTGTATATGGGATCCTCTAGCCCGCGTTGGCGGGATGAACCACTTCCTTTTGCCGGGCGGCGAAGGGTGTGGAGATTCCATGCGTTACGGCGTCAACTCGATGGAACTTCTGATCAATGGTTTGCTTCAGAACGGCGCTGCACGGTCGCGCCTGCAGGCCAAACTGTTCGGCGGCGCCCACGTTATCAAGAACCTCAGTGATGTGGGCGCTCAGAACGCCGAGTTCGCCACTCGGTTTCTGAACGACGAAGGCATTGCGTGCGTCGCAAAGAGTCTCGGCGGCAATCGCGCGCGGCGTGTGCGCTTCTGGCCTACCGATGGCCGTGCGGGACAAATGCTCCTCGAGTCGACGTCGCCGGAAGTGATGATCGCCGAGCGCGCCCGCGTGGTGCCAGCTCCGGTCGAAGATGGATCGGCCGAACTCTTCTAGGGCAACGTCACCGGGTCGTCCGGCACAAAGGCCGAAGACCCGGGCCGGCCGCGCGCAAACGCCTGGTACGAGCTGGGCGGTACCGAAAGTGCGATTTGACGAAGTGGGGTGGGGGAGCGCCTCGGTCTTGGCGCAGCGCGGCGTTGGTGATCAAAGGACGGATCGTTTCGGACGCCGCGTGAGGCGTTCGCGGGACTAGAACAGTTCGGCTCCAGTTGGCACATCACTCTCAGCATACGGAACGCCGAGGCCGCGCAATGCGTCGCGAACGGCATGGAGGCGCACTTGATCAAGTGCTTTGCCGATGTTGATCACTTCACCGGAAGGCGCCGTTTCCAGCGCGCTCGTGAACGCCGCAATGGACCCAAGTGTCTGCGAGACCCGGTCGATCTCCTGCAGACGGCTGATCAAAGATGCGGTCAGGAACGTGTCTGACTGCAGACTGGAAGACAGCGCTTCCTGAAAGTCATTGCACGTATGTTCGAGCTCACGGATAATCGATCCGAGCCGCGCCAGAAGCAGGGACGGCGCAACTTCCGATTCAAAGCATGAAGTCACGTTCTCGGCAATCACGACTAGAGCCGGCCTACAACGGCTTCGACAGTTTTGCGCAGGCTTTCCGGCGTGACCGGTTTGGGCAGGAAGTTGTTCATGCCCAGGCGCTGTCCTTCGGTGACGACCGTTGAGTCAGTCGTGCCAGATACGAGAATGAAACCGGTGCGCTGCAGCTGTCCCGAGGCGCGTATAGCCTTGAGCAGATCCAGTCCGCTTTTGCCGGGCATGTTGTAGTCGGAGACAACCAGGTGAACCGGTGTCTTCAGCATGAAGCTCAACGCTCCATCACACGTCGTTTCGGAAAAGATATTCTTGATTCCGCACTGTTCGAGTCCATTGATCAAGACGCCCCGGCTCGCAGCCATGTCGTCGACAACAAGAATTCGGAGGCTGTCCTTGATCGACATCTTTCGTCCTTTTGGGCGTGAACCAGCGCGATCCACTTGGCGCTGATTATCTCGGTTCTCGTTGATATGAGGTTACGTTGCTGTACAAATTGGTGAAAGCGGCATTTAGGAAAAGTGCCCCGGAGTGTGGTACCCGAAACTCTGGCAGTCCTTACTTGATCCGTCTCGGGATGATGCCCGCACCCGCTCCCTGTCCGGCCCGCAGCAGCAGGGAACGGGTTAGCCTCCGCGGAGGAAATCAGGCGGCCGCTGACATCTGGGCGGCGGGCGCCAGGGTTGTCAGGTCGATCACCCGGATCATGTTGCCCTCAAGGGCGACCAGGCTCTTGAAGAAGGCCTTGGAAGTTTCCGAGGCAATCTCAGGGGTTGGCTGAAGGATGCTGTCCTTCAGCGAAAGAATGTCGGAAACGGCTTCTACCACAAGGCCGATCAGCTGATCACCGATCTGCACGACGATCGTCACGTTGGAGGGCGTCGGATCGGTTGAAGGCATGCCGAGCCGTGCGCCCAGATCCACGATCGGCAGAACCGTTCCGCGCAGGTTGATGACGCCGCACACATATGAGGGCGAGTGAGGGATTGGCGTCGGTTTTGCCCAGCCGCGAATTTCGCGTACGGCCATGATGTCGACGCAGAAGGTCTGGCCGCTGATCGTGAAGGAAATGAACTTGTTCTCATTCATCGGGGGCGTCTCATTCTTGTCGTGCATGTGTACTTCCTTACTCAAGCTGCCTCTGACAGGTCCGCTGTCATGCTTTTCCTGGAGACTATCCGGTCAACGTCAAGAATTAGTGCAATTCTTCCGTCGCCAAGGATGGTTGCGGCAGCTATTCCGGGTACGGATCCATAATTTTCTTCGAGACCTTTGATCACGACCTGTCGCTGGTCGAAGATCTCGTCCACCAGAAGCGCACTCAGGGCACTGTCTTCCGTCTGGGTGAGCACGACGATCTGGTTGTCGACTTTCGTCAGGGGGGCACGGTAACCGAGCGTCGCCCCGACATCCACCAGTGGAACGAAGGCGCCCCGGATAAAGACGACTTGCCCTTCGGTCGACAGATAGTGAATATCTTCCGGTTTTGGCTTGAGAGTTTCCACGATGTCCGTAAGCGGAATGATTGTGGTCTGCCCCGCAATCCGGACAACCATTCCGTCGAGGATCGCGAGTGTCAAAGGAAGACTGATGATGAAAGACGAGCTGCCTGGATCGATTTCTTGACGACATCCATTCCGACGCCGCGGCCCGAAAGGTTCGACACTTCCGAAGCCGTCGAGAAGCCCGGCATGAAGAGGAGGTTGTCGATCTCGCCGTCGGTCAATTGTTCGTCGGCCGAGATCAATCCCTTTTCGATAGCAATCTGACGCACTCTCGGGCGATTGATCCCCGCGCCGTCGTCGCTTACCTCGATGATCACCCTGCCGGACCGGTGCATTGCAGAAAGCCGGACAACGCCCTCGCGGGGCTTGCCTGCCGCCTCGCGTTTTTCGCGGGATTCCAAGCCGTGATCGACAGCATTCCGGATCATGTGGGTCAGCGGATCTGACAGCCGCTCGATGACGATCTTGTCGACTTCGGTCGACTCGCCTTCGGTGACCAGGCGGACGTCCTTGCGCGTTGCGTTGGAGGCCTCGCGAACAATACGCGACATTCTCTGGAAGAGCGGCTTCACGGGCTGAGCGCGGATCGACATCACGCTTTCCTGAATGTCGCGGGTGAGTTGCTTGAACTCATCGAGACCGCCGGCCAGCGGGGAGTTCGGCGGGAACCCGGCATCGAAGACGGCTTGAGAAAGCATCGACTGGTTGATGACCAGTTCGCCGATCAGGTTGATCAGCCGGTCGACCCGGTCGAGTTCTACCCGGACGGTGGCTTTTGGCGCTTTCCCGGCATCCTTTCCGTTGGCGTCGGCGGAGGCGCCCGGCGACGGACCGTGATCGGAATCTTCGTGCAAGGCTTGCAGAGAGGCAGCGGGCGCCTGTTTGCTCGGCGTCTGCGTTTCAACGGGCGCCGGGCGCGGCGCGCTGCTGACAGCGGTCCGCTCGATTTTCAGATCGCACTCATCTTCCACGAACTCGAATACTTCCCGGATCGCGGTTTCGGTGACCATGGCCGGCATTGTGAGGGACCATTTCAGGTAACTCTTTTCGCAGTCCATATGATCCAGCAAAAGGAGATCGCTCCAGTCGCAGGTGACCGAATAGTCGCCCAGAAGCCGGAGCGCCCGCAGCAACAGGACAGAGTCGTTTCCGCGCGCAAACAGGTTCTCGTGCGGTGAAAGTGTAATGCGCCAGTTGCCGTCCTCGGCGGGAGGCGGGGGAGGGGCATCGAAGTCAAGACTGAAGTCGAGCGCTATGGGTTCGAAGACAAAGTTTTCGGCGCTCGGTGCAGCATTGTCGCTGTCGATGAACGATTCCAGCTCGGAGATCAGGTGATCGATTTGCTCGCCATCGACCTGATCGCCGGATTGGGCCGAGGCCACCAGATCTGCCAGAAAATCCGCAGAACGCAGAAACAGCGCAATCAGGTCTGTCTGAGGCTCAAGCCGTCCCGCCCGAACTTCGTCCAGCGTCGTCTCGAACTTGTGTGCGAACCGGACCAGGTCGTTGAGCGCGAAGGCGCCCGCGCCGCCCTTGATCGAATGAACAGCCCGGAAAACCGAGTTCACCTTCTCCGGATCGCGGTCGCCATCCCGAATGGAGGTGAGGCCCGTCTCAAGATCCTGAAGCAAGTCTTCGCACTCAAGGAAGAACGTCTCCCGGATTTCGTCCATCGTGTCCATTGGCAATTCCGTTTCGGTTAGTTCAGGCAGCTACACGATGAATGATGCTGATCAGTTTTTCTTTGTTGAATGGCTTGACGATCCATCCGGTTGCACCGGCGTCACGCGCGCGCTGCTTCAGCTCGGTGGCGCTCTCGGTCGTCAGTGTAAGGATGGGAACGCCCTTGAAGTCTTCCCGGGCGCGGACAGCCTCGATGAAGCCGAAGCCGTCCATCCGGGGCATGTTGATATCAGTGATGATGACCTGGGGATTCACGGCGTCCATGACCTCAAGGCCATGAATTCCGTCTTCTGCAAGGTGCACTTCGAAGCCAGCCTCGGCGAGCGCGAGGCGGATCATGTCGCGCATGGTTCTTGAATCGTCGACCGCCAAAATTCTAAGCGACATTATGAAGCCCCCTGTTCTTGTGAAAATGCAGTGTCGAGCCCGGTGAACTCCAGGGCCTGAATCATGGGTTGGGACGGCGAAACCAGACTGAAACCCTGTTTGTCAGAGTCCCAGGTCAGCTTGGCGCTCAAAAGCAACTGCAGGCACCCGCCACCAATGTGGCCGACCTTGCTGGCATCAATGACAACTGGGTGTCCGCGCCGTTCGAGCAGGGCGGCCTGGAGTTTGGGCGCCGCTTTGGCGCCTAGGTCCGCATCAAGAACGAGCGAGTTTTCAGCTACGAGTTCCGTCAACGGTCGTTCTCCCTTCGGTAGTGTTAGCGCGGTTTCCGGTGGGGTGCTGAGAAGCGCCCACGCCTGACCTGCTGATCACTTAAGGGTGGTAGGTGAATTTTGATTTAAGGTCGGGACCGCTGTAAGCATTGGTCGCAGCTGATGCTGAAGGAGCGGCAATTCGGCGATTGCTTGCATCTCGACAGTCAGTTCCGGTCTTCACCTTCAGATATTCCAAGGAACATAGGATTGAATGGCGCAATGCTTGCCGGCTTTCACCATGTCTGCGAAGTGAGGGTCGTTGAGCTGTGAAACGATGGGAAGGACACGCGGAACGGTCTTCGGCCAACGTCGCCCGGTATGCTTCAAGCCTCTTGGTGGTCTTAAATTATGTTGAAAAAACAAGATTATAGATTCTCCGTCGCCCCCATGATGGACTGGACCGACCGGCATTGCCGGGCCTTCCACCGGGTGTTGACGAAAAGGGCGCTCCTTTGGACGGAGATGGTGACCGCCGATGCCGTGATCCACGGCGACCGGGCCCGGATTTTGGGCTACGGCCCGGAGGAGCACCCTGTCGTTCTGCAGCTCGGCGGCTCGGACCCTGTCAAGCTCGCCCAGGCGGCGCGTATCGCGGAAGATTTTGGTTATGACGAGGTTAACCTGAATTGCGGCTGCCCGTCCGACCGCGTCCAGTCCGGATCTTTCGGCGCCTGCCTGATGGCCGAGCCGGATGTCGTGGCAGAGTGTGTTTTCGCGATGCGCGGGGCCGTCTCCATTCCGGTCTCCGTTAAGAACCGCATTGCGATCGACGATCTGCCGGCCCGGGAGACCCTCTTTACCTTTGTAGACAAGGTGTCGGCGGCCGGATGTTCCGTGTTCACCGTGCATGCGCGGGCCGCGTGGCTCAAGGGCCTCAGTCCGAAGGAGAACCGCGAGGTGCCGCCGCTTGACTACGGCCTGGTCGCCCAACTGAAACGCGCGCGTCCCGATCTTGCGATCATCCTTAACGGCGGCATCACCACCCTTGATCAGTGCACAGAGCACCTCGGAACATTCGACGGCGTGATGATAGGCCGCGCGGCGTACCAGACGCCGGAACTGCTCGGCAGCGTCGATGCGCGGCTTTTCGGCGCGGCAGAGTCCGTTTCTGCGCCTCAGGCGATCCGCGCCTACGAACCCTATATCGCCGCACGTCTGTCCGAGGGGGCCAGCCTGCATTCGATGACGCGGCACATGCTCGGCTTGTTCGCCGGGCAGCCGGGTGCGCGGCAGTGGCGGAGAATTCTGTCCGAACAGGCGCCGCGCAAGGGCGCCGGACTGGAGGTGCTCCGCGCCGCGCTCGCCGCCGTGGAAGAAAATCTCCCCGCAGGTTAACTAAGTTCTGTATTTTTTCTTAAACATGAAATAGCCCTCGGCACCCTCGGGACGCGGGAATTAGTCGCACGGATCACCGCGCTTTTGCTTTAGGTGCGTGAATTACTCGAAGTCTCCCTGATCCAGTCCGCCGCCAGGCCGCAGTAGCGCGGGCAGTTGTCGCGGATCAGTCGTTTCCGGGCGCTGCACCACTCGGCCCCGATGGCAGCCCTTCTACCGGCACTGCCGGAGCCGTGGGGTCCATGATTGCGCGGTAAGCATCCGGTTAAGGCTCTGCTCAGGCATTCGAACTAGGCTTCGCGCATGACATCGCCGCCCCGCAGCCCCTCCGATACCGATTCGCCTGAACAGGCCTTCCTGGCGACCGCCAGCCATGAAATCCGCACGCCCCTGAACGGCATCCTCGGCACGGTGTCGCTACTGCTTGAAACCGACCTTTCGCCTGCCCAGCGCGAATATGCCGAGACGATCCGCCTCTCCGGCGGACGCCTGCTCGACCTGCTGAACAATGTGCTCGACTATGCACGCCTTGATGCCTCGGCGGTCGAACTAGAGACGGAAAACTTCTGCCCGCTGCAGCTCGCCCGCGAAGTTGCGGAACTGCTCGCGCCGCGTGCCCACGCGGCTGGGCTCGACCTTGCTGTGCGGGCGGTCCATTGGCCCGTCCCCATTTACGAAGGGGATGCCGGCCGGCTGCGCCAGATCCTGTTCAATCTCGTCGGCAACGCCTTGAAGTTCACGCGCCAGGGCGCCGTCCTTGTCGATGTCGAGCCGCTCGCCACCGGGCTTGCCCTGCATGTCCGCGATACGGGCCCCGGCATTGCCGAGGAAGACCAGGCGCGCCTGTTCGAGGCCTTCCGCCAGTCTGCATCCGGAGATGCCTACCGCGATGGCGGCGTCGGCCTAGGCCTTGCCATCGTCAAGCGACTGGCAGACCTGCTCGGCGGCAGCGTCACTGTCGCATCGCGTCTTGGGGAAGGGGCGACCTTTTCCGTCCGCGTTCCCCTGCGCCTGGCAGACGCTTTGCCGCTGCATGACGCGGTCCGCCTCGGCGGCCGGATTGGCCTGGCGGGTCTGCCGCCTGCCACAACCTTGGCGCTTGCGGCCGCAATGTCCGGCCTCGAAACAGGCGCCTTCCAGATCGACCTGTCGACCGGCCAGGTCCCTGAGGGGATTGATGTACTTCTGATAGGCGCAGACCTGCCGGAGGCCATGGTGGCCGCCCTTGCCCGCAAGGCGCCCGCGCTCGTTGTCCTGCGTCCGGAAGACCGCGGTGCCATTGGCCGTTTCCGCCAGCTCGGTTGCCGGGGCTGGCTGGTGCGCCCGCTGCGCATGTCATCGATTGCCGAGCGCATCCATCTGGCGCGAACGGGCCGCCTCGTTGCGGAAGAGCCAGAGACAGAGGCTGGCGGCGGCCGCGTGCTGATCGCGGATGACAATCCTGTAAACGCGCTGATTGCACGCCGCGCCTTGGAATCAGCCGGATTTACCGTCACTGTGGCCGCAACCGGAAGCGAAGCGCTCGAGGCTGCGGCGCGGATGGCTCCGGAACTTGTACTGATGGATTTGAGAATGCCGGTTATGGACGGGTTCGAAGCGATGCGGCGGCTGCGGGCAGGCGGGTTCACCGCACCGATCATCGCCGTGTCGGCGGAAATCAATCCGGACATCGAACGGCGCGCCCGCGACAGCGGGGCCAGCGGCGTTGCCGCCAAGCCGCTCGATGCGCAGGCCCTGCGCTCGCTCGCGCTGCAATGGACCGCCGGCGCAGGCCGCCTGACGGGCGCTGCATGACGGACGCCGCGGTGATCCCGGTTCCCGATAAGACCCCGCCGCGTTTCATCCGCGCGCTGCGGGCGATGCGCGACCGGCGCATGGCGGCGATGTTCCTGCTCGCGCTGTCCGCCGGCTTGCCTTACGGCGCCGTGCTCGGCACGCTGAATGCCTGGCTGACCACCGAAGGTGTCTCACCCTCGACCATCGGTGTCCTGTCGATCGTCACCATCGGCTACGCGTTCAAGTTCCTCTGGTCGCCGGCCTTCCAGACCGCGCATCACCCCTTTCCGTTCCTGGGGCCGCGCCGCACCTGGCTGCTCAGCCTGCAGCTGCCGATTGCCGGCCTCCTGTTCCTCCTCGCCTTTTCGAACCCCGGCGAGAATATCGGCCTGGTCGCCGTCATTGCCCTGTTCGCCGCCCTGTTCTCGGCGACGCATGACATCGTTCTGGATGCCTGGCGCATCGAAGTGGCGCGGTCCGAAGAAGACAAGGACCTGATGGCCGCACTCTACCAATTCGGCTACCGGATTGCGGGCTTCATTACGGGCTTCCTCGCGCTGCTTCTGGCGGGCTATTTCGGCTGGGTCGTGGTCTACGTGATGATCGCCGCGATGATGGTCCTGTCCATCGCCGGCACGCTGCTCGCGCCGGAGCCCGAAATCGAAACCGGTCCGGGCAGCAAACGGCTCACCTTCCAGGCAGGCATACCGGAGCGCGAGCGAACCTTCGCGACCCTGCTGGTCGCGGCCGGCTGGATCGCCGCGTTCCTGATGATCGCGAGCTTCGTGATCGCCTCGTTCACGCAGGTCCCCCCACCCAAGGGCGGCGCCTTCGTTACCGAGCAAGGTCCCTGGATCGTGTTCCTGACCGTACTGATGCCGGCCGCCGGGGCGCTGATCCTCCTCATGCGCCATGGGCGCGAACCCGCCGAAATCATCGACGGCCCCACAGGGGAGACGCGCGCGGCGCGCATCACCCGCGCGGTTTTCCGGTCCATCTTCGATCCGCTGATGGATCTGATCGGCCGCCTGCGTTGGGGCGCGCTGCTCGTGCTGCTCCTGGCGCTGACCTACCGGTTCACCGATTCCGTCTGGGGCTCCTTCGCCTATCCGTTCTATCTGGACGACCGGTTCGGCGCGCTGCACCACACCATGGCAGACGTCGCCGTCGCCTCGAAGTTCTTCGGCGTACTGATGACCGTTGCCGGCGCCGCCCTCGGCGCTGTCGTCATCAGTTTCGCTGGCCGCATGCCTGTTCTGGTCGCGGGCGCCGTACTGGCGGCCGCGACCAATCTGCTATTTGCCGATCTCTCGCGCGGCGGCATGGGCATCGACGCGTTCCTCGAATGGACAAGGCTCGCTGAACCGTTCCGCGTGTTCGCCGGTTGGGCCGCACAGATTTCGCCGGAAGGGCAGGGCGCGGAAGCGGGCGAGCGCATGGCGCGCCTGATGATCGCGATCGCCGGTGAAAACCTGGCCGGCGGTTTCGCCAGCGTTGCGGTTGTCGCCTATCTCACGTCCGTCGTGAACCCGCGCTTTGCCGCTGTTCAATATGCATTGCTCGCCTCGCTCACCATGCTGATCGGCACGCTGGGCCGCCCCTGGCTCGGCGCCATGATCGAGACGCAGGGCTATTACAGCGTCTTCATCCTGACCTTCTGGCTCGGCGGCATTGCCGTCGCCCTGTCCGCCTTCGAATGGTTCCGGCAGTCCCGCATGGTTCCGGCTAAACCTTTGCCTGCGGAATAAGTCCTCAGGCGCCGTGCACCTGGTCGATGTCGAACGCGGCCAGTGTGGCAAGGTCCACGATATCGCCGACCGTTGCACCGAGTGACGCGATCTGCACCGGCTTCTCGAGCCCGAGCAGCATCGGGCCGATCACGACGGCGCGGCTCATCTGCTCCAGCAGGTTCGTCGCAATCGAGGCCGAGTGGATCGCCGGCATGACCAGCACATTCGCGGGTCCCGTCAGGCGCGAGAACGGATAGAGCAGCTTGTGGTTCGGATTGAGGGCCACGTCGGCATTCATGTCGCCTTCGTATTCGAAGTCGATGCCCGGTGTCTTGTCGAGGATCGCGACCGCATCGCGCACCTTGTCCGCACGCTCGCCCATCGGGTTGCCGAAGGTCGAGTAGGACAGGAAGGCCACGCGCGGCGTGAAGCCGAGGCTGCGCACGCTGCGTACTGCCTCAAGCGAAATGTTGGCCAGCGTACGGCCATCGGGCAGCTCATTGACGCTCGTATCGGCGATGAAGATCGTCTTGCCCATGTTGATCACCATCGACATGCCGATCACGGCCTGCCCTGGGATCGGGTCGAGAACGAGCAGCGCATCCTTCAGCGCCGCGTCGTAGGCGCGCGTCACGCCGGTGACCATGCCGTCGGCATCACCGTTCTTCAGCATGCAGCAGCCGAACACGTTGCGATCCTGGTTCACGAGACGCTGCACGTCGCGCTTCAAATAGCCTTTGCGCTGCAGCCGCTCATACAGCATGTCGACATAGGCCGGGTTGTTGTCAGAAAGGCGCGCATTGATAATGTCGAGCGCGCCTGCCGGCACGCCCATCTGCTCCATGGTGGCCTCGACCTGAGCTTCGCGCCCGATCAAGATCGGATGGCCAAGCCCCTGGTTCTTGAAACTCCAGGCGGCGCGTACCACTGCGGGTTCTTCGCCTTCCGCAAACACGATCCGGCGCTGCACGTCGCGGCACTTCGCCTGGACACCCTGCAGGAATCCTGCGGACGGATCTGCCCGGCGCACGAGGCTCTTGCGGTAGGCTTCCATGTCCGTGATCGGCTTGCGGGCAACGCCGGTATCCATTGCGGCCTGCGCAACCAGCGGCGGCACGAAGCTGATCAGGCGCGGGTCGAACGGTGTGGGGATAATGTATTCCCGTCCGAAGGTCGGGCGGGCGCCATGATAGGCAGCGGCCACTTCATCCGGCACGTCTTCGCGCGCGAGTTCTGCCAGCGCGCGTGCGGCAGCGACCTTCATCTCTTCGTTGATGCTCCGGGCACGGACATCCAGCGCGCCGCGGAAGATGTAGGGAAAGCCGAGAACGTTGTTGACCTGGTTCGGATAGTCCGACCGTCCGGTAGCGATGATCGCATCGTCACGCACCGATTTGATGTCTTCAGGGGTGATTTCCGGATCGGGGTTGGCCATCGCGAAGATGATCGGGTTCTTGGCCATGGATTTGACCATGTCCTTGGTCACCGCGCCCTTGACCGACAGGCCGAGGAAGACATCCGCGCCGTCCATGGCTTCGGAAAGCGTGCGTTTCTTGGTCTTGACCGCAAAGGCAGACTTGAACTGGTCCATCTTCTGGGTGCGGCCTTCATAAACCACGCCCGCAGTATCGCAGAGCAGGATGTTCTCACCCTTGACGCCGAGATGGCGGATGAGGCCGGCGACCGAGAGGCCCGCTGCGCCCGCGCCGGAGACGGCAACCTTGACGTCGGACAGCTTGCGTCCGGTGATATGGCAGGCGTTTATCAGGCCGGCGGCGGCGATGATCGCGGTGCCGTGCTGGTCGTCGTGGAAGACCGGAATGTCGAGTTCTTCGCGCAAGCGGCTCTCGATGATGAAGCAATCGGGCGCCGAGATATCCTCGAGGTTGATGCCGCCCCAGGTCGCGCCGATATTGCGCACAGTACGGATGAAGTCTTCTGCGTCCGTCGTGTTCACTTCGATGTCGAAACTGTCGATATCCGCGAACCGTTTGAACAGGACCGCCTTGCCTTCCATCACCGGCTTCGAGGCCATCGGACCGAGATTGCCGAGACCGAGAATGGCCGTGCCGTTGGAGATCACCGCCACGAGGTTGCCCTTGGACGTATAGTCGTAGGCGAGGTCTTCGTTTCCGGCGATCGCCAGAACCGGAATGGCCACGCCGGGGCTGTAGGCCAGCGACAGGTCGCGCTGCGTGCTCATCGGCTTGGTCGGGATCATCGAGATCTTGCCCGCGGTCGGGTGCGAGTGGAAATCGAGGGCTTCCTGGTCAGTGAAGCTCGGACGCTGCGTGGTCATGTGGGCTCTGTATCGTTTCGATTGGGATGGTTCCTCGTCTAGGCCGCTGCGACCGGCCTGCCAACAGCCAAATCCGCACAGTTACAGCCGCCCGGCTTTGCGAATCCCTCCCGCAACGGCTAGCGTGCCGCCCCATGCCGGACACCGCCCCGAAATCCCCTGCAGCCGCTGCCGCGTCCGAGCCGACGCCGTTCATGGCGCAGTACCTGTCGATCAAGGCGGCGCAGCCGGATGCGCTCCTGTTCTTCCGGATGGGCGACTTCTACGAGCTTTTCTTTGAAGACGCCGTCACGGCTTCGCGCGTTCTCGACATCACGCTGACGTCACGCGGCGAACATGACGGGGCGCCGATCCCGATGGCCGGCGTCCCATATCACGCGGCGGAAGGGTATCTGGCGCGGCTGATCAAGGCCGGCTGCCGGGTCGCCGTCTGCGAGCAGACCGAAAGTCCGGCAGAAGCCAAAAAGCGCGGCTCGAAATCCATCGTCCGACGAGAGATCGTGCGCGTCGTCACGCCGGGCACGCTGACGGAGGAGACCTTGCTGCCCGCCCGGCAGGGCCAGGCGCTAGCTGCCCTCGCCTTCTCGGGGCAGGGCGAGGCTGCGCTCGCCGTGTGCGATGTCTCGACAGGCCAGTTTGAGCTCACCGCGCTGGAGCCCGCGCGCATCGCGGACGCACTGCTCGCCTGGCCGCTCAGCGAACTGGTCATTTCGGAGACCGACCGGGACCGTCCTGCGCTCGCGGGCCTTCGCGAGATGACGGCGGCGCCGGTCACCGAACGGCCTGCCCGCACAGGCACGCCCAAGACCGGCGAAGCGCTCCTGAAGGAAGCCTTCGGTGTTGCCGCCCTCGATGGGCTCGGCGACTTCTCGAAAGCAGAACTCGCTGCCGCCGGCCTGCTGCTCGACTATGTGAAACTCACGCAGGCGGGACGCCCCGCGCGCCTTGCCGTACCGAAGCGCGGCGAGCCCGGCGGCACGCTGCTGATCGACCCCGCCACCCGTGCCAGCCTTGAGATCGACCGGTCTTACGCCCGTGGCCGCGAAGGCACGCTGCTCGCCGCGATCGACCGCACCGTCACCGCCCCCGGCGCGCGCCTGCTGGCCGCGCAGCTCGCCCGCCCGTCGCGGGACCGGTCGGAAATCGAGGCGCGCTATGACGCTGTCAGCTTCTTCGCGGCCGAACGCATCGCCCTCGGCGATGTCCGCACGGCGCTCAAATCCGCGCCGGATCTGGAGCGCGCCTGCATGCGCCTCGCCCTCGGCCGGGGCGGCCCGCGCGACCTTCAGGCGCTCGCCCGCGCGCTGGGCTCTGGCCAACAGTGCGCCGCGATCCTGCAGGCGTCTGGCGCGACATTGCCCTCACGTCTGGATGCCGCGGCCCGCATTCTCGGACTCGGCGATCTGACCGGCCTGCGCGCGCTCGCTTCCGAACTTTCGGCTGCGCTGGTCGAAACCCCGCCCATGCTTGCGCGAGACGGCGGCTTCATTGCCCCCGGCTGGGACAAGGCGCTCGATGAGGTGCGCAGCCTGCGCGAGGACAGCCGCCGCGTGATCGCCGAGATGCAGGGCCGCTATGCTGAGGCAACCGGTATCAATGCGCTGAAGATCAAGTTCAACAATGTGCTTGGCTACTTCATCGAAGTGCCCGCGCGCCTTGCCGATCCGATGCTGAAGCCGCCGCTCGCGAACGATTTCATCCACCGCCAGACAATGTCCGGCGCGGTGCGTTTCTCGACGACGGAGCTGGCTGAACTCGCCGGCCGTATCAGCCGCGCGGAAGAAGAATCGAAGGCGATCGAGATGGCGCTGTTCGAGGGCTTCTGCGCGCGGGTCGCCGCCGAGAGCGAAACGCTCGCCCGCGTCGCTGCCGCCATTGCAGACATCGATGTGGCCGCCGGCAACGCCGTCTGGGCAGACGAAACCGGCGCGGTGCGGCCTGTCATCGACGCCGCGCCCGTCTTCGACGCCAAGGCTCTGCGCCACCCGGTCGTAGAATCCGCGCTGCGCCGGGAAGGGAAAGGCTTCACGGCCAACGACCTTGCCCTCGACGCTGCCGGGAAGAGCGCGCCGCGCTTCCTGCTCGTCACCGGGCCGAACATGGCGGGCAAGTCGACCTACCTGCGCCAGGCAGCTCTCGCAGTCATTCTCGCGCAGGCGGGCTGCTTCGTGCCCGCCGCCTCATTGCGCCTCGGCCTGGCTGACCGCGTCTTCTCCCGTGTCGGCGCCTCGGACGATCTCTCGCGCGGGCGCTCCACCTTCATGGTCGAAATGGTGGAAACCGCCGCCATCCTGAACCAGGCGACCGCCGAAAGCTTCGTCATCCTTGATGAAGTCGGCCGCGGCACGGCCACCTGGGACGGCCTCGCCATCGCCTGGGCCGCTGTGGAGCACCTGCATGAACAGACACGCTGCCGCGCCATCTTCGCCACGCACTATCACGAACTCACCGCGCTCGCCGCCGAACTGCCGGGCGCGGCAAATGCCAGCCTCAAGGCGCGCGAATGGAAGCAGGACCTGATCTTCCTGCACGAGGTCCAGCCCGGCCCCGCCGACCGTTCCTACGGTGTGCAGGTCGCCCGCCTCGCGGGCTTGCCGCGCAGCGCCGTCAGCCGGGCCGCGCAAATCCTGAAGCAACTTGAAGCAAGCCCTTCGGCAGCAGAAAGCCTGCCGCTGTTCGCCGCCGCGCCGGTTGAACTGGATACGGACGTCCCGCCCGAAGCTGCCGCTGTGCTCGCGGCGCTCGACGCGCTCGATCCCGATGCGCTCACCCCGCGCGAAGCCTTGGCGATGCTCTACGAGCTGAAAATTCTGGGCAAAGGCAAAGCCTGATCGGCGCCTCAGCGCGGGTTCAGGGCGAGAGCTTCCAGCACCCGCACCGCGGCCTGCAGGCTCGGGATGTCGCCGATCTCTTCGACCAGCCGCCGCGCGTCGCGCTTCAGGTCATGCGCTTGCAGGTCACGCCCCCGCCCGCCGTCCGCGTTGGGAGCAATCTCGAACGGCTCATAGAACCAGCCGATCGGCTTGCCGAGCGCCACAGCGATCTCGAGCAGCCGCCCGGCGGACATCCGGCTATGTCCCGCTTCATATTTCTGGATCTGCTGGAAGGTCACGCCCAGCAGCGCGGCCAGCGCTTCCTGCGTCAGGCCCAGCTCCCGGCGTCCCTGGCGCAGGCGCTGGCCCACGAACCGGTCGGCATCGGTCGGCTTGCGCGCTTCATGCGCGGGCGATGTATCTTCACGGGTTGCCAAGGCAGCCTCCAGAACGTCAGATTTGTCCATCGATAGACAATGCAATCTGCAGGCCAGATTCGACTGCTGCGTGTATTCGCGCGGCGTTTCTGCGCCGCCGCGTCAGGCGGTAACCTTGACCGGCGGCTCGAACTTGGTCGACTTCAGGATGAGGTCATCGGGCGCTGCAATCATCGCCTTGTACATCGCTTCCGGGTAGGCCTGATGAGGCTTGCCGGGATCATAAGGCGGCTGCTTCACGGCGCCGCCTTCGCCCGCGTAGGTGTCCGGATGCGTAAAGGTCTTCAGCTCAGCCGGCGTGATACCGACCTTTTCCACAACGGCGGGATCAATCCAGGCACGCGGATCGATCGGCACGGTCGAGCAGGCGACTTCAAGGGTCATGTTGTCCGGACCCGCAAAATAGATCGAATGGCACATTGCATGGTCCATCGGGCCGATCACGTTGACGCCCTTGGTGCGGATCCGGTCGCGGATCGCCAGCAGGTCGTCCAGTGTGTCGACCCGGAAGGCGAGGTGCTGCATCGTTCCGGGGGCGGACGGGCCCGCGCCGGTGCCGGCATGCGTCACGCCCAGCTGGATCGGGATGTCTTTCACGGCCGGCAGCTGCACGACCGAGAAATACGAATGGTCATCCATGTGCAGGAAGGCGTGCACGCCGCCGGGCACACCGTGCATGTCAAACAGGGCGGAGAGCTGGAAGCCCATCACGTCCGAAAAGAAGGCGATATGCTCGCGGATGTCCGCTGCCATGATCGCAATATGGTGAATCCCGTTCGCCTTGATCATGGCGTTCTCCTCCCTTGACCCTGCGGCCACATGGACAGGGCCGTTCTCGCCCATAATGTGCACCCCAGAACCAAAAGGGGCAAGGAGGCAGACGAGATGGCTGGCGCAGGGGAAATCGTCCGGGAACCGTATCTTGTAATCCACAAGGATCCTTCGAGCTTCAAGGACGTCTATGGCGGGGCAGGCGACAATATCGCCGTCGAATGCATGCGCATCTATCCGGCCGGCACATCGGCAGAGCCGCTTGTCTCTGCACTCGCCCGCGCCGGGCAGCACGTCATCTACGCCAACACCCGTTACCGCGGGAACGACACCGCCCTGATCATGGAAAAATGCGCCGCCGATTTCGGCGCCTGTATCGAGCACGCCCGCACACGACTTGGCTACAAGCGCGTCATCCTCGGTGGCTGGTCCGGCGGCGGTTCGCTGTCGCTTTTCTATCAGGACCAGGCCGAACGGCCCACGATCACGCAAACACCCGCGGGCGATGCCTATGACCTGATGAAAAAGACCCTGCCCCCCGCCGACGGCATCATGCTGCTCGCTGCACATGTAAGCCGCGCGATCACGCTGACCGAATGGATGGACCCGTCAGTCGCCGACGAAGCGCGTCCCTTCGAGCGCGATCCGGCTCTGAACATCTACGATCCCGCCTGTCCGGCGCAGCCTCCCTATACGACGGCGTTCGTTGCCAGCTTCCGCGCGGCGCAGGTTGCCCGCAACCGCCGCATCACCGCCTGGGTGCAAGAGACCCTGGCAGACCTTCGCCGGCGCGGGGAAGACAACGCGGAGCGCGCCTTTACCGTACACGGAACAATGGCGAGCGTCTGCTGGACAGACCCCACGCAGGAGCCCTCAGACCGCAGGCCCTATACCTGCTATCTGGGCGAGCCTCGCATCGCGAATGACGGACCCGTGGGCCTTGCCCGCTTTACCACGCTGCGCTCCTGGCTCTCGCAATGGGGATATGACACGACCAACGCAGACGGGCTCGGCAATGCTGCGCGCATTTCCTGCCCCGTCCTCGTGATCAACAATACCGCCGACCTGGCCTGCACCCCGAGCCATGCGCGGCGCCTGTTCGACGCCGTCGGCCATGCCCGCAAGGCCTACCGCGACATTCAGGGGGCGGATCATTATTACATCGAGCGGCCCGACTTGCTGCCGGAGGCCGTCAAGGTCTGCTCAGACTGGATGGAAACGGAAAGCCTCGCAGGCTGACCGGTCAGTTTGCCGGCGGAAGGCGAACGATGTCGTCTTCGTCAGAGGCCGGTTCCGGCTGGAGCAGGGCATCCGGGGCGCCTTCGAGATCGATGCCGAGGCCTTCAACATCCTCGAAATCGCCGCCCGCGCCGCCGGGCCCGATGATCAGGCCGCCCGCGCTACTGGATTGGCTGGCCCCGATCCTCAGCCCGCCGGGCGCGTCATTCGTCCGGCCGATGTTGAGGTTCAGCGTGCCCTGCACTTCGGCGGTCTGGGTGACCTCTGCAGCAGGCGCGGCTTCAGCCGGCGCCGCTTCAGCGGTTGCGGCCGGCGTTGTGAGGGAGCAGCCGGCGCCGACGAGCGACAACAGGAGAAGGGCAGTGATCGGTTTCATCCACATTCCTCAAGCATGACGCTCCAGCGACCTTGCCGCAAGCTTCGTTTCCACAACGTCCCAGAATTTGGCAGTTGCATCAATGCCCGACAGCCGCTTCAGCGCCTGAAGTCCGGTGGGCGAGGTAACGTTCACCTCGGTCAGCCGCCCGCCGATCACATCGATCCCGGTCAGCACCAGGCCCCGGCGTTTCAGTTCCGGGCCGATGCGCGCGCAGATAAGCTTGTCGGCAGAGGACAGCTCGGTCGCTTCGGCCGTGCCGCCGACCACGAGGTTGGAGCGTACCTGTCCGGCCTTGGGCCGGCGGTTGATCGCGCCCACCGGCTCACCGTCGATCAGGATCACCCGCTTGTCGCCTTCGGACACCGCCGGCAGGAAGGCTTGCACCATCACCGGTTCACCCGACCGGCCGAGGAATAGTTCCAGCAATGAGTCGAGATTGGAATCGGCTTCGGTCAGCCGGAAGACGCCTGCGCCGCCATGCCCGTAGAGCGGCTTGACGATGATGTCGTGATGCTTCGCCCGGAAGGCATCGATCACTGCCCGGTCGCGCGTCACCAGCGTCGGCGGCATGATGTCCGGAAACATCAGCGGAAAGATCTTCTCCGGACTGGAGCGCACGCCGGCCGGATCGTTCAGCACCAGCGTTTCGGCGGAAACTTCCTCCAGCAGGTGACAGGCGGTGATGTAGCCCATGTCGAAGGGCGGATCCTGGCGCATCAGGATGACGTCCACGTCGTTCTTGAGATCGAGCGTGACCGGCTCGCCGAACAGGCCTGGTGTTTCGCGCACCCGCTGCACGCGGGCCGGGCGGGCCCGGGCGGTCACGCGGCCTTCGGTCCAGGCGAGGTCGCCCGGGCCATAGACGAACAATCCATACCCGCGCGCCTGCGCCGTCTCGGCGAGCGCAAAGCTCGTGTCACCGTCGATATTGACCCGCTCCAGCGGATCCATCTGAATGGCTATGCGCAATGTCACGCGGTGTATCGCCCCCGTTGTTACGGAAGGCGCGCGGTCTCAGCGGCTTCCTGGTTCGTAATTGGCGCCGTGCAGTTCGCTCAACGGCTCGGTCGTATATGACGCGTCGGGGGCCGGTTGATAAGTGGGGGGCGGGGGCGCTTCAGTCGTGATCGGCGCAGCCGGCCGTCCGGACGCATCGCGGATGCGGACATACGAGACGACCTGAGCGACGCCGCCGACAACGCTGGCCTCTTCGGCCGCCGCTCGCAGTTCTTCGGTGTCCCGGGCGATGCCCATCAGGTAGACGACGCCGCCATAGGTCTCGATATTGAAGTTGACGCTCTTGACCTTGCTGGAGCCGATCAGGCGCGCGCGCACCCGGCCGGTGATGATCTCGTCCGAGACGTTCGACATGAATCCGCCGGGCGGCTCAATCCGCACTTCGTTGGCCACGTCCACCGTGCGCGAAGAGCTCCAGGCTATGCCTTCCGCGAAGGTGCGGTCTTCCGGCTCGTTCACCCGGCCGGACAGAAGCACCAGCCCATTGGCCACTTCAACATCGACCTCGGCAAACCGGGCCCCGCTCTCGTTCAGCAGCTTCGCCTTGATCTCGTTGGAGGCGGTGGCGTCGTCGAGCGCCTCGCCCATCGTCTTTTCCTGCACGGAGGTCAGGCCAACCGCGCCGGCTGTCCCGATCACGGCGGCGGCGCAGCCCGGCAAGGCGAGGGTGGCAAGCAGGCAAGGTAGCACAAGAACGTTACGCATGAGGGGATGTCCTGGAAGTCACGGTGGAGGAAACTTCATTAAGCGGAGGATAGGGCTAAACGGCGGCATTCTCCAAATGAAACCCTGTATAGCTTATGAACGAACGGCGCGCCTGCGTGCATCTGCGCCTTTTTGCTGGTTGCGGGAGGCGGCGCGTGTTAGGATTTAGGCATCGTCGCAAAAGGAGCCCTTGCCCTGTCATCCGCCAAATCCCGGGTTGAGCCCCCAAAAAACGTCTCGCTTGCCGACATCAAGGTGCTGGCCGAGGCTCTCTCGAAAGTCCTCGAAGACGACAAGGCTGAAGACCTTGCCTTCATTGAGCTTCAGGGCAAATCCTCTCTCGCCGATTTCATGATCATCGCTTCGGGCCGTTCCGGACGGCACGTGGCGGCGCTTGCCGAACACGTCGCGCAGGAGGCCAAACGCCTGACCGGCCGCCCGGCCAGCGTCGAAGGCATGGCCAATGCCGACTGGGTGCTGATCGATACCGGAGACGTGATTGTCCACCTCTTCCGGCCTGAAGTGCGCGAATTCTACAATCTCGAAAAAATCTGGATGTCAGACACGTCGGCTCACCGGGCGCAGCGCGCGTCCTCCTGATCCATGAGGCTGCAGATTGTCGGGGTGGGGCGCCTGAAAGACGGCCCCGAACGCAGCCTGACCGATGACTATCTGGCCCGCACCCAGCCGCTCGCCCGCCAGCTCGGTTTCCGCGCTCTCGAAGAACATGAAGTCGCCAGCGGCGGCGGACTCGAAGCCGAAGGCGCCCGCCTGATTTCCCGCATACCGGACGGCGCCAAATGCCTGCGCCTTGATGAAGCGGGCGAAAACCTCACTTCCACCGAACTTGCCCGCCGCCTCGCCATCTGGCGCGACGAAGGCCTGCGCGACACGGTCTTCTTCATTGGCGGCGCAGAAGGCTTCTCGCCCGAAGTCCGCCGCCTCGTTCCCAAGGCGCTGGCCTTCGGCGCCCAGACCTGGCCGCACCGCCTGGTTCGCGCGATGCTGACCGAGCAGATCTACCGCGCCATGACGATCCTCGCCGGCACGCCCTACCACAAGGCCTGACGCTCTTCCTTTAAGGCGGAGGGGTGGGCCCCGGCGGTCAGGGGGAGGAAAACCGGGGCCCGTAGATGCACAAGTGGCGCGTGCCCGAAGGCCGGCTGCCTGCTTCATCATGCACTTTCTACGCGGCGGGGCGAAACTGGATCACTCCGCGTGCATTTTTTTGCAGCGGTTGCCGTCCGGGGGCGAGGCCCTTTAAGGAAGGGACTGAAGCAGGAGGCATGTGCCATGCGGGGCGGGGCTATGTGGCGCATTTACGGACCGGTGATCGCCGTCGCCATTCTGGGCTTCGTGATCGCCCTCTTTGTTATGGATCCGGCGCCGCCGAAGACCATACGCTTCGGCGCCGGAGCGCCAGGCGGCGCCTATCACGCCTATGCCCAACGCTACCAACGCCTGCTCGCCGAGCAGGGCGTGGACGTCGAACTGGTCGATACCGCCGGCTCGATCGACAATCTCCGCCTGCTTGAAGAGGATTTCATCGATGTCGCGCTGGTGCAGGGCGGCCTGACCGGCGTTTCCGAAGAAAAGACGCTGCGCTCCCTCGGCGGCCTGTTCGAGGAACCTTTCTGGGTGTTCGTCCGTGAGGGCGTCCCGGCCACCGATTTCGGCGACCTGAAGGACCTGCGTGTTTCAATCGGTCCGGAAGGCTCCGGCACCCGTGCGCTCGCGGCCTCACTGCAGCGGGCTTACGGCGGCGACTGGACCAACGGCGCCCGGCTGGCGATGTCGACCCGCGAAGCCGAAGCCGCCCTGCGCGCCGGGGACATTGACGCGGCCGCCTTCGCGGCCTCGCCGGACGCGGCCTATATCCAGGCGCTGCTGCACGCCGAGGGCATCCGGCTGCTGCCGTTTGACCGGGCCGAAGCGATTGCCCGGCGCGAGGAGGGGCTATCCTCGGTTATCCTCCTGCGCGGGGTCGCCGATATCGGCTCGGACATTCCGGAACGCGACGTTCCGCTCATCGCAGCCGTCTCGCAGCTTGTGGTGCGCGACGACGTACACCCCGCCATCGAAGCCGTTCTGCTGGATGCGGCGCTGGCTATCCACTCGGACAAGAGCCTGTTCTCGCCCGCTGGCCGCTTCCCGAACGCGAACAATACCGACCTTCCGGTCAGCAAGCAGACCATCCGCTTTTACCGCGACGGGCCGTCCTTTCTCAGACGGTACTTTCCGTTCAGCGTGGCCAACTTCCTGGACCGCGCCTGGGTGCTCGCCATTCCGTTGCTGACCCTGGCCTTCCCGCTGGTGCGCGCCGCCCCGCCGATCTACCGCTGGCGCGTCCGCCGCCGGATCTACATCTGGTACAGGGACCTGCGCGCGCTCGAGGAAGAGGGCAGGGCCACGCCGCCGGGCGAGCCGCGCAAATCGGTGATCAGCCGGCTGGAACGCCTGCAGGCCGATATCGGCAAGCTGGACGTACCACTCTCCTACAATGACGACCTCTACCGCCTGCGCAGCCATGTAGAGTTCGTGAGGCAGTTGCTCAGCACGGCCGGCCCCGCCTCCTCGGTGCAGATTTCCTAAAGCAGGCCAGCGGCTTTCACCTCGGCCGTGAAGGTGCGCGATACGGGCGCTTCCTTGCCGGAGGGCAGCACCAGCGAGACCTTGCCGCCCTGCCGTTTCACATCCCGCACCGCAGCCTTGGACACCCACCAAGACCGGTGCACCTGCAGCCCGCCGCCGCCGTCCAGTTCGCGGATCGCATCGGCGAGCCGCATCAGGATCAATTCCTCGCCGAGGCTCGTGTGCACACGCAGGTAATGGTCCTCGGACGACACGGCATGCAGTTCCGCCTGCCGGAATTTCAGCGGCAGGCGCGACAGGAAGGCGCGGGCTGCATCCGGCTCGGTCAGTTCCGATGAGCCGGACGGCGCCTCGCGGGCGCGGCCGACGGCGTAGCCAACCACCACCATGATCAGGCAAACGGCCAGCACATAGCCGTACTGCTCCAGCAGGAAAGATGCCCTCATCGGGCTGCCGATGACGGCCGAGAAAGCGTAAAGCGACAGCGTTACCGGAACAGCGATGAGGGCAGCTCCGGCCAAGATCCGCAACGCAAGCGGCCAGGGCTCAAACCGCGTCCCGAAAATGAACGGGATGACGAAGGACGATGAAGCCATGCCGGTGCCGATGGTCACCAGCCACATCGCAAAGATGATCCAGGCCGGCCCGTTCACATTGTAAACGCCGAACCAGGTGAACGCGCCGGACAGGACCACGACCAGCATTGCGCTGCGAAACAGGGCTTTGAGATGGATCGGCATCGATTTCCCCGGTGTATCTGGCGCTTCGCGAACCGTACTGACGGCATTTCGCGAAGGATTCCAGCCCGAACACGTAGTGCCGGTGGCGGAAGCGGGAAGGGGCGGCGAAGTTGACCTGGCCGGACGAGACACCGTCCAGAAACTGTCCAAAAGAACCCAGGAGTCCACACCGATGACCGCCGTTTCGCCCGATGCCTTTCCAGCCCGCCGCTTCTCCCTGAACGGGTGGCGCTCGCGCAATGTGAACAAGATCAACCTGGCCATCGGCGCCAGCGTTTTTGTGGCCATCAGCCTGTTGATTTTGAAGGACATGCCGCCCGTCCGGTTCCGGCTTGATGCCAGTCCGTTCCTGACGGCCCCTGCCATGATCAAGGTGCACGTCCTGGCGGCGGTCACCGCCTTCTTCACCGGCCTCATTCTCCTGGCGGGCGTCAAGGGCAACCTGATGCACCGGACCCTCGGGTACGGCTGGGTGGTGGCCATGGCGGCCACGGCGATCAGCTCGTTCATGCTCTTCGGTCCGGTCGGCAGCTACCTCAGCCTCATCCACGCCCTGTCAGCCTGGACCCTGATTGGCCTGCCGATGGCTATCGCTGCTGCCCGCGGCGGCAGGATCCGCGCCCATGCCCGTCACATGACCGGCATGTTCACGGGCGGCATGCTGATCGCCGGGCTCTTCACCTTCCTGCCGGGCCGTCTGATGTGGGATCTTTTCTTTACGGCATGATCGGCGGCGGTCGTCGATTGAAGCCTTACGGCTGTCGCAGAACACCGCTAGGAGTCTCCTCAGGGCCGGTCAGGCGCTGAGGAGGCAAACATGAAAAAGATCACATCACTCGCAATCCTGTCCGTGCTGGCGGCGTGCCAGTCTCCGGCCGAAATGCCCCTCGTCGCCGACGTGTTTACGCCGAAAAGCGCCGATGAAGCGCTTGAGCCCTATTACCGGTCCCTGCCGGAAGACTTCTATCCGCGCGCGCCGGCCGGGCTCGCGCTGCCGGAGGCCGGCAAGCCGCTGACCCGCATCCTCGTCGGCTCCTGCCTGGATGAAGAAAAGCCAGGCAGCGCATCGCTGCGCTCGGTCGCTGCCGAAAGCGCGGACCTCTTCCTGATGATCGGCGACAATGTCTACGGCGACCGCGACGGCCCCGCTTACGTCAACAACCAGCCCGAACTGAACGAGCTCCGCGCCAGCTATGCCGACCTTGCCGCACGTGAGGACTTCAAGGCCGTGCGGGCGAAGTTCCCGATGATGGTGGCCTGGGACGATCATGATTACGGCGCCAACGATGCCGGCCGGGATTTCCCGTTCCGCCGCCTCGCCGAGCGCATCCACGAGCGTTTCTGGGGCCTCGAGAACGAGGATGTCGGCGCCTATCCCGGCACCTATTATGCCCGCACCTTCGGCCCCGAAGGCCAGCGCACCCAGATCATCATGCTCGATACCCGCTTCTTCCGCTCGGCGCTGACGCCAACCGACGAATGGGGCAAGAAGGGCAAGGAACGCTACATTCCCTCCGCCGATCCCGAACAGGACATGCTCGGCAACGACCAGTGGACCTGGCTCGAAAACCGGCTTCAGGATCCCGCCGACCTGCGCCTGATCGTCTCCTCGATCCAGGTGCTGCCAACCGACGGCCACGGGTTCGAGGCCTGGGCGGCCATGCCGCTGGAGCAGCAGCGCCTCTATCGCCTCGTGCGCGAGACCGACGCCAAGGGCGTCGTGTTCGTCTCGGGCGACCGGCATACCGGCTTTCTGTACAAGGACGATGCCGCGCTGCCTTACCCGGCACACGAGATCACCGCCTCGTCCCTGAACGTCGCCTTTGCGGAGACGACGACGGAGATGGACCGCGCGCAGGTCGGGGAAGGGTATCCGCCGGAAAATTTCGGCGCGATCGGTATCGACTGGACGGCCGGGACGGTCAGCCTCGAGATCAAGTCCAACACCGGCGAGACCGTGCGCCAGGTAACCGCCGCCTTCCGCTGATCCAGGACGCGCATGTCAGGCTACAGGAATGTGATCACCCTGATCCTTGCGATCTGCCTGATGCAGGCGGCCGCAAGTTTCCTGGGCGTGATCACGCCGGTCGGGCTGACCGAACTCAAGGCCGGTGAGACCCTCACCGGGCTGATCGGCGCGATTTACTCCGCGGGGTTCATGGCCGGGGCCTGGGCCGGGCCCGCCTTGATTGGCCGCTATGGCACCATCCGCCTGTATGCCGCCGCGGCTGCGATCACGGCCGTTTGCGCGCTGGCGATGGGCATGGTGCCCGGCATCGCTGCCTGGGGTGCGTCGCGCGTGCTGCAGGGCATCGGCTTCGGCCTGCTGTTTGCGAGCGCCGAAAGCTGGCTGGGCCAGGCCGTTCCGAAAGACCGGCGCGGCGACATGATGGGGTTCTACTATTTCCTCTCGCGGATTGCCGGATTGCTCGCGCCTTTCCTCGCCTTTGGTCTCTCGGCGCTCGATCCGCGCGGCCTCAACTGGGTGTCGATCCTGCTCTGCCTCTCCCTCACCACCCTGTGCCTGACCCGGCAGGAAGAACCGGCGCCGCCGGCCCGCGATGTCATGCGCCCGCTGGATCTGTTCCGGCTGGCCCCGTCGGCGGTGACCGGGTGTTTTCTCGCGGGCCTGCTCAATACGGGCACGCTGGCCCTGCTGCCCACCTGGACCAGCACTTTCGAGATCGGTGGGGGCGGGACCAGCGCGGCGGCCTGGGCAGCTGCGGCAGCCGCGGCCGGCGCGCTGCTGGTGCAATGGCCGGCCGGACGGATTTCGGACCGGGTGGAGCGGCGCCTCGTGGTCGCCGGCCTGTCCCTGTTCTCGGGCGCCGCAGCGCTGGCGCTTGCGGCGGGGGCCACGCGGTTCAGCGAACCGGTCGTGCTCGTGCTGCTGTGCCTCTGGGGCGCCGGCGCCTTCGCGTTCTATGGCGTCTGCGCCGCCCATGCGATCGACCGCGCCGGTCCGGGCCGGATTCCGCAGGTGATGAGCGGCATCCTGTTCGTCTGGGCCGCAGGTTCGGTGGCCGGGCCCGTTATGTCCGGCGTCGCGATGAGCGTCGGCGGCCCGCAGGCCCTGTTTGGCCTTGCCGCGGCCGGCCTGTTCCTGCTGGCCGGGATCATGCTGGTGCGCAGCCGCGTCCGCCCGCCGCCCGAGACGGTCGCGGCGGAGGCTTTCATGCCCGCTGACGCGGCATCGGTCACCATGCCCGTCCCCGACCCTCGCGGAGCAGGGAAAACGTAGCCGGTTGAACACCGGGCGCAGAATTCGCTCCACGCGATATCCGGCGCCTGGATTGACCGCCGGCGGGATCACCTTGCGGCAATCTGGTTTCCTGGGTTCGAGAATTGATACCCAGCGTGTTGCAGGGCCCGTCGTTGTTGGTATACAGCGGCGCGAACCACAGGGATGACGGGCTGGCGAAGGGCGACCAGACTTCGCATCCAACAGGGAAAACTCCATGAACATTCACGAATACCAGGCCAAGGCGCTGCTGAAGTCCTTCGGTGCGCCGGTTGCTGAAGGCGTGCCGGTCCTGTCTCTGGCCGATGTACAGAAAGCCGTCGATTCGCTGCCCGGCCCGCTCTGGGTCGTGAAAAGCCAGATCCACGCCGGCGGGCGCGGCAAGGGCAAGTTCATCGAGAAGGAAGCCGGCGAAAAGGGCGGCGTGCGCCTCGCCTTCTCGAAGGAAGACGTGAAGAAGCATGCTGAAGCGATGCTCGGCAAACACCTCGTGACCGCGCAGACCTCTGCCGCCGGCAAACAGGTGAACCGCCTCTACGTGGAAGACGGCGCCGACATCGAGAAGGAACTCTACCTCTCGATCCTCGTCGACCGGTCGACCTCAAACGTCGCGTTCGTCGTCTCGACCGAAGGCGGCATGGACATCGAGGCGGTCGCGCATGACACGCCGGAGAAAATCATCACGGTACAGATCGACCCGCTGGTCGGCGTGACCAAGGCTGACGCCGAGAAGCTCAACGCCGCGCTGCACCTCACGGGCACTGCCGCAGCCGACGGCCTGAAACTCTTCCCGATCCTCTACAAGGCCTTCACCGAGAAGGACATGGCGATGCTCGAGGTGAACCCCCTCATCGTGATGAAGGACGGCCACCTGCGCGTGCTCGACGCGAAAGTCTCGTTCGATGGCAACGCGCTGTTCCGCCACCCGGACGTTCAGGCGCTCAAAGACGAAACCGAACAGGACGCCAAGGAACTCGAAGCGGCCGAATGGGACCTCGCCTATATCGCGCTCGACGGCACGATCGGCTGCATGGTCAACGGCGCCGGCCTCGCGATGGCGACGATGGACATCATCAAGCTCTACGGCGAAGAGCCCGCGAACTTCTGCGACGTCGGCGGCGGCGCCGGCAAGGAGAAGGTGGCGGCTGCCTTCAAGATCATCATGAAGGACCCCAACGTGAAGGGGATCCTCGTGAACATCTTCGGCGGCATTATGAAGTGCGATGTCATCGCCGAAGGCGTAATCGCAGCCGTGAAGGAAACGAACCTCTCTGTCCCGCTGGTCGTGCGCCTTGAAGGCACGAACGTCGAACTCGGCAAGAAGATCATCAAGGAAAGCGGCCTGAACGTGATTTCGGCCGACGACCTCGATGATGCAGCCCAGAAAATTGTCAAAGCGGTCCGCAAGTGAGGCTGGTCGTCGCTATGTCTTCCATTGCGATTGCGGCTGCGTGTTCTAGTGAACCCGATCGGCTCTTCGATTTTGAGGAGGGCAAGGAAGCATGCTGGACTGCGATAAAAGCCGCTGTCGGCGATGATTTGTTGGGTGCTTCGGCGGGCGCCACAATTCAGTCCGGCACCGAGAAATACACACCGATGTACTCCGACCTGCAGGGCAACGTCTTCGAGTGTCAAATCAACCGTTTCAAGATCACCGATGTCAGGAAGAACGGCCAGTCCATTCTTAGCGACGTCCCAAAAGAACTGAGAGCGTTCTAAATCCATGTCCATTCTGATCGACAAGAACACGAAAGTCCTGACGCAAGGCATGACCGGCAATACCGGCTCGTTCCATACCAGCCAGGCGCTTGAATATTACGGCACGCAGATGGTCGGCGGCATTCATCCCAAGAAGGGCGGCGAGATGTGGACGGCGGCGAACGGCAAGGAATTGCCGATCTTCGCCTCCGTCGCCGAAGGCAAGGCCAAGACCGGCGCCACCGCGTCCGTGGTCTACGTGCCGCCAGCAGGTGCTGCGGCCGCCATCGAGGAAGCGATCGACGCGGAAATCCCGCTGATCGTCTGCATCACCGAAGGCGTGCCGGTCATGGACATGGTCCGCGTCAAGGCGAAGCTGATGAAATCGAAGTCGCGCCTGATCGGGCCGAACTGCCCGGGCATCATCACCGCCAACGAATGCAAGATCGGCATCATGCCGGGTTCCATCTTCAAGAAGGGCTCGGTCGGCATCGTCTCGCGCTCCGGCACGCTGACCTATGAAGCCGTGTTCCAGACCACCAATGCCGGCCTCGGCCAGACCACGGCGGTCGGCATCGGCGGCGACCCGGTCAAGGGCACCGAGTTCATCGACATGCTGGAAATGTTCCTGGCGGACGATGAGACGAAATCGATCATCATGATCGGCGAGATCGGCGGCTCTGCCGAAGAAGAAGCCGCGCAGTTCCTGATCGACGAGGCCAAGCGGGGCCGCAAGAAACCGATGGCGGGCTTCATTGCCGGCCGCACCGCCCCCAAGGGCCGCACGATGGGCCATGCTGGCGCAATCGTGTCTGGCGGGAAGGGCGATGCAGAGTCAAAGATTGCAGCGATGGAAGCTGCGGGAATCCGTGTAAGCCCAAGCCCGGCGCGTCTTGGTACGACGCTGGTCGAAGTGCTAAAGGGTTAGAACAACCCTGGTAGACTGGCCTGCAGCCGCGCGCTGAAAATCAGCCGCGATTGCAGGCGGGGCTCTGCACCCCGGAACCTGCAGGCGGCATCATCCGCCCCCATATGCTTGCCGGGGGCGGCAGCTCTGGAAGGATGATTTTGCAATGGCAGACGATGGCAGCCCGGTAAACGGCCCGCGCAGCTCCGGCAACACTGCGATGCTGGAAACCGCGTTCCTCTACGGGGGCTCGGCGCTCTGGATCGAGCAGATGCAGGCAGCCTATGCGAAGGACCCCTCGTCGGTGCCGGAAAGCTGGCGCGCCTTTTTCGCCGAACTCGGCGATGACGCTGCCAGCGCCACGACCAATGCCAAGGGCGCCAGCTGGAAACGCGAAGGCTGGCCGCAAGCCAAATCCGGCGACGATGTTGCCGCCTTCGACGGCAACTGGGCTGCGCTTGAGCCGAAGCTCGAGAAGAAGATCAAGGCCGCGAGCCCCGCCGCCGCACCGGCCGACATCTCCCAGGCCGTGACCGACTCCATCCGCGCGATCATGATGATCCGCGCCTACCGTATCCGCGGCCATCTCGCCGCCCAGCTCGATCCGCTGCGCCTGTCGAACTTCGGCGAACAGCCGGAACTCGACCCCGCCTCCTACGGCTTCAAGCCGGAAGACCGCGACCGTCCGATCTTCATCGACAACGTGCTCGGCCTCGAGCGCGCCACCATCAACCAGATGCTGGATATCCTGAAGCGCACCTATTGCTCGACGCTTGGCATCGAGTTCATGCACATTTCCGACCCCGCCGAGAAAGCCTGGCTGCAGGAACGGATCGAAGGCCCGGACAAAGGCGTCGCGTTCACCCGCGAAGGCAAGTTTGCGATCCTCCGCAAGCTGATCGAAGCGGAAACCTTCGAGCGATTCCTGCACAAGCGCTTCCCGGGCACCAAACGCTTCGGTCTCGATGGCGGCGAAGCCGCCGTGCCGGCGCTGGAGCAGATCATCAAGCGCGGCGGCGCACTCGGCGTCAACGAAATCGTCGTCGGCATGCCGCACCGCGGCCGCCTCAACATGCTCGCGGCCGTGATGGGCAAGGGCTATGACAAGATCTTCCACGAGTTCCAGGGCGGCTCCACGCAGGGCGCTGGTACGTTCGGCTCGGGCGATGTGAAATACCACCTCGGCGCCTCGTCGGACCGCGAGTTTGACGGCAACACAGTTCACCTCACCATGAGCGCCAACCCCTCGCACCTTGAAGCGGTGAACCCGGTCGTGCTCGGCCGTACGCGCGCCAAGCAGTTCACGGAATCGCGCGAGAAGGGCAAGCTCGACCGGACGGCCAAGATGCCCCTCCTTCTGCACGGGGATGCGGCCTTCGCGGGGCAGGGCGTCGTCGCCGAATGCTTCGCCCTCTCCGGCCTGCAGGGCTACCGCACCGGTGGCACGATCCACTTCATCGTCAACAACCAGATCGGTTTCACCACGAGCCCGATGTATTCGCGCTCCTCGCCCTATCCTTCGGATGTGGCGCTGATGGTCCAGGCGCCTATCTTCCACGTCAATGGCGATGATCCGGAAGCGGTCGTTTACGCCGCCAAGGTCGCGACCGAGTACCGCCAGAAGTTCTCGAAGGACGTGGTCATCGACATGTTCTGCTATCGCCGCTTCGGTCACAACGAGGGCGATGATCCGACGATGACCCAACCGGTCATGTACAAGGTGATCAAGGACCTTCCGTCGACGCGCGAGATCTATGGCAAGCGCCTCGTCGCCGAAGGCCTTCTGACGGCCGAACAGGTCGAGGCCCAGGTCAAGGAGTTCGAGGAATTCCTCGAGAAGGCCTTCACGGCCGCCAAGGACCTGAAGACCAACAAGGCCGACTGGCTGGAGGGCCACTGGTCCGGCTTCAGCCTGCCGATCGACGACGACCGGCGCGGCAAGACCGGCGTGGCGAAAGCGAAGCTCAAGGAACTCGGCGACGCGATCACCCGCGTGCCGGAGGGCGTCGACATCCACAAGACGGTTGAGCGCGTGCTTGCCCGCCGCCGCGAAAGCTACGAAACCGGCAAGGAGATCGACTGGGGCGGCGCCGAACATCTCGCGTTTGCCAGCCTGCTCGACGAAGGCTTCCCGGTGCGCCTGTCCGGCCAGGATGTCGGCCGCGGCACGTTCGTACAGCGTCACAGCCATATGGTTGACCAGACCACCGGCGAGCGTCACACGCCGCTGGCCAATATCCGCCCGGGCCAGGCGCCGTATGAGGTAATCGACTCGCTGCTCTCCGAGGAAGCGGTACTCGGCTACGAGTATGGCTACTCGCTCGCCGACCCCAACACGCTGACCCTGTGGGAGGCCCAGTTCGGGGACTTCTGCAACGGCGCGCAAGTCTATTTCGACCAGTTCATCTCGAGCGCCGAGCGCAAGTGGCTGCGCATGTCGGGCCTCGTGATGCTGCTGCCGCATGGCTATGAAGGTCAGGGCCCGGAGCATTCCTCCGCCCGCCTCGAGCGCTTCCTGCAGATGTGCGCCGAAGACAACATGCAGGTCTGCAACCTGACCACGCCGTCGAACTATTTCCACGCCCTGCGCCGCCAGATCCACCGCGAGTTCCGCAAGCCGCTGGTGATCATGACGCCGAAATCGCTGCTGCGCCACAAGCTGGCCACCTCGACCATCGACGACATGAATGCCAAGTCGACCTTCCACCGCATCCTCTGGGACGATGCCGAGACGCCGGGCCGCGAAGGCAAGGTGAAACTGGTCGCCGACAAGAAGATCCGGCGGGTCGTGCTGTGCTCGGGCAAGGTCTATTACGATCTCTTCGAGGCGCGCGAAGCGGCGGGTGGGGACGATGTCTACCTGCTGCGCGTCGAGCAGTTCTACCCGGTGCCACGCAAGTCGCTGATCACCGAGCTGAAACGCTTCACCCAGGCCGAGATCGTCTGGTGCCAGGAAGAGCCGCGCAACATGGGCGGCTGGACCTTCATCCGTGACGAGATCGAATGGTGCGCCGCGCAGGCCGGCTATGCCAATCCGCGCCCGAAATATTCGGGCCGCCCGCCCAGCGCCGCTACCGCCACTGGCCTTCTCTCCAAGCACCAGGCCGAGCAGGCGTCGCTCATCAAGATCGCGCTGTCGCCCGATCCGGTGGATGACCGCAACCCTGCGGCCTGACTTTCCTCCAGCAATCCCTTCGGACCAAGCCCATGTCAGACATTGTTGTACCCACACTCGGTGAAAGCGTCACGGAAGCCACCGTCGGCCGCTGGCTGAAGGCCAAGGGCGACGCGGTGAAGAAGGACGACGTGCTGGTCGAACTGGAGACCGACAAGGTGTCGGTCGAAGTCTCTGCCAGCGAGGACGGCGTCCTGTCGGACATCTCGGTGCCGGAAGGCGAGACAGTCGGCATCGGCGCCCTCCTTGGACGGATCAACGGGGCAGGGGCGGCTGCGGCGAAACCGGCGCCCGCCGCCAAGCCGGCCGCGGCCCCCGCGCCTGCGCCAGCACCCGCACCGGCTGCGCCCGCGCCGGTGGCCGCCGGCGGCACCACCGATGTGAAAGTCCCCGTGATGGGCGAGAGCGTCGCCGAAGGCACGATCGCCTCGTTCAGCAAGAAGGTCGGCGACAAGGTCAAGAAAGATGAGACGATCGCCGAGATCGAAACCGACAAGGTGGCGCTTGAAGTACCATCGCCGGCCGACGGCGTGATCGTCGAGCTGCTGGTCGCGCCAGGCGCCAGCGTCGCGCCGGGCTCCGTGATCGCGCGCATCGGCGCGTCGATGCCGGCTGCAGCCAAGGTGGCCGCCGAAGCCGCGCCTGCGAAAACCAACTCGGCGCCTGCGGCTACCGGCACGGGCGAGCGCCCGGTCGCTCCTTCCGTGCGCCGCATCGCCGCCGAAGCGAATGTCGCCCCCGCCAGCATCCCGGGCTCCGGCCGTGATGGCCGCGCCACCAAAGCCGACGCCCTTGCCTATGTGAACCAGCCGAAAGTGACGAAGATGCCCGATACAGAGGCCCGCCCACCCCGCGAAACCGGTCCGCGTGAAGAACGTGTACGGATGACCCGCCTGCGCCAGACCATCGCCCGCCGCCTGAAAGAGGCGCAGGACACGGCTGCGATGCTGACGACGTTCAACGATGTCGACATGTCCGCCATCATGGACCTGCGCAAGAAGCACCAGGATGCGTTCGTCGCCCGCCACGGCATCAAGCTCGGCTTCATGAGCTTCTTCGTGAAGGCGGTGACCAGCGCGCTGAAGGATGTGCCGGCTGTCAACGCCGAGATCGACGGCCAGGACGTCATCTACAAGAACTACTATGACATCGGCGTCGCCGTCGGCACTGACAAGGGTCTCGTCGTCCCGGTTGTTCGGGGTACGGACGAAATGTCCCTTGCTGACATCGAGAAAGCCATCGCCGCTCTCGGCAAGAAGGCGCGTGACGGCCAGCTGACCATCGGCGACCTGCAGGGCGGCACCTTCACGATCTCCAACGGCGGCATCTACGGCTCGCTGATGTCCACGCCGATCCTCAACCCGCCCCAGTCCGGCGTGCTCGGCATGCACCGCATCGAGGACCGCCCGATCGTCCGCAACGGCCAGATCGTCATCAAGCCGATGATGTACCTCGCCCTCAGCTACGACCACCGCATCGTCGATGGCAAGGAAGCGGTCACCTTCCTCGTCCGCGTCAAGGACGCGCTCGAAGATCCGGAACGGATGCTGCTGGAAGTCTAGGCGGTCCAGGCGGCGGGCACAGGCTGCCCGCTGCCGCCGGTCAGTCCTTCTTGCGCACGAACAGTTCGTTGCCTTCGAACCAGAGGTCGGTGCGCTCCTCGTTCGTGAAGAAGAAATTGCGTTGCACTGTCCCGTTTCTGTAGCGCAGCTCCAGCGTCCAGCCGTCGATGAAATAGTCGCCTTCCAGGTCATCATCAGTCACGCCGGTGGTCCGTGTGCCCCCGCCGCTGAACACGCCGCCCGCCGAAGTCGACGAGCTCGAGCCCTTGTCATCGCCGACAACCATGCCGAACGATCCATCCGAACCGCCGGAGCCACCGCCCGCGCCGCTTGATCGCCAGCGCTGGAAGGTGCCGTCGCGGTTCAGCTTCAGGCCCCAGTTCGACCAGGCCGCGTATTCACCGATCGTCGCGCTCGAGGCCCATTCGAAGGTGTTGTGAAGGCGTTCGCCGCGCTTGCCCTTCACCCTCAGCATCTGTCCGGGAGGGGTGTCGAAACCATCACCGAAATTGACGAGATAACTTTTGCCGGTGCGTTTCCATGTGCCCCAGTTTTCGGGGTTGGCGCGGCGGTCAGCGCGCGCGTCAAACGCATCGAGCGCGGCATCCGGCACGCCGTCGCGCGCCGTTCCATCCTTCAGCAGGAGGTAGGTCCGGTCGCGGTACTGCAGTCCCGTCACTTCCCATGTCTGGGTCCAGGAATAGAGCACACCTTCCACATCTGCGTCGGTGATCGCAGCGCTGGCGGGCAGCGGGCTCGACTTGGCGGCGGGAAGGGGGGCAGTTGCAGTTCGCGTTGCTGGTTTGGCCGGCTCCACGGCTGCTGGCGCGGAGGCGGGTTGCACGCACGCTTCGGCCAGAATCTGGCTGGCCGGTTCGGCATAGGCCTGCACAAGGTCGACATCCTGGGGAAGGATCAGCTCGGCGAAGCGCTTTGATCCGTCCGCCCGCGCGCAGGCAAGCGCCATCACGAACCGGGCCGAAGCGCCGGATCCGGTCATTCCAACGGCCATGACCGCGCCGTCCGCGGCGGGCTTGGTGTCGCCATAGTCAATTGAGCCCAGCCCATCCACGCCGCGTTTCTTGCGGGCGTCGAGCCAGTCTTCAAGCCTGCGCGGGTCGGCGTCTGCCGGATAGAGCCGCAGCTCCACGGCCGCGCCGGCAG
The DNA here is from genome assembly GCA_001464545.1 of Acidobacteria bacterium Ga0077551. Classification (GTDB taxonomy): domain Bacteria; phylum Pseudomonadota; class Alphaproteobacteria; order Caulobacterales; family Hyphomonadaceae; genus Hyphomonas. Next base: position 130,578 of record LNFC01000022.1, read on the forward strand.
AATACACACTGCGCGCGTCGCCGGCCGTCTTAGTCCAGCCTTTCGGGGCCGGAGGGTCTGCGGCCGCGGCCGCCGCCAGGCCAAGCGCCGCGACACAGGTGGCGAACATTGCGCGCATCATGGGGGCGGGCTCTCCGGGTGTTTGTCCGGAAACTCTAACGCGCCTCCCGCTGGCTTCAAGTTACAGGATTGTGCCGGTCCGCGCCGGACCGTCTGGAGTCTCACCTTCGGGTCAGGTCCGCACAGCCGTCCACCCCCGCATCATCGCGGCCTGGAACACCGGGGCAGGCGGGGTAAATCCGGCCGCTGCGATCAACGCCTCCAGCTCCGATGGTCCGTGTACGCCGAATACGCGCCCGAAGCTGCTCACCCAGCCTGCGCGCATCTCCTCCGGCACGCCGCTCTGGCGCATGAGGCCCAGCCACAGGTCCAGCGCTTCCGGGAAGGTGGCCGCCTGCCGGTCAGCGCAAAGGTCGAGATTGAAAAGCAGCCCGCCCGGCTTCAGCCGCGCGGCGATGTCCGCGAAGAAGGACTGGCGCGCGCCGGTCTCCGTCAGGAAATGCGAGACCAGCAGGCTGGTGGCGGCGTCGTGCGCTTCCAGAGGCGCCCCCGAGACATAGTCGGCCAGGAGGGTGCAGCGCTCGGCAAAGCCTTCCGCTTCGGCATGGCGCCGGGCGACGTTCAGCATGGGCGCTGACGGATCGATCAGAGTGAAGCGCCAGCCCGGAAAGCGCGCAGCGAGGTAGCGCGCCTCGGCGCCTGTTCCCGCGCCGGCTATCAGGATCCGCGCATCGGCGGGCAGACCGCCGAACTGGATCTCGATCAGCAGGTGTGCAGCCTCGTTGATCGGCTGCATCGCTGCAAACTGCTTGTCATAGACCTCAGCGCGTTCAGCATCGAAATGCATCGGGACGGGGGAGGGGGCGGTGGACATGGGCATCTCCTATATGTTACATTGTAACATAGCCCTTTAGCCTTTCTGCCAACACTCTTTTCTCGCGCGGCGGATCATTCCCGGGTTGCGCCCCTTGCATTTGACGGCCCGGGCCCGACCTATGGGACCAGCGACACATGCCCGGGAGAAAAGCGCGATGGCCGACAAGGAATACGAACCGCCCAAGGTCTGGACCTGGAACAAGGAAAGCGCCGGACGCTTCGCGGCGATCAACCGCCCGATCGCCGGGCCGACGCATGACAAGGACATGCCGGTCGGCAAGCATCCGTTGCAGCTTTATTCGCTCGGCACTCCCAATGGTGTGAAAGTCACCATCCTGCTCGAGGAGCTTCTGGCCAAGGGCCACGCGGGCGCTGAGTATGATGCCTGGCTGATCAACATCATGGAGGGCACCCAGTTCTCCTCCGGCTTCGTCGCCGCCAACCCGAACTCGAAGATCCCGGCGCTGATGGACTATTCGGTCAGCCCGCCGCAGCGCGTCTTCGAGTCCGCCTCGATCCTGCTCTATCTCGCCGAAAAGTTCGGCGAGTTCCTGCCGAAAGATCCGCGCAAGCGCACCGAGGCGATCTCCTGGCTGTTCTGGCAGATGGGCTCCGCCCCGCTGCTCGGCGGCGGCTTCGGTCACTTCTATGCCTACGCCCCGATCAAGATCGAATACGCCATCGACCGCTACGCCATGGAAGTGAAACGCCAGCTCGACGTGCTCGACCGCCACCTTGCGGAGAACGAGTACATGGCGGGCGACGAATACTCGATCGCCGACATGGCTATCTGGCCCTGGTACGGCGCGGTTGTGCTCGGCGTCGTCTATAATGCCGGCGAGTTTCTCTCGGTCCACGAGTACAAGAACGTCCTGCGCTGGACCAAACAGATCGGCGAACGCCCCGCGGTCAAGCGCGGCCGGATGGTCAACTCGACCAATGGCAAGCCCGAGAACCAGCTGCGCGAACGCCATGACGCCAGCGATTTCGACACGAAAACGCAGGACAAGCTCGAAGCGAAGGCCTGATGCTCGAAGCTGCGGCGAGGCGCCCCGTCCCTTGCGCGGGGCGCGCCGCCTATATAACCCGTCAGAACGGCAAAAGAGGCGGCAGCCCCATGACGACTTATACCAGCGACGAGCGCCGCCACACGGCCGAGACCGCCGCGTCAATGACCGATGTGCGCTACGAGATCGACCGGATCGACCGGCTGCTGGTCGAGATCATCGCCGAGCGCCAGTCCTTCATGGACGCCGCCGCCCGCATCAAGGGCGACCGGAACATCGTGCACGACCGGGCCCGGATCGAGGATGTCGTCGCCAAGGTGAAGGCCGAATGCCCGAAGCACGGCCTGTCACCGGCCATCGCCGAGCCGGTCTGGCGCACGATGATCGACCGTTGCATCGCCTATGAATTCGCGAGCTATGATGCGCTGCGCTTGCCCGCCAAGGTCAAGTCGTAGGCCGCCCGTGCGGCCGCTTCTAAGGCTTCGCCCAATGCGTCCTTGACGTCTCCCAGCAGGACCGCCGCATGGGCTGTGCTTGGCGCAGCCTCGCTGCGGCCCGCCTTTTCGGCGCGCTCGCAGGCGGCCGCTAGTTTCAGCGCGCCGATGCCGAGGCTGGCGCCTTTCAGCGTATGCGCGGCGTCGGACCATTCGCGCGCCTCCAGCCGCGGGTCCAGCAGCCGCGACCAGAGCTGCGCCTGATGCTGGAAGATCTCGATCACTTCGACGGCAAGATCATGGTCGCCGCCGGTCATGGCCGAGAGATGGTCGAGGTCCATCACCGGAAGGGAAGGGCGCGGGTCGGTCATCCGGGGGTCTCCTGTGCCCTGAAAACGTGGACGAGGGCCATTAGCATCCTGTTAACGATGCGAACGGCGCAAAAAATTCACGTTTTATCGATTGTCGGAAAACTTCAATTCTGCTACTTCTCCTATCGAGGCTTAAGGCTGAGCCTCATCCGTTAGCCGCGCCCGATACTGGCCACTCACTGGGGACTGAGCGATGACCGACCTGCTCATCTTGATCCGTAACGTGGTGCTGGCCACCATTCTCGCCTGGCTCGGGATGGAATTTGCGCCGAGCACGCCCGACCGGGATGACAAGCCGGCCGAGAAGTCGTCCGTGCTCGCCCGCCTCGGCTGAGAAACCCTGCAAAGCCTTAACCTACCGGCGTGCATTCTGCCCTCGCAGGCGGATGCAAGGCGAGTTATACAGTGGACATGACAGACGCTTCCTCCGTGCGCCCTTCGGGCCGGGACGACCTTGCACGTCACCAGGCCTCTCAGAATTTTGAGATGGCCCAGCATGGTGGCGGGTGGATGGTAGCTGCCGCTTTTGCGGTGGCGGCGCTCTGGAGTCTCGGTGTCCTCCTCGGATTTTTCGGCCTTGGCGGCATGGCGCTGGCAGAGCAGATTTCCCCGATGCTGCTCATCGCCGGCGGCATCGCCGCGTTCATTCCCGCCTTCCTGATCATCATGGCGGGCTTCATGGGCCGCTCGACCCGGCGCGCCGCCGCCGCCAATGCGCTGGTGCTGGAAGCGACCTCGCGCCTGATGATGCCGGCGCGGGAAGCCGGCACCGAAGGCATCGCCTTTGCCGAGCAGATGAAACAGGCCGCTGCCGAAGTCGACCTCGCCATGGCGCAAGCGCTGACGGCAATGAAAGCAATGGCCGGCGAAATCGGCGACGAGCGTCAGCGGCTGGAATCGGTTTCCTACGCGACGTCCGACAATGCGCGTGATCTTGCGACCCGGCTGGCCGCGGAGCGTCAGGCGCTTGAGGCGCTGGCCCGCGAGTTGCGCAGCCAGATCAGCACGATGAGCGAAGCGATCCCGCGCCAGGCCCAGATGATGATCTCTGCCGCGCGCCAGGCGAGTGACGAGGTTGGCCGCGCCGACAGCGCGCTGGAGAACCGGCTCGGATCGATGTCGCGCGCCGGCGAAGATCTCTCCCGCCGGCTGGAGTCCCTCGACGGCCTCGCCCGCGAAGCGGCGACGCGCACCGAATCGCTGACCTTCTCGATCACCCGGATCGAGGACAAGCTTGAACATTCCCGCCGCACCGTGGACGCCGCCGTGCGGGCGAGCGAAGTCGCCGCTGCTGCTGCGGCGACGACCGGCGACGCGCTGAAAGGCGCTGTCGCCTCCGCGCTCGATGGCGCGCGTCAGGCGAATGCCGAAATCAATTCCGCCACCCGCGGCGCGGCTGAAGAAGCGGCCCGCGCTCTGGCCCGCCTGCGCGAAGCGGGCGAGCAGGCGGCCTACGCGCTGCGCACCGCGAGCTACGCCGCGCGGATCGAAGGCGAGAACCTCGAGCGCCGCACCGGTATTGCCGCGCCCGAACCCGCGCCGTCGCTGGCGCCGCCGCCGCTGCGCCAGAGCCTCTCGGCGCCGCAAGCCTCCTACGCCAATGGTCAGGGTACGAACGGTCATGCGCCGAACGGCAACGGCCATGCCAACGGTAACGGAAATGGGCACGCGCCGTCCTATTCGAACGGCAATGGCCGGCTGTCCGCCAGCCGGGCTTCAATGGACGATGACCTGTTCGATGCCAGCGCCGACGCCGTGATCGCGGCGAGCGCAGTCACGCCGACCCCGAGTGCGCCGCTGGTGCTTGGCCGCGATGTGACCTCGCGCGAAGGCGAGCCGCTGATGCTGCGCCGCCGCCACGAAGATGAGCAGGCACCGCCGCCGGAATTGCCGCGCCGCCGCGCCAGCGACCAGCTGACGGGCCCGTCCTCCAACGGGTCAGCGCTGCGTGACATCATCTCGGATATTTCGCGCGAGGAATCCGGCGCGCCGGATGACCGCGAGCAGCTCGCCGAATCGCTGGTCTCGCGGCTCCAGTCCTCGGGCATTCCGCTGGGCGACGTATTCCGTCCGCGCTCGAAAAAGCGCATCGCCGCGGCGAATACGAAGGGCAATGGCCCGCGCCGCGAAGCGATCCGCGAACAGGCCGGCAAGGAAGTCGAGCGTGTTTCGCACCGCCTGCGCGGCGATGCCAAGCTGATGGACATGGCCCGCCAGTTCGCCTTGCTCGAACAGGCCGACGCGCTGGCTGCTCTGGAGCAGACCCAGAGCACAAGCCGCAATGCCAGTGCCCGCCTCGCGGCTTTCCTGCTGGTCGACGCCGCGCTTTAGGTTTTGCGGCAGTTTTGGCGGGTTCGCGGCGAAATTCCGTGGGCGGACGTGTTGCAGAAGAACCGGGGCCGTGGTCTCCAGGCGCTTGATCCGGCTGTATTTTGTTTTCCGGACGGGGCGTTTCCTGTAGGCGCAAGTTCCGTCTCCGCCTCGTTCAAACGGCCTCAGCCTGTCGCATCCTGTGCTTATTGGATGTCGTTTCTCACTTATCCGTTCTCATTCATTCTCATTTTTTATCACTCAGTATCGATTTGTTTCGCATCCCGGCTTTGACGCAGGCGGGGCGGGACGTGATGGCGTGACCGGATGAGGCGGCGAGGATAACTCCGCTGAGGACCCTACCGGATTGGGGGCGCTGAAAAACTTCAGTTGGTCGTTATCCCGGTTTCGCCGCGGGCGCAGACCGGGCCCCAGGACTCTTTGCGAAACAAGGAAGTCTGGGGCCCGGACATTTGCTGCGCAAATTCCGGGATGACGACACGATAGAGAGCGTTCGCGGGCGCGGACGTCGGCACAAGTCAGGATTTGCGCCGCAGGTTTTCGGGCGCGTCAGACGCCGATGATCTCGCTGTCAGACGCCTCGTCCTTGATCCACTTGATGAAGGCGCGCACGTCGGGGGAGAGGTGGCGGCCTTTCGGCCAGACGAGCCAGTAGCCGAAATCGATCGGGATCGAGCCGTTGGCGAAGGGGGCCGCGAGGCGGCCGGCGGCGATGTCGTTGGCGGCGATGGCTTGCTTGGCGAGGGCGACGCCCCGGCCTGCGGCGGCGGATTCGATGACGAGGATGCCCTGGTTGAAGCGCGGGCCCTTGCTGCCATCGACGCCGGTCACGCCGTGGGCGCGCAACCAGCTCGCCCAGTCCGGGCAGGAGGGGTCGTTCTCGGAGCTTTCGTCATGCAGCAGCGTGTGGTGCTTCAGGTCTTCCGGTTTGCGGATCGCATCCGGGCCTTCCAGGAGGCGCGGCGAGCAGACCGGCAGCACGGTCTCGTCCAGCAGCTTCTCGGATTTCAGGCCTTCGTAACTGCCGCGGCCATAGCGGATCGCGAGGTCGGCGTCGGCGGTGTTGAAATCGGTCAGCGACATGTCGGCCGAGATCCAGGCCTCGGTGCCTTCATTGGTGCGGTGGAATTTCTCGAGCCGAGGGGCGAGCCACTTGGCGGCAAAGGACGGCGCGCAGGAGACCATCACGCGGCCCTTGCGGGCCGGAGCCTGCATGATGCGGCCGGCCTCGGAAATCCGGTCAAATGCTTCGCGCACGAGGGGGAGGGAGGCCTGCGCGGCGTCGGTCAGCAGGACGGAACGGCCCGTACGCTTGAACAGCGGGGTGCCCGCGAAGTCCTCCAGCTGCCTGATCTGCTGCGAAATCGCGCCCGGTGTGACGTTCAGCTCCTCGGCGGCCTGGGTGAACGAGAGGCGGCGTGCGGCGGCTTCGAAAGCGCGCAGGGCGTTCAGGGGCGGGAGGCGGTCGGCGGGATCGGACATGGATAGTTTCTCTAAAAGATAGACTTAGGGGTTGCCCGTTGTTGCAGGCTCGTCAAGCGCGATCTGGGCATGTATCCCTCCAGTCCTGCTAAACGAGAGAGTTGCGGCCATGCGCCAGTTCCCAGCCTTTTTCAATCTCGAGGGCGCCCGCATCGCGGTGTTCGGGGACGGCGACGAGGCGGCGCGCAAGCTGCGCCTGCTGGTGTCCTCTCCGGCTGAGCTGGTGCTGGTCGGCGGGTTTTCTGACGCGGCGCTGGCGGCCGAGTTCGAGGGCCGTGTGACGGTGGTCAGCCGCGCCATGCGCGAGACGGCGCTGGACGGCGCCCGCCTGGCGATCATCGCCGAGGGGGACGAGACGCATCGTTCCGAAGCGCTGGCCGCGGTCCGGGCCCGCAACATTCCGGTCAACGTGGTCGACTTTCCCGAAGACTGCGACTTCACCGTGCCGTCGATCCTCGACCGGGACGAAATCGTCGCCGCGATCGGTTCGGGCGGCGCCGCCCCCGTGCTGGCGAAAGCCGTGCGCGCGAAGCTTGAGGCCTTGCTGCCGGCCCGGATCGGGGAGCTGGCCGCACTGGCGCGGCGCCTGCGTCCCTTTGTTTCCGAAGCCGTGCCGGACAAGACCGCGCGCCGCCGGTTCTGGGAGCGCGCGCTGACAGGGCCGGCCGCCGAAGCCGCCTATGCGGGCGATCTGGAAAAAGCTGAAGCGCTTCTGAAATCTGCGGCACTCGCGACAGGCCGCGCGGCGGGCGTCGTGCACATCGTCGGGGCCGGGCCGGGCGATCCGGAACTGCTGACGCTGAAAGCGCTCCGTGTGCTGCAGGAAGCGGACGTTGTCTATTATGACCGGCTGGTCAGCCCAGAAATCCTCGGGCTCATCCGGCGCGACGCGGCGCGCGTGCCGGTCGGCAAGTCGAAGGGCGATCATTCGGTGCCGCAGCCGGAAATTCATCACCGGCTCGTCGCGTCGGCGCGCGAGGGCCTGCGCGTCGTGCGGCTGAAAGGCGGCGACCCCTTCATTTTCGGACGCGGCGGCGAAGAGCTGGAAGCGGTGCGCGCCGAAGGCGTGGCGGTGCATGTGGTGCCCGGCATATCGTCCGCCCTCGGATGTGCCGCCTCGGCCGGCATTCCGCTGACCCACCGCGACCATGCGCAGACGCTGACCTTCGTCACCGGCCATGCGAAGGCTGGCGGCGTGCCGGATCTCGACTGGGCGGCGCTGGCGAGACCGGCGCAGACCGTGGTCGTGTTCATGGGCGTCGATACCGCGCCGATCATTGCCGAGCGGCTGATTGCGGCGGGCCGCGACGGGCGCACGCCGATTGCCGTGATCGAGAATGGCACGCGGCCGGAAGAGGTGCGCGTCTATGGCGAGCTGTCCGAGCTGCCCTTCCTGATCGAGGAAGAGGGGATTACCGGGCCGGCGCTGCTGATCATCGGCGAAGTGGCCGGCATCCCGCTGACCGGGATACAGATCGGCCAGTTCCTGCCGCCGGAATTTGCGGGGCCGGCGCGGCATGACGCCCTGGCCTTCGAGGAGTAACCCCTATGTCGTCCGTACGCCCCAAACTGAAACCCGAGACGCCGAAGGCCGTGACCGGCTGGGCGACCCCGACCGGCCTGTCGGTCTGGCTGACCGCCGATGGTGCGTGGACCGAGGATGCCGCTGAGCTGGCTGTGTTCACCGGCGAGGAAGCCGAGGCGCGCCTCGCGGCGGCGCTGAAGCAGGAGGCCGTCGTGACCGATCCCTATTTCATGGAAGTGACCGCCGACGGCAAGATCACGGGGCGCGAGACGCTGCGCGAATCGATGCGGGCCGAGCCGGCGCTGTCCTTCGGGGGCGGCGCATGATCCGGATTTTCGGAGACAGTATCTCAGGCAATTGCCTGAAGGTGAAATGGGTCGCCGAGCGGCTCGGCATCGCGCATGAGTGGATCGAGATCGATATCCTGAAGGGCGAGACGCGCACCGATGCGTTCCTTGCGCTGAACCCGTTCGGGCAGGTGCCGGTGGTGCAATTCGATGACGGGCGGACGCTGTCGCAGTCGAACGCCATCATCCTGCATTTTGCCGAAGGATCGGACCTGGTGCCGGCGGATGCGTTCGAGCGCGCCAAGATGCTGGAATGGATGTTCTGGGAACAGTATTCGCACGAGCCGACGATTGCCGTGCGCCGGTTCCAGAAACACTACCTGAAGAAATCCGATGACGCGATCGATGCCGACCTGATGGCCAAGGGGCGCCGGGCGCTCGGGCGGATGGAGATGGCGCTGATCTCCAGTGATTTCATTGCCGGCGGGGCGGCTCTCACGCTCGCCGACATTGCGCTGCTTGCTTACACGCGGCTGTCGCATGAGGGCGGGTTCGATCTGGGTGATTTCCCCGCGGTGCATGCCTGGGTCGCGCGCTGCGAGCTTGAGCTTGGCCTGCCGCACGTGCATGAGGCCGCGCATGTATAGATATGACCAGTTTGATGCGCGCATCGTGCAGGAGCGCGTGGCGCAGTTTCGCGGGCAGGTGGCGCGGCGTCTGTCGGGCGAGCTGCTGGAGGACGAGTTCAAGCCGCTGCGGCTGCAGAACGGCGTGTACCTGCAGCTGCACGCCTACATGCTGCGCATCGCGATTCCATATGGCCAGCTCTCGCCGGTGCAGCTGCGGCGCCTCGCCGAGATTGCGCGCGACTATGACCGCGGCTTTGGCCACTTCACGACGCGCCAGAACATCCAGTTCAACTGGGTGGCGCTGAAGGACATTCCGGACGTGCTGGAGAAGCTCGCCGAAGTCGAGATGCATGCGATCCAGACCTCCGGCAACTGTATCCGCAATACGACCACGGATCATTTCGCGGGCGCCGCGCAGGACGAGGTGCTCGACCCGCGCGCCTGGTGCGAGATCATCCGGCAGTGGTCGACCTTCCATCCGGAATTCGCGTTCCTGCCGCGCAAGTTCAAGATTGCGGTGACGGCGGCCGAGCATGACCGCGCGGCGATCCGCGTCCACGATGTGGGGCTGCATATCCGCCGGAAGGACGGGCAGGTGGGCTTCGAAGTGCATGTCGGCGGCGGGCAGGGGCGCACGCCGCATATTGCGGCGCTGGTGAACCCGTTCGTGCCGGAAGCGCAGATCCTCGACTATCTCGAGGCGATCATGCGCGTCTACAACCGCTATGGACGGCGCGACAACAAGTACAAGGCGCGCATCAAGATCCTCGTCTCGGAACTCGGCGAGGCGGAGTATATCCGCCAGGTCGAGGAAGAATTCGCGGCGCAGCGGCCGGGCGAGAAGATCGACCTGCCGGCGTCCGAAGTGGCGCGCATCCATGCCTACTTCGCACCGCCCGCTTTGGCCGCGCGGCCTGCGCTCTCGAAAACGCTGGAAGCGGCCAAGGCGGCGGACCCGGCCTTTGCGCGCTGGACGCGGGCGAACCTGCATCCGCACAAGGTGGCTGGCTATGCCTCCGTCACGGTCAGCCTCAAGCCGCTCGGCGTGGCGCCGGGGGACGCGACGGACGCGCAGATGATGCTGGTGGCCGACCTTGGCGAAAAGTACGGGTACGGAGATATTCGCGTCAGCCATGCGCAGAACCTGATCCTGCCGCATGTCGCGCTGGACGACCTGCCGGTGGTCTATGCGGCGCTCGATGCGGCGGGCCTCGGCGCCGCCAACGAGAGCCGGATCACCGACATGATCGTCTGCCCGGGTCTCGACTATTGCAACCTGGCCAATGCGCGCTCGATCCCCGTGGCGCTGGCCGTGCAGAAGGTATTCGCCGACCCCGCCTACGAGGAAGACATCGGCAAGCTGCACATCAACGTGTCCGGCTGCATCAATGCCTGCGGGCATCACCATGTCGGCCATATCGGCATCCTCGGCGTCGACAAGAAGGGTGAGGAATTCTACCAGATCCTGCTCGGCGGCCGCGCGGACGAGAAGGCGGCGCTGGGCGAGATCGTCGGGCCCGGCCTGAAGGCCGATGATGTGCCGGCCGCCATCCACCGCGTCGTCGAGTTCTACCGCGCGGAGCGTACGTCGCCCGCCGAGAAGTTCATCGACACGCTGGAACGCCTCGGCCATGCGCGCTTCCAGGAGGCCCTCTATGCCGCTGGTTAAGGGGGGCGCCGAGATCGCCAATGACTGGACCTTCGTGCCGGACGGCGCGGCGCTGCCGGAATCGGGCCGGTTTTCCGTCTCGTTCAGCCGGTTCCTTGGCCTGAAACTGGGCCAGGAGAACGGCCCCCTGCCGGACGGGGTGCGTCTCGCTCCGGTCGATGATCCGGCCCAGCTTGAGCCTTTCCTGCCGGATCTGGCGCTGATCGAGGTCGATTTCCCGCGCTACACCGACGGGCGCGGCTTTAGCCAGGCGCAGCTGCTTCGTCGCCGCTACGGCTATTCCGGGGAAATCCGGGCGGTCGGCCATGTCCTGCGCGATCAGATATTCTACATGCACCGTTCAGGCTTCACTGCTTACGAAACCCGCCGCGCCACCGTATCTGAGGTACTGGAAGCGCTTGCCGAGTTCACTGAGGCCTACCAGCCTGCAGCCGACGGCCCGGGAGCCGCCTTCCGAAAGAGAACCGGAGCCTGAGGCGCATGCCCTTCGATACCCTGATTGAAAGCCCGGCGACCGATCCTGCGGTCCGGCTTGCGCGCCTCAACGGCGAGCTGCGTCAGGCCTCGGCGCAGACCATCCTGCGCGCCGCCATCGTGCGCGAATGGGTGGGCGACCTGACCTATGTGTCGAGCTTCGGCGCCGAGAGCGCCGTGATGCTGGCGCTGATCGCCGATGTCGATCCAGCGCTGCCGATCCAGTTCATTGATACCGGCATGCACTTTCCGCAGACGCTGGACTACCGCGACGAGCTGATCGAGAAGCTCGGCCTGACCGGTGTGCGCACGCTTGTCCCGAACGAGGGCGAGCGCCGGGTCGAAGATCCCAAATCTATGCTCTGGAAATCCAATCCGGATGCGTGTTGCGACCTGCGCAAGGTGCGCCCGCTGGAACCTGCCCTGAACGGCTATTCGGCCTGGATCACTGGCCGCAAACGCTTCCATGGCGGCGCCCGCATGAGCCTGCCGGTGTTCGAGTATGCGGCGGGGCGCTACAAGGTGAACCCGCTGGCCGGCTGGACGCCGGAAGACGTCGAGCTGTTCATCGAGCAGCGTAACCTGCCGGCCCATCCGCTGGTGGCGCAGGGCTATCCTTCGATTGGCTGCTGGCCGTGCACGCAGCCGGCGGACGATCCGAACAACCCGCGCGCCGGCCGCTGGGCTGGCCAGGACAAGACCGAGTGCGGCTTGCACGTCGAGCGCAACGAGCGCCCGCGGGTTTTCTGAGTTCACTTGTGCGAGTTGAAAATGTGCGCCAGCGCAATCGCCGCTGCCGTTGCCACGTTCACGCTGTCGAAACCGACCGTCATCGGTATACGTACCGGCCGGGCCCGGGCGATCAGGTCGCGCGGCAGGCCGGGGCCTTCGGCGCCGAGCAGGAGCGCGACGCGCTGCGGGATGCGCAAGGCGGGAAGGGGCTCGGCATCGGCACGGGGTGTCAGGGCCCAGACTTCGTGGCCGGCCGCTTCGGCGGCTTCGATCAGCGCGGCGCCCGTGCCGCCCTGCGCGAAGGGCAGCCAGAGCGCGGTGCCGGACGAGACGCGGATGGCCTTGCGGTAAAGCGGATCGCAGGAGGTGTCGTCTAGCAGCACGGCGCTCGCGCCGAACGCCGCCGCGTTGCGGAAGCAGGCGCCGACATTGTCATGGTTGGAGAGGCCGGCAAGCAGCAGCGCGGTGGAAGGACCGTCCGCAGGCAGAACATCTGCGGCGGCACGTGGCGCGCCCTTTAGGCCGCAGGCGAGCACGCCGCGGTGCATCGGGAATCCCGCCACAGCGTCCATCACGCCTTGAGATGCGACGTAGACCGGCATATCCGCCGGTACGCGCGCGAGCAGGTCCGCCAAAGGCTCAAGCCGCGTCTCGCACAGGAACAGGCTTTCCACTTCGAAGCGGCTGCGCGTCAGCAGCGTCTCGAGCGTGACCTTGCCCTCGACGATGAAGCGCCCGCCGTGCCCGTTCGTCAGGTCGCGCTCGCGGATCGAAAGATAGGGCGCAAGGCGCAGGTCGCCGGGGTCGGTCGCATGGAGAACGGGCATGGCGACTCCCATGCCCGCTTACGCAGAGCGCTTCAATCGCGTGGGCTTCAGTTTGTCAGCACGCCGATGAACGCGCCGGCGATCTCGCCGCTGGCGAGGTCCACGATGTAGGCGTTCTGGCCGACCGAGACCCACTGGTGGCCCGCCGGAGCCGGCGGCAGGCCGTACCGGTCCCAGTCTCTCAGATTGGCCGTGCGGTATTCGGGCGGCAGGATCTGGCCCTTGCCCCAGAGGCTTTTGCCGGACGGGAGCGTCCCTGACTCCTGGGTGGACAGGGCGACCGGGTGGGTCTCGCCTTCCGGGAAGGCCGGCGGGTCTGCAAAGGCCGGGGCTGCGCCGCCAAGGGCGGCGGCGAGTTCCGTTCCTGCGTGATTCAACGCAGCGGCGGCGACCTGGTTCCCGTTCAGTCCCCGACGGGCAGGCCCTGTTCCTTGGCGAGGCGCTTCATCGTCTTCTGAAGCTTCTCGAAGGCGCGGACCTCGATCTGGCGGATGCGCTCGCGGCTGACGCCGTACTGGTCGGAGAGTTCTTCCAGCGTCTTCGGCTCGTCGATCAGGCGGCGCTCGGTCAGGATGTGGCGTTCGCGCTCGGACAGGTCTTCCATCGAACGGGTCAGCAGCTCCATCCGGCTGTCGAGCTCCTGACGGTTGGCAAAGGTCTCCGCCGTGCCGGGCTCGTCATCGGCCAGCCAGTCCTGCCATTCCATGTCGCCGTCCGCGCCCATCGGCACGTTGAGCGAGGCGTCGGAGCCGGACATGCGCCCGTTCATCGAGTAGACCTCGGCGTCGGTGACGTTCAGCTTCTCGGCGATCAGGCGGGCCTGTTCCGGTTTCAGGTCGCCCTCGTCGAGCGCCTGCATCTCGCCTTTCAGGCGGCGCAGGTTGAAGAACAGCTTTTTCTGCGCGGCCGTGGTTCCGAGCTTCACGAGGCTCCAGCTGCGCAGGATGTATTCCTGGATCGCGGCGCGGATCCACCACATTGCGTAGGTGGCGAGGCGGAAGCCCTTCTCGGGGTCGAATTTCTTGACGGCCTGCATCAGGCCGACGTTGCCTTCGGAAATCACTTCGGCCATCGGCAGGCCGTAGCCGCGATAGCCCATTGCAATCTTCGCTACGAGGCGGAGGTGCGAGGTGACCATCCTTTCGGCGGCCTCGGTGTCTTCCTGGTCGCGCCATTGGCGCGCCAGCATGAATTCCTCGTTCTTCTCGAGCATGGGGAACTTGCGGATCTCGCTCAGATACCGGCTCAGTCCCTGTTCTGGACTAAGGGCGCCCGAGCCCGCTTTGGTTGGCGTATTCGCCATGTTTCGTCCTCCTGTACTGGGCAGGTCCCGTCAGCGGCGGCCCACCTCTTGATCCTGGAACTTCCCCGGCACCTTAGCCCTGCATGGTAGCAGCGTCGCCGCCGGAGAGGCGCAATTCATTCATCGCGCTTCTGCATAAATAGGAAATGGGGCGAGGGTGTGGAAGAGGTCCCGGCATCGCAATTTTTTGCGGCCGGTCAGCTTTCAGGTCAGTTTTCGGGGAGGCTGCGCCTCTCCTCTGCCATGTAGGAAGCCGAGCGCATTTCGAACAGGCGGCTGGCGGTGCGCTGGAATTCAAAGGCACCGTCACCGTCGGTGTAGAGGCGGTCGGGCTCGGCGGCGGCGCTGGCGACGAGTTTCACCCGGGCCTCGTAGAGCGCGTCGATCAGGCTGACGAAGCGGGCCGCCTCGTTGCGCCGGTCCGGGGTGAGCAGGGGGATGCCTTCCAGGATGAGGGTGTGGAAGGTCGAGGCAATCGTCAGATAGTCGATGGAGCCGAGCGGGCGGGCGCACAGTTCCTCGAAGGTGAAGCGCGCCACACCGGCCGCTTCGCGGGCGACTTCCAGCTTGCGGCCCTTGACGGTCAGCACGCAGTGCTGCGGCTCGGCGCCGAGGGTCAGGCGGGTCCAGGCCATGTCGAGCGCGGCCGCGCTGCCGGCGCCGAGCGGCGCGTACCAGACCGGCGCCTCGACAAGCCGGTCGAGCCGGTAGTCGCGCGCCGAGGCGAGCTCGACCACGTCGCAGCGCTCTTTCAGGCGCTGGATGAAGGGCAGGAACAGCGCGCGGTTGATGCCGTCCTTGTACAGATCATCTGGCTGGCGGTTGGACGTCGCGACCACCGTTACGCCGTGCGCGAAGACGGCGTCGAACAGGCGCGCCAGGATCATCGCATCGGCGATCTGGGTCACCTGGAATTCGTCGAAGCAGAGGAGGTGGGCTTCGCTCGCGATCTGCCTGGCGACCGGCGCGATCGGATCGTCGCCGGCGTCCTTGACGCGCCAGGGCGAGCGCTTGCGGTCGGCCTCGCCCATCTTGCGCCAGACATCGAGACGCTCGTGCACCTCGGCCATGAACTCGTGGAAGTGGACACGCCGCTTGGGCGATATTTTCGCCTCGGCGAAGAACATGTCCATCAGCATCGACTTGCCGCGCCCGACGCCGCCCCAGAGATAGACGCCGCGCACCGGTTCCGGCGGCTTGCTGAACAGGCCGCGCTTCTGCGGCGCAGACAGGGCGACCGCCAGTGCATCGAGACGGCTCGCGGCTTCCGCCTGCGCAGCGTCGCCGGTCAGCGCGCCGGAGGCCACCCGCTCGTCATAACGTGCCCGGACAGCTCCCATCCGCGCCTCAGCCAAAACGGGCCGCGGCCTGCGCCACGAACTCGCTGAAGGTTTCCGGGCGCACAAGCAGCGTGGCGATCACGCCTGCCACCGCGCCGCCAAGGTGCGCCTCGTGGCCGATGATGCGGTTCTCGCGCATCGAGAAGGCGTAGCTGATCGCGACATAGAGAATGCCGAACACGATGCCCCACATCGGGATCACGAAAAAGGCGAGCAGGACGGCAAACGGCTCGAACAGGCAGAAGGCGAGTACGATGCCGGACAGGGCGCCCGACGCGCCCGCCGCGCGGTAGTCCGGCGAGTTCTGGTTGTGGATATAGGCCCACACGCTGCCGCCGATCAGGGAGGCCAAGTAGACGATGGCGAAACCGACGCCGCCGAGCACGTATTCGCAGATCGGTCCGAACAGCCAGAGGCCGTACATGTTGAGCAGCAGGTGCGGCCCGTTGACGTGAAGGAAGCCGGAGCTGAGGCCTCGGTACCATTCGCCCCGCTCGCGCATCGGGCCGACCCACAGGATGTTCTGCTGCATGAACGCCTCGTTCCGGAACGCGATCAGGCTGGCGATCACGTTGAGAACGAGAAGGCCCAGCGTCACGGGCGAGGCGAGGAGGCTGTCCATGGGGTTACCTTGGTGCGCGTGGGCCGAAACGACAAGCCGCCCGGAAGCAGTCTCCCGGGCGGCTTAGCAATCAGAGGCAGTGGCCGGCAAGCCGCGGCGGTCAGGCGGCGCGGGCAGGGCGGCGGGCCGGAACGGCGGCGCCGGCCGCGGGCATCAGTTCCATGAAGAAGTCTTCGAACGACTCCGGCCGCTGGATGAAGCGGTTGAAGGGCAGGTTCGCCTTGAACACCGCGTGCGGGTGGATGTTGGCGCCGCAGCGGACGGCGGAGGCGACGGCTTGGTCACGGTTTTCCATCGAGGAGACGACGGCGATCCGGTACTTGCCCATGTTGGCGACGCGGGCGATCGTCATGTCGGCGTCCATGCTGTCGGGCAGGCCAAGGTCAAGCACGACGAGATCGAAGCGCTCCAGACGCAGGCGCATCTCTGCCGCCATCAGCGTCGGTGCCATCACGAGGTCAACCTGAACGCGTGCGCGCGCAGCCTTGTCAGCCGCAATCGCCAGCATGTCGCGCACCGGCTCATGATCCTCAACCCACAGAACTTTCATCTACAACTACCTCGATCAGGACACTGGCTGGGGGGCTGAAGCGTTAAGCGGGGCCCCGTGATGAGTTCACCTTGCCACGCCCGTCTTGCACCTTGGTAAATCGAAGCTTTCTGAAGTCTTTAAAATGGCCCCAATCGCAACTTTTTTGCCGCCTTCCTCGATTTATCCCCTCTCTTTGCAGGCCAGCCCCCCGGCCCTATGCTGGCGGCGTGTCACATGAGAGGCCCATGACCGACGATATCGCCGCCCCCGCCGCCAAAGCCCGGTCCCTGGACGCCTTCCTGCCGGCCGGGGAGCGCACCGACGCGCATATCGTGGACGTGCTGATCGAGGAGCGCTGCCCCAAGCTGCGCGCCAGTCCGGCCTGGCCGGTTGCCCGGCCCTTGCTGTATTCCCTGCTCGGCTATGGCAAGGCGCGGGCGATGGCGGACGAGTTGGTCCAGCTGACCGGGCGGCAATCTTTTGACCGGCTGTCCGGGCAGCTCGCCTTCGACATGACCGTGTCCGGAATCGACCGGCTGCCGGCCACCGGGCGCTGCATCGTCGCCGCGAATCACCCGACCGGCCTCGCCGACGGGGTTGCTGTCTGGGACCTGCTGAAAAAAAAACGCGACGACATCATCTTTTTTGCCAATGCCGATGCGGTGCGCGTCAATCCGCGCTTCGAGGATGTGATCATCCCGGTCGAATGGGTTGTCGCCAAACGCTCTCCCGCCAAGGCGCGCGAGACGCTGAAGCGGGCCGCGGACGCGTTTGCACAGGAAAAGTGTGTCGTGATCTTCCCGTCGGGGCGCCTTGCCAGGAAGGTCGAGGGGCGGATGGAGGAGAAGGAGTGGTTCCCGACCGTCGTCGGCCTCGCCCGCAAGCAGGGCGCGCCGGTCGTGCCGCTCAATCTCGATGCCCGCAATTCGGCGCTCTACTATCTCTTCTGCGACCTCTCCAACGAGCTGCGTGACATCACGCTGTTCCATGAACTTCTCAACAAGCGGGGCTCCAAGATCCGCATGACCTTCGGCGAGATGATCCATCCGGACCTGCTGCAGGGTGAGCCGGCCGCCGTCACCGAGAAGCTGAAGCAACACGTCTCCTACGCGCTTCTGACGGACCCCGACGCGCCCTTCCGCCCCTGACAGGCGAGGGATGCTTGCGGGGCAGCCGATTGCGCCCTAGACGCCCGCGCCATGATCGAAATCGTCCCGGAAACCCCAGCGCTGCATGCCGATGCGATCGAAGACCTCTTCGACCGCACTTTCGGCCCCGGCCACTTTGCCAAGACGGCAGAGCGGCTGCGCGAGTATTCGGCCTCGCTGCCGGCGATCAACCGGGTCGCGGTGGAGGATGGCCGGGTGATCGGCGTCTGCCGCGTCTGGCCGCTTGTGGTGGGCGAGGCGCGCGCGCCGGCGCTTTTCTACGGACCGGTTGCGGTGGACCCCGCATATCGCGGCCAGTTCCTCAGCCTGCGCATCACTGAAGCCGCGCTCGAAGCCGGCAGGGCGGCCGGCTGGCCCGCCGCCATCCTGATCGGCGCGCACAGCTTGTTCGGCAAGGCGGGTTTCGTGGTCGCGCCGAAGAACCGGCTGACCTTCCCCGGCCCGCAGGACCAGGGCCGCGTGATGGTGCGCGACCTTGCGGGCGATGCCTCGCAGCTTGAAGGCCTCGTCACCGCGCCCTGACGCGCCGGTTTCGCTTGCCCACGCGGAAATCGGCTGGCACGATCAGTCCGTTCGCAGTCCTCCCGGTTGCAGCTCCCCCGCCAAGAGGGGAGGCGGGGTCTCTTGCGGCACCGGAGGAAGAATGGCCGACATCGTCACCGGCCAGGACGAGCCGCAGCGCCCGCGCGCGAGCATGCGGCAGGTCCTGGCCTCGCTGAACCAGCCCAAGGTCGCGCTGGCCGTGATCTTCGGAATCGCCACCGGCATGCCGCCGGTGCTGGTGGGTGTGACGCTCGGCTTCTGGCTCCGCGCGGAAGGCATCGCGCTCGCGGCCATCGGCATGATGAGCTGGGTCGGCCTGTTCATCTCGATCAAGTTTCTCTGGGCGCCTTTCGTGGACTGGATCCAGCTGCCCTGGATCGGCAAGCGCCTCGGCCATCGCCGCTCCTGGATGCTGCTCGGCCAGACTTTCGTCACGCTCGGCATCCTGGGCATGGCGTTTACCGGGCCGTCCGGGGAATTGGGCGTGTTCATCGCGTTCGCCATGCTCACTTCGTTCGCCGCCGCGACGCAGGACATTGCGGTCGACGCCTGGCGGATCGAAAGCGCGGAGGACGCGGAGCAGGACCTGATGGCCTCGGCCTATATCTTCGGCCTTCGCTCCGGCTACTTCCTCGGCAACGTGCCGATCCTCGCGATGTCGGCGGCCATCGGCTGGAGCATGGCCTATGTGGCCGCATCCGTGGGCGGCATCGCCGGCCTTGCCGGCCTGCTGATGGCGCGCGAGCCGGACAAGGCGCGGGACTTCGCGCCCGCCACCGGCTTTTCCAGCATACTCGCGGCCTTGATCCGCCCCCTGAAGGTTTTCTGGAAGGATCATGGCCGGAACAATTTCATCTTCCTGCCACTGGTGGCGCTGTTCTTCGTGCCGGATGGTCTGATCAATTCGATGGTCGGCCCGCTGTATATCGACCTCGGGTTCACCGGCCCGGAGATTGCCGCAACGCGCACCGTCTTCGGCTTTCCGGCGACCCTTGCGGGGGTGATCGTGGCGGGCCTCATCGGCCTGCGCTTCGGCACGATTCCGGCCATGGCGATTTCCCTCGTCCTGGCGGCGGTCTCGAATGTCGGTTTTGCCTTCCTCGCCCTCTCGGGCGGCGCCATGACTGTCTGGATTTGCGTGACGATGTTCGAAGGCTTCAGCGCAGGCATGGCGACGGCCGCGATGGTGGCCTGGGCGAGCCGGCTGACGAACCCGATCGCCACCGCAGCGCAGTTTGCCTTGCTCTCGTCCCTGATGACGCTCGTCGCGGGTTTCCTCGGAGGTTTCGCCGGGATGGCTGTCGAAGCGCTGCAGACCCAAAGCGGTTCGGCCATGGGCGGCTTTGCGACCTGGTTCTCGATCACACCCTTTGCGGCGATCCCGCCGCTTATCCTGATCTGGCTCGTCAGCCGGCGGACGAAATCCGTTCCGGCCTAGCGCCCCTCGCGGCGCCAGGCGAGCAGCAGCATCAGGATGAGGGCTGCGGCCGCGAGGATACCCGGCAGCAGCGGCTGGCTGGTGGACGAGCGCACGGCATATGCATCTCGCTCGCGCAGGCCGATCCAGTCATTGCCTGCGGCGGTGCGCTGGTTGCCGATGCGGCGGATTTCCGGAAGGTTGGTGCCCGCCGCGTTGAGGCGCAGCACGCCGCCGCCGGTGGCGCGCGAGACGGGCTCTAGGATGTCCGCCGTGGAGGTCAGGTCGGCATATTCCCGGGGGTTGGCCGGGCCGTTCAGCGCAATCGCCTCAAGCCCGCCGGACCGGGCGCGGTAGATGCCGAGCTCGTCGATCGGTGTTTCCGCCGCGAAGGTGCCCGGGCCCCGGTTCACCCAGTTGGGGCGCAGCGTGCCGCCCTCCGGCGTCTCGATTTCCAGCGGCGGGGCGGAGTCGAGCAGCGTGCGCAGCTCCACCGTCGCCTTGCCGCCTTCGGCCTGGATGGAGAGGCGGCGCTCTTCCAGTTCCGGCTCCTTCATCATCCAGTGCACCATGCGCCGGATCAGTTCGGCAAAGGGTCCGCCGCCATCATGCCCGCTCGCCCAGAGCCAGATCTGGTCGGACATCAGCATCCCGACACGGCCCTTTTCGACACGGTCCACGATCAGCAGCGGGCGGCCTTCCGGCCCGGCGATCAGGACATCTCCCGCCACGGCATCGGCCTCGATATAGCGCATCCACTCGCCCCACTGTGTATCGTCCAGCGGCGCGGTGACGGAGTGGCGCTTGCCGGGCCCGGTCAGCTGCGGCTTGAAGCTCCCGGTACGGATCACACCGGTCGGGGTGGCCGGCAGCACCGAGGCGAGCGGCGATCGCGCAAGGCTGGCGGGGCCCGCAAACTGCTCGCCCGCGACGATCAGCAGCGCGCCGCCATCCGCCACATAGCGCGACATGTTGGCGAGGTAGGCCTGCGTGATGACGCCCTGGCGCTCGTACTGGTCGAAGATGATGAGATCGAACTCAGTCAGCTTCTCCTCGAACAGTTCCTCGGTCGGGAAGGCGATCAGCGCCAGTTCCTCGGGGCGCGCATAGTCGGTCTTGAAGGGCGGTCTCAGGATCGTGAAGTGGACGAGGTCCACCGAAGGATCGGATTTCAGAAGGTCGCGCCAGACGCGGCCGGCCTGGTTCGGCTTGCCGGTGACCAGCAAAACGCGCAGGCGGTCGCGCACGCCGGCGATGGTCATCGCGGTGCGGTTGTTGGCGAGGGTCAGCTCTTCCGGCCCGGGCGCGGCCTCGATGACCACCATGTTCTCGCCGCGCCGCTCGATCTCGACGGGCAGGGGCGTGTC
Organism: Acidobacteria bacterium Ga0077551; assembly: GCA_001464545.1. Lineage (GTDB taxonomy): Bacteria > Pseudomonadota > Alphaproteobacteria > Caulobacterales > Hyphomonadaceae > Hyphomonas. Next base: position 151,575 of record LNFC01000022.1, read on the forward strand.
CTCGCCCGCCTTGACGCGGATACGCTCCGGCGCGCCGCCATTCAGCGAGACCTGCAGCTCCACCTCGCCGCCGCGCGGGTCTTCGACGCGTACGATGAGGTTGGCGCTCTCGCCGACGATGCCGAAGTTCGGCGCATTGACGATCCGCACGCTGCGGTCGCCCCGGTCCTCGTCGCCGGCGATCAGGCCGTGCAAGGGGCCGATCAGGTTCTCGACAAGCTCCGGGTCCGGAAGGTCGTGGATTTGGCCATCGGTGATGAAGATCGCGCCGGCGATCCGGTCGCGCGGCACGTCGGACATCAGCCCTTCCAGCGCGCCGTGCAGATAGGTGCCGTCATCGCCGGGGCTGGTCTCCAGCGTGCGCACTTCCAGCGTCTTGTCCTCGGCGAGCCGCGCCGTCAGCGCCGCATAGGCGGCTTCGGCCGCCTTCGTGCGGTCGCCGAATTGCATGCTCTCGGAGCGGTCGAGGATCACGGCGGCGACCGAGGGCAGCGGCTCGCGCTCCTCATGCACCAGCGACGGATTGAGCAGCGCCGCCGACAGGAGCACGAGGCCGAGCGCGCGTGACAGCCAGGCCCGCCCGCGCAGTATGAGATAGGCCAGCCAGGCTAGCGCCGTCAGGCCAGCGATCGCCCAGAAGAGCGGCCAGCCGAGGAACGGCTCGAAACTGAGACGGACAGCCTCGTTCATTGCGGGCCTCCGTCCGGAATGCGGACGGGCAGGCGCGGATCGCGCGCATTGCCTTCATCTTCCCCCAAGCGTTCCAGCAACGCTGGAATGTGCACCTGGTCGTCCTTGTAGCTTCCCGTGAGCACATACATCACCAGGTTCACGCCGAACCGCCGCGCCGTCTCGCGCTGCTCGGCCCCTCCGTCTACGGAGTAAAGGTCACGGCCGTTCTCGTCCACCGCCCAGGCCGAGGCCCAGTCGGCATCGCCGATGAACAGCCGCGAGACGCCGTCCCCGCGCGGCGCCGCCGCGTCGCCCGCCTGCTCGATCCACAGCCGGCGTCCGGCAAACCGGCCGGGGAAATCATTGATAAGATAGAAGCTGCGCGACAATACATGGTTCTGCGGCACAGGCTGCAGCGGCGGCACGTCGAGCCCTTCGAGCAGCGTCTCGAGGCTCGTCACATCCGTCTGCGACCCTGCCGTCTCGCCCGCGCGCGTGTCGATCAACAGGGCGCCGCCGGAGCGGAGATATGCGTTGAGGCGCTGGACCGACTTGTCCGACAGCGGCGCGGCATTGCCCGGTACGTTGAAATAGATCAGCGGATAAAGCTCGAGCGCGTCCGTCTCGAGGTTCAGCGCATGTGGCTCGGCCGGTTCCACGGATGTCCGCATCAGGAGGATGTTGGAAATGCCGATCAGCCCGGCGCGGGTGCGCGCGTTCAGGGCATTGTCGGCCGTCTCGACATAGGCGAGCCGCATCTCGAGCGCGGCCTCCACCTGCTTCTGCGGCGCGCCGTTGCCGGGCAGGGGCACCACGCGGGACTGGGTCGAGACCGAGCGGTAGCTGCCATCCGGCATCAGCTGATAGTCATATTGTGCCAGCGCGCGCTCGGGCACGGCGAGGGAGACGGCCGCCAGCGCTGCAAAGCCGAGCGCGAGATTCGCCGCGCGCCGCTTCGGCAGGAAGGCGCGGAGCCGTCCGGCCACGAACAAGGCGATGAACAGGTCCAGCGCGAGCAGCGCCGCCGCAAAGCCGAGCAGCGGCCCCGCCAGCCGCAGCGAGCGCGCCTCGGCGTCGCCCAGCAGGCGCGCAGCGGCGGGCCACTCGCGGATCAGTTCCGGCTTGGCGCCCGCGCCGGCATTCAGCGCCCGCGTGCCCGCCGGGCCTTGATAGAGACCGGGCGGGTGGATCTCGGAGGGCACGGTCGTGATGAACTCTGTCGCCTTGATTGGCGCGGCGTTCGCGCTCGCGCCGGCGAGGCGTCCAAATCCGTCGAGCGTCAGCTGCGGCATGTAGGTGCCTTCGGTGTCTTCGATCGCCTCGCCGCGCCCGGCGGTGATCGCGCGGCGCAGCATCTGTTCGAACAGGCCCGAATAGGCAAGGTCCGCCCAGTCCGGCCCGGCGGTGACATGGAACAGGATCAGCATGCCGCTGCCGCGCGCATCGGCGGTCACCAGCGGCGAGCCATCCGACAGGCGCGCCCAGGTCTTGCGCGAGAGCTCCGGGTCCGGGGTCGCCAGCACCTGTTGCCGTATACGGACATCTTCCGGAATGGGCAGGCCAAAGAAGGGCGAGGACTCCGGAAATGCGGCAAGGCCCTGCGGCTCTTCCCAGGCGAGCGTGCCGCCCAGCGCGCGCGATGAGCGTCGCAAGCCTACCGGCAGCAACTCGTCGCCCTGCGCAGCGAGGCGCGGCCCGGCAAAGCGGATCAGCGCGCCGCCGTCTTCGACCCATTTGGTGAGGATCTCGACATCTGCCGCCGGAATCTGTCCGACGTCTGACAGGATGATCGCGTCCGGCGAGGTCGCCACGACGGTCTCGATATCGCCGCTGGAGATCGAGGCGAACGGCTCCAGCGCCTTGCGGATATAGTGCATGTCGGACAGCAGGGGCTGCGCCGCCGTGCCGGCATCGACGAGCCCTGCGCGCCGCGTGCGGTCGACCGAGTCCCAAAGCCAAACCGTGCCCGCGCCGGAGCGTCCGGTGACGTTGAACCGCGCGACGCGGGCGAGGGCGGCCGCCGGAATTTCGAACTCGGCGGCGGCCTGCGTTTCGCCGGCCTCAAACACCACTTCGCCGGACGCGATGGCCGAGCCGTCGCGCGTCTGCGCCGAGACGAAGGCGCGCGCCGTCCCGCGCGTATCGGCGCGCGCGAGGCGCACGGTAACCGCGTCGGTCTCGGCGGAGAGGCCGGTGATCGCCACCGGCCCTTCGGCGGGCGCGGCGAAAACCGTCAGCGGCGCGCGCGCGGAAAGGTCGGCGGCGAAGGCGGTGCCGCCGCCATCCTCAAGCCCGTCACTCGCCCAGAAAATCCGCGCGGGCTTCAGGCCCGAGGCGTCGAGCCGCTTCAGCGCGTCCGCCCGGTCGCTGCCCCAGGGCTGCGGCTGAAGCGTGCCGATCCGCTTGCCGAGATCGGCCTTCGAGAGGCGCACGGCGGGATCGGGATTGAGTTGCTGCGGCGCGGTCAGCAGCATGTGCACGGCAGTGTCGCGGTCGCCCGCGTCCAGCGTGGCGCTCGCGGCATTGGTCAGCTCGTTCCAGCGCGGCGCGGCTGGCCAGCCATTGTCGATGACGATCAGGATCGGGCCTTGCTCCGCTGTCTCGCCGCTGCGCGCGCCGGGCGCGTAGACCGGCTGCGACAGGCCGAGGATCGCGGCGAGAACTGCCAGTGTACGGATGAGCCAGACCCACCAGGGCGTCCGCGACGGCGTCTCTTCCACGGGCACCGCGCCGTCCAGCAGGCGCAGCGAGGGCAGCTCCACATTCTTCGGCGCGGGCGGCGTCGCGCGCAGCACCCACCAGATCAGGGGCAGGGCGACGAACGCCGCAAGCGCCCAGGGCGCGCCGAGGAGGAATGGGCCAAGGGCTGTCACCGTGCGGCCCCGAAGCGTTCGAGTTCAGCCTTCAGCCGCGCCGCGCTTTCGAGTCCTGGCGCGCCGGTGACGTGCGATACAAAGCCCCAGCCCATGCGCCGCGCGAGGTCTTCGAGGCCAGCGCGCTGAGCGGCGAAGCGGCGCTGGTATTCCTCGCGCATCGTCTCGGCGCGTCCGAGGATGCGGTCGATCGCGGCGCCGGGGCGCGAGAGCTTGACGCGGCCTTCATACGGAAAGTCCACTTCGGCCGGGGCCGAGACGGCCAGCAGCACACCTTCCGGGCATTTGCCCGCCAGCGGCGCCAGCCGCGCCGTCCATTCCGGGACCGGATCATAGAAATCGGACGCGATGATCAGGGTTGCCGCTGCGCGCGGGGGCGCTGGAAAGTTCCCGCCGGTGCCGCGCAGCAGGTCGTTCGCCAGCCGGTCCACGGCGCGCTTGCCAAAGCTCGGCCGCCGCCCGGTGCCGAGCGAGCCGATCCGCTCGCCTTCGCGCGACATCGGAATCGCCATCGTCAGCATCAGGAGGATTGCCTCCTCCGCCTTTGTGCGCAGGTCGCCCTCGCCCTTCCAGCGGAAGCCGGGGTGGTCGTCCGCCCAGAACATCACGGTGCGTGCGGTTTCCAGTTCGGTCTCGCGCACATAGAGGTCGTCGCCCTTGGCCGAGCGGCGCCAGTCGATTCGTCCGGCATCGTCTTCCTGCGCATAGCGCCGGTATTGCCAGAAGGTCTCGCCGCCTCCGGCGCGCCGCCTTCCCGCGGAGCCGATATGCGCCGCCTCCGAGGCCTCCGCCTTGAAGTTCAGCCCCGGCAATTGCCGGGCGAGGCGTTCGGCTTCAGCGCGAAGATCGGCGGCGGGGGTCATCCGGCCGCGTTGGCCACGCAGGCATCCGCAGCGGCAATTCCGGCCGCAACCTTCTCGTCCGTCATCGCGCTCGGCGAGGCGGGTGCGGCCGGCGGTAGCGTCTCGGAACCCGGATCGTTCGCCTTCAACATGCCGAGCAGGCGTGCGCCCTCATCGCGGAGCCGATTCGTTTCCGCTTCGTACTCTGCAGCACCCTTGCCCGCCGGCAGCAGGATCACCGCGCGCTGATCGTCGCGGAAGCGGGCGAGCGCATAGGCTTGCACCGCTGCGCCGCGCACGACATCGCGGCAAGCCCAGGGCGCTGCGACTTCGGCCGGCGCGTCCGCTACAGGCGTGGTGCACGCCGTGGCCGCGAGCAACACAGCTGCCATCATCAGGCGCGTGATCATCCCGCTTTCCTCGCAAGGTCATTGATCAGATCACTGAGCTTCGGCGCCTCGCCCGTCGGGTCATAGCGCATCGACATCCGGTGTCCGAGGCAGGGCTCGGCGAGGGCCTCGACATCTTCCATCGACGGGGCGAGGCGTCCGCGCAGCAGGGCGCGCGAGCGCGCCGCCAGCATCAGCGCCTGTCCGGCGCGCGGGGACGGGCCCCAGTCGACGAGACGCTTCACGCGCGCATCGCTTGTCTGCTCGGGCCGTGCTTCGCGGATCAGGTTCAGGATCGCGCCGACGATTTTCTCGCCCACCGGCATCTGGCGCACCAGCGCCTGGATCGCCATCAGGCGTCCGGCGTCGAGGGCCGGGCGCACCGGTGCGTCGCTGCCGCGCGTCGTCTCGATCAGGATGCGCCGCTCGGTGTCGAGGTCCGGATAGGTCACGTCGACTTTCAGGAGGAACCGGTCAAGCTGCGCTTCGGGGAGGGGATAGGTGCCTTCCTGCTCGATCGGGTTTTGTGTCGCGAGCACGTGGAACGGCGCGGGCAGGTCATGGCGCACGCCGGCCACCGTCACGTGTTTCTCCTGCATCGCCTGCAGCAGGGCAGACTGGGTGCGGGGCGAAGCGCGGTTGATCTCGTCGGCCATCAGCAACTGCGTGAACACCGGGCCCTTGAGGAAGCGGAAAGTCCGCTGTCCGCCCGGGCTCTCGTCCAGCACCTCGGAGCCGAGAATGTCGGAGGGCATCAGGTCGGGCGTGAACTGGATGCGCTGGTTGGCAAGGCCGAGGGCGGTTCCCATCGCTTCCACGAGGCGTGTCTTGGCGAGGCCCGGCGCGCCGATCAGCAGCGCGTGACCGCCGGCCAGAACCGCCGCCAGCGCCAGCTCGATCACCCGCTCCTGGCCAAAGATGGCCCGGCCGATTTCGGACTTCACGCGGGCCAGCGCTTCGGTCGCGGCATCGGCGTCCGCCACGGCGGTTTCAGGACTTAATGTTGTATCGGCCATTTCGCCTCGGTTCTCCGGCTTCACGTCGTCTCGTTACAAGCCTATTTGTAAGGCGTGATTTTGGCGGAGAAAGATGTGACATCCAGCCCCGGCAGCAGTTTTGGCCTCGAAGACACGCTTAAGGCCATCCTGCCGGAAGGCAAGTTCGCGGGCCCGCTGCCGCCGGTTCACCTATGGAATCCGGAAAAGTGCGGCGATATCGGCATGGAAATCCGCGCTGATGGCAGCTGGTGGCACGAAGGCGGCCGCATCACGCGCGAGCGGCTGGTCAAACTGTTCTCCCGCATCCTGCGCAAGGACGAGGACGGCGTCACCTATCTCGTCACGCCCTACGAGAGAGTGACCGTGAAGGTCGAAGACGCCCCGTTCCTTGCCATACGGGTAGACCGGACGGGCGATCCCGGACCGGACCAGGCGCTGACCTTTCTCACCAATCTCGACTACCAGACCACCGCCGGCCCGGACGCCGCCTTGCGCGTCGAGACCGACCCGGCCACCGGCGAGCCGTCGCCCTACGTCCTCGTGCGCGGACGCCTCGAGGCGAAGCTGACGCGCCCGGTCTTCTACGAACTGGTGGACATGGCGGTATCCGCGCCTGACGGAACGGACTGCCTCGGCGTCTGGAGCCAGGGTGTCTTCTTTCCCCTCGGCCCGGCGGCCTGAGGCAGTCCATGTCCTATTCCGGTCTCGACGATTTCATTGAGCGCGTGCGCGTGCGCCTCGACCCGCCCCTCGGGGATGGCCGCCTGATCGAGAGCGGCGACATGGATTTCCTCACCCCCGACGAAGTCGCGATCATCCGCCCCGCCGCTGTCCTGTTCGGCGTCATCCCCCGCCGGGAAGGGGCGACGGCCCTCCTCACCCTGCGCCCGACCACGATGGCCGACCATGCCGGCCAGGTCGCGCTGCCCGGCGGCAAGGTCGACCCGATCGATCTCGACGAGGTCGCCGCCGCCTTGCGGGAGGCGCACGAAGAAGTCGGCATCGCCCCGCAGGACGTCGACGTCCTCGGCAAGGGCGCGCCCTACATCACCGGCACCCGCTACCGGATCACCCCGGTCATCGGTCTCTTGCCGCATGATTTCGTCCCCGTGCCGGAGCCGGGCGAAGTCGCTGCCGTGTTCGAAACCCCGCTCGAATTCCTGATGAACGCGGCCAACCACACCGCCGCCGAAACCTTCTACAAGGGCAAGAACCGGCGCTATTACGAGATGCCGCACAACGGCTACCGCATCTGGGGCGTCACCGCCGGCATCATCCGCCGCCTTTACCAGACGCTTTACGAGAGCGACTAAGGTTTCGCTGCAGGCGCTGAAATCTCAACGATGCAGGGGCACGAAACGGTTGGCGTTCAAGAAAACGCTAACAGCCCCGCGCCCCTGATCTTGGTGTCGGCCTAGAATTTGTAACCCAGGCCAATCCCGGCGACGATCGGATTGATGTCGACATCTGCGTTGACGCGTGCGCCGAGCGCAGTTGAGAAGTCGACGGTCACGTCAGGGTTGATCCAGATCTTCTTGACGTCGGCGTTCAGAGCCCAGCCGCCCGGTTGGCCATCCAGATCATAGTCGATTCCGGCCTGCAGGGCAGGGCCGAAGCTCGGGTCATAGTCGATCCCGTCCGCAACTGGACCTTCGTCCGCGTTGAAGAAGAAAGTCGCATTCACGCCGGCGCCAATATACGGCTTGAGTCGTCCGTCGGTATTGAAATGGTATTGCAGCGTCAGTGTGGGCGGAAGCAGCCAGACGTCGCCGAGATCGACGGTCGCGTTGGTGAGTGCGCCTGGCACGGTCACGTTGACGGCGCTCACGTCGTGGGGTGTGACGCCCAGAATAATTTCCGCCGCAATATTGTCGGTGAAGAAGTAGCTGATGTCGAGTTCGGGCACGTATTGATCCCCGATGTCCACGCTTCCTGCCAGGGCGGTGCCAGACGTTGAGAGGCTTGCGCTCTCGTCGGGCAGAACGCCAAGGACCCGGCCGCGGATCATCCAGGGGTTCTCGTCAGCGTGGGCAGCAGGGGCGAATGCAAACGCCGCCGCGACTGCTCCCGCAGCCGCCACCGGGCTCGCGAGCGTGGTTGTCGTCATCAGGGCGCCGCACAAAAGGGATCGCATGGAATACCTCCAGGTTTTCATCGTCGAATGAAAAGACCGGCGTCAAAGCCAATCCTTGCTGCAAACATCATGTTTGCCAGTGCGGCGCATGTAGCATCGAGAAACGGCAGCAATAGTCGTTTTGACCAATATTCATTCAGGTTAATCAAACAGTCATGCAGACGTAATGTTGGGCCAGTTTTGAACTATACTTGCTTCTGTTGACGCTCTTCCCCTGCACTTGGCGCCCCTGGGCGTGTTTCCCCTGAGGTTATCGGTTTCAGGGTTTCTCAAGCCTCTGCGCGCCTCTATGTAGACAGAAGGGGCTGGACTGACGGGAGCCCGGAACCAAAACAGGATCGTGCACAAGTGGCTGGACGCCTTCTCTTCGAACTCTTCATCTTCTCGCTGCCCTTCCTGGTATTCGGCCTTTACCTTCTGGCGACGCGCTCGGCCGTGGACGCGGGCCAGCGCAAATGGCCCATCCAGCTGCTGTTCGCCATCGGTCTGGCGCTCGCCACCATCGCCTGGTTCGTCATGATCGCGCTGGAGCCGCGCGACCGGGGCATGTGCATCGAGCCGGAGCGGTTCGAGAACGGCGTCCTGACGCCGGCCCGCTCCTATCCTTGCGAGCACCGGCCGCAGGATGTCGGCATTCCGCGCCCGCGCCCGGAGGCGCCGCCGAGCGATGCGCCCAACTGAACGACTGAAAGCCGCCTGGCTCACCGCGCCGGCCAACCTCGCGGTGATGCGCGCGCTGGACGCCGCACGCCCCGGCTGCGCGCGCTATGTCGGCGGCTGCGTCCGAAACACGCTGCGCGGCCTGCCGTCGGACGACTTTGATGTCGCGACGCAGCTGACACCTCCTCAAGTCATCGCCGCGCTGCAGGCCGCCTCGATCCGCGCCGTGCCCACGGGGCTCGAACACGGCACCATCACCGCCGTGCATGACAGCAAGCCGGTCGAGATCACCACGCTGCGCCGTGATGTCGAAACCGATGGCCGCCGCGCCGTCGTCGCCTTCACCGAGGACTGGAGCGAAGACGCCGCCCGCCGCGATTTCCGACTCAACGCCATCTATGCCGGCGCCGACGGGACGCTGTTCGAAGTCATCGAGGAGTCCATCGCCGACGCGCTCGCCGGCCGGGTCATCTTCATCGGCGACGCCGACCAGCGGCTGCGCGAAGACTATCTTCGCATCCTGCGCTTCTACCGCTTCAACGCCTGGTACGGCGCCGGCATCGACGCCGACGGGCAGGCGGCCTGCGCGCGCCAGCGTGAAGGTCTCGCCAAGATCGCGGCTGAGCGCATCTGGAAAGAGATGAAGCGCACACTCGCCGCGCCGGATCCGGCGAGCGCGATGCGGGCGATGGAAGATGCCGGCGTGCTCGAAGCCGCCCTGCCGGGCGCCCGCCCCGCCCTGCTGCCGGGCCTCGTGGCGGCGGAAACAGAAGCAGGCCTCGCGCCCGATCCGATGCGCCGCCTGATGGCGCTGTTCCCGCGCCGCCTGCGCGAGGCGGGTGAGCTGTCTGCGCGGCTCAAGGTCTCGAACGAGGAATCCCTGCGCCTTGCCGCATGGGCGGATCCGGCTGTGCCGCATGTTCTGGGCGCAGGGGAGGCGGCCGTCGCCGAAGCCTTCTACCGGTTCGGCGCGCCGGCGGTGCTGGACCGCGCGGTCATCGAGGCCGCGTCGGGGGCGGGCGGCGATCTCGCCGCGCTCGCCGCGCGGGCTTCAGCCTGGGCGCGTCCGAAGTTTCCGGTCGGCGGCAGCGACGCGCTCGCGGCCGGCCTCGCGGGGCCGGATATCGGCAAGGCGCTCGGCGCGCTGGAAGAGGCGTGGATCGCCTCAGGCTTTACGCTCTCCCGCAGCGCTCTGGTCGCGCGGCTCAAGGCGCCGGATTGAAGGCCCAGACATAGAAGTTGAGGTAGGCCGCAAAGGTCACCCAGAGCAGGTATGGCACCTGCAGCAGCGCCGCGCGCGGTGAGTGAACCGCAAAGCGCAGCATCATCGCCGCGATCAGCAGCCACAGCGCGATCAGCACGCCGAGGGCGATGGCCGGGTCGCGGAAGCCGAAGAAGAACAGGCTCCAGCATACGTTGGCCGCGAGCATGGTGAAGTAGAGGCCCATCTCGGCGCTCGCCCGCTTGAAGCTGCCCGCCGTGTGCAGGACCATCAGCGCCCCGGCCAGCATCAGCGCGAAGAGTGCCGGCCAGATAAAAGCGAAGGCGATGTCCGGCGGGTTGAGCGGCGCCTTGCGCAGCGCGGCGTACCAGGGATCCTGCGTGCCGGGGCTCAGGAACCCGCCCAGCGCCAGCGCGCAAAGCGTCGCTGCCGCTACCAGCGCAGCGCCTGGCCAGTCGAAAGATCGCGATGTCGTCCCCATGGTCCGGAAGATAGGCCTTCCGGCGCTCCGGATCAAAGCTGTCCTAAGGGGAGGCGTCCGTGCGGGGCCCGGCTGATCAGGCTTTGGGCAGGCGGCGGGCCAATTGTCTTCGCCCCGCCTCGCTTCCATGTTATAACACTCGTAGCTACAGGGGCCCGCCCATGACCCGTCTGAAAATCCGCAAGATCGGCAATTCGCTCGGCGTCGTGCTGCCGAAGGATGTGCTCGAACAGCTGAAAGTCAAAGAGGGCGACACGTTGAACGTCGTGACCGTTCCGACAGGCGTGACCCTCTCGGTCTCCGATGCCGAAGTCGACCGGCTGATGGAGATGGCAGAGCGGATCATGGACGAGAACCGTGAGGTCCTGCGGGCACTCGCGAAATGAGCGAGCCCGTCTGGCTGCCGCTGGGCCTGATCATTTGCCTTCACGACCGGCAGATTGACCTGCACGGCGGACTCGCTGGCACCCGTGATCCTGGCCTCCTCGAAAGCGCCATAGCCCGGCCACTGAGCGCTTGGTCCTATGGCGAGGAGGATCTGTTCACGTTCGCATCACTGTATGCGTCGGGGCTGATCCGCAATCATCCGTTCCTCGATGGATACAAGCGGATCGGTTTCCTGTCGGCGTTGCTCTTTCTGGAGGCGAATGGCTGGAAGATGGCTGCGCCGATGGCGGAAAGACTGGCCTTCACGCTGCAGCTTGCTGCGAGCGAAATCGACGAAAAAATCTATGCGGACTGGCTCCGCCGGAGCTGCGTGCCTGCCTGAATCGTCCACACGTCCGTGTGGACAGTTTCTGGACGGATTCTCAGGGCCATTTCACGACAGGGGGCATGCTCGAGAGGATGCTCTCGACATTGCCGCCGGTCTTCAGGCCGAAGGTCGTGCCCCGGTCGTAAAGCAGGTTGTATTCGACATATCGCCCCCGCTGGATCAGCTGCTGCTCGCGCTCGGCCTCGCTCCACGGCTCGTTCATCCGGCGCCCGACGAGGGAAGGGTAGATGCCTTCAAACTGGCGGCCGACTTCCTGCGTGAACGCGAAGTCCTTTTCCCAGTCACCGGAATTGAACCGGTCATAGAAGATGCCGCCGGTGCCGCGCGGTTCGTTGCGGTGCGGCAGGTGGAAGTAGGTGTCGCAATAGTCCTTGAGGTGCGGGTAGTTGACGCCGTCATGCGTGTCGCAGGCGGCTTTCATCGCGGCGTGGAAGTCCACCGTGTCCGGGTAGTCCTGGTTGCGCTGGTAGCCAAGCAGGGGATTGAGGTCGCCGCCGCCGCCGAACCAGATTTCGCTGGTCACCAGCATCCGCGTGTTCATGTGCGCCGCCGGCACACGCGGATTGCGCGGGTGCGCGATCAGGGAGACCCCGCTCGCCCAGAATTTGCCGTCAGACTTGTCGGCGCCGGGGATCTGCGCCGCAAAGGCTTCGGAGAACGTCCCGTGGACCTGCGAAAAATGCACGCCGACCTTTTCGAACACCCGGCCGCGCATCAGGCCCATGCGGCCGCCGCCCAGGTCCTCCTTGCCGTCGCCGCGCGACCACTCGGTCAGTTCGAATCGCCCGGCGGGGCCCTTGTAGAGCGGCGGGCCGGCCGCGTCCTCGAGCGCTTCGAACCGCGCGCAGATGTCGGCTTGCAAGGCCTTGAACCATGCGCTGGCACGGGCTTTCTGATCGGTGAGCGGGTCGGTTTTCGTTTTCGTGGCCATGGGCGGACACTGGACCGCCGGAAGCCGGTTTCGCAAGAGGCCTGTTGTCACATTCGTCAGGGCGCGCTAACGCGCGTCCGGCAGGGGGCTGATGCGCGTGCAGAATTGCCGCGCCCGCGCCCACTTGCCGCAATGTGCCGGGAAGACACCTCTAGTAAGGACAGGCGATATTCGCCTTGCATCAGGGAACGGAGTCACGCGTGACCGCTGAGACCACTCATCCAACCACAGAGACGGTCGATGACGACCGCCGCAACTTCATCCACATCGCGACCGGCGCTGTTGCGCTGGGCGGCGCAGGCATGTTCGCCTGGGCGGCTGTCGACCAATGGAGCCCCGCTGCCGACACCAAGGCGGCTTCGTCGCTCGATGTCGATGTGTCGAAAGTCCCGATGGGCGGCGAGATCCGCGTCCTGATCGGCGGCAAGCCCTTCTTCATCCGCCACCGCACCGAGGCTGAGATTTCGGCCGCCGAAACGGTGAACCTCGCGGCCCTCCCGGATCCCGAGACGGACGCAGACCGCCTGCGCGCCAAGGCGGACGGCACGTTCAACAAGACGATTCTTGTTACCTCAGGCGCGTGCACCCACCTCGGCTGCGTCCCAGTCGGCCCGTCACAGGGCAACACCGGCGACTTCGGTGGCTGGTACTGCCCCTGCCACGGCTCGCACTACGATACGTCCGGCCGCATCCGCAAAGGTCCTGCGCCGTCGAACCTGCCTGTCCCCGATTATCGCTGGGTCTCTGACTCGGTCGTCAACATTTCCCTCTGAGAAGGCACCTTTAGATGAGCGGACATGAATCCACCTACACACCGAACTCGGCCTTCGAGCGCTGGCTCGACAAGCGCCTGCCGATCATCCGGTTTGCCAACGATACGGCGATCTCGTTCCCGACGCCGAAGAACCTGAACTACTGGTACGTCTTCGGCGGCATCCTCGCGGTCTGCCTCGCGATCCAGATCATTACCGGTGTCATCCTGGCGATGCACTACGAGGCCAGCGTCGACGGCGCCTTCGCTTCGGTCGAGCGCATCATGCGCGATGTGCCGTTCGGCTGGTTGCTGCGCTACATCCACGCCAACGGCGCCTCGATGTTCTTCCTCGCTGTCTATATCCACATGTTCCGGGGGCTCTATTACGGGTCGTACAAGGCGCCGCGCGAAGTGCTCTGGATCCTCGGCTGCATCATCTACTTGCTGATGATGGCGACCGCCTTCCTCGGTTACATGCTGCCCTGGGGCCAGATGTCGTATCACGGCGCGAACGTGATCACGGGCCTGTTCGGTGCGATCCCGCTGGTCGGCGAAAGCCTGCAGACCTGGATCCTCGGCGGCCCGTCGATCGGCAACCAGACGCTCCAGCGCTTCTTCTCGCTGCACTATCTCCTGCCCTTCATGATCGCGGCGGTCGTGATCCTGCACATCTGGGCGCTGCACGTTCCGGGCAATAACAACCCGACCGGCGTGGAAGTACAGGATGTCGAGAAGGACACGGTGCCCTTCCACCCTTATTACACGGTGAAGGACGGCTTCGCGATCGCGGTCTTCCTGATCATGTTCGCGGTGTTCGTGTTCTATGCGCCGACCGTGCTGGGCCATGCCGACAACTATGTCGAGGCGAACCCGCTGGTGACGCCGTCGCACATCGTGCCCGAGTGGTACATGCTGCCCTTCTACGCGATCCTGCGTGCCATCACCTTCGACCTCGGCCCGATTGACGCAAAACTGCTGGGCGTGATCTTCATGTTCGCCGCCATCGCCATCCTGTTCGTGGTGCCGTGGCTCGACACGTCGAAGGTCAAGTCGATGCGCTACCGCCCGGTGGCCCGCCAGTTCTTCCTCGGCTTCGTGGTTGTCTGCGTGCTGCTTGGCTGGTGCGGCGCAGCCAACCCGGATGATCCGGTGATCCCGGCACTGCAGGGCGAAGCCAGCCTTGTGGTCAGCTACACCGATGCAGCCGGCGCCGCAGCGTCCTCGACCTACCGGGGCGGCGATGAAGCCTTCACGGCGGCGGAAGCCTTTATCGCGACCCTGCCGGTGACAGCCAATGCAAGCCTCGAAGCTGTGCCTGCGCCGGCCTTCGCGTTCCGGCACCTGTCGCTGATCCTGACCTTCATGTACTTCGGCTACTTCGTGCTGCTGTTCTTCCTCGGCCTGAGCGAGAAGACCAAGCCGCTGCCGGAGTCGATCCACAAATCGGTACTGAAGGCCCACAAGCCGAAGACCGGCACCGCCGTTCCGGCTGAATAAGCCAGGTGAGGAGAGAGACGATGAAAACCTTCCGCATCCTTGCTGTCAGCCTTGCAGGCCTCGCGTTCGCGGGTCTGGCCCATGCCGCGGGAGGCGCCAAGCACCCGCACGCCCCTGAAGGCGGCTGGCCCTTCGAAGGCGTTACCGGCCAATACGACAAGGCCTCCGTCCAGCGCGGTTACCAGGTCTACAAGCAGGTCTGCGCGAGCTGCCACTCGATGAAGCTGCTGAGCTACCGCAACCTCGGCGAAGAGGGCGGCCCGTTCTACGATCCCGCTTATCCGAACCCGAACGACAATCCGTTCGTGAAGGCGCTGGCCGCCGAGAACGAGATCGTCAGCCCGGTGCCGAACGATGTCGGCGAGTTCGACCTGCGTCCGGCGACGCCGGCCGACCGTTTCCGCTCCCCCTTCCCGAACGATGCGGCCGCCCGCGCCGCCAATGGCGGCGCCCTGCCACCCGACCTGTCGGTTATCACCAAGGCCCGCGTCGGCGGCGCTTCCTATATCTACAGCCTGCTCACCGGCTATCCGGACTTCGCCCTCTATGAAGACCGGATCACTGAAGAGAATGGTGAGACCGTCTACACGACCGTCATCGACATGGCGAAGTTCGAGAAGCTCGGCGAATACATGCCGCACCATGGTCCCGCCTACCTGATCCAGCCGACGGGCCAGTACTACAACCCCTACATGGCGGGCGACACGAAGCCGAACTATCTCGGTGATCCGCGCCACGCACCGCCGGGCGGCTTCCTCGCAATGGGCCCGCAGCTCACCGACGGCCGCGTCGAGTATACGGACGGAACAGAAGCGACCATAGACCAGATGGCGATCGACGTTTCGCAGTTTCTCACCTGGGCCGGGGATCCGAAGTTGCAGGCCCGCAAGGAAGTCGGCCTCGCCACGATGGTGTACCTCGGCATCCTGACGATCCTGCTCTGGTTCTCCTACAAGCGCATCTGGCGGAAAGTTGAGCACTAGGCTCTGGCCGCCTTCGACAAGAATTGACAACCCCGCCCCGGACACCGTCCAAGGGCGGGGTTTTTCATTCAGGAACCTAGCATGACAAAGTGGGTTATCGGCATCATCGGCGGCTCGGGGCTCTATGCCATCGACGGGCTCGAAGACCGGCGCGAGGAGCCGGGCCTCACCGCCTGGGGCGCGCCGTCGGACACGCTGGTGCGCGGGCGGATCGGCAAGGTCGAGTTCGTCTTCCTGCCGCGCCACGGGCAGGGGCACCGGCTGACGCCGACCGATGTGCCCTACCGCGCCAACATTGCCGCGCTGAAGGCCGCCGGCTGCACCGACGTGCTGTCGATCTCCGCCTGCGGCTCCCTGCAGGAGCAATATGCGCCCGGCGATTTCGTCGCCGTGGACCAGTTCATCGACCGGACGTTTGCGCGCGAGAAAACCTTCTTCGGGCCCGGTATGGTCGCACATGTCTCGATGGCGCAGCCGGTCTGCGGGCGCCTCTCGGGCCTCGCGGCGGAAGCAGTTGCCGCTGTGGGCGGCAAGGTCCACCTTGGCGGCAGCTATCTGGCGATGGAGGGGCCGCAATTCTCGTCGCTGGCCGAATCCCGGCTCTACCGCAGCTGGGGCTGCCATGTGATCGGCATGACCAACATGCCGGAAGCCAAGCTCGCCCGCGAGGCGGAACTGCCCTACGCCACCCTTGCCATGGTCACCGACTATGACTGCTGGCGGGCGGAGACCGAGGCCGTGACGGTCACCAACGTGCTGGAAGTGATGCTCCAGAACAGCGCACTCGCCCGCCGCGCGATTGTCCATCTGGCGGGCGTCCTGAACGAAACGCCGCGTACGCCGTCTCCCCAAGGCATTGAATCCTGCCTGGATTTCGCTCTGATCACGGCGCCGGACGCCCGCGATCCTGAATTTCTTGATAAGTTGCAGGTGATTGCGGGCCGCGCCCTCGGCAGCTAAGACACTTATTACCGTCACTGAACTGGCGCATAGATTGCTTGCTCCGGCCTGCCTCGGGGGATCTCAGAATGAGCGAAGCACAATTCTACACCTTCCTGACAGGCGGCCTCGGCCTCCTGACCGCCTTGATGACACTTGTCGCCTGGCATCTCTGGCGGATGCGCGAAGATACCCGCGCCGGCCGGATTTCGGCGCTCGGCGGCGTCAGCCACGAGCTGCGCATCAACCTGCAGCGCATGGTCAGCGAGCTCTCGCAGGTTGCGGCCAATCCGGTCATCGGCCCGGATGTCCTGCTGCCGATCCGCCACCCCCAGCTCGACGGCGTCAACGCCTCGCTGATCAATGCCAACCGCAACGGCATTGCCGTGATCGGCGTCACCTACCAGGAACTCGAAGCCCGCAAGCTGTCGCTGCGCGCCCAGCTCGCGCAGGGCAATGCGCCCGGCAACGTGCTGGACGATGCGATGGACGCCGCCATCAACGGCGTCGCCGCCCTGTACTTCTGGGAAGTCCACCACGGAGCCCTGCCAGCCGAGATCGGCCGCGTACGCAGCTGGGATGTGCGCGACTGGATGAAGGCGCACGGCTTCAAGGCCGACGCGTTCCCCGGCATGCACCTGCGCGATGAAGTGGTCGAGCGCCTGCGGATGTACGGCCTCGAACTGACCCCGAAGCCGCTGACCCACACGGCGTGGGAATACTACAACATGAGCTATGACCGGCATGCCGACCGCAATGCGCGGGCCGAGCAACGCCGCGCCAGGCAGGCAGAGAAAGCCGAAGACGACCTGGAAGAGGCAGCCGAGGACGCAGCGGAGGACGACAAGCCGCGTGGCTTCTTCGGTTTCCGCAAGAAGCCCGCCGCCGAGCCGGCGCCGGTGTTCGAGGAAGCCGATCTCGCCGACGCCGCCCCTGAAGCTCCCGCCTACACGCCGGCCCCGCCGTCCCGCCCGCCGGAACCCGAGGTACTGGATCTCGGCCCGGAAGCGGTCGGCGACGCGCCCAAGACGCCGAACTGACGGGCCGGGCGCATCTTGCGCGCCCGCCTGACTCGGCCTCTTCCTGATGTCGTCCGTGCGAAGGAGCTTCCGCCCATGATCCGTCCGTTTCTGGCAGGCGCCGTTTTCCTGTTCGCCGCGGCCTGCGCCAGCGCGCCGGACGCGCTGACTGCGCAAAAGGAAGCGGCCGAAGCCGCCACCATCACGGCGCTGCTCAAGGCGCAGGACGCCGCCTGGAACGAAGGCGACATCGATGGCTTCATGAACGGCTACTGGCCGTCCGAAGAGTTGCGCTTCGCGTCCGGCGGCAATGTCGTGCGCGGGTATGAGGCGACGCTTGCACGCTACAAGGTGCGCTATCCCGGCCGGGAAGGGATGGGGGAGCTTTCGACCTCGGACTACGAGATCGACATCCTGTCCGAAGACGCCGCGATCGCCCATGGCAGCTGGAAGGTGACGACCGCGGAGGGCAGCTCGGACGGTCTCTACACCCTGGTCCTGCGCAAGATGGACGGGCAGTGGCTGATCGTTTCCGATACGACCACCTTGTCCGATTAACACACCGCCAAATGCCGGGTTGGCAGGCGCCGCGGCTCAG
The DNA here is from genome assembly GCA_001464545.1 of Acidobacteria bacterium Ga0077551. Lineage (GTDB taxonomy): Bacteria > Pseudomonadota > Alphaproteobacteria > Caulobacterales > Hyphomonadaceae > Hyphomonas. Next base: position 169,342 of record LNFC01000022.1, read on the forward strand.
GGCAAACCTCGCCCGGCAGCCTTGCCCTGGAAAAGGAAACCGCCCGAATGGCGCGCGCAACACTGGACTACGAAACTAGCAATTCCGCCGTCGAAGCCTTCCTCGAGCTTCCCTGGGTCCGCACGGCGATCACTTCGCTGATCATCTTCAACGCTCTCGTCCTGGGGGTCCTCACCTACCGCGAGACCTTGTCGCCCGGCATGGTGTCGCTGTTCGAGTTTCTCGATGCTGCCATAACCTGGCTGTTCGTCGCCGAACTTGCGCTCAAGCTCTACGTCTACCGGTTCCAGTTCTTCAAGGAAGGCTGGAACGTGTTCGACTTCCTGGTCATCGGCGTCTCGCTGATCCCGGGGGCGTCGGCCTTCACCGTGCTGCGGGCGCTCCGTGTGCTGAGGGTGCTGCGCCTGCTGCGCTTCGTGCCGATGATGAAGCGGATCACCGAGGCGCTGCTGAAGTCGATCCCCGGCATGGGCGCCATCCTCGCGGTGATCCTGCTGGTCATCTATGTCGGCGCCGTGATGGCCACCAACATGTACGGCAACACGGTCAATGCCGACGTGCACGAGATGTTCGGCACATTGCCGGACTCCGCGTTGACGCTGTTCCAGCTGATGACGATGGATGGCTGGTCGGACATGCTCGACACGGTGACCGAGGACGGCCATCCCTATGCCTGGATATTCTTCCTGATCTTCATCTTCGTAGGCAGCTTTGCGATCCTGAACCTGTTCATCGCGCTGATTGTCGAAGCGTTGACCGCCGAGCAGAAAGCCGCGCTGGGCGAGCAGATCGAGAATCTCGGCGTCGCGATGGAAGAGCGGCTGCAGGATGCGCCGGTCTCGGCCGAGGTGACCTGCGCCATCGAGGAGATCCGCGCCCGCGACGAACTGATCGAGGATCAGCTGGAGCACGTGGAAGAAGGGCTCGAGGATGCCGAAACCGACCGGGTCGAGATGATGAAACTGCTGCTCGAGATGCGCGGCGAGATCCAGTCCCTGAAGGCGATGCTGGCGGCGCGGGGCAGCTGAACGCCTCGTTTTGTATGGGGCGCGCGACACGCAACCGCCTGCCGGGTGAACAAGGTTTAATCTGCCGGGAGGCGCGTTGAGCTTTGCTCACGCGTCTTTGAAAGGGGAGCGCTGTCCAAACGGGCGGGCAACCTGCTATAGAAGATAAGACCATGAGCCTCTGGACCAACCTTCTAAGCAGTGGCCGGCGCCTTTTCGAAAGCGGACCCGAGCCCGATATCGATAGCGCCGGGGCGGACGGCTGCGCGCCGGATCCCAACGATGTGGGCTTTACCGCCGCCGTGGTCGGGCTCGGCGCCAAGATGGCTGCGGCAGACGGTCTGGTTAGCGACCAGGAAATCATGACCTTCGCGCGCGTCTTCCGGGCCCCGCCCGAGGAGGCCGAAAACGTCCGCCGAGTGTTTATGCTCGCGCGCCAGACCGTGCGCGGCTACGAAGCCTATGCCCGCCGGATCGGCAAGCGCTACCATGACCGCCCCTGCCTGCTCGAAGGCGTGCTGGACGGCCTGTTCCAGATCGCCGGCGCCGACGGTGTCGTGACTGATTCAGAACTCGTTTACCTGCAGAATGTCTCGGATGCCTTCGGGTTTGACCGCACGACCTTCCGCCGCATCCGCGCCACCCACCTCGGGCCGGAACGCGACGATCCGTACCATATCCTCGGTGTCGCCCACGACGCCGAGTTCCCGGACATCCGCACCGCCTACCGCCGCCTGATGGCCGACCACCATCCGGACCGGATCATCCAGATGGGCGCCCCGCGCGAGTTCGAGGACGCCGCCCATACCAAGGCGGCAGCGATCACGGCCGCCTACGCGCGCATCCGGGCCGAGCGCGGCCTGCTTGTGCGCCAGGACTGACCAGTCCTTGGTCAACGCGGAATCGTGAACGCCTGTCGCAGTCACCGGCGTTGACGCGCCGCCATGATGCAGCCATCTTGGTAGCTGATCGTGAGGCTCAATGGACCAGACCCTTCCTCCTTCCCGTTCGCCCGGCTTGCTGGCTTCGCTTCGCGCGGGCCTTGGATTTGTGGCGCAGCTGCTGATCGGCGCCCTGCTGATCTTCGTGGCGAGCGCGGTGGCCATGATGACCGCCTTTGCGGGGTTGATGATCGCCGGCGCCGCGCTGCTGCTGCGCTACGCCGCGGTGCGCCAGCCCGTTCCCGTCCGGGTCAAGGATGCCCCGGTCACGCTCCAGGCCCGCCGCACGCCGCGCGGCTGGACAGTCGAGTAGCTTTCTTCCGGAAAACACCTGAGTTTGACCCTGGTACCGGGGAACACTAGGTTTGTCCGCTGAGGAGCATCCCGCGTGACAGACGAATTCGAGCAAGTGATCCTGGTCGACGAGGCGGATGAAGCGCTCCGCGACGGCGACAAGTGGCAGATCCATCAGGACGGCTTGCTTCACCGTGCCTTCTCGATCTTCGTGTTCAATGCCGCCGGCGAATGCCTCATCCAGCAGCGCGCGAACGGGAAGTACCACTCTGCCGCCAAGTGGGCGAACTCGTGCTGCGGCCATCCGCGGCCCGGCGAGGCCACCAGCGCCGCCGCCGCGCGCCGCCTGGAAGAGGAAGTTGGCCTGCGCGTGCCGCTGACCTTCGGTTTCAAGAGCCGCTACGTCGCCTATCTCGACAATGACATGATCGAGAACGAGATCCCTCACCTCTATTTCGGCCGCACCGATGCGCCGCCGGTGCTCAATCCGGATGAGGTCCAGGCGGTCAAATGGGTCACCCTCGAAGCGCTCGCAAAAGATATCGCGCACGCACCGGAACGATATGCGGCCTGGCTGCGTCATTACATCGAGGTACACCCGGCTGAACTTGCCGAATGGCGCAGCCGGGTTTGATGGCTGCATAATTCCGGTGGAGTAAGCCTTGGCGTTGCCCCCGCCCGGTCTATACTGACCAATCCAGCATTCTGTGGAGGAAACAAATGCGATTCGACACCAAGCGTCTTTCCCTGGCGATGGCTTCCGGCCTCGCTCTCGCCCTCGCAGCTTGCGGCGGCTCTGAAACTTCAGCACCCGCACCCGCGGCTGCGCCGGCCGCTGAGCCGGCTCCCGTCGAGGCCGCGCCCGTCGAGGCGCCCCCGGTTGAAACGCCCGCACCGACCGAAGCTGCTGCGCCTGCAGCGGGCGGCACGGACTACGCGTCCTACACCGGCGACGCCGCCAAGGGTAAGCGCGTCTTTGCGCAGTGCATGACCTGCCATGCCGTTGCCGAAGGCCGCAACAATGTCGGCCCGTCGCTGTTCGGCATCGTAGGCCGCGTCTCTGGCACCGTTCCGGGCTTCAAGTATTCCGACGCCAACTTGAACTCCAACGTCACCTGGACCGAAGAAAACCTCTTCGTTTACCTTGAGAAACCCACCGAGTTCATTCCGGGCACGATCATGGCCTTCCCTGGCCTTCGCAATCCGCAGGACCGCGCGGACGTGATCGCCTACCTGAAGAACCCGACCTGATCCGGCTCGCCTCACGGGCGAGTCTGCAGAAGACAAAGAGCCGCCAGAGGATTTCCTCTGGCGGCTTTTCTTATGCAAAGCTTTGACATAGGCTTGTGTCTACCGTCGTTTACACTTTTCGCATTGGACCTGCGTCTTGGCCATCTTCCCCTTCGTTGCAATTGTTGGCCAGGAATCCCTGAAAGACGCCCTGCTGATGTCAGCCGTCGAGCCCTCGATCGGCGGTGTGCTGGCGCTGGGCGACCGTGGTACCGGCAAGTCGACCGCGATCCGGGCCCTTGCGGCCCTGCTGCCAGAAATCGAAGTCGTGCGCGGCTGCCCTTACCGCTGCCTGCCCTCTGCCGCGGCCGGACTGTGCGGGGTGTGCGACCGCAAGGAAGCGCAAGTCTCCGAGAAGATCGCGGCGCCGGTCGTCGACTTGCCGCTCGGCGCGACCGAAGACCGGGTGGTCGGCGCGCTGGATCTCGAACGCGCGCTCTCCAAGGGCGAGAAGCGCTTCGAGCCGGGCCTGCTCGCCCGCGCCAATCGCGGCTTTCTCTATATCGATGAAGTGAACCTGCTCGACGACCATCTCGTGGACCTGTTGCTCGATGTGGCTGCGTCCGGCGAGAACGTGGTCGAGCGCGAAGGCCTCTCCGTCCGCCACCCGGCGAAGTTCGTGCTGGTCGGCAGCGGCAACCCGGAGGAGGGGGACCTGCGCCCGCAACTGCTGGACCGGTTCGGCCTCTGCGTGGACGTGCGCACCTCGACCGACCTTGCAGAGCGGATGGAAATCGTCCGCCGCCGCGACACGTTCGAACAGGACCCCGCCGCCTTCATCAAGGAATGGTCGCGCAAGACAAGCGCGCTGCGCAAGCGCGTCGTCGAGGCGCGCGCCCGCGTGCAGACCGTCACCCTGCCGGATGCGGTTCTGGCGAAAGCCGTCGAGCTTTGCCTGACGCTCGGCGCCGACGGCCTGCGCGGCGAGCTGACCCTGATGCGCGCCGCAAGGGCCCGCGCGGCGCTGTCCGGTGAAACGCAGGTCTCCATGGAGACGCTGAAATCGGTCGCCCCGCTGGCGCTGCGCCACCGGCTTCGCAAGGATCCGCTGGATGATACCGATGCGGGCATCCGCGTCGAGCGTGCGGTCTCGGAGGTGTTCGTGTCGTGAACCCCGCCGCTGCGCCGCCCACGGACCGGCAGGCCAGCCGGGAAGCTTTCGAGCGGATGGACGCGGCGCGTTGGGGACAGGCCGACCTGGCGGCGGCCTTGCTGGCGCTGATGCCGCTCCGGCTGAAAGGCGCCGTGTTTGACGGCGCGGCGCCTGAACTCGCAGGCCTGCTGCAGGACCGGCTGACCCAGCGGCTCGGCAATGGCGCCTTGCTGCACCGGATGCCGGTCTCGATCACCGACGACCGCCTGATCGGCGGGCTGGACCTTGCCGCAACACTCGCTGCGGGCCGCCCGGTTGCCGAAACCGGATTGCTTGCCCGCGCCGATGGCGGCGTGCTGATTGTTCCGATGGCGGAGCGTCTGCCGGGCCGCGCGGCGGCCCAGCTCGCCCGCGTCATCGATACCGGCGAAGTGGAAACCGAACGCGACGGGCTTTCCCTGCGTGCGCCTGCAAACTTCGTCACGCTCGCCTTTGCCGACCCGGACGAGCCGGGCGAACTGCTGCCCGCAGGCCTCGGAGACCGGCTGGCCTTCGGATTGTCCCTATACGGCGTATCGCCCGCCCGGCCGAGGCCGGAAACACTGAGCCCCGCCATAGTCGACGCGGCGCGCGCGAAGCTGCGCTGGGTCTCGGTGCCGGATGCAATTATGGACGCGCTGATCGATGCGGCCTTGCGGCTCGGCATCCGCTCGCTGCGCGCGCCCGCTTTCTGCCTGGCCGCTGCGCGCGGCATCGCCGCGCTGGCCGGCCGCGACGAGGTGACCGATGCCGACGCTTCGCTCGCCGCCGAACTTGTTTATGCGAGCCGTGCGAATGTGCTGATCGACCGGAGTGAGCCGTCAGCGCCGCCGCCGGAACCGCCGGAGCCGGGCGACGAGAATACCGACGATGCCTCGCGCCCGCAGCCGGAACCCGATGAGCTGACCGAACTATTGGTCGAGGCGGTGCGCGTGCGCGTCTCGCTCGACATGGCCGCCCGCGCCCGCACCACGCGCCAGCGCAGCCGCCAGCGCAGCCGCCAGGAAGTGCCGCCCGGCAAATCCGGCGACATGGTGGACTCGCGCCGGCGGGGCAGCCGCATCGGCGCGCGTGCCGGCGACCCGCGCCGCGATGGCCGCCTTGATCTTCTCTCGACCCTTCGAACCGCCGCGCCCTGGCAACGCATCCGCGAGGCGCCGGCCGGCGGCGCCGTGATTTCCGTGCGCGCCAGCGATTTCCGCGTGAAACGCTTCCGCCACCGCAGCGAAGCGGTGGTGATCTTCGTCGTCGATGCGTCCGGCTCCTCGGCGATGAACCGGCTCGCCGATGCGAAAGGCGCGATCGAACTCCTGCTCAGCGGTTGCTATTCGCGCCGCGAATCCGTTGCGCTGATCGCCTTCCGCAAGGAAGGCGCCGACCTGCTGCTTCCGCCGACGCGGTCGCTGACGCGCGTCAAACGCTCGCTGTCGCGCCTGCCCGGCGGCGGCGGCACGCCGCTGGCGGCGGGCATTGCAGCCGCGGCGCAGCTGGTGCGGATCGAGCGGCGCAAACGCAAGGCGCCGCATGTCGTGTTCCTGTCGGACGGGCAGGGCAATATCGCGCTCGATGGCAGTCCGGGTCGCGAGCGCGCCGCCGAGGATGCGCGCGACATGGCGCGGCGGCTGAAATCCCTGCAGGAGCCCGTCCTGTTCTTCGACATTTCCAAACGCCCCAGCGCGCAGGCCGAAATGATCAGTACAGAGATGGGCGCGATCTACCGCCCCTTGCCCGTCGCCGACGCCGCCCGCGTCTCGCGCGATGTGCGCAGCCTGCTGCTGGAGTAGCGCCCGTGGCCAAGGGACTGGACTGGGCAACAGACAGCAGGGATTGGCCGAACCGCGCGCACAGCCGCTTCGTCGAGGCGGCCACGACCCGCTGGCACGTGCAGCGCGCAGGCAAGGGGGAGCACGTCCTGCTGCTTCACGGCACCGGCGCCTCGACGCATTCCTGGGCCGGCCTGCTCCCGCTGCTCGCCGCCCGCTTCGACACGCTGGCTGTGGACCTTCCGGGCCACGGCTTTACGCAGAGCCTCAGGCGCCTCGATTCCTCGCTACCCGGAATGGTGCGTGCGCTGAAGGCCTTGCTGACGCAGGAATCGTTCAGGCCTTCCCTGATCATCGGCCATTCCGCCGGCGCCGCCATCGCGGTGCGGCTCGCGCCGGAACTTGACCCGCGCCCTCGCGGCACGGTGTCGATCAATGGCGCGCTGAAGCCCTTCGGCGGCCCGGCCGCGCTGATTGCGCCGGTGATGGCGAAGGCGCTGGCGATCAATCCGTTCGTGTCGCGCGCGCTCGCAAGAGGCGGGCGCTACCCGTCCCGCGTCGCGCGTCTGATCGAAGGCACCGGCTCCCGTCCGGGAGCGAACTATCTCGAATTCTATGGCCGCCTGTTCGCTAATCCCCGCCATGTCGCCGGCACCTTGTCGATGATGGCGAACTGGGATGTCTCCGGCGTCATGGCGCCGTTCGAGCGCGCCAGCCTGCGCCTGCACCAGATCGTGGGCCTGAACGACCGCGCTGTACCGCCCGAGGATGCCGAGGCGTTGGCGCGGCGCTACAACGGCGCCAGCCTCGAGCGCATGCCGGGCCTCGGCCATCTCGCGCATGAGGAAGACGCCGCCCGCGTCGCGGCCTCGATCTTCTCCGCTTTCGCAAGCGCCGAACTGCCAGCCCGGAAATCCGGTACATGAAAAAGCGTGACGAATGCGCGGCGCGCTCCATGTCACTGCAGCCTGACGGATTTGCGGATCGCCCGCTGCCAGAGAGCGTCTGCGAACCGGACACGAGAAATGGAGGAAGCCCAGCACCATGGACGGAATGACCCACCCTATCGAGCCAGACATTGAAGCCCCGCATGCGATTGTTATAGGGGCCGGTTTCGGTGGCTTGGCCGCTGCTGTCCGGTTGGGTGCGAAAGGCTACCGCGTGACGGTCTTTGACAAGCTGGATGCAGCGGGAGGCCGGGCCTACACGTTCCGGCAGGACGGGTTCACCTTTGATGCGGGGCCGACAATCCTGACAGCCCCGCATCTGTTCAACGAGCTCTGGGCGCTGTGTGGCCGCCGGCTGGAAGATGACATCACACTCAAGGCGATCAATCCGTTCTACCGCATCCGTTTTGATGATGGCTCCGTATTCGAGGCACATGCCGACGAAGACAAGACCCGTGCTGAAATCGCCAAGTTCGCCCCGGAAGACGTGGCCGGATTTGACCGCTTCCTGAAAGCCAGCGAAGCCATTTTCGACGCAGCCTATACCCAGCTTGCGGAGGAACCTTTTCACCAGGTCTCGACCCTTCTGAAGGCGGCGCCGGACATGGTACGCCTTGGCGGCGTTCGCTGCGTCTATGCAAAGGTCTCGGACTACTTCTCGAACGAAAAGCTGCGCATCGCCTTTTCCTTCCATCCCCTGTTCATCGGCGGGGATCCATTCGAGGCAACATCCTATTATTGCCTGATATCGCATCTCGAACGGATATGGGGCGTCCATTACGCCATCGGCGGCACGGGCGAACTGGTCCGGGGTCTCGTCAGCCTTATCGAAGGGCAGGGCAATACGCTGTGCCTCAAAACAGAAGTGGACGAGATACTCACGCAAGACGGCTGTGCGACGGGTGTGCGTCTCGCAAACGGCGACGTGATCGATTGCGACCTGGTGGTCTCCAACGCCGAAATCGGCTGGACCTATTCGAAACTGTTGCGCAACACCAAGCGCCGCGTCTGGACAGACCGAAAAATCGAAAAGGCGGACTATTCGATGAGTCTGTTCGTCTGGTATTTTGGAACCCGCCGGCAGTACGAGGACTGCTACCACCACACGATTGTTCTCGGCCCACGCTATCGCGGCCTGCTGAAAGACATCTTCCGCAACAAGATTCTTGCGGAAGACTTCAGCCTTTATCTTCATCGTCCGACGGCAAACGATCCGTCGCTGGCGCCGCCAGGCTGCGACAGTTTCTATGTGCTGGCCCCGGTCCCGCACCTCGACTCCGGCACGGATTGGGAAGCGATGGCGGGCCCGTTCCGGGAGCGGGTTGCCGAGAGACTGGAAGCAACCGTGTTGCCGGGCCTGCGGCAGGAAATCGTCAGTGAGCGGCTGATGACGCCCCTCGATTTCCGCGACCGCCTGCTGTCGACAAAAGGCGCGGCTTTCGGACTGGAGCCGAAACTCCTGCAAAGCGCCTGGTTCCGTCCGCACAATATCAGCGCCGACGTGAAGGGCCTCTATCTTGCGGGCGCCAGCACGCATCCCGGAGCCGGTGTGCCAAGCGTACTGTCGTCGGCAAAGGTCGTCGACAAGCTGGTTCCGGAAGCCTCGCTTTGGCGAGCAAGCCAGCGCGCGTGAGAGTGCTAATGGCTTTTGCCGCGCCCGAGATCCGACAGGATGCGGGCTGCAGCGAGGCGGCCGGACAGCGTCGCCATCGGGACGCCCGGCCCCGGATGAGTTGAACCGCCGGCGAGGTAAAGGCCGGGAATGCGGGCAGCACTTCCAGGCCGCGCAAAACTCGCCATCGGGCCATGATTGGCCTGGCCATACAGCGCGCCGCCGGTAGCCGGAAAGAGATTTGCAAAACCCTGCGGTGTCGTCGCGGCGCCCTCTGACAGGCCGCCATCGAGGGTAAGCCCGCAAGAGGCGAGCTGTTCCAGCACGCGGCTGGAGAACCTGCCGGCATCGATGATCGGCGATTGGTCCAGGTCCCCGTCGGGAGGCGCGTTAATCAGAAGCAACAGTCGCTCGGGTCCGTCCGGCACCGCGTCCCCGCGGCGGTCCTGGGCGCAGATATAGACCGTTGGCCGCTGCGTGATCGTCCGGTCACGGAAGACCGAATCGAATTCACCCTTGTAGTCGTCGGAGAAAAACACATTGTGATAAGCGAGCGGCAAACCTCGGCTCTGCGCCGCAACGCACCAGGTGATCGCCGACAGGGATCTCGCGCGGCGGGGCACGCCGGGCACTGACCCGCGCACATCACCACCGAGCAGGCCCGCCGAAAGCGCCGACGCATCGCCGTTGAAGACCACCGCGCCAGCGGGGATCTCCTCGCCGGATTTAAGCCGCACGCCGCACACCGCGCCCCGGCTCACGAGGATGCGCTCGGCCTCTTCGCCAAAGCGGAATTTCGCGCCGCCTGACTCGGCGAGGCGCCGCACCGCTCCGGCCAGCGCGCGCATCCCGCCATCCAGAAGCCAGACACCGTCCTGCTCGACATGCGCGATCAGCATCAGGGTCGCCGGCGCGCGGAACGGGGAAGAGCCGACATAGGTTGAATACCGGCCAAAAAGCTGGCGCAGTCGAGGATCCGTGAACCGTTGGCGCAGGCGCGACCAGTAGGTATCGAAAGGGCGGGTGCGCCACATTGCGCCGAGGTCGCCGACCCTCAGCATCAGGCTGGCCGCGTTCGGCTTCTGGGCCGCCATGAAGGTGTCCTTCAGGGTCGTGTGAATGTCGCGGCACTCGGAAATGAAGCCCCGGTAAGCCTCTCCCTCTCGGCGGCCTGCAAAGGCGCCGATCGCGTCGGCCGATGCGTCTATGTCGGCATGCAGGTCCAGCACGCCGGACTCGCGCCAGGCGTGACGCGCGAGCACCGAGGCAGGCGTCAACCCCAGCGACGTGCCGAAAGTCTGCCCCCCGGTTTCGAACAGCGCTTCGAACACCCAGCGCATCGTGAACACGGTCGGGCCGGCATCGATGTGCGTCCCGCCAGCCTCGACCTGCCGCATCTTGCCGCCTTCGCAGGCCGCCTTGTCGAGCACGGTGACATCGAGCCCGGCATGCGCGAGGTCACTTGCCGCTGCGAGGCCGCCGGCGCCGGCGCCGATCACGACGACTCGTCCCCGGGAGGTCACGCGGCTGCCTTCGTCCGGGCACGGCGCAGCGGCGCGGTCGCGGCGCGCTGATGGTACAGGATGAGAGACACGCCCACGATAAGCGGAATGCTCCAGAGCAACGGAGACAGCGCAAGCTCCGGCACATAGCGGACCGCGCCGAAGGCGAGGAAGGCAGTATAGACAGAAATGCCCGTGCCCACGAGCGCCTTGATGTGTTCGGTCAGCCATTCGAGCGGCTGCGGCCGCGAGCGGAGCATGAACCAGAGATTGGTGCCAACCGTGGCAAATCCGATGATCGACATGCCGACCATCATCCACTGGCCGATCAGGATACCCTGCACGGCGCAGTTCAGGGCAGCGGCTGTGAGCACAACCTGCAAGGAGATGTTGAGCGGGGACCGGTGACGCGCGTGATCGGTCCGGTTCAGGATGCAGGCGCGGCCATACCAGGCGAGGTTTATCGTCAGGATCGCCAGGAACAGCATCATCCAGCCGAAGATGCCCCGGATGATCTCCGGGTGTCCAAAGATCTCGTGCCCAGCAAGTTTGGGATGGGTTGCGAGCGGCTCGAGAAGGGTCAGCGTTGCCATCATCGCGGCGAAGCTGGCGGTGGCCAGCATCAGCCCGACGAATACCTGGCCCGACAGCCGGTGGAGGCGGCTGCCCTTGCGCGCGGCGATGGGTACCCAGAAGCCTGCAAGGCCGGGTGCACCGGTGATGATGTGCGCGGCGATCAGCAATTCGAAGGCATGGTGCATCGACATGGATATGCTAGTCCGTGGCAGGAGAAACAGCAGAGGACAATGGTGAATGGCGCAAAAGCAGGGCCCTGCGATTGATCCCCCGCGCCCTCGCCCCCTCTGGCCGGTCGCCGCGCTGGCCCGGACTCTCTGGCAGGGGGAGGGCAATCTTCTGGCGTTGCTTCCGGCCTCGGCCTATCGCGTCGCCGCAGGCGCGCTCGGCTACTCGCGCCGGTCGATCATCCTGTTCAACGATCCGGTGGTTGTCCGGCAAATTCTCGAAGACAAGGACGGCATCTTTCCGAAGAGTGACCTGATGGTCGGCGCGCTCGAGGCACTGATCGGTGAATCGATTTTCGTGACCGACGGAGAGACCTGGCGGCGGCAACGCGCCATGATTGATCCGGCTTTCTCGCACATGCGCTTGTCGATTGCCTTCAAGGCCATGAGCGAAGCGGTCACCGATCAGGAAGCGCGCCTCGACCAACTCGCGGCTTCCGGAGAGCCCCTGTCGCTCGATCTGGCGATGAGCCACCTGACCGCCGACATCATCTGCCGGACGGTCTTTTCGGTGTCGCTGGATGTGGGTGTCGCCCGGGATGTGTTCGACGATTTCATTGTCTTCGAACGTGATGTTGCGCAGGTGCGGATTGCGCGATTGATTTCGGACCCGGCCTGGACGCGCGTTCCGCAAAAGCCCGGTGTGCTGGCCGCCTGCGCCCGGATCCGGTCGCATCTCGGCGCGCTGATCGACGGGCATACGGGTACGGATGATATTGCCGGCGCGGTCATGGCTGCCCGGGACGCTTCCACGGGCGAGGGCTTTTCGAGGGATGAGCTGATCGACCAGCTGGGCGTCTTCTTTCTCGCCGGACATGAGACGACCGCCAGCGCCCTCACCTGGGCTGTCTACATGCTCGCCAGCCGGCCGGACATCCTCGCCCGCCTGCGGGCCGAGATCGATGTAGTTGCCGGAGGCGGGCCGGTCAGTTTCGAACACACCCGGCGCATGCCGTTTGCGCGCGCCGTGTTTCGCGAGACCCTTCGCCTCTATCCGCCCATCACCTTCATGCCGAGAGTGGCGCTCAAGCCGGCCAGCATCGGTGGCCGGACGCTGCGGCGGGGCGCCCTGGTGATGATCGCGCCCTGGACCCTTCACCGGCACAAATCCTACTGGCAGGAGCCCGACAGGTTCGACCCGGACCGTTTCCTGCCGGAAGGCGAAGCGGCGCAGACGCCCGGCGCCTTCATTCCGTTCGGGGCCGGGCCGCATACCTGCGTCGGCGCTGGCTTCGCCACAGCTGAAGGCATTCTTGTTCTCGCGCGCCTTGCGCGCCGGTTCGACTTTGATGTCAGCGAAGCCCGCGGCGTGCGCCCCGTTGCGCGCCTGACGACACGGCCGGCCCGTGAGATCATGTGCCGGGTACGGCTGCGCCATGTCTGACCTCTGAGTCGAAAGGGACGCCGGGCCGGTCTTCGGGAGGAATCCAGGTGATGTCGCGCGTGGCGGCTTCGCCAAGAGAAACCTTCTCGAACATCGCCCGGCGCAACACGGGCCAGGACATCGGCGTGAACAGGAAAAAGGGCAGGGGATCGTTCAGCCGGAACAATACATCCTGCGAGGTCAGAAAGGCCTTCAGTCTACGGAAGAACTCCCGGGGCCGGAACAGGGCGCCATAAACCTCGAGAAGGGCGGTATGCCCTTCCTGGAAAGCCCGGACCGGCCGCATGGCGATCGGCCGCGCTTCGGGAAGGTTCAGCACCGCTTGGGCAAGTCCATCGGGGTTGAGGAAGTGAACGCCGCTCGTCAGGCGGGGATTGCATTCGATGGCGCACGGAACACCTTGCGCGTCTTCGATGAAGTCAAACGAGATGAAACCCGTATAGGCTTCAGCTTCGACAAAGCGGCGGATCCAGCTGGCTGCGGCAGGGCAATCATCGACCCGCTCGAACGAGACCGATACGGTTCCCGAATAAATCCGGCCTTGGTAGAGCGCGGTTGCCAGGATTTCTCCGTCACGGGCTACGCTTAACGAGCTGACATGCCGGCCCGGCAATCGTGCCTGCACCAGCATGCCCGGCTGCCGGTCCGCCGGGGTCAGCGGGTCACCCTTGCGCCGCAAGGATACGCCGATGCCCGAGCAACCATGCGCGGGCTTTACGATGTAGTCTTGCGCCGCTGCGAGCGTGAGCGCGGCCGGAGTATGGCCTTCATGGGTTTCCGGAACTGTCAGGCCGATCAGGTCTGCGGCGCGGTTGAAAGCGAGCTTGTCGTGCAGGCGTGCCAACTTGTGCTGCGGCGGACAATAAAGCCGGGATCGCGCGGGCAGACGCCCGGCAAGGCTTGCGGCATGCAGGGCCTCTTCCGAAACCGGGACAACTATATCGATGTCTTCCTGCCGGACGATCGCCTCCAGGGCATCAAGGTAGGCCGCCGGATTGGCATTGGGCGCCGGCACCCGGATCGATTTGGCCACCGAGCGGGAGGCCCGGCAAACATGCAATCCGAAGGGTTCGGCCACGATCACGCGGGCACCAGCCTGGTGCAAGGCGCGGGCGAGTTCGAGGGCCTTTGGCAATCGCCCAAGTGTGAGAAGTACCGTCTTGGGCATCTCTTGCGTCCGCAGTGTGCCGTCCATCAGGGATGACACAAGTAAGTGTAAAATATAATGTGCCCCAATTCTTTCGGGCTGGCCATATGGCTTGGATTCAGTTCGACTGGCGCTAGACTTGATTGTGGACGGCGTTTTGTGTGCCGCCGGAAAGAGAAATTCTGGATGAGGGTTTCAGGCACCGACAACGCGGCTGAACTGGCTTCGGATCTGGCTGCCTGCGGGCGCATCATCCGGGATGGCTCCAAGAGTTTCCACGCTGCTTCCCTTCTGCTGCCGCGCGATGTGCGCGCTGCCGCTTATGCCCTCTATGCCTTCTGCCGCGTCTCCGATGACGCCGTGGACGAAGGCGCCCATCCCGAAGCCGCGCTGCAGGACGTGCGCCGCCGCCTGAAACTCGCCGATGCGGGCCAGCCGGATCCCGCAAGTGTGGACCGTGCCTTCGCCTGGGTGTTGCGCGCTTACGGCATTCCCTTTGCGGTGCCGGAAGCCCTCGTCGAAGGCTTTGAATGGGATGCGCAGGGCCGCCGGTTCGAGACGCTGGAAGACGTGAAATCCTATGCCGCGCGCGTCGCCGCCACCGTCGGCGTGATGATGACGCTGGTGATGGGTGTGCGCAGCCCGGTGGCGCTCGCCCGCGCCTGTGATCTCGGCCTCGCGATGCAGCTCACCAATATCGCGCGCGATATCGGCGAGGATGCGCGGGCCGGGCGCTGCTACCTGCCCACCGAATGGCTGCGCGATGCCGGGCTTACCTCCGAAGGTCTTGCCGCGCTCAGCGAAGCGGATGGCCGCGTGCGCCTGCTCACCGAGCGGATGCTGGACGCCGCCCGCCCGCTCTACGCCTCCGGCATCAGCGGCATAGCCCTCTTGCCCGAAGCCTGCCGCCCCGCCATCCGCGCCGCCGCCGCGATCTATGCCGAGATCGGCGCCGAGATTGCCCGCGCCGGGCATGACAGCATCGCCCAGCGCGCCGTCGTCTCGAAACGCCGCAAGATCGCGCTCGCCGCCGGCTCCTTCATCCCGGGCCGCCCCGGCGCCGCCAACCTGGAAGCGCCGCCTGCGCCCGAATGCCAGTTCCTCATCGACGCCGTCGAGGACGCGCCCGCGCCGCCGCCGGTTTTGGTGGACGCGCCAAAGGCAGGCTCGGCGCCCTGGGCGATCGACCTGTTTCTGAGACTGGAACAACGCGATCTCTATCCCGGACAGGGTTGACCCCATGCACAGCCTCTTCCTGCTCGAACTCGTGATCTTCAGCGGCTCCGCGCTCGCCTGGGGCTTCTGGGAACTCTGGAGCACAGACCGCGACATCAAGAAACGCGAGGCTGAAGAAGCCGCCGCTGCAACCGCCGCGGACCAGAAGGCCTGACGCCTATTTGTTGAGGGGCCGCCGCGGCATGCGGAAAGGCAGCATCAGCTTGACCTGACCCATCGCCAGCCGGTCGCCGTCAAAACTCTCATGCACACCCGCCGCGCGCGGGCCGAGCAGGTCGCTCTCGATGATCGAACGGCTGTAGAAGGGCGAGTCCTCAAGTGTGCGCCCGAGGCGGACGAACGTCCCGTTGCCCGCCCGCGTCGTGCGCTTGATCCGGAAAATCGGCGTCGGGGACAAGGTCGCCTTGGGCGGCGGATCGAATGTCTGCCAGCTGCCATCCGGCGCAAACATCAGGGCGAGGCCGCGCTCGGTCCCGCTGCGCTCCACCGTGTTGTAGAGGATTGCCGTGCGCCCGTCGGCAGCCTGCACGCGCGACCAGTCCCAGTATCGGAACGCGTCCTCGATCGGCGACTGGCCGCGATTGGTGTCGAAGTAGGCGTCGCCCCGCCAGCGAAGACCCGGTGCGCTGAAGTCCACCTCCACATCCGCAGACGGCGCAACCGGTTGCCAGGAATGGGCGCCGGCCGAGTCCAGCTGGAACACCTGCGTGTTCAGCGCGCGCGGCGTGATCCGGATCTGCCCACGCACGGGCAGGGGCACAGGCATGCCATATTCCGCGATGTCGATGGTCAGCCTTGTCCCGTCCCAATGCAGCGAACTCGGCCCGATGCGCAGGCTGGAATCGTCCGCCTGCAGATCACCGCGTCCGCGCTCGGTCATCGCCCAGCGGCTGCGGCTCCGGCCATACAACGCGACATTCACCGCGCAGTGATTGTAGGGGTCGCCCCGTCCGGACCAGGCATAGTAGGGTGAAAACACGCTGCCAACGAAGGCGATCACGGTGAAACCGAAATCACCATCCTTGCTCAGGCCGTCGGCATACCACCACGTATAGCCGCCGGGCGGCGTCGCTGTATCAAACAGGCGAGGCAGCGGCGCGGGCGCTAATTTCGCATTGGCCATCCGCAATCCCTCTTGAAACCAGAAAACGTCAATTCAGTTTGACAGTCAAGAATGACAACATAAGATGACATATCGGAGGACGCATGGACGTAGGCACTTTGATCGAACGCGTACTCGAGCGCTCCGTTGCGAGCGCAGAGGGTCCCGGCGCGCCCCCGTTGCTGGGCCGCGCCCTCCGCCATTCCGTCTTTCCGGGCGGCGCCCGGGTCCGGCCGAAACTCTGCGTTGCGGTGGCGGCCGCCTGCGGCGAAGGCCGGGGCATCGAAGCGGCCTCCGGCGCCGGCGCCGCGCTTGAACTGATGCATTGCGCCTCGCTTGTCCATGATGATCTGCCCGCCTTTGACGGCGCCGCGATCCGCCGGGGTAAGCCGTCCGTGCATGCCGCCTACGGCGAAGCCATCGCCGTCCTCGCGGGCGACGCCCTGATCGTCATGGCTTTTGATACGCTGCTGCGCGAGTGCCGCGCCTCGCCTGAAGCCCTCGCCCCGCTGATGTCGATCCTCATCAACGCCGTCGGCACCCCGCGCGGAATCGTGGCCGGCCAGGCCTGGGAAAGCGAACCCGTCATCGATCTCAGCGCCTATCATCAGGCGAAAACCGGCGCCCTGTTTGTCGCTGCCTCGATGTCCGGCGCCGCTGCGGCGGGCCTCGATCCTGCGCCCTGGCGCGCGCTCGGCGAACGTCTCGGCGAGGCCTATCAGGTTGCTGACGACCTGCGCGACGTGCTGCTGGACGAGGAAGAACTCGGAAAGCCGGCCGGGCAGGATGCCTCGCACCTGCGCCCGAACGCAGTGCAGAATTTCGGCGTTGCCGGCGCCATCGCGCGCCTCAAGGGCCTTATCGCGGACGCCTCGGACTCGATCCCGGACTGCGCCGGCGCGCCGATGCTGCGCGAGATCGTACACGGCCAGGCCGCGCGCCTGATGCCGCAAAGCCTGCTGCGCAACGTGGCCTGACGCGCACATGCAAGGGCCGGGGAGGGCGCTGCCATGAGCCTCGCCGACCGGTTCGCGGATTGGCGTAACCGCTTGATTGCAAATCAGGATTTCCAGTCCTGGGCGGTCCGCAACCCGTTCACGCGCGGCGTTGCCCGCCAGAAAACCAAAGCCACGTTCGATCTCGTCGCGGGCTTTGTCTATTCGCAGGTCCTCTCGGCCACGGTCGAAAGCGGCCTGCTCGAAGCGGTCCACGCATCGCCCGTCACCGCAGCAGACTTCGCCGCCCGGTCCGGCCTGCCGGAAGACGGCGCCCTGCGCCTGCTGCGCGCCGCCGCCGCACTGGACCTGCTCCGGGTGCGCGCCGATGGCCGCTTCTCCCTCGGCGAAGCGGGCGCCGCGCTGCTCGGCAATCCCGCCGTCTTCGCCATGATCCGCCACCACAAGGCCTTCTACCGCGACATCGCCGATCCGCTCGCCCTGCTGCGCGCCCGCACACCGGAGACGGAGCTGTCGCGCTTCTGGGCCTACACCGCCTCCGCCAGCGATACGGACGCCGCCGCTTATTCGGCCCTGATGGCCGAGACCCAGGCGCTGATCGCGCAGAACGTACTCGCCGCCTATGACTTCCGCCGCCACCTCACCGTCATGGACGTCGGCGGCGGCCTCGGCGCCTTTCTCACTGCCGTCGGTACCGCGCATGACAGTCTGAACCTCGTGCTGGTCGACCTGCCACCGGTGGTCAAACTCGCCGAAGCGAAGCTCTCCGCCACGCCGCTTTGGCCGCGTTTCCGGATCGAGCCGCGCGACATGCTCAACGATCCCCTGCCGCAGGGCGCCGACCTGATCACCCTTGTCCGCGTGGTCCATGACCATGATGACGGCCCCGTCCGCCAGCTGCTTGCCTCGGCCCGAAAAGCTCTCGCGCCGGGCGGCAAACTGCTGATCGCGGAGCCGATGGCGGGCATTCCGGGCGCTGAAGCGATGGCGGATGCCTATTTCGGCTTTTACCTCTGGGCGATGGGGCGCGGGGTGCCCCGAAGGCCGGCAGACCTGCAGAAACTGCTGCAGGACGCGGGATTCCGGCACATCCGCCAGCTGAAGACCGCACAGCCCCTGCTCGTGAGCGCAATCATCGCGAGCTGACGATTCCGGCGAATGCCCGTATTTCGGGCATTTATCGTAAATCCACATTGACACATTCAACTGTCAAACTAAGGTGACATGTATGAAAACGGGCGTCATCGAGTCGCAGGGGGCACACCCCGGCCTGCCCAAAAGGGCCCATCGCGCTCCTGCGCGCGAGGAACTCGAACTGCGCGCCTCCGCCGTCCTGTTTGACGGCGCCCGCTCCGCCACCGTCGGCTCGCTCGCCCTGACTGCTCCGCAGGCGGACGATGTCATCGTCGATGTCCTCTGGTCCGGCATCAGCACCGGTACCGAGCGCCTGATGTGGTCCGGCGAGATGCCGTCCTTCCCCGGCATGGGCTATCCGCTGGTGCCCGGTTATGAAGCTGTGGGCCGCATCATCCAGTCAGACGCCGCGCCGCACCGCGTCGGCGAACTTGTCTTTGTCCCCGGCGCACGCTGCTTCGAAGGCGCCCACGGCCTGTTCGGCGCCTCCGCCTCACGCCTCGTGGTCGCCGCCGACAAGGCCCTCCGGATCAACTTTTCAGAGCCCCGGGAAGGGGTGCTGCTGGCGCTCGCCGCCACCGCCCACCACGCCATCATTGGCGGCGCGCTGCCGGATCTGATCATCGGCTACGGCGTCCTCGGCCGCCTCACCGCCCGCATCGTGATCGCCCTCGGCGGCAATCCTGTTGTCTGGGAACTGAACCCCGCCCGCCGCAGCACGGCCGACTATCCGGTCATCGCGCCGGAAGATGACACCCGCCGCGACTATGCCTCGGTCTGCGACATGAGCGGGGACGCGAACATCATCGACAAGGTGCTGCCGCACGCCGCGCACGGGGCGGAAATCTGCCTCGCCGGTTTCTATTCGGTGCGCCCGTCCTTCAGCTTCCCGCTGGCGTTCCGCAAGGAAATGCGCCTGCGCGTCGCCGCCGAATGGCGCCCGTCGGACCTCACCGCCGTCGCCGCCCTCGTCCAGTCCGGCCGCCTGCCGCTCTCGGGCCTCATCACCCACACTTCGCCAGCTGCCCAGGCCGCCGGCGCTTACGCCCGGGCCTTCAGCGATCCGGCCTGCCTCAAAATGATCATTGATTGGGAATCCTCAGATGTCTGACGAACTCCGCCTGACAAGCCGCCATGGCAACGAAGACTATACGAGCGCCCTGCGCGACGAAGCTTCGGTCGAGCCTGATCCGGTGGCCACCGGCCCCGTCAAGAAAGATACCCAGATCATCGCCATCTACGGCAAAGGCGGCATCGGCAAGAGCTTCACGCTCGCCAATCTCTCCTGCATGATGGCCGAGCAGGGCAAGAAGGTCCTGCTGATCGGCTGCGATCCGAAATCCGACACGACCTCGCTCCTCTTCGGCGGCAAGGCCTGCCCGACGATCATCGAGACCTCGTCCAAGAAAAAACTCGCCGGCGAGGAAGTTGCCATCGGCGATGTCTGCTTCAAACGCTACGGCGTCTTCGCCATGGAACTCGGCGGCCCGGAAGTCGGCCGCGGCTGCGGCGGACGCGGCATCATCCACGGCTTCGAACTGCTCGAGAAGCTCGGCTTCCACGAGTGGGATTTCGACTATGTGCTGCTCGATTTCCTCGGCGACGTGGTCTGCGGCGGCTTCGGCCTGCCGATCGCCCGCGACATGTGCCAGAAGGTCATCGTCGTCGGCTCGAACGACCTGCAATCGCTCTACGTCGCCAACAACGTTTGTTCGGCAGTCGAATATTTCCGCAAGATGGGCGGCAATGTCGGCGTCGCCGGCATGGTCATCAACCGCGATGACGGCACCGGCGAAGCGGCCGCGTTCGCAAACGCCGTCGGCATCCCGGTCCTCGCCACCATCCCGGCCAACGACGACATCCGCCGCAAGTCGGCCAACTACCAGATCGTCGGCACCGAAGCCTCCGAATGGGGCGCGCTCTTCTCGGAGCTCGCCGCCAATATCCATGGCTCGGTCCCCAACCGCCCGAATCCTCTGACGTCGGACGGTCTGCTCGGCCTCTTCTCGTCGAAGGACACCGGCGGCGACATCGTCCTCGAGCCCGCCACCGTCGCCGACATGTGCGGCATCGCCGAGGCCGAGAAGCGCACCCTCGAAGTCGTGTACGAGGCGATCTGATCCACGATGGCTTCCAAGCGCACCCTCCTTGAGCATCGCGAACGGCCCCCTGCGTCAGATACGGCCACGCCGGTCGTGCTGCCGATGACGCAACGCAAAGCCGCCGAAGCGCCCGTGGCCGACGCCTCCGGCTGCCATGGCGGCAAGGAAGAGATGCTGAAAGCCGCGAAAGCCGCCGGCAAGAGCGAAGTGCTTGATCAGTATGCGAAGGATTATCCACAAGGCCCGCACGACCAGCCGCAAAGCATGTGCCCCGCCTTCGGCTCGCTCCGCGTCGGCCTGCGCATGCGCCGCACGGCGACCATCCTCTCGGGCTCCGCCTGCTGCGTCTATGGACTGACCTTCACGTCCCACTTCTACGGCGCCAAGCGCTCGGTCGGCTATGTGCCGTTCAATTCCGAGACGCTCGTCACCGGCAAGCTGTTCGAGGACATCAAGGAAGCGGTTGAGAAAACCGCTGACCCCGCCCTCTACGACACGATCGTCATCACCAATCTCTGCGTGCCCACTGCCTCCGGCGTGCCGCTCCGCCTGCTGCCGGACGAAATCAACGGCGTCCGGATCATCGGCATCGATGTCCCTGGCTTCGGCATCCCGACGCATGCGGAAGCGAAAGACGTCCTCGCCGGCGCCATGCTCGCCTATGCCCGCAAGGAGGCGCTCTCCGGCCCCGTCCAGCGCGCCGCCAATGACACGGCCCAGCTGCCGAAAGTCACGCTGCTCGGCGAAATGTTCCCCGCCGATCCGGTCATCATCGGCCGCATGCTGGAGCCGCTCGGCCTCGCCGCCGGCGCCGTCGTGCCGACCCGCGAATGGCGCGAACTCTACACCGCGCTTGACGGCGCCGTCGTCGCCGCCGTCCACCCGTTCTACACTGCCTCGATCCGCGAGTTCGAAGCCGCCGGCCGCCCGATCGTCGGCTCAGCCCCGGTCGGCCTTGACGGCACCGACGCCTGGCTGAAAGCCATCGGCGACGCCGCCAACGTCCCCGCCTCTAAGATCGACGCCGCCCGCAACATGTTCGGCGGCGCCATCGCCGGCGCGCTCGCCTCCAAGCCCATCCGTGGACGGATCACGCTGTCCGGCTATGAAGGCTCGGAGCTGCTCGTCGCCCGCCTGCTGGTCGAAAGCGGCGCAGACCTGCGCTATGTCGGCACCGCCCTGCCGCGCACCCGCTGGTCGGATCCCGACCGTGAATGGCTCGAGTCCAAAGGCGTCCATGTCCAGTTCCGCGCCTCGCTGGAGCAGGACATCGCCGCGATGCGCGAGTTCACGCCGGACCTTGCCATCGGCACCACGCCGGTCGTGCAGGCCGCGAAGGAGCGCGCCATCCCCGGCCTCTATTTCACGAACCTGATCTCCGCGCGCCCCCTGATGGGCCCGGCCGGTGCCGGCTCCCTCGCCGACGTGATCAACGCCGCCATCGCCGGCAAGGACCGGTTCGACGTGATGAAAGGTTTCTTCGAAGGCGTCGGCTCGGGCGATACCGCCGGTGTCTGGGAAGGCCAGCCCGTCATCCAGAAGGAATTCCGCGAACACCAGCGCCGCAAGCTCGCCGCCAAGGCCAAGGCCGCCGCCAACCTGGAGGCACCCACAGGATGCTGATCCAGGATCATGACCGGGCAGGCGGCTATTGGGGCGCCGTCTACGTCTTCACCGCCATCAAGGGCCTGCAGGTCGTCATCGACGGTCCCGTCGGCTGCGAGAATCTTCCCGTCACCTCGGTTCTTCATTACACGGACGCTCTGCCCCCGCATGAGCTGCCCATCGTGGTCACCGGCCTCGGCGAAGAAGAGCTCGGCCAGCATGGCACCGAGGCCGCGATGAAACGCGCCCGCGCCGTGCTCGATCCTGAACTTCCCGCCGTCGTCGTGACCGGTTCCATCGCCGAGATGATCGGCGGCGGCGTCACGCCGGAAGGCTCGAACATCCAGCGTTTCCTCCCGCGCACGATCGACGAAGACCAGTGGCAAACGGCGGACCGCGCCATGCTCTGGCTCTGGACAGAATTTGGCCAGACCAAGGGCCGCAATCCGAAACCGGCGAAGAAGGTCGAAGGCGCCAAGCCCAAGGTCAACATCATCGGCCCGGCTTACGGCATGTTCAACGGCCCATCGGATCTCGCCGAAATCCGCCGCCTCGTCGAAGGCATCGGCGCCGAGATCAATCTCGCCTTCCCGCTCGGCAGCCATCTGGCAGATGTCCGCAGGCTGATCGATGCCGACGTGAACGTCTGCATGTACCGCGAGTACGGCCGCAACCTCTGCGAGGCCCTCGGCCAACCCTATCTCCAGGCCCCCATCGGCCTGCACTCGACCACCAAGTTCCTGCGCGCCCTTGGCGAGTTGACGGGCCTCGACCCCGAGCCCTTCATCGAGGCCGAGAAACACTCGACGCTGAAACCGCTCTGGGATCTCTGGCGCTCGGTCACGCAGGACTTCTTCGCCACGGCCAGCTTCGGCATCGTTGCCAACGAGACGCATGCCCGCGGCCTGCGCAATTTCCTCGAGAACGATCTCGGCATCCCGTGCAATTTCGCGGTCACCCGCGTCGCCGGTAAGAAGACCGACAACGACGCCGTGCGCGAGATGATCAGGGCCAACGCGCCCTTCGTGCTGTTCGGCAGCTTCAACGAACGCATGTACATGCAGGAAACCGGCGCCCGCTCGGTCTGGATTCCGGCGTCGTTCCCGGGCGCCATCATCCGGCGCCATACCGGCACGCCCTTCATGGGCTATTCCGGCGCAACTTATGTCGTGCAGGAATACTGCAACGCGCTGTTCGATGCGCTGTTCCACATTCTGCCGCTCGCCGCGACGATGGACAAGGCTGAAGCCACACCCGCCCGCAGCGCGGTCCAGGTCACCTGGGACGAGGCCGCGAACGACGCGCTCGAAACCTACATTTCAAGACATTCCGTCCTGACACGGATCTCTGCGGCCAAGCGGCTTCGCGACCACGCGGAAGCCCTTGCCAGCCGGGAAGGCACAGGACGGGTGACACAGGACATGGTCCGGCGCAGCCAGACCGAAATCGAAGGAAGCCGCGCGGCCTGATCCTTCGGGGGAAGGGGCGCACGGGAAACGAAGTAAACAGGAGGAAGACCATGGCACTCGTGAAAATGAATTCATCCGCAGATCTGCGCGACCGCGACCGCCAGTCGATGATCGCCTACGAGGCGCTGATCTATCCGGTTTTCCTGGTTGTTGCGATGCTAGGCCGGCTCCTGCCGCGCTCCGGTTCGAAAGCGCGGGTCCGCCCGTCCGCTTTTGCCGAGGCGGCAGACCGGACGCAAAGCGTCGTCCCATGGTTTTTCGTACACAGGTAGGGCCTGCCCCTCGTCTGTGTGCGAACATACAAGCTTTTGGTGGAGGGGGAGACCCGGATGCCAATTGGGCCGCAGCAGGGCGCTGGTGCGGTCGCAGACTTAGGCCCGAACGGAGAAAACTAAATGGCCGATAATGCAAATGAAAGGACTGGTTCGCTGACAGGATTGTCAGCGTCCGAAGCTCAAGCGTTTCACAAACTCTTTATGCTGAGCTTCATCATCTTCACGTTGATCGCAGTTGGCGCCCACTTCCTCGTCTGGTCGTGGCGGCCCTGGATACCAGGCCCGAATGGCTACGCGATGGTTGAAGACACACTGAGGCTCGCGAGCGCGCTCGTAAGCTTCAAAGCATAAGGAGACTGACCTATGTGGAGAATTTGGCTTCTTTTCGATCCCCGGCGCGTCCTGGTAGCCATGGCGGCTTTCCTGTTCGTGCTGGCAATTCTGATCCATTTCATCCTGCTCAGCTCACCCCGCTACAACTGGCTCGGCACCACGCCGGCCGCTGTTGCGGAGCTGACGGTTGATACGGTCCAGACTGCCTGAACCAACGGCGGATGGCGGATGGGCAGAGCCCGTCCGCCACCTGTCTCACGCATGAAGGAATTTAGCGGCGCGCAGATACCGGATGTCCCGGACGCGCGCCAAACGAAGGAGCCCCGGCGATGGCGCTACTCAACTTTGAAAGAAAATACCGGATTCGAGGTGGCACGCTTGTCGGCGGTGACATGTTCGATTTCTGGATCGGCCCGTTCTATGTCGGCTTCTTCGGCGTAACGGCGCTGTTCTTCGCCTTCCTCGGCACGGCGCTCATCTTCCTGGGCGCTTCGATGGAAGGCACCTGGAATCCCTGGCTGATCAGTATTGATCCGCCCCCGCTCGAATATGGTTTGCAGCTCGCCCCGATGGCCGATGGTGGCATCTGGCAGATGGTGACCATATGCGCGATCGGTGCCTTCGGCTCCTGGGCCCTCCGGGAAGTCGAGATTTCCCGCAAGCTTGGGATGGGCCTTCACGTGCCCATCGCGTTTGGCGTTGCGGTGTTTGCCTATGTCACGCTCGTTGTCATCCGCCCGTTCCTGATGGGCGCCTGGGGCCACGGATTCCCGTACGGGATCATGAGCCACCTCGATTGGGTCTCGAACGTGGGCTATTCCTACGGCAACTTCCACTACAATCCCGCCCACATGATCGCGATCACGTTCTTCTTCACGACGACGCTCGCCCTCTCCATGCACGGCGGCCTGGTCCTGTCGGCGGTCAATCCCGGCCGCGGCAAGACGGTGAAGACGCCGGAACACGAGAACGTCTTCTTCCGTGATTTCATCGGCTATTCCGTCGGCACGCTCGGCATCCACCGGCTCGGCCTCTTCCTCGCCCTTTCGGCCGGGATCTGGAGTGCCATCTGCATCGTCATCTCCGGCCCGCTCTATGAGGGTTCGTGGGTCGACTGGTGGGATGGCTGGAAAAACCTCGCCATCTGGCGCGTGTAGGAGGATCAAACCATGGCTGATTACCAGAATATCTTCACCCAGGTTCAGGTCCGCGGCCACACCGATTACGGTGTGACAGAAGGGACCAACTCCGAACCGCGCTACAATGTGACCGCCACAAGCCACTTCCTCGGCCGGATCGGGGATGCCCAGCTCGGCCCCGTCTATCTCGGCTGGTCCGGTGTGGCCTCCCTGATCTGCGGCTTCATTGCCATCGAGATCATTGGGCTCAACATGTGGGCCAGCGTCGGCTGGGATCCCATCAAGTTCTTCGGCCAGCTGCCCTGGCTGTCGCTTGATGCCCCCCTGCCGGAACATGGCCTGAGCCTTTTCATGCCGCTGAACGAAGGCGGCTGGTGGCTGATGGCGGGCATGTTCCTGACCGCCTCCATCCTCCTCTGGTGGGTGCGCTCCTACCGCCGGGCCATCTCGCTCGGCATGGGCACGCATGTCTGCTGGGCATTTGCCGCGGCGATCTGGCTCTACCTGGTCCTGGGACTCATCCGTCCCGTGATGATGGGCAGCTGGAACGAAGCGGTGCCCTTCGGCATCTTCACCCACCTCGACTGGACGAACAATCTCTCGCTCGTCTACGGCAACTTCTTCTACAACCCCTTCCACATGCTCTCGATCGTCTTCCTCTACGGGTCGGCGCTCCTGTTCGCCATGCATGGCGCGACGATCCTTGCGGTTGGCCGTTATGGCGGTGAACGCGAGATCGAGCAGATCACGGACCGGGGCACGGCCTCTGAACGCGCCGCTCTCTTCTGGCGCTGGACGATGGGCTTCAATGCCTCGATGGAATCCATCCACCGCTGGGCCTGGTGGTTCGCCATCCTCTGCCCGATCACCGGTGGCATCGGCGTGCTGCTCACCGGCACGGTCGTGGACAACTGGTTCCTCTGGGGCGCTGACAACGGGTTCGCCCGCTTCTGAGGCAGCACAAGGGCAGGCGGACAACCGCCCGCCCGCTGCACAGGCTAACTGAGCTGGTGCCTCCCAGCCTCAAAGACCGGGCCCGGTTCATCCGGGTCCGGTCTATTTTGTTCGGAGGCGGCCTTCGCCGGCAGCGATACGGAACGATAGGGAACCGTCACGGCGTGAGAACAAATGAGAATAAATGAGAAAATCTGAGAGACGATCGACATCGCCTGTACACGGTATGAAGCAGGCTGAAACAGTTCAGGCGAGGTCCGGCACACCACTTGCGCCTAAAAGAAACGCGCCTCCCGGAAAATAAATCCGAACCCGATCAAGCCGCCATGTAATACTTCCCCAATCCTTCTGCCGCACCTCCGCCTACGGAGTTATACTCCGGGTATGATCACGGAAGAAATTTCCAAACCTCAAACACCTCAGCAGCCAAGCCGAGGGGTGCCCAGCCCTACCGCGCCCGCACCAACCGCCACGCGGTCCACAGGCACGCCAAATGCGTCAGCAGGCTCACGAGCAGCACGCCGGCGACGACCATATCCGGCGCCTCTGCGATCGCGCTGCGCACCGCCGCCATCAGCAGCCCGCCGGAAATCAGGAACCACATCAGCGGCCAGGCCCAGGGCCGGTGGCCGCTGCGTGCCAGCAGGAAGGCCAGCAGCGCAAACTCTGCCGCCACGCCGATCAGCACGAGATCAAACATCCAGGGTTCAAGGGTCATCTGGGATCGTCCGCAACAGGATCAGCCGAACGGTCCGTTCAACTGGACCACCTTGTAATTCAGCCAGGCCGCAAACGACACCCAGCCGAGATAGGGCAGCATCAGGAGGCTCGCCGCCCGCGAGAAGCGCGCGAGGAACACCGCGATCACCGCGACCGAGATCCACAAGGTCGCGACCTCTGCCAGCGCCCAGTCGGGCCGTCGCAACGTGAAGAACACCGCGCTCCAGGCAATGTTCAGAACGGCATTGATAAAGAAGAAGATCACCAGCAGGAACCGGTCCCGCTGCGTTTTCGCGTCCCGCCAGCCGATCGTTGCCGCCAGCGCGGCCAATGCAAAGATGATCGTCCATCCAGGCGCAAAGGCCCAGTCCGGCGGATTGAGCGCGGATTTCTCGAGCCCACCATACCAGGCATCGATGCGCGTCATCGCCCCGCCCGCGATCGCCGTGGCGAGTGCGGCGCCCGCCGCGATCAGCAGCGGCCGCCGCGGAATCACGTCTGTTTTGGCCGGGCAGGGGCGAGGCCGAGAAGGTGTGCGGTATCCTTCAGGAAGATCCTGAGATGCGCCATGTGATCCGGCTTGCCGAGGCGCTTGTTGAGATAGGCGTCCCAGGTCAGGCGCTGTACGTCCTTGTCATTGCACATCGCGACGAAGCCCTCGCGGCGCTTGTCGCTGCGGTACCAGAAATGCTGCATGATCCCGAGGATCATGAACACCTGCCCATGCGCCTTCATGTAGCGCTTGCGGGTTGCGGCCAAAGCTTTCACATCGCCCGTTTCGATCAGCTCACGGATGGCGGTCGCCGCCTCGCGCCCGCCCAGCATGGCATAGTAGATGCCTTCGCCGGACGCCGGCGCGACCACACCGGCGGCATCACCGGCAAGGATCACATCACGTCCATTGTCCCAGCGCTTCAGCGGCTTCAGCGGAATCGGCGCGCCTTCCTTGCGGACGAGCTCAGCGTCGTCGAGGCCGATATCCTTGCGCAGCGTGCGAATCGCATCGCGCAGCGAGAAGCCCTTGTTGGCGCTGCCGACGCCGACGCTCGTCGTCTCGCCATGCGGGAACACCCAGGCATAGAAGTCCGGCGACAGGCGGCCCTGATAATAGATGTCGCAGCGCGCCGGATCGAAGCCTTCGGTCGGCTCCGGCGACTTGATGATCTCGTGGTAGGCGAACACGCATTTCGTCTCGCCACCGCCGGGAATCGCCTCGGCCGCCACGCGGGACTTGGCGCCGTCCGCGCCGATCACCGTACGGGTACGGATCTTGACCGTCTCCGCGCTGTCATCCTTCGGCTTGTAGACAATATTGGCAAGGCCATCGGCTTCGCGCTCGATACCGGTAAAGCTTCCGGCGCGGCGTTCGCAGCCGGCCTTCGCCGCGCGGGCGCGCAGCCACTCGTCGAAATGTTCGCGGTCCACCATGCCGACGGCGCCGCCTTCGACCGGCATGTCGACCACCCGCCCCGAAGGCGCAATCATCCGCGCGGCCCGGGCGCGGGCAACGATCACGCTTTCCGGAATGTCGAAATCCTGGATGAGGCGCGGCGGAATGGCGCCGCCGCAGGGCTTGATGCGTCCGGCCTTGTCGAGCAGCAGCACGCGGTGCCCGGTCTTTGCCAGGTCATGCGCCGCCGTAGCGCCGGCCGGTCCGCCGCCGACAATCACGCAGTCATAGATGTCATCAGTGGACTGAGGGGTCATGTCGCTTCTCCGGATCGTGCGGTCAGGAATTCGCTGCTGGGCAATACCGGCAGTCGTAAGGTATCGGCGCTCGTCTCGCCGACGCGAAGGGCAAGGGCGGCGGCGACCAGGAAGATCAGGCCTTCAACCGCAAAGACGAGAGCAAAAGCGGGGGCAGGCGCCTCCATCAGGGCGCGCGCCACATCCACGGCGGCGGCGCCGATGAAGCCGCCAAGGCCGAAGGCCACCGCCTGCGCGGCGCCCCAGACGCCCATCCGGGTGCCTTCGCGCTGCTTCGGCCCGGCGCTCGCGAGCGTCATCATTGAGCCGATGGCGGCAACCGCAAAGGCGCCGTTGGCGACACCGAGCGCAATCACGTTCGGCACCAGTGGCCAATCCGTGCCCATCGCCTGTGTGCCCAGACCCAGCGCCAGCAACGCCGCGGCCGAGGCAATACATCCGCCCACGGTCCATGTGCGCATGAAGCCGGCGCGGGACTTTCCGATCACGGTGCCCGCCACGGCGGTGAGAATCATGCCGACCAGCGTTCCCATGTTCTGCACACCGGCGAGCTGCGTCGAACTGCCGGCATCATAGCCATGCACAAGACCGGCGAAGGGTTCGAGAATCAGGTCCTGCGCGCTGTAGGCGAGCATAGAGACGAACACGAAGATCGTGAACCGGCGTGCCTGCGGATCGGCCCAGGTCTCGCGCAACGCAGCGCGGAAAGCCTGGCCATCATGGGCGGAGGGCGCGGGCGCGGCCTGATGCGCCGATGCGGGTTCGAGGCCGCGCAAGGCCAGGAAGGTGACGACCAGTGCAATTGCCGAGACCACCGAGGTGACGAGAATCAGCCGGTCGAAACTGAACGGTTTCAGGAAGCCGCCGCCGATGCCGGCGGTCAGCACGAAGCCCATGATCATCATGATCCAGACAATCGCTGCCGCAGCGGCCTTGCGGGACGGCTCGGTCCGGATGGCGAGCAGGGCGAGGAGGTTTGTGCCCGCCGCGCCAACGCCTGCGCCGATCAGGGCATACGCCAGCACGGAAAGCCCGAAGCCGGCCCAGAAGTTCGCGGGAATCAGCGAGGCAGCGAAGGCAGCACTGATCGCGCCGAACGCAAGCACCGCCATGCCGCCCAGAATCCATGGCGCGCGGCGACCGCCGGCATCGGCGCCATAGCCCCAGCGGGGACGCGACATCTGCACCGCATAGTGCCATCCGACCAGCAGTCCGGGAATCGCGGCGGCGAGGCCGAGCTCGACGACCATCACGCGGTTCAGCGTCGAGGTCATCAGGATGACGATGGCGCCGAGCGAAGTCTGCACCAGGCCGAGGCGGACGATGCCGAGCCAGCCGAACGAAGGGGAGGCGCCCGCGTTCATCCGGCGACCGACCAGGGCTGGACGGCAAAGGCGCTGACAAGCATTCCGAGTACGAACAATGTGACGCCGGTCGCGCTGTACCAGATCGCCTTGCCACGCGGATCGCTGAGCAGGTCATTCATCAGCAGCAGCTGCGCGCAGAGCAGGCCGATGATCGCCACCGCATGGAACGGTTTGCCGATCCAGGCGAGCATGAAGATCACCGCGACCTGCGAGACGCCCATGATCACGCAGGCGACCAGTGCCGCCCGGTCCGGCCCGAGCTGCGCGGGCAGGGAGCGCACGCCCATCAACCGGTCACCTTCGATCGACTTGAAGTCGTTGAGTGTCATGATGCCGTGCGCGCCAACCGAATATGCGAGCGCCAGGAAGATGATCAGCGGATGCGGAAACGCGCCGAGCATGACTGCGGCGCCGGTAAACCAGGAGATGCCTTCATACGAAATCCCGACCGCCGCATTGCCCCACCAGCCATTCAGTTTCAGCCTGAGGGGCGGGGCGCTGTAGGCCCAGGCGAAGAAGACGCCGACAAGGGTGGCGGCAAATGCCCAGACGCCGAGCGCAAGGCCGAGCAACAAGGAAAGGCCCGACCAGATGATCGCCAGATAGAGGCCCCACTGGCCGGGAATCCGGCCCGACGGAATCGGCCGGTTCGGCTCGTTGATTGCGTCGACATGCCGGTCATACCAGTCGTTCACGGCCTGGCTGGAGGCGCACACCATCGGCCCGGCCAGCAGCATGCCGCCGAGCAGGAGATGCATGTTTCCGAAGAAGGGCTGGCCGCTCGAAACGGCGCCGCACATGAAGGCCCACATGGCCGCAAACCAGGTGACCGGCTTGAAAAGTTCCAGCACGGCAGCCGGCTTCGGAAGCTGGTTGGACTGCACTGGGATCGGCGTATGAAGCATGCCTGTACGCTAATGTTGACAGCATGGAGTGTCAACGCAGATTGACGTTTCAGCGACCTGTTTTTCAGCCGCTCCGTGGGCGAATCAAATCCTGCGAAAAGGCAGGCAGATCAGGCCTTGTCGTCGATTCCGAAGCGCTTGAGCTTGGAATACAGACCTTGCCGGCTGAGGCCGAGAATCTCGGCGGCAGAGGCGCGGTTGTCGTCGGTCAGCTTGAGGGCGGCCTCGACGCAGAGCCGTTCGATCAGCGTGGTGGAATCGCGCACGATGTCCTTCAGCGGCATGCGGCCGACGAGGTTCGTGAGATGGTCGACCGAGCGCGGCAATTCCTCGCCCGGCGGCAGCTCTGTCGCGAAGCGGCGTGTCACGATGCGGACCGAGAAGGCGTAGAAGCCCGGCCGCGCGATGCTGGTGGAGACGGCCGAGACTTCGACCTGTTCTTCGGCATTGAACCTGTCGCGCAGGACGGTTGCGAAATTGCGCGCCGTGCCGTTCGTTTTCAGCGTCGAGATCAGCACGTTGAGATCCGTGGTCGAACGGCCGAGATATTGCGACAGCCGCGCGCCTGTTGTGTGCTCCTCCTCGCTGAGGTGCGCCATCTCGAGGAAGGCGCGATTCGCGGCGAGGATGCGCAGGTCTTCATCGGTGACGACGAACGCATCGGGAAGTTCTTCAAGCGCGCGCAGCACCTGGGCGCGGTCGCCATCGCTCTGGAGCGCGCCGATTCCCTCGCCGCCGATCTTGATCACGAGGCGGGCATCGAGGCCTTGTCCGAACACGGACGCTGTCAGGTCCACCTTCTTGCCGTTCGCAAGCTCGGTCTTTTCGGATGCCGAATTGCCGGTCGCGAGCGCCTTGGCGGCCATGCGCTCCACTACGCGCGCGGCGCGCGGCGCGAACAAGCCGGGGAAGTCGGCGCGCGCCAGGCGGTCGGCGTCAATGCCGAGGGCCTTTCCCGCGGCGCGGTTGGCGGCTTCAACCAGAAGCTCTTCGGCCGTCACGATCAGGATCGGATCGGCGACCGCTTCGAAGATCATCTTGTAGCGGCCTTCGGCTTTGCGCAGGCGCGCATAGTCACGCTCGATATCCTGTTGCGCCTTGACGAGGCGCTGCTGGAGTTCCGAGATTTCGCGCAGGTCCCGGCCCAATGCGATCACGGGGCCGCGCGCCGGTGTCTTGACCGTCCGGTAGGAGACCGGGACATCGCGCACACCGCCCGACGGGTGGTTCACCTGGCGGGGGCGAACCGGCGCGGCATTGTCGCCAGCGCTCAGCAGTGCCTCGATTTTCGTGCGGCTGTCGGAGGAGACAGTGTCGATCCAGGGCCGGCCGATCCAGCCATTGGCAAAGCCGCTGCGGCGCAGGTCTTCCGAGGCAATGGCAACGTCTTTTACGAGGCCATTCTCGATGATGACGGCGATATCCGAGGATTGTTCGATGAGGCTGGCAACTGTCTGCGCATCAAGGCCCGACAGATGTTTCTCCGCTTCCCGGAACGAGGATCTAGGGGGCGACGAGTGTGACGAAGCATCCATTATCGATCCAAACAGACTGCGAGCTACCTGTTGAGGCCCTAGCAGTATGGCAATCACATTGCCAACATTTTCCTTGCAAGTTCCGGAGCGTCCAGGCCGCGCCCGGCAATGCCGTCTGCACCGATTTCGTGCGCGATGTGCGGCGACTGTTCGAAAATCTGTCCGCCTACCACCAGCTTGATGGCGGGATTTTTCGACGCCTCGCGCATCGCCTTGATGAGTCGCGTGACGCCGTCTGTTGCGCCGTCATGGGAAATGGAGAGGCCGGCCATATCGAACCGGCGCGAGGCCATCAGCGCAGTGATCGTGGCGGCGTCGCCGCTCGTCTCGGTCGTCACCGACCAGCCCTGCTTGCGGAAAAGCTCGCCCGCCATCAGGACGCCGAAGACATGCTGTTCGCCCGGCGCGACGGCGATGAGGATGCTCGGGGCTTCGACGGCTTCCGGCTTGTCCTGCGCGTCGGATTGTTCGGAAATCCGGTGCAGCGCCTCATGAAGGCGGCAGAGGCCGATGGTGACATCGACGAAGCTGACCTGGTCATCGCTCCACAGTTCGCCCAGCTCGCGGGCAGACCAGGCGAATAGTTCCATCAGGATGGTTTCCGGCGCGCGCCCATGGGCGAGATAGGCATCGGCGAGGTCGCCGGCCAGTGCGCCGTCATCCGACAGCAGCGCCGTGACAAAGGCGTGGCGTTCGGGCGGGGAGAAGGTGGCGTGCTCGTCGCCCGGCGCTGTGCGCACCAGCGTGAGGTGGCTTTCCGGCATCCGGTTGGCGATCACGAGGCGCGGAATGATCTCGGATTGCAGGGCAGCGAAGAGTTCGGGCTCTTCGGAGGCGGGGCGTTTCAGCACGGTATCGGCGCCAAGCTGGCGCCAGAGGCCGACCAGGAAGGGAATGGGCCGAACGACAAAATCGGGGTCTGAACCATCTCGGGGCCTGCGGCCCATCTCCTGGTTGAGTGCCATGCGCGTCCTCCTCCTGGCCACGTCCCGAGCACACGCATAAGCTGCGTGCCCGAAGCCCGGCTTTGTTGATCTTCCTCTGTGCCGCACCCTTTGGGTTCCGGCAGAACTTCTCGCTGACCCGATCATCCGCACCAGGATGTAAGCCATGTGACGGATGTGCTCGGGAGCGCACAGGACCGTATATCTTCAGGTGGCCGGGCTGCCTTCACAACGCCTTAGTTGTTAACGCTTTCCGCCATTTCACTCGTGTTGGTAGCATGTGTTTTTGGCCAAATCTATCCAAATCCGAGTATTTTGACAAAAAACTCGCTGGATCGCGCAAAAAGTGTCAATCCAGATAGTCGTCAACAAAGATTGACATAACCATCGCGGGCGCTATCGTTGGGCCTGAATGAGAAGTGGGAGTGTCGCGTTTCGTGGCGATGTTTGACGAACCCATCAAGGCAGGGAGGAGGGCGCCGCTGTATACAGCCGAGCAGCGCGCGCGCCGCGACTCCTCTCCCTGGACACTCGTCCAGGGTGTGCTCGCCCCGCTCCAGTTTCTTGTATTTGCCGTCAGCGTTTTCCTGGTCATCCGTTATCTGATGACCGGCGAGGGGTTGGCGATCGCCACCGCCTCTATCGTCCTGAAAACATTCGTACTTTACGCAATCATGGTGACCGGCGCGATCTGGGAGAAGGACGTTTTCGGCAAGTATCTTTTTGCCGATGCCTTCTTCTGGGAAGACGCTTTCTCGATGATCGTGATTGCTCTGCACACGTTCTATCTCGTGATGCTGCTGGGCGGCATCGGCTCGCCCGTTCTCCAGCTCACCGTCGCGCTCGCCGGCTACGCCGCCTACGTCATCAACGCCGCCCAGTTCATCTGGAAGCTGCGTCTCGCCCGGCTTGAAACGGCCCACACACAAGGGGCTGCCGCTTGACCCAACTGATTCCCCCGCTCGCCGCAAAGGCTCTCAGCGACTGCGCCGCGCCGCCACCCGCACGGGTAGTGTTGCGGGAGCGCGGCCAGCGCGAGGTGTTCTGCGGGCTCACCTCCATCATGTGGCTGCACCGCAAGATGCAGGACGCGTTCTTCCTGATTGTCGGCTCGCGAACCTGCGCGCACCTGATGCAATCGGCAGCCGGCGTGATGATCTTCGCCGAGCCGCGCTTCGCCACCGCCATCATCGAGGAGCGCGACCTCGCCGGGATGGCGGACATCAATGAAGAGCTGAACAAGACGGTCTCTCGGCTGCTGGAGCGCCGCCCGGAGATCAAGCTGCTCTTCCTGGTGGGCTCGTGCCCGTCGGAAGTGATCAAGCTGGACCTTGGCCGCGCCGCCGAGCGCCTGTCGATGACCTATTCGCCGCGGGTGCGGATCCTCAATTATTCGGGCAGCGGCATCGAGACGACGTTCACGCAAGGCGAAGATGCCTGCCTGACCGCCATGGTGCCGGAACTGCCTGCCACGGACGAGGCCGGACTGGTGGTCGTCGGCGCGCTGGCAGATGTGGTCGAGGACCAGTTCGAGCGCATCTTCGAGGCGCTCGGCATTGGCCCGGTGCATTTCCTGCCGAGCCGCAAGGCGGGCACGGCAGTGCCGGTGGGTCCGAACACGAAATTCCTGCTCGCCCAGCCCTGGCTGCGTGACACCGCCCGCACGCTCGAGGCGCGCGGCGCGACTCACCTGCCGGCGCTGTTCCCGCTCGGCGCGGAAGGGACGACCTCCTGGCTGAAAGCCGCCGCCGATGCGTTCGGCGTCTCGGCGGAGCGCTTCCATGCCGTCACCGAGATGCCGCGCGCCCGCGCCACCCGCGCGCTCGCCCGCTACAATGACACGCTGGCCGGCAAGTCGCTGTTCTGCTTCCCCGATTCGCAGCTGGAAATTCCGCTTGCCCGATTCCTGTCGCGCGAACTCGGCATGACGCTCGAAGAAGTCGGTACGCCTTACCTGCACAGTGTCCACATGGCGGACGAACTGGCGCTGCTGCCGGCCGATGTGCGCATCAGCGAAGGCCAGGATGTCGACTTGCAGCTCGACCGCTGCCGCGATGCGCGCCCCGATATCACGCTCTGCGGGCTTGGTCTCGCTAATCCGCTCGAGCAGGAAGGGCTGACGACCAAATGGTCGATCGAGCTCGTCTTCACCCCCATCCAGGGATACGAACAGTGCGGCGATCTTGCCGAGCTGTTTGCGCGCCCGCTTAACCGGCGCACGAGGCTCGCAGTCTGATGCAACTGACCGTCTGGACTTATGAAGGTCCCCCGCATGTCGGCGCGATGCGTATCGCCACCGCCATGGAAGGCCTGCACTATGTGCTGCATGCGCCGCAGGGTGATACGTATGCGGACCTTCTGTTCACGATGATCGAGCGGCGCGCGAAGCGTCCGCCTGTGACCTATACGACCTTCGAGGCGCGTGACCTCGGCTCTGATACCGCCGAGATCTTCAAGAGCGCGGCGCGCGGCGCCTACGAGCGCTTCCAGCCGCAGGCGATGATCGTCGGCGCGTCCTGCACGGCCGAGCTGATCCAGGACGATCCGGGCGGCCTGACCAAGGCGCTGGACCTGCCGATCCCGGTGATCGCGCTGGAGCTGCCGTCCTATTCCAAGAAGGAAAACTGGGGCGCCTCGGAAACCTTCTACCGCCTCGTGCGCGGCCTTGCCACCGAGCAGCCGAAGCGCGCACCGAGTCGTCTGACGCGGCCCATCTGCAACGTGCTGGGCCCGACGGCGCTGGGCTTCCGCCACCGCGATGACGTGCGCGAGATCACGGGCCTGCTGTTCCAGCTCGGCATTGATGTGAACGTGGTCGCCCCGCTCGGCGCGACCCCGCATGACCTGACGCGCCTGCCGGCGGCAGACTTCAACGTCTCGCTCTATCCGGAAATCGCCGATGTGGCCGTCCGTTTCCTCGAAAAGGAATTCGGCCAGCCCTTTACTAAGACCATTCCGATCGGCGTTGGCGCGACGAATGACTTCATCGCCGAAGTCTGCGGCCTGGCCGGTGTCGAAGTGCCGGACCTTTCGGCGTTCGCAAGCAACATGCCCTGGTGGTCGCGTTCGGTGGATTCGAACTACCTCACTGGCAAGCGCGTGTTCATCTTCGGCGACGGCACCCATGCGCTCGCCGCAGCCCGCGTCGCGGCAGATGAGCTGGCGTTCACGGTCGTCGGCCTCGGTTGCTACAACCGCGAGTTCGCCCGCCCCGTGCGCGAAGCGGCGACTGAACTGGGCCTCGAAGCGCTGATCACCGAGGATTATCTCGAAGTCGAAGCGGCCATCGCTCGCCTGCAGCCGGAACTGATTCTCGGCACGCAGATGGAGCGGCATATCGCCAAGCGGCTCGGCATTCCGTGTGCGGTCATTTCCGCGCCGGTGCATGTGCAGGACTTCCCGGCGCGCTATGCTCCGCAGATGGGTTTCGAAGGCGCCAACGTGCTGTTCGACACCTGGGTACACCCGCTGATCATGGGGCTGGAAGAGCACCTTCTTGGCATGTTCCGCGAGGATTTCGAGTTCAACGATTCGGCCGGGGCCTCGCACCTCGGCGGACATGGCGCGGCCGAAAAAGTCTCCGAGGCCGTAGCGGCCTCCGCGCAGGCCGGGGAAGGGGCCATCGCTGTCCTGCACTGGGCGCCCGAAGCCGAGAACGAACTGAAGAAGATCCCGTTCTTCGTGCGCGGCAAGGCGAAGCGCAACACCGAAGCCTTCGCCCGCGACAAGCATCTCGAGACGATCACGCTCGAAA
The DNA here is from genome assembly GCA_001464545.1 of Acidobacteria bacterium Ga0077551. GTDB lineage: Bacteria > Pseudomonadota > Alphaproteobacteria > Caulobacterales > Hyphomonadaceae > Hyphomonas. Next base: position 206,401 of record LNFC01000022.1, read on the forward strand.
CCCTCTATGACGCAAAGGCGAGCTATGGCCGCTAAGCGCGCAACCCTGGTCGACATGACGCCGGTCAGGGTCGTCATCCTGTCGCTGGATTCCCATCTCGGCACGGCCATCCGCGCCGCCGAGACGGAACTGCGCCGGACACATCCGAACCTGTCGCTCGCCTTTCATCCGGCCTCGGAGTTTGATCGCCAGCCGAAGGCGCTTGCCCGCGCCATCGAAGATATCGGCAAGGCGGATTTCGTCCTCGCCTCGATGCTGTTCCTTGAGGACCATATCAAGGCGGTGCTGCCGGCCCTGCAGGCGCGCCGCGATTCCTTTGATGCCATCGTTGGCGCGATGTCGGCCTCTGAAGTCGTACAGCTGACGCGCCTCGACCGGTTCGACATGTCGAAGCCGGCCAGCGGCCCGATTGCGCTGATGAAGCGCCTGCGCGGCGGCTCCGGCGACAAGGCGAAATCCGGCGAGCAGCAGATGAAGACGCTGCGCCGCCTGCCGAAAATCCTGCGCTACATTCCGGGCATGGCCCAGGATGTGCGCGCCTATTTCGTGACCATGCAGTACCTGCTGGCGGGCTCGGAAAAGAACATCACCAACGCCGTGCGCTTCCTGGTGGACCGTTATGCGGCCGGCCCGCGCGCGCATCTTCGCGGCAAGATGAATCCTCTTCCCCCGGAAGAATTCCCGGAGACCGGGCTCTACCATCCGCAGATGAAGCCCACCGTGGCCGAGCGGCTCGAGGCGCTGCCGAAATCGGCTGGCGATCGTCCTACGGTCGGCCTGCTGGTGCTGCGCTCCTACATCACCTCCGGCGATGCCGGCCATTATGACGGCGTCATCGCCGCCCTCGAGGCGCGCGGCCTGCGCGTCATCCCAGCCTTTGCGAGCGGTCTCGATGCCCGGTCCGCGATACGCCGCTATTTCATGCGCGGCGAGACGCCCACCATCGACGCCCTTGTTTCCCTGACCGGCTTCTCGCTCGTCGGCGGTCCCGCCTTCAATGATGCGGACGGCGCCGTCGAGATGCTGAAAGCCCTCGATATTCCCTATGTCTGCGCATTGGCTTCGGAGTTCCAGTCCCTGTCGGATTGGGGCGCGAATGCGCGTGGACTGACGCCGATCGAGACGACCATCATGGTCGCTCTTCCAGAACTGGACGGCGCGACGGGATCCATTGTCATCGGCGGGCGCGCCGACCATGGCACGACGTGTACCGGATGCGCCCGCCGTTGCACATTCGCCGATGACAACAGACGTATGCAGGCCTGCCCCGAGCGGGCCGAGCAACTCGCCGCACGGGTCGACAAGTTGGTGAGGCTGAAGCGCTCCGCGCGCGCCAGCCGCAAGCTTGCGATCACGCTGTTCAACTTCCCCCCCAACTCCGGCAGTGTCGGCACCGCCGCCTACCTGTCGGTCTTCGAATCGCTGTTCAATTTCCTGAAGCGGCTTGAGTCTGAAGGCTACGGCGTCAAGGTTCCGGCCTCGGTCGATGACCTCAAGGACATGCTGCTCGAAGGCAACAAGGACCGTTACGGCACCGAAGCCAACGTCGTCGCCGAAATTCCGGTGTCTGATCATGTCCGCCGCGAACGCCGCCTCAAGGATATCGAAGCTGCCTGGGGCCCGGCGCCCGGCCGTGTGCTGACGGATGGCCGCTCGCTCTTCGTGCTTGGCGCCCGGTTCGGCAATGTGCTCGTCGGCCTGCAGCCGGGCTTCGGTTATGAAGGCGACCCGATGCGCCTACTCTTCGAAAAGGGCTTCGCGCCGACCCACGCCTTCTCGGCCTACTACACCTACCTGCGCGAAGCTTTCGCCGCAGATGCCGTCGTGCATTTCGGCACGCACGGCGCCCTGGAATTCATGCCGGGCAAACAGTCCGGCCTGTCGGGTGACTGCTGGCCGGACTACCTGCTGGGCGACCTTCCGAACATCTATTTCTACGCCGCCAACAATCCGTCCGAAGCGACGATTGCCAAGCGCCGCGGCAATGCGACCATCGTCAGCTACCTGACGCCGCCGGTTACCGAAGCGGGCCTCTACCGCGGCCTGTCGGATCTCTCGGCCACCATCGCCCGCTGGCGCGGCCTGGCGCCGGATGCTGACGCCGAACGCGCGGACCTTGAAGAGATGATCGTGGTTCAGGCCGGCGAGCTGGACATCCTGCCTGCCGCCTCGTTTGACCGTCCGCGTGACCGGATCGAGGCGATCCGCGTAAAACTCGCCGAAGTCGAAACCTCGCTGATTCCGAACGGCCTGCACGTTGCGGGCAAGGGCCTTGGCCCGGAAGATCGGCGCGAGATGATTGCGCTGATGCCGCCGGCGCCGGGACAGGACATGCTGCCCGCTGCGGCCTTCGATGCGATCGTTGCCGGCGGGTCGCCTGCCGATATCGTCCGCACCCTGAAACTGGAAGCCCGCGCTGAAGAGATTGCCAGCCTTGTCCGCACCAACGCACTGCTCGGCGAAGACCATGAGATGGCGGCCCTGATCCATGCGCTGGACGCCGGCTACACGCCGCCGGTGCCGGGCGGGGACCTGATCCGGACGCCGGAAATCCTGCCGTCCGGCCGCAATATTCACGGCTTCGACCCCTTCCGCTTGCCGAGCGCCTTCGCCGTCGCCGATGGCCGCCGCCAGGCCGACCGTCTGCTCGCCCGCCACAAGGAAGATACCGGTCGTCACCCGGAGACGATGGCGATCATCCTCTGGGGCACCGACAACCTGAAGAGCGAAGGCGCCCAGATCGCGCAGGCGATGGCGCTGCTCGGCGCGGTGCCGCGTTTCGACTCCTATGGCCGCCTCGCTGGCGCGGATCTTATCCCACTGGAACAGTTAGGCCGCCCGCGCGTCGACGTGATGGTCACGCTGTCCGGCATCTTCCGCGACCTGCTGCCGCTTCAGACGCGCATGCTGGCCGACGCGGCCTATGCTGCGGCCAGCGCCGACGAGCCGCACGACATGAACTTCGCCCGCAAGCATGCGGTGTTGTGGATGGCCGAGTCCGGCGCCGACATCGAAATCGCCGCCCTGCGCGTCTTCTCGAACGCCGACGGCGCTTATGGTGCGAACGTCAATTATCTCGTCAGTTCCGGAACCTGGGATGACGAGGACGAACTCGGCGATGCCTATGCCAAGCGCAAATGCTTCGCCTACGGACGGAACGGGCGCCCTTCGGCGCAGCCGGCCCTCTTCAACAACATCCTTTCGACTGTCGAATTGGCCTACCAGAACCTTGAATCGGTCGAAACCGGCCTGACCACGATCGACCATTACTTCGACACCCTCGGCGGCATCTCCCGCGCCGCGGCCAAGGTGCGCGGCGAGCAACCCGCGGTCTATATCGGCGACCAGACGCGCGGTGACGGTATTGTCCGTACACTGGCCGAACAGGTTGCGCTCGAGACCCGCACGCGCACGCTGAACCCGAAATGGTTCGAAGGCATGCTGCGCCATGGCTATGAAGGCGTGCGCCAGATCGAGGCGCAGGTGACCAATACGATGGGTTGGTCGGCCACGACCGGCCAGGTCCAGCCCTGGGTCTACCAGCAGATGACTGAAACCTTCGTGCTGGACGAGGCCCTGCGCCGCCGTCTCACGGATCTCAACCCTGCCGCGACCGCCAATGTGGCGAACCGGCTGATCGAAGCTTCAGAGCGCCGTTACTGGTCGCCCGACCCTGAAACGCTGGCGGCCCTTCGAGCGGCCAGTGCGGAAATCGAAGACCGCCTCGAAGGCATCATCCCCCTGCAAGGAGCCGCCGCATGACGTCGCTCGCCCTCAATCGCCCTGGTAGCCGCCGTCCAGACGGGGAGGGCAGCGTGCAAGTGAAGCTCGACACCCGCTTCGAAGCCGGCACCGCCAAAGTATTCGCCGTGTACGGAAAAGGGGGCATCGGCAAATCGACCACCTCGTCGAACCTGTCTGCCGCCTTCTCCAAGATCGGCAAGCGAGTACTGCAGATCGGCTGCGACCCGAAGCATGACTCCACGTTCACGCTGACCAAGAAGCTGATGCCGACCGTCATCGACGTGCTGGAATCGGTAGAGTTCCACTCCGAGGAATTGCGCACCGAAGACTTCGTCTTCGAAGGCTATAACGGCGTGATGTGCGTCGAAGCGGGCGGCCCGCCGGCAGGCACCGGCTGCGGCGGCTATGTTGTTGGGCAGACCGTGAAACTCTTGAAAGAGCACCGCCTGCTGGAAGACTCCGATGTCGTGATCTTTGACGTATTGGGCGATGTGGTCTGCGGCGGCTTTGCCTCGCCGCTCCAGCATGCCGAACGCGGCATCATCGTCACGGCGAACGACTTCGACTCGATCTTCGCGATGAACCGCATCGTGGCCGCCATCAAGGCGAAGTCCCAGAACTACGCCGTCCGCCTCGGCGGCGTGATCGCCAACCGCTCGAAAGCCACTGACGAGATCGATCGCTATTGTGACGCGACCGGCATGCAGCGCATCGCGCACTTCCCGGACCTCGACGTGATCCGCCGTTCGCGCCTCAAGAAATCAACCATCTTCGAGATGGAGCCTTCTCCGGAACTCGAAGCGGTGCAGAAGGAATACCTGCGCCTCGCCGCGGCGCTCTGGCTGGGCGGCGACCCGGTCGAAGCGGTGCCGATGAAGGACCGCGAAATCTTTGACTTCCTGGGGTTCGATTGATGCACAACACCTATCAGACCCGCCGCGCCGAGCTGCAGACTTATTTCGACGAGACCGCTTCGGTCACGTGGCAGAAGCTGACCTCGAATGCGCCCGTCAGCGGCATTCGCGCCACCGTGCGCGCGGGCCGCGAGGCGATGCATAACGAAGTCCTTTCCTGGTTGCCGGACGACATGGGCGGCCTGCGGGTGCTGGATGCGGGTTGCGGCACGGGCACGTTTGCGGTGGCCGCGGCCAAGCGCGGTGCCGAAGTTGTGGCGATCGACATTGCCCGCTCGCTGGTGGAAACCGCCGCAGAGCGCCTGCTCGACCCGGTGCTCCGTAACCGGATCACCTGGCGTGTGGGCGACATGACGCGCATGGATCTCGGCGAGTTCGACCACATGGTCGCGATGGATTCGATCATCCATTATGAGGCGCCGGACATGGCGGCGATGGTGGCGAAGATCCTGCCGCGCATCCGCCGCTCGGCCATCTTCACCTATGCCCCGCGCACGCCGCTGCTGCTGGCGATGCATGCTGCGGGCAAGTTCTTCCCGCGCAGCGACCGCGCGCCGGCCATCGTGCCTGTCTCGGGCTCGCGGCTGATGGACTTGCTCGCCGCCGAGACGAATGACGCTTGGCAGCCCGGCCTCAAGCACCGCGTCAATTCGACGTTCTACATCTCCGAAGCCCGCGAGATCATTCGCAGATGACCCCTGAGCGGCGCACCTTTGCAGGCATGTGGATGACGGTTGGAACGAAGTTCCTGCCGTTTGCCGATGCCGCAAGTGCGCAGCTTCCGCTCGGCCGCCTGCTGCGGCTGTCGCTGTTCCAGGTCTCGGTCGGCATGGCGATGGTGCTGCTGACCGGCACCCTGAACCGCGTGATGATCGTTGAGCTCGGCGTGTCCGCCTGGCTGGTCGCGCTGATGGTGGCGCTGCCACTCGTGTTTGCGCCGCTGCGGGCCCTGATCGGTCACAAGTCGGACACCCACAGATCCGTGCTCGGCTGGCGGCGCGTGCCTTACATCTGGTTCGGCTCGATGTTCCAGTTCGGCGGCCTGGCGCTGATGCCGTTCGCGCTCATCCTGTTGTCGGGCGACTCGACCGGTCCAGCCTGGATCGGCCATGCGGGTGCGGCGGTCGCCTTCCTGCTGGTCGGCGCCGGTATCCACACGACCCAAACCGCCGGCCTTGCGCTCGCAAGTGATCTCGCCACCGATGAGACCCGCCCGCGCGTAGTCGTGCTGCTGTATGTAATGCTGCTGGCGGGTATGGTCGTCAGCTCGCTGATGTTCGGCTGGCTGCTGAGCGACTTCAATACGCTGATCCTGATCAAGGTGATCCAGGGCGCCGCCGTGGTCACGATGGTGCTCAACGTGATCGCGCTCTGGAAGCAGGAGGCCCGCAATCCGGCGCTCACCCGCGCAGACCGCGTCAGCCCCAGCTTCTCCGAAACCTGGGCCCAGCTGGTGCAGGACCGCGGAACCGTCCGCCTGCTGATCGCCGCCGGTCTCGGCGCTGCGGCCTTCAGCATGCAGGATGTGCTGCTGGAGCCGTACGGCGCCGAAGTGCTTGGTATGAGCGTCGCTGAGACCACCCGCCTGACGGCGCTCTCGGCCTTCGGCTCGTTGATGGGCTTTGCCTATTGCTCTGGCCAGCTCAGCGAGGGCGGCGAGCCGCACCGGCTGGCCGGCACCGGTGCGGTTGCAGGCGTGTTTGCCTTCGCGCTGGTCATCTTTGCCTATCCGGCAGGGTCAGTAGCGGCGTTCTGCCTGGGCGCCTTCCTCATCGGATTTGGCGGCGGCCTCTTTGCTGTGGGCACGCTTACGGCCGTGATGGCCATCGCGCGACATCATGATGGCGGCATCGCCCTCGGCGCCTGGGGCGCCGTCACCGCGACCGCGACCGGCATTGCCGTCGCCGTCGGCGGCGCCGTGCGCGACGTCGTCTCGGGCCTCGCCGAAAGCGGCCAGCTTGGCCCCGCCTTGACCGGCCCCGCGCCCGGCTATGGCGCGGTCTACCATTTCGAAATCCTGCTTCTGTTTGCCACGCTTATCGTGATCGGCCCGCTGGCCCGTCACACACTTGCGACACCTGCCACCACCCCATCCACCAAGTTCGGCCTGGCTGCATACCCAGGCTGATACGACCCTCAAGGAGAACGGTCATGATTTTCAGTGGAGAGTTCGTCAACGGAATAGATCTCGTGGATGTCTGCCTTTGGGCCTTCATGATCTTCTTCGTCTGGCTGATCTACTATCTGCAACGCGAAGGCATGCGGGAAGGCTATCCGCTGGAAGAAGATCCCAGCGGCCGCCAGGAAGCCCCGGGGCTTGTTTTCGTCCCGCCGCCGAAATCCTTCAACCTTCCGAACGGCCGCGGCACGATCGAGATGACCTATGGCAAGGCCGATACGCGCGATCTCGCGCTGAACCGGACGGCGCCTTGGGCAGGCTCGCCCTTCGTGCCGTCGGGCGATGGCATGAAGGACGGCGTCGGCCCTGCCTCTTACGCGATGCGCGCCGATGTGCCGGACCTAAACTGGGACGGCCAGGACCGGATATCGCCCTATCGTCTGAACCCGGACTATACGGTTTCGGCGAAGGACATTGATCCGCGCGGCCTGCCGGTGGTCGGTCTCGACAGCAGGGTGGCCGGCGTCGTCACCGACCTCTGGGTCGACCGCGCCGAGGCGATCATCCGCTACCTGGAAGTCAAGCTGGATGGCTCGAGCGTGCAGGTCCTGTTGCCGGTTCCGTTCGCGAACATCTCGAAGTCCCGCAAGCGGGTTGAAGTGGCCGCCGTCAAGGCCGAGCATTTCGCAAACGTGCCGCGCACCAAGTCACCTGACCGCGTGACCCGGCTCGAGGAAGACATGATCAGCGGCTATTATGGCGGCGGCACCCTGTACGCCACGCCGCAGCGCCAGGAGCCCTGGCTGTGATCAAGCTGCATGATGAAGAAGAGGGTGGGGGCGAGCCCGTTCGGGGGCTCCCCCAAGCATTGCCAGAGGGAGAACAGCTCCTCTGGCAGGGCAGCCCGGGCACGCTCGCCTTTGCCATCCATGCCTTCCACATCCGGTTCGTGCTCGGCTATTTCGTGCTCGCGACCAGCTGGCGCCTTGCCAACATGGATACAGCCGGGGCGACCGGACTCGAGATGACCCGCGTGGCGATCAATTCCGGCATCGGCGCCGCCGCCGGGATCGGCCTGCTCGTGCTGATCGCCTGGGCCATGGCCCGCGCGACGGTCTACACTGTCACGTCCAAACGTGTCGTCCTGCGTTACGGTGTGGCGATCCGCAAATACGTGAACCTGCCGTTTGACCAGATCGCCTCCGCGGACATGCGCCGTTACGGCAAGGACAAGGGCGATATCGTCCTGTCGCTCGCCTCTGCTGGAGGCCTCGGATACATGCGCCTCTGGCCGCACGTGCGTCCGCTGCGCATCAATCGTCCGCAGCCAATGTTCCGTGGTCTGACCGGCGTTGACGCCGTCGCCCGGACACTCGCTTCCGCGATCACGGCGCACGCGCCGAACCGCGTGACGCAAGCCACCGTTGCGGCACCGGCGAGACCGACCCTGACAGCGCCCGGCCTTGCCGCAAGCGCGACCTGAGGACCAGACCCATGACCCACGCGCCCCTTCCGAACCCGGCCCATAGCCACGATCTGCACCCGCCGCGCGGGTTACTGATGGCCATCGGCGCGCTGATCCTGTTCACTTTGATCGGCGTGGGATTCACTCAATTGTCGGGCGCAGGGCATGTCACCAACTGGCGCGCCCTGTCGGTCGAATCCCTGCCGCTCGTCTTCGAGGACGGCGCCGATGGCAGCATCGTCGTGCGTGAGCCGGAGACCGGCAATGTGCTGCGCACCTGGGCGCCGGAAACCGGCGGATTCGTGCGAACGGCGATGCGCTCCCTCGCGCTTCAGCGCCGGCAGATGGGCATCGGATCGGGGCCTGCTTTCGTGCTGCACCGCACAGAGAACGGGAACCTCATCATCGAGGATCCTCAGACCTCGGAATGGGTGAGTCTCGACGCTTTTGGCGGTGACAATGTTGCAGAGTTCCGTAAGCTGCTTTCACCGATGGAGACTGCCCCATGACCAGACGCAGCTTCACGGTGCCTTGCACCATTCGTGTCGAACACACTTACGAGTCGCTTGAGGCGCATGTCGAACTCGATGGCGGCATCGAGCCAGGCATCGGCGACAAGGTGCTTGTCCACGGCGCGCCGGTCAGCGTGCCTTTCGGCCGCAGCCTCGTGCTGCGCCGCGAGGCGACCGTGACCCGCGCCAATTTTCTCGAGAAGGCGCTGGTGCGCTTTCAATCAATGTTTGAGCTCACGGAACTCTACGAAGTGAGCTTCACCGATGGGAGAGTGTGAACCATGACCATGGCCGTGATGACGGACGATGAGATGCGCGTACTCGAGGCGCCACCGGCCTTCGATACGAACAGGTTGGCGATGCAGGAGACGATGCTCTCGCCGCGTTTCTACACGACCGATTTCGCCGAGGTCGACAAGGTAGATGTCTCCGGCGTACGGGAAGAGTGGGATGCGCTGATTGCCGAGATGGAATCCGATCCGAACCGCAACCACTTCAAGCGCACTGACGAATTCGACAACATCCTGGGTACGCTTTCGCCGGAACTGCGCACCGAGTTCGTGGACTTCCTCGTCAGCTCACTGACATCCGAATTCTCCGGCTGCGTACTCTACCGCGAGATCACTCGCCAGGTCGAAAATCCCGACATGAAAGCCCTGTTCCGCCTGATGGCGCGCGACGAGGCCCGGCACGCCGGCTTCATCAATTTCGTGCTGAAGGATTTCGGCATCGGCGTCGACCTCGGCTTCCTGACGCGCAAGAAGAAGTACACGTTCTTCAAGCCGAAATACATCTGGTACTCGGTCTATCTCTCCGAGAAGATCGGCTATGCCCGCTACATCACGATCTTCCGCCAGCTGGAAAAGCACCCGGAATTCCGCTTCCACCCGATCTTCAAATGGTTCGAACAGTGGTGCAATGACGAGTTCCGTCACGGCGAAGCCTTCGCGATGATCCTGCGCGCGAACCCGCACCTGCTCGAAGGCGGCAATAAATACTGGATCCGCTTCTTCCTGCTGGCCGTCTACGCCACGATGTATGTGCGCGACCATCGCCGCCCGGCCTTCCATGCCGCGCTCGGCGTGGACCCGACGTCGTATGACTACGAAGTCTTCCGCGTCACCAACGAGATCGCGCGTCAGGTTTACCCGCTCGAGCTCAACATCGATGCGCCGGAGTTCCGCTCCGGTCTGGAACAGATCCGTCAAAATACGGACAAGATGGAAGCAATCAAGGGGAAGGGCCCTGTCGCCTGGCTGCAGAAGAAGGGATATGTCCTCTCGAACGGCCTGACCTTCCTGAAGCTCTACTTCCTGCCGGTTCGCAAGAACCAGCTGCCGGCGAAAGTCCGGCTCCAGCCGGCCTGGTAGGGAAGAAGCGACCCTCACCCGATGGCCGACTACGCGCCCCCGATCATCTTTGCTGCGCTCGCCTGGTGGCTGAGCACCGGGGCGATTTTCTGGCTCATCGGGCGGCCACGCGCGACGTTCAAGTGGACAGCGCTCGGCGCCACGGCGATCCTCGTGGGCGCGACTTTCCTGCTTGTGTCCCTGCGCGCGGATACCAGCGTTACGGGTGCTTATGCCGGCTTTGCGGCAGGCCTGGCGCTCTGGGCCTGGCATGAGGTCATGTTCCTCACGGGTTTCATCACCGGACCGTCGCGTGTTCCGTGTCCGGAAGGTCTGACAGGTTTCGCCCGCTTCCGCGCCGGCATTGCCGCGGTCCTGCACCACGAACTCGCGATCATAGCGCATGCCGGTCTCATCGTCTGGCTCAGCTGGGGCGCGGCCAACCAGTTCGCACTGTGGACCTTCCTCATCCTATGGGGCATGCGCATCAGCGCCAAACTGGTCGTCTTCACCGGCGCGCCGAACCTGGTCGACCAGTTCATGCCGCGCCATCTCGATTACATGAAAACCTATTTTTCGCGCCGCGCGCCGGGCAGTGTCTTCGCCGCCGCGCTCGTCACGATCACCACGGTGTCGGTGCTGCTCGCGTTCACCGCGTTCGGCCATCCGGCCGGCAGCCAGGCCTCGGCGGGCTTCCTGCTGCTCACCGCGCTCGCCATTCTCGCCGTCATCGAGCACTGGGTGCTCATCCTGCCGGTGCGCGATCCATCACTCTGGGGCTGGGCCATGAAGCCTGCACCCCAGGCAAACACGACAACAAAAGCGAAAACGGACTGGAGGGCCTGACCCATGAACTTCGAAGCTTACTTCGAGAACGAGCTGACGAAACTCAAGGAGGAGGGCAACTACCGCGTCTTCGCCGATATCGAGCGTGAGAAAGGCGCCTTCCCGAAGGCCGTCTTCCATGGCCCGGACGGCCAGAAGCCGGTCAAGGTCTGGTGCTCCAATGATTATCTCGGCATGGGCCAGCACCCGAAAGTGCTTGCCGCCATGCATGAAGTGCTCGACAGCTGTGGGGCAGGGGCCGGCGGTACACGGAACATCTCCGGCACCAACCATCACCACGTCCTGCTCGAGCAGGAACTGGCGAGCCTTCACAACAAGGAAGCCGCGCTGCTCTTCACCTCCGGCTATGTCTCCAACTGGGCGGGCCTTGGCACGCTTGGCTCGAAGATCCCCGGCCTGATCATCCTGTCGGACGCGCTGAACCACGCCTCTATGATCGAGGGTATCCGTCATTCCCGCGCCAAGTGCGTCGTCTTCCGCCACAACGACCCGCGTGACCTGCGCGAGAAGATCGCCGCGCTCGACCCTGCTGCGCCGAAGCTGATCGCCTTTGAATCCGTCTACTCGATGGACGGCGACATCGCGCCGATCAAGGAATTCTGCGACATCGCCGATGAATACGGCGCGATGACCTATCTCGACGAAGTCCACGCTGTCGGCCTCTACGGCGACCATGGCGGCGGCATCGCGGAACGCGAAGGCCTGATGGACCGTCTGACGGTCATTGAAGGCACGCTCGGCAAGGCCTTCGGCGTCGTCGGTGGCTATATCGCGGCCTCGTCGGCCCTCGTCGATTTCGTCCGCAGCTTCGCTTCCGGCTTCATCTTCACCACGGCGCTGCCCCCGCACATCGCAGCTGGTGCCCGCGCCTCGATCCAGCACCTCAAGCAGAGCAACTGGGAGCGGATGCGCCAGCGCGACCGCGTCGAGAAAGTCCGTATCCGTCTGCGCGAGATCGGCATCCCGGCGATGGAAAACCCGAGCCATATCGTGCCCGTGATGGTCGGCGATCCGGTCAAGTGCAAGATGATCTCGGACTGGCTGATGGAGCGCAACGGCATCTACGTGCAGCCGATCAACTATCCAACGGTCCCCAAGGGCACCGAGCGCCTGCGCATCACGCCTTCGCCCGTCCACACCGATCAGGATATCGAGGACCTCGTCAGCGCCCTGTCGGAGCTCTGGTCCCACTGCGCGCTCGCCCGCGCTGTCGCCTGATCCACCTGACACCTCTCACATTCACGGTCAGGGCCATCGCATATGATGGCCCTGCACGACTTGGGGTGAAAGTCGTGGTTCCGGGGTTTTTCTGCAGATGCGGGGACGGAGGTGTTGCGCAAGGTTTGAAGACGGATTGCGTAACGTCCTGACGGGAATGGATTTTATTTTGTCGCAGCCCCGTTTTTTGGTGGCATAAATCCTCTCATACCTTCGCCAGAGGGTCTCATCCGGTTGCAGGTTTTACATTCGGCGTGTCGATTCCTTCTCACGGATTCTCATTTTTTATCACTTCGTATCATTTGTTTCTCGGCTTCTCCCGGGGGTGTCGGATTTCGGCCTTTGGCCTCTATCCGACCTAAAGTGTGGGGATATGCGGAGTATAACCCCGCGCGGAGGGGTGCGGCGCAAGGTTTAGGGAGAAATCGTTCAGGGGCTTGATACGGCTGCGGATTTTTTCCGGGAGGGGGCGGATACTGTTGCACAAGCCGCGCCCGGTATGAATCCGGTGCGAAGGCCATAAGCCATTGCCCTGGTCCCGGGGGAGGGGTTTGAAAGGTTTACCGATCAAACAGCTTCGACACGCTCTCTTCATTCGCAATCCGGCGGATTGCTTCGCCGAGAAGCGGCGACATCGGCAGCACACGGATCTTTTTCGACTTCAGCGCGCTTTCCGAAGGCTGGATCGTATCGGTCATCACCAGCTCATCCAGCACCGATTTCTCGATGCGTTGCACCGCGTTGCCGGACAATACGCCGTGCGTGACATAGGCCGAGACAGACACCGCGCCCTGTTCCTTCAGCGCCGCGGCCGCGTTCGCGAGCGTGCCGCCGCTGTCGCAGATGTCGTCGAGCATGATGCAGCGCGCACCCTTCACTTCGCCGATGATGTTCATCACTTCGGACTTGCCGGCCTCGGGACGCCGCTTGTCGACGATCGCAAGGTCGGCGTTCAGCTTGTTGGCCAGCGCGCGGGCGCGCACCACACCGCCGACATCCGGCGAGACCATCACGATCTTGTCGCGGCCGAAGCGTTCCTTGATGTCGTCAATCATCACCGGCCCGCCGAACAGGTTGTCGGTCGGAATGTCGAAAAAGCCCTGGATCTGGCCGGCATGCAGGTCCACCGTCAGCACGCGGTCGGCGCCCGAGGCGGAGATGAGATTGGCCACCAGTTTCGCAGAGATCGGTGTGCGGCCATCGGTTTTCCGGTCCTGCCGGGCATAGCCGAAATACGGGATCACCGCCGTGATGCGCCGGGCCGAGGCGCGCCGCAGCGCGTCCATCATGATCAGCAGCTGCATCAGGTTGTCGTTGGCGGGGTAGGAGGTCGACTGGATGACGAACACATCCTCGCCGCGCACGTTCTCGTCGATGCGTACGAAGATTTCCTGGTCGGCGAAGGTTTTCACCTCGGAGCGCGTCAGCCGCATGTCGAGATAATCGGCGATGGCTTCAGAGAGGGGCCGGTTGGCGTTGCAGGAAATAAGTTTCATGGCGCGCTGACCCTCTGCTGCCCGGCTCGCGACGCTTTTGTAACAGGCCATGCCGAGTCGCAAGCCACGTAAAACTGGATTCGCTCCGGCTTACCCAGAAATCGCGATCACTGAGGCATTCCGGCCATAATCTGCCTCACCGCGCAGGTTGCGCCGCCGGTTGGAGAAATAGATATCCTCCATTGCGCAGGTATCGTGGCCGAGATTGCCCACCTCGCTGAGCCCGGCGCCGGCCAGCTGGCGCGCGCAGAAACCCGGCAGGTCGAAGTGCAACCGGTCACCCTTGCCGGCGATGAACAGGTCTGCGCTCGCCGGATGTGCGGCGAGGAAGGCGTCCCGGAACTCGGGGCCCACTTCATAGCTCGCCTGCTGGATCGTGGGGCCGATGGCGGCCCGGATGCGGCTGCGGTCTGCCCCCAGCGCCTCCATGGCCTCCACGGTGCGCAGAAGCACACCTGCCAGCGCGCCCTTCCAGCCGGCATGCGCCGCGCCGATGATGCCCTTTTCTGGGTCCGCAAAGAGGACCGGGGTGCAATCCGCCGAGAGGACGCAGAGTCCCAGTTCCGGACGGTCAGTGACCATGGCGTCGGCCTTGGGCCGCTCGGTCCACGGGCTGGTCACGCGCACGACGTCCGGCGAATGCACCTGGTAGCAGGAGAGCAGCCAGCGTGCGCCGATCGCCCCCGAAACCCGCGCCCGGTTTTCGGCGATATGGCGGGGGCTGTCGGCCGAGCCTTCGCCCACATTCAGGCTGTCATAATCGCCTGAGGACACGCCCCCCCGCCGCCCGAAGAAACCATGGGTAAGCCCTGAAACACCGGTCAGGGCGGGGGCGATGGTGAAAGGCGGATGCATCACTTTCCGTGCTGGCCGTGCCGGGGGCGCCCGTCAAGCCTGCCGGGCGGATTGATCCTGCGCCTCATCCTCCAGCGGCGGGATTTCGGCATAGGTCTGCGGCCCGCTCGGCCGGTTTCCGGCGAGCACTTCGGCGTCGGCCTGGATGCCTCTGAGCTGCGCCTTGATCAGGTCCGGCACGGTCTGCAGCTCGCCCCAAGCGAAGCCGAGATCCCAGACGCCATAAGCCAGGGTATAGCCGAGCACGGCCACTCCGATGGCCAGGCGCAGGCTCGTCTCCGCCACCCGGCGCAGCGCATAGCAGGTGAATTTCGGCCAGGCCGGCATGCCGTAGCGAAGCTGCAGGTAGAACTGGCCCTTGCCCCAGTTCTTGGCCTGGTTCCAGCGGTCCCGGGCCTTGTGCCGCAGCCGGTAATGCACCAGCGCCTCCGGCACGAAGGTCAGCTGCATGCCCGCCAGCTGCACCCGCCAGCTATAGTCCACATCCCAGGGCGGACCGATCCAGTCCGTCGGATCCCCCACACTTTCGTAGCATTGGCGCGTCATGCCGATCGCATTGCACACGGCAAAGGGCAGGTACAAAGGCGCGGCGTGAGACGGCAGGCCTTCCGTGCGGGATTGTTTCCCCTTGTCCTTGCCCCAGGTCAGGCTCGGCGGATTGAGTTTCTCATATTCCAGCGCCGGCACGGCAAACTGGGCGGTTTCCAGCGCCCGGACCATCTCTTCCAGCCAGCGCGCATCCAGCTCGTCATCGGATTCGCAGACGAGGATCAGGCCGCCGCGCGCGGTCCGGAAGCCCACCGTGTAGGAATGCCCGACATTGCCGCGAGGCCCCCGGCCCGAATAGGCCTGCACCACCCTCAAGGTCTGCAACCTGCTGCGGTAGCTTTCCGCGATTTCAACCGAATTGTCGGTAGATCCATTGTTGACGAAAATGAGTTCCCACTCGCCTGCGTACGTTTGCCGTACCAGCGAATCCAACATCACCCCGAGCGTCGATGCCCCGTTATAACAGGGTAGCACGACACTGACGAACATGACTGTCCCCACGGGCCCGGCATATGCCTTCCAGCCCTTACAAGCAGGAATCTACGTCTGGATCAGGCAGGCCGCAATCGGCCCAAACAAATAAATGCCAGTCTCCGGCAGGCCGCCGTTAGCCATCCTGCCGCATCGGCATGGTCAAATCATCCGGCCTCTGCTACGTGCGCGGAAAATCCACCCGTTCTCCTCCCGAACGCCGCCCGCCGGAAAGCCCGCTCTATGACCACGCCGATCGAAAAGATGCGCAACATTGCCATCATCGCCCACGTTGACCACGGCAAGACCACGCTGGTGGACGAGCTTCTCAAACAGTCTGGCACCTTCCGCCAGAACGAGAAAACCGCCGAGCGGATGATGGATTCGAACGATCTTGAGCGCGAGCGCGGCATCACCATCCTGGCCAAGACCACCTCGGTCGAATGGAACGGCTACCGCATCAACATCGTGGACACCCCCGGCCACGCCGACTTCGGCGGCGAGGTGGAGCGTATCCTGGACATGGTGGACGGCGCCATCGTGCTCGTGGACTCCTCCGAAGGCCCCATGCCGCAGACCAAGTTCGTGGTCTCCAAGGCGCTGAAGGTCGGCCTGAAGCCGATCGTCGCCGTCAACAAGATCGACAAGCCGGAGCGCCGTCCGGACGAAGTCGTCAACGAGTGTTTCGACCTCTTCGCCAACCTCGACGCCACCGACGAGCAGCTCGATTTCCCGATCCTCTACGGCTCGGCCAAGAATGGCTGGATGTCGAAGCAATACGAAAACCCGGCTCCCAACATGGACGAACTGTTCCAGATGGTCGTCGATCATGTCCCTGTGCCGCGCGTTGAAGAAGGCGCGTTCCGCTTCCTCGCCACCACGATTTCCGCTGACCCCTTCCTCGGACGCATCCTGACAGGCCGCATCCTGTCGGGCACGGTCAAGCCGAACCAGTCGATCAAGGTCCTCTCGCGCGATGGCCAGCTCGTGGAGCAGGGACGTGTCTCGAAAGTCCTCGCCTTCCGCGGCCTCGAGCGCGTGCCTGTCGAAGAAGGCGTGGCGGGCGACATCGTCTCCCTCGCCGGCATGACCAAGGCGAACGTCGCCGACACCTTCTGCGACCCGTCGGTCACCGTGCCGCTTGAAGCCCGCCCGATCGACCCGCCAACCATCTCGATGACCTTCCGCGTCAACGACTCGCCGCTCGCCGGCACCGAAGGCACGAAAGTCACCAGCCGGATGATCTGGGCCCGTCTCGAGAAGGAGGCCGAAGGCAACGTCGCGCTGAAAGTCGAGCGCGCCACCGATGCCGAAGCCTTCACCGTCTCCGGCCGCGGCGAACTCCAGCTGGCCGTGCTGATCGAAACGATGCGCCGCGAAGGCTACGAACTCGGCGTCGCGCGCCCGCAGGTCGTCATGCAGACCAGCCCGACCGGCGAGAAGCTCGAGCCGATCGAGGAAGTCACCATCGACGTCGATGACGAACATTCCGGCATCGTCGTGCAGAAGATGGCCGAGCGCAAAGCCGAGATGCTCGACATGCGCCCCTCGGGCGTCGGCCGCACGCGCCTCGTCTTCCACGCGCCGACGCGCGGGCTGATCGGTTACCAGGGCGAACTGCTGTCCGACACGCGCGGCACCGCCATCATGAACCGCATCTTCCACGAATACGCGCCCCACAAGGGCAAGATCACCGGACGCCACACCGGCGTGCTGATTGCCATGGAGCAGGGCGAGGCGGTGGCCTTCGCGCTCTGGAACCTCGAAGACCGCGGCCCGATGATGATCCATCCGGGTACGAAGGTTTACGGCGGCATGATCATCGGCGAGCACAACCGCGACAACGACCTCGAAGTGAACGTCCTCAAGGGCAAGAAGCTCACCAACATGCGCGCCTCGGGCACGGATGAAGCCGTCCGCCTCACCACGCCGCTGCAGATGACGCTGGAAAAGTCGCTCGCCTACATCGCGGACGACGAACTGGTCGAAGTCACGCCGAAATCCATCCGCCTGCGGAAGGTCCACCTCGACCCGAACGTGCGCAAGCGCCAGTCGAAAGCCAGCGCGGACGCCTGATCCGGTTCATCCTCACCCCGTGACCTCATACGCGAACGGGTAAGATGCGCATCGAGCACCCAAGTGTGACGCGTCCAGCGCGCGCGGATTGAACTTTGTTACGCGCAGGGCCTGCTCGGTCGCGTCGGCGAAGATTTGGTACGTGCATCGAACCTCCAGATTGAAGGGTCGCCCTTTCCAGTCGATGTCAAACCGCGACTCGCAGGTATCGGAGATGCCTTGGCGCGCCGCTTCTTCGGGGTAGACCGGCGCAGGTAGCGCAACTGCCGGGACATAAACCGGGCACGACAGAGCGACCGGGGCGGGAGGCGGCGAAGCGCAGCCAACCAGAACGGCGGCTGCGCAACAGAGGACAATAACGCGCCTCACGCCTCAATTCACCTCGAACGCGATCGGATAGATCGCCCCGTGCTGCTCCACGGCGACGCCGCTCTGGCTGACCTTCGGCAGGAATTCCGCCTTGCTCACCGCCCGGATCGCCTCTGCCCGGAAGATGTCATCCGTACACTGAGCGGTCAGGTTGAACGGCCGTCCGCGCGTATCGACATCGAACAACACGTCGCAGCTGCCCGAAATCCCGCGCGTGATGGCCGCGGAGGGCACTGACGGCGCGGGCGCACGTACCACTTGGATGTTGCGCCCGGCCAGTGCCGTCACCTGTACGGCCGGCGGCTTGATCTTCGAGATTTCGAACCCGCTATTGTCCGGCGCAGGGAAATTGAACACCGGCGCGCTCCCCCGTGTCTCGACAGAGGGGCGCGGCGGCGGAGGCGGCTTGTCTACCGTCGTCAGAGCCAGCTTGCTGCGGACCGGGTCACTCAGCGTGTCGTCGCTCTGCGGCGTGATCTTCGACAGCGGGCGTTCGGCCATCACCGGCAGCGTGACATCGTCCACCTCGATCAGCCAACTCGCCGCGAGGAACAAGGCATAGACCAGCGGCAGCGCGAGCAGCATGGCCATCGACAGGCGCGGGGACGCCTCGTTCAGCGTCAATCTCATGTTTTCCTCCAACCCCTTGCGGGCACGGGCCGCGTGACTCGCGGCTCCAAAATTGACGCTACGTCAGTTTGACGCAGCGTCAACCAGGATCAATCGGAGGTGAAAACCCGAAATGAGGGGCCATCCCTGGCCGGGGATGGCCCCTCCAGCGCCAGTGACCGGGAGGAAACGTGGCCAGGCGCTGTTCCGGGAGGAAGGGGTCAGTCGGCCGAGGCCAGCTGCGTCAGGGCGATCCGCTCGAAGCTCGGTGCAACGTCAACGCCGGCAGCGGTCTGCGCGGCGTGGATTTCCTTCACGGCCGCCATCACCAGCGAATCGGCGCAGGCAAGGTCGGTATAGACGCCGCCATAGGCCGGAATGCGCGACGTGCAGGTGCGCTTGGCGGCCTTGGTCAGTTCGGTGAGCAGGAAGCTGGCGCCTTCGTCGCTGGCGAGCAGGGCGGCGTCATAGTCGTGCGAGAGGGTGACCTCCTTCTTGCCGTCCGCAAATGCGGCCGGCGACAGGAGAACAGCGGCCGCGAGGACCGAAACGGTGGATTTGAACATGGGGCAGTTCCTTCAGAGTTAGGCGCCCTGCCATCATGGCCGGGCCGGAAACTCCTCCCGCAGCACGAGGACACCCCAGCTCGCCGTCTCCCGGGACACCGCCCCCCTCGGGCAATGTGGCCTTCCCAGTGCGGCAGGGGTTCGTGCTGCATCGCAACAATTACCTCGCAGTCGCAGCATTACAAGCCGCGAAGCTTGGACACTTGTTGAATTTTTCGTCTCAGCCGAGAACTGCCCGCCGCTTGGGCAGCCCTGCCTCATATGGGGTCAAATCCGGCGTGTGGCGTTGCGCAAGGTCTGGCCTCACGCCCCCACTCATGCCCGCATATCGCTGATTTCCGAGAATAATCTTCCGCTCTGCCAGCCGGGGAGGCGAATGGCGCCGCGTCAGACTCCGCGCCGCGACCTTAGCGCTGCTGCCAGCGTTCCATCGTCGAGATGGTCGAGCTCCCCGCCAATGGGCATGCCGTGCGCAAGACGCGTCACCTCCACGCCTTTGCCCTCCAGCTGGTCGGCGATGTAATGCGCCGTCGTCTGGCCATCGACCGTGGCGTTCAGCCCGAGAATCACCTCGCGCACGCCGCCCGCCTCGATCCGGCGCACCAGCGCCGCGATACCCAGGTCGCCCGGCCCGATGCCGTCAATCGCCGAGAGGACGCCGCCGAGCACATGATAACGACCCCGGTAAGCGCCGCCGCGCTCCAGCGCCCAGAGGTCCGGCACGTCCTCGACCACGCAGATGAGCGTGTCGTCACGCCCCGGCAGCTGGCACACGGCGCAGGGCTGCACGGTGTCATAGTTGCCGCAGATCTCGCATTTCTGGATCTTGGCGCCCGCCTCCGCCATCGCCTCGGCCAGCGGTTTCAGAAGCTGCTCGTTACGTTTCAGCAGGTGCAGCGCCACACGCCGCGCCGAGCGCGGCCCAAGACCCGGCAGCTTCGCGATCAGTTCGATCAGGCGCAGGAGTTCAGGGCCGGCGGAACGTTGGGACATGGCGGCTATATGCGTGAGTCCTTGGAATGTGTCACCTCGGGCAAAGCGCAGCGATTGACCCCGGACAACCGGCTATTTGCGCTCCCCATCTTTTGGGGAAATTCCATAGGCCTCCAGCAGTTTCCACACGTGCGCCGGCACCATGTTCTTCAGTTTCGCCGGCTCTTCGCGCCGAAGATGGATCACCGTCTCGGCGGCTTTCATCTCCAGCCGCGTGCGGGCGAATTCCAGCCCCTTCGGCCCGATGCGCGGCTGCAGGAAGGACACGAGCGGCCGCACCCAGTTCGGCATCGACCGCAGCGGCAATCCGCCCGCCGCCAGCTCGACATTCTTGATGAAGGCCGCCACGTGCGGCGCCCGTTTGCCTTTCGACCCCGGCTCGGCGGTGACCAGCGCGTCGCCGAGAAGGCTCACGAGCTCCTCACCGCGCTCGTTGCGCACGATCAGCCACTGCTCGCCTTCGCCGCCCATATAGCCGACCGTCAGATCACTGAGGGCATTCGCATAGTCGACGCAGGTCCGGCAGGTGAGGGGAAAGAAATCGCGCGGCAGTTTGGAAATCGGCAGCGAGAGAAACGGGATCAGCCTCTGCCGGCCATCATCAAAGCGCAGCTCGACCCGGAAATCGGCGCGGAACTCGAGATAGGAGATCGTCTCCGGCGCAGGATCCAGCAGCTTGAGGAAGTCGTGGAAATTCTCCGTGGTCGTATTATCGGAGCAGGGCGTGCCAATCACATAAAGCTTCTCAAGTCCGAACTCGGCCTCCAGCGCGCGCAAGGCGTACACCTGGCAGGGAATGCCGATCAGCGCGATCCGCTTGAAGCCGCGCGCGGCCACCTCGTCCATCAGGGCAATCAGCGGCGAATATCCCATCCGCATGCCCCGGCACTGGGCCATGTCCTCCGCCCGCGTCACGATCACCGGCTTCGGCTTCCACCGGTCTTCCGGATCGGGCGCCACCGCCAGCACCGCGTCGACCCTGCCCGTCGCCAGCAGCCGCTCGCCGAGCGTCGTCGCAATCCCGGTCCACTGGGCGCCGTCCTTCGCGGGAGACAGCCGGGCCCGCAGCATCCGGCGGAACACACCGAAATGGGTTTCGTCCGCCGTCTGATCATTCCGGGCGCGGCCATGCAGGCGCAGTTCCTGGGCAGGGTAGTCGGGCTGGATGAACTGGCAGGCGCGCCCGCAGGCTTTGGCATCCGCCATCCGCGAGACGCCGCAATCGGTGCAAAGTCCGCGCGGTTCCGGCGGGCGAAGGGGAGGGGTGTAGGGCGCCTGGGTCATCAGGGGTGAACTATAAGGCCGCCCCGCGCCAAGTCACGCGCCTTAGAAGGGCAGCTTGAACCCCGGCATCAGGCCGCCAAATCCGGCGGTCGCACTGCGCATCGCATCTTCCATGGCCTGGTCGAGGCGCTTGCGCGCGTCATTGTGGGCGGCCTTGATCAGGTCTTCGACGATCTCCGGGTCATCGCCCATCAGGCTCCGGTCGATGCTCACCGAGACGAGTTCGCCCTTGCCCTTCAGCTTGACCCGGACGAGGCCTGCGCCGGCGACGCCGTCAGCTTCGGTTGCCTCGATCTTGGCCTGAACCTCGGCCATCTTCGCCTGCATGGCCTGGGCCTGCTGCATGATCTGGGCAAGGTCTTTCATCGGGTCACTCCGTCACGCCGGGCGGCGCGTTCTGATGTCGATCACATTGCCCTCAGGGGCCGGATTTTCAAGCGGCAGGGTGTCATCGGTCACGTCGAGGATGACCGCGCCGGGAATGGCGTTCAGCGTCGCGGCGATGAAGGGATGTTCCTTCGCCGCCGCAATCCGCTCGGCCTTTTCGCGCCGTTCGCGCTCGCGCAGGGATTCGGCGTCGGTCTCGGATTCGGTGACCTGCCAGTCGAGGCTGGTCTCGTTGTCGAGGAAAGTCTTGAGCCGCCCGGCCAGTCCCGGCGGCGCGCCGGGCGCGAGGGCGTAGCTGAGACGGCCGGCGTTGACAGAGGCAAACCGGATGTAGCGCTCGGTATCCACCTGCAGCGCCACTTCGCGCGCTTCGGTCAGGGCACGGACGATATCGGCAAAGCTGGCGATCCCGCCGGCGGCGCCCGGCGCAGGCTCAAGGGGCGCTTCAGGCTTTCCCGGCGAACGGGCGCCCTCGGCAATCATCCGGGCCGCTTCCTCCGGGGACGGAAGGCTGGACGCGGCGGCAAGGCGCAGTACGACCATGTTCAGCGCGGTGGCTGGATCGGGCGCCACCTGAAGGTCGCCGTAGCCGGCGAGCAGCAGCTGCCAGGTCCGCGCAGCCTGTGCGGGCGTCAGGCGCTGCGCCAAGGCGCGCGTGCGATTGGCCCAGTCCGCAGGCCCGGCCGGCACCCAGCCGTCACCGGTCGCCTGCGCGATCGAGACATCCGCGGCAATGTCCATCAGGTCCTTCAGCACGACCGCCGGATCGGCGCCGCCCGCAACCTGGTCTTTCAGTTCCGCCAGCGCGCCCTTGGGATCGGAGGTGATCGCCTTCTCGAACACGTCATAGAGACGCGTCCGGTCGCCCAGACCCAGCATGTCGCGCACGGCGGCGCCGGAGACTTCACCGTCCGGCGTCTGGACAATCGCCTGGTCGAGCAGAGAGAGCGCATCGCGCACCGAGCCTTCAGCGGCGCGGGCAACAAGGGCGAGCGCCTCTTCCGAAACCTTCGCCTTCTCCTGCTTCGCGATGCCGGAAAGGTGCTGCGCCAGCAGCGGCGTGTCGAGGCGCTTCAGGTCAAACCGCTGGCAGCGTGAGAGGACGGTGACAGGCACTTTCCGGATTTCGGTCGTAGCGAAGATGAACTTCAGGTGCGGCGGCGGCTCTTCCAGGGTCTTCAGCAGCGCGTTGAAGCTCGCCGTCGACAGCATGTGCACTTCGTCGATGATGTAGACCTTGTAGCGCGCCGAAACTGGTCCGTACCGGGACGAATCCAGCAGGTCGCGCATGTCGGCCACACCGGTGCGGGAGGCCGCGTCGAGCTCCAGCACGTCCGGATGCCGGCTCGCCATGATCGCTTCGCAGTGCACGCCCGGCGGGTCGAGATGGATCGACGGGCCGGACCCGCCCGTCGCCTTCTTGCCTTTCGGCGCGTCCTTCGGCTCGAAGTTCAGCGCGCGGGCGAGGAGGCGGGCGGTGGTCGTCTTGCCGACGCCGCGCACGCCGGTCAGCATGAAGCCATGCGCGATCCGGCCGGTCTCGAACGCGTTCGAGAGCGTGCGCACCATCGCTTCCTGGCCGATCAGGTCCTCGAACCGGCGCGGGCGGTATTTCCGGGCCAGCACTTCATAGGCGCCCGCGCGTGCATGCGCCGCGTCCCCGAACAGGGAGGCGGAGGCGTCATCGCCTGTGGAGGAATCGTCAGCGCTCATCTCGGGCCGGACACTAGCCGGGCAGGGCCGCGGGGGCAAATGGGGAGGGCGGCGATAAAAGGGATGGCACCAGGAGGTCCGCTCATCCCGGCCCGCGCGCAGCGCGTGAGCCGGGATGACGGGTTTGTGCGCTTACTCCGCCGGAACGCTCTCGGCAGCCTTCTTCCGGCGTTCGTCGAAGCGGCCCCACACGCCCTCGTCGCCGTGCCAGTCGCCTTTCGTCGCGCCCTTGGAATATTCGGTGGCGCGCTGTTCGAAGAAGTTGGCGTGCTCGACGCCGTTGAGGATTTCCGACAGCCAGGGCAGCGGGTGCTTGTCGATGCCGTAGATCGGCTCCAGCTTCAGCTGGCCGAGGCGCCAGTCGGCGATGTAGCGGATGTAGTTCTTGATGTCGGCCGGCGTCATGCCTTCCACCGGGCCCATCTCGAAGGCGAGATCGATGAACTTGTCTTCCAGCGCGACCACGGTGCGGCAGCATTCGCGGATCTTCTCGCGCAGCTCGTCCGTCATCACGTTCGTTTCAGCGCAGAACGTGTGGAACAGCTTGATCATGCCTTCGCAGTGCAGGCTCTCGTCGCGGATCGACCAGGTGACGATCTGGCCCATGCCCTTCATCTTGTTGAAGCGCGGGAAGTTCATCAGCATCGCGAAGGAAGCGAACAGCTGCAGACCTTCCGTGAACGCACCAAACACCGCCATCGAGATGGCAATGTCTTCGTTCGTCTCGCAACCGAACTGGCCAAGATAGTCGTGCTTGGCCGACATCTCCTTGTATTCCATGAAGGCGGAGAATTCCGAATCCGGCATGCCGATCGTCTCGAGCAGCAGGGCGTAGGCCGCGATGTGGATCGTCTCCATGTTGGAAAACGAAGCCAGCATCATCGACACTTCCACCGGCTTGAAGCGCGGCATGTAATTGGTCATGTAGTTGGCGCCGACTTCGACATCCGACTGGGTGAAGAAGCGGAAGATCTGGGTCAGGAGGTTGCGCTCCTCGTTGGACAGCTTGACTGCCCAGTCCTTGCAGTCTTCGCCGAGGGGAACCTCCTCCGGCATCCAGTGGACCTGCTGCTGCTTCTTCCAGAACTCGTAAGCCCAGGGATAGCGGAACGGCTTGTAGGCATGGCTCGGGCTGAGCAGGCCGGGGATGTTCGCGTTGCCGTCAGCCATGGGAAACTCCTTCAAATGCGGGCGCCGTGTATGGCGCTAAGACACCACATATAGTGCTTAAAATTCGTTAACGCCGCAAGATGTGCGCAATGCCGCACCCGCGAATTGCACAACAAGACGTCGCCTGTGGAGGGAATTTGCCGCGCTTTTCAGGCCTTTCCGGGGCCCCTCGGCGCGCCCGCCGGCTTCAGGCCGAGGCGGTGGAGGGCGGCCTGGCAGAGTTCGAGGTCGACCTGGGTCCAGGCGAGGAAGGCGACGCGCTCGATCTTCGTGTCGGCCGAGTGGAGCAGGTACTGGTGCGCGGCATGGATCAGCCCCTGGACGCGCTCATGCGGCGACTCGCCGGCAGAACGCGTGCCGAAGAGGGGGATCAGCACGGACTTGAGCATCGACTTGGCGTTCATCTTGGCGCTGAAGCCGGTATTGTGCGCGTCCACGGCGGCGAGCGCGTTGGTCACGCATTTGCGGTAGGCGCCGATCAGCTGGTAGCCGCGTCCCGGCTCGCCCTGATGGGCGGCGACGTGGACCAGCAGCTTCACCTTGTTGTTGCGGCCGAGCGCCCCGGCGCTGGTCAGCATCGTGGTCGCGGGCTCAATGCCGGTACGGTGGTTCTGGCCCACCTTGCTGCGCAAGAGGCGGGTGATCGCATCATCGCGCACGAAGCCGTGCCGGTCGCGGCGCGAGCCGAGATAGCGGATCGTGGCGGAGATCGAGCTGTCGTGCAGCCGCGCGAGTTCCATCCGGCTGTTCTCGGGGTTCACCCAGACGTCGATGTCATCCACGTCGGCAATGTCGCCGGTGACGATCTCGATCTGGCGCGCCGCCTTCGGGCCGGTCATGCCGGCAAGGCCCAGCTTGTAGATATGATAGCGGCGCTCCGGGAGCGGACGATCCGGCAGGCGGATGTTGATGCCGGGGATCAGCGAGTGGACGATCGAATCCGTCGCGCGGTTGTCGAGGCTGTTCTTGATGTGGGTGCGCAGCAGCGCGCGGCAATCGGCAAGGATCTGCGCCCGCGCGGGCGCGCCTTCGGGCGGCAGCTCATAGTCGAGCGCGCGCACGCCGGTGATGTTGAAATCCTCGCCGGTGCCGGAGTGGCACATGACGACCGTGCCGGCGCGCCGCGCGGCCTGGCGGATGCCGAGTTCGAAAAAGATGTCGGGTGAGCCGAGCGAGATATCGGCGATGACGACATCGGAATCGATGATGTTCTCGACCATTTCGCGGTGGATGAGGCCAGACCGGCTGACCCGGTCGGAGCGGATGCAGTCGAGGTCAAGGTCCTCGGCGACCGGCTGGATGATCTCGTGGAACACCGCGTCGAAGTCGATCACCGGCCCGTCCGGCGTACTCGGCGCCGCATAGGGCAGGATGACGAAACAGCGCCGCCCGGTCTGACGCGCTTCAAATTCCGCGGGCTTCTCCGCGACCTGTGCCTTGCCTTCGAACGCCATTGTCACTTGCCCCGCAGCCTTCCGCCTCGCCTGAATCTGACGAAACTATGGCGCCTTGAAACTGGCAAGGCGGGCGCTCGCGGCTTTGCACGCAGGCGCGCGGCGGACAGGGCTAACTCCCTGAATCCTGTAGGAAATGGGGCAGATTATAAATGCGTAAGGTTGGAGGAGGTGCGTTACTCGCCGACTTTTCTCGCCGGAACCGGCAGCGAGCAGATGTCGAGCTTGTTGACCGGCGGGGCGATGAAGGCGGGAATCGCGGAATAGTCGCGCTTGGACTCCTTGAGGGCGGCCCAGTCGGCCGAGGCGGTGTCCATCACTTCGTACGCAGGGCGCTCGGCCTCGGGGATCGCGGTGGCGAGCTTTGCGGAGGAGATGATATTGTACTCGTTCTTCGAGCGGCGGTATTGCGCCATCTGCTGGGCGAGGGGCTCGTCCT
Organism: Acidobacteria bacterium Ga0077551; assembly: GCA_001464545.1. GTDB lineage: Bacteria > Pseudomonadota > Alphaproteobacteria > Caulobacterales > Hyphomonadaceae > Hyphomonas. The sequence goes on from LNFC01000022.1 coordinate 232,999, forward strand.
CGCCGAACAGGGCGTTCATCTCTTCTTCCGTAAACGGATCGACGCGGGGCAGGCGGTGGATATGTTCCATGCCGGCGATGACGCGGCCGAAGACCGTGTAGTTACGGTCGAGATACCGGCGCGGCTGGAGCGGGATGTAGATTTCGGTGTTGCCGGTCTCCGGCGGATCGTCCCGCGCCATGCCCAGGGCGCCGGGGCAGTTCATCAGCCATTCCTGGCCGCCGTCGCGGCCCACGGCGAAGCCGGCACGGTGGCCAGCCTCCGGGGCGAACAGGTCCGCGCTGCCGAGCGGCGTGAATCCGTCGGCGGAGACGGCCCGTTCGGCTTCGAAAGGTACCGGCGTCCACGCCTTCGAGGCCATCTCGAATTCGCGGCCGGCCTGCGCGACATGGCCGTCAATGACCCGGTAGAAGAATTCGCCGTCATAGAAGCCTTCGGCGAGCAGCTCGCGCAGGCGCGCGACATGCGCCGGGGCAGCCTCGGGGAAAAGTTCGATGGCGACCGTGCCGGTCGGCACTACCATTATGATCAGGTTTTCCGGATCCACCGCGCGCCAGGCAGGGGCGGCTTCGGCGGCCGGCGCCGCAGGCGCCTCGGCGATTGAAGCGGGCACGCTGGTACAGGCAGCGAGGGCGAGAGCAGTCAGGGCAAGGGCGCGTTTCATGGGCAAACTGTTCTCCGGAGCGCGGGCGGCGTCAATGCCGAGCGCATTGCTTAGGCCCGGTGTGCGGCATAATCTTGGCGGCATGCAACGCATCGCCGTCACCCGCCCGCCCTTGCCGAAGCTGCCGATACTGGGCGGGTGCCATTGCGGCGCCGTGCGGTTTGCTGCGACGGCGAAGCCCAAGGCGGTCAACGCCTGCCATTGCGATGATTGCAAGCGCCTCTCGGGCGGACCGTTCGGCCTGTTCCTGCACGTGGCGAAAGACGCGCTGGAGATCAGCGGCGGCGCCCGTGACACGTTCAGGCGGACGGGCGGCAGCGGAAACGGCATCAACATCGAACGCTGCGCGGCGTGCGGCACGCGGATGTGGCACCTGCCGGAAGTGGCGCCGGACCTTGTCATCCTCTGCGCGGGCACGCTGGACGACAGCACCTGGGCGATTGCGACCTCGCATATCTGGACTGAGTTTGCCGCGGCTGACGCGGTCGCGGCGGAGGATGCGCTGGTGGTGGAAAGCTTCCAGACGACGCGGCCGGCGCTATGGGCGCGGTTCAGCGAGATTTATCCGGCAGGCACCGAAGGAGACCCCGCATGAAAACGCATGACTATACAGCCACGGTCGCCTGGACCGGAAACCGGGGAGAGGGCACGGCGCACTACAAGGCCTATGACCGGACCTGGCAGGTGGAGACACCCGGCAAGCTGGTGATCGCGTGCTCGAATGATCCGCTGCTTGGCGGCGACCCGTCGCGCCCCAATCCGGAGGACATGCTGCTGTCCTCGCTCTCGGCGTGTCACATGCTCTGGTACCTGCACTATGCCAGCGATGCGGGCATCGTGGTGCATGACTACCGGGACGAGCCTGTCGGCGTGGGGGAGGCGGGGCCGGGCGGCGCGGGGCGTTTTCTTTCGGCGACGCTCAGGCCCGTGATCAAGGTGGCGCGCGGGGCGGACCTTGTGAAAGCCGAGGACATTCACCACCAGATCCACAAGGTCTGTTTCATCGCGCGGTCGGTAAACTTCCCGGTTTCCTACGCGCCGCGCTTTATCGAGGTGTGAGCCGCGCAGCCAGTGCCGCGAGACCTTCGCGCCAGGCATTGGCGAGGTGGCCTTGCGTCGCCTGAAGGGGGAAGCCGTGGCGGGCGACATGCTCCTGCGGAATGGTGTCCCAGCCGCGATGGGTGACGGTGACGCGGGTGTCTTCGCCCACAGCCTGGAAGGTGACTTCGACGGAAGTGATTTGATCCGGCGTGAAGGTCGCCTGTCGCCAGGTGAAGGCGAGGCGGGCGCCGCGCTCCCAGGCGGTGACGCGGCCGATTTCGAACACCTTGCCATTCGCAAGAGTGGTGATCAGGCGTTCTCGGTTCTCGAAGCTCAGCGTCCCGTCGCCGCGCGGGGTCAGCTGGAACAGGGCGCTGGGGCGCCACCAGAGGCCTATATCATCCGTGAACGCATCGAAGGTGTCCTCCGGCGAGGCGGGAACGCGGACGGCTACAAGGACAGCGCTCACGGGCGCTTCTTCTCCATGTGCGCCTTGAAGGAGGTCAGCTGCGCAGCCCAGACCTTTTCGGTTTCGGCCAGCCAGAGTTTGAGATCGGCCATGCCGCCCTCCTTCAGCGTATAGATGCGCACACGGGCATCGAAGTCGGGATGCGTCTCCTCGACGAGGCCGCCTTGCTTCAGGATGCGCAGGTGCCGGCTCATGGCGGGGGCGGGCAGGCCCAGCGCTTCAGCGAGTTCGCCTGCCCGGCGCGGCGCCTTGCCAAGCAGTTCGATCGCCCGCCGCCGGTCAGGATCGGCGAGAGCGGTCAGCGCGGCGTCAAGATTCGGGCGGGCCTTCACAGGCGTGTCTGTGTACGGAGGGTTCCGCCGGAGGCCTTGTCCCAGTCGGCGGAGGACAGGTCCATCACGGTGACGCCGAAGGTCCAGATATGCCCTTCCGGGTCGCGGGCGCGGTAGGTCCGGTCGCCGTAGAACTGGGTGTCCGGCTCCTGCAGGATCTCCGCCCCGGCCTTGCGGGCCCGCGCGCAATGGGCGTCAATGTCCTCGCCCTTGCCGAGCTGGACGTGGACCGTCTGCGAATTCTTGCCCCCGAGATTCCGGGGGCTCTTGTGATCTGCGGACCATTCGCTACCGACCATGATGAAGCCGGTCCCGAACGACATTTCCGAATGGGCAATTTTGTCATTCTCGTCGAGCAGCACCATGTAGGGCTCAAACCCGAACGCCTCCTCCAGCCAGAGGAAAGCGGCGTTGGGATCGACATAGCACAGCGCGCTGGCAAGACCCTTGGGCCGGTCGAATTCGGACATGGGATTATCCTTTCATATCGCGCAATATTTGTAAAATAGTGAAATTAATAGGTCAAGCGGAAAGGTCGAACTTCGCATATCCAAACCGCTCATCCCCGCGAAGGCGGGGATCGGGTCCGGGAATCCCTCTCGCGATCCCCGCCTTGGCGGGGATGAACGGCACTAAGGTCGGCGGGATGTCAGATCAGTAGGCGTAGCGGCGCATCTCTCGGGTCATGCGGCCGCGGGTTTCGTCCATCTTGTCGCGGATGATGCCCGGGATCAGGAACAGGTCCATGAGCCACCAGACGAAGCCGACAACGATAAAATATGAGAGGATTTGTAGAATGGCTGTGACCGGTTTGCCCAAATAAAAGCGGTGCGCCGAGACGAAGCCTAGAAAGAACCAGAGGAAATAGGCAGCGCCTGCGCTCTTTTTCTCGTTCGCGACGCGGCTTTCGATCAGGATCTGGTCTTCGGTCGTATACATGGCGGTCCCGGTGGGGCTCCTCGTTCTTATCGATAAACAGATAGTCGCTTTTGTCAGCCATTTAAAGGCCTGACCCTGAAAAATCGGTACCCGGGGCGTCTGGGCAATTGCGCCGGAGGCCGGAATGAGGCCTGTTTGCGGGCAGGGAGGACAAGATCATGAAAGCAGGATTGGCCGCGATCGCAGCCTTGATACTGGCCACCGGCTGCGCCACCGCGCCGGCGCCGGAAGCAGCCACCTCGCCCAAGGGCTACGTCATCGTCGAAATCGACGTCACCAACACGGAGGCCTACGAAGGCTACAAGGCGGCCGTAGCGCCAATGGTGGCCGCGGCAGGCGGCCGGTACCTCGTTCGCGGCGGCAAGGCTGAAGGCCGCGAAGGCGCGCCGCCGCAGGGACGTGTGGTGATACTTGAGTATCCCAGTTTCGACGCGGCCAAAGCATTCCTGGAATCGCCTGAGTACGCTGAGATCATTCATCTGCGGACGGACAATACCGTGTCGCGATTGATGGTCGTCGAGGGCGTGGTGCCCTGATGGCGGACGGGCCGGGCAAGCCGCCGGTGCGGGCTCTGGAGCCATCGCTCTATGGGCGGGCGGAGATCTTTGCGCTGGAACGGCAGACCGTATTCGCCAAGGCTTGGCGGCTGATCGGGCATGAGAACATGCTGAAGGCGGCCGGCGACTTCCTGACAGATGATCTGGCCGGGCGCTCCGTGCTGGCCGTGCGCGGCAAGGACGGCGCGGTACGCGCGTTCCACAACGTTTGCCCCCACCGCGCAGGGCCGCTCGCGACCACGCCGGACGGGCATTGCGACGGGGCGATCACCTGCGCCTATCACGGCTGGCGGTTCACGTTCGAAGGGCGACTGCAATCGGCGCGGGATTTTGGCGCGGCGGAAGGATTTGATCCGCGCGAGCACGGGTTGATACCGGTGCGGATGGAGACCTGGCGGGGGTTCCTGTTCGTCACGCTCAGCGACACGGCGCCGCCGATTGCGCAGATGATGGCGCCGGTCGATGCATCGTGGACGGATGAAACGGTTCAGCCCTTCGCGCTGCGCCGTTCGCACACGATTCGGTGCGATTGGAAGGCCTATGTCGAGAATTACCTCGAAGGCTACCATGTGCCGCTGATCCATCCAGGGCTCGATGCGGAGATCGATTCGGCGAACTACACGGTGCACATGGAAGGCGAGATCGCCGTGCACAGAGCGCCGTCCCGCAAGGCGGACAATGTGTATTCGGGCTACTGGGCCTGGGCCTGGCCCTGGCTGGGCATCAATGTCTACGAGCACGGCGTGATGATGGAACGCATCTCGCCGGTGGGGCCGGAAGAGACGCGGCTCGACTATCTCTACTTCTTTGATCCGGCGCGCGGCGAAGAGCTCGAAGACATGCTGAAGCTCTCCGATGCGGTGACGGACGAAGACCTGAAGATGTGCGAGATCGTGCACCGGAACATCACCGGCGGCGTCTACAAGGCCGGGCCCTTGTCGCCCCGGCATGAAGGTGCAGTCGCCTGGTTCCAGGCGCGGCTGCGCCGTGAGGCCGGGTATCCGGGATAGGCCTGCCGATAACGAAAAGGCGGGAGCCCTGGGAGCTCCCGCCTTCCGCGCAGGCCTTGATTGGACATTACATCCAGTAAGGCGCGACCTTGTAGTATTTGTAGGTCGAATCCCGGGTGGCCTGACCGTCATTGCGGGTCAGTTCCTGGATGTCGTCGGCTGGGGCCGCTTGCAGCTGTTCCTTGGTGTAGGGAACAACATAGCCATCGCGGTCTTTGCTATAGTCGAGCGCCGACCAGGGGACCGGGTGATACTTCTCGCCCATGCCAAGGAAACCGCCGAAGCCGACGACCGCAAACATGATCGAGTTGTCCGTCTTGTTCAGCACGATGTCTTCGACCTTGCCGATCTTCTCGCCCTGCGTGTTGTACACGCTGGTGCCGATCGTGCGGCTGGCGCGGATGGCGGTGGTGTGTCCGGTTTGGGTAACCATGAGATTTCTCCGATGCTTGAGTTACAGATACACAAGCAACGCAGCAGGCGCGCAGGGGTTGCGTTAATTCTGCTTCAGTTTTGCCGCGCCCTTTCCTTGCGGGCGCTGCCCTGCTAACGCCCCGCGCCATGTATCAGATCACCGCAAAGGGCCCGCGCGGGCCGATTGAGACCGCCTGGGAAGCCCTCGCCTGGGCCGACCCGTCACCGGCCGGCGCCGTGGATGCGAAGGAAGATTCGCGCGGCGCTTGGCGCCTCGATGCGTTCGCCGAAACGCTGGAGGACGCCGAGGCGTGCGTGGCGCTGATCGAGGAGACGGTGCCGGAGCTGACCGCGCGGATCGAGGAGATCGTGGAGCGCGACTGGGTGACCCTGTCGCTGGAAGGCCTGCCGCCGGTGAATGCCGGGCGGTTTGTCGTCGTCGGCAGCCATGCGCTGGCTGCGACCTCGCCGGGCAAGACCGCCGTGCTGATCGAGGCCGGCCCCGCGTTCGGGACAGGGCATCACGGCACGACGCTCGGTTGCCTGCTGGCGCTGGCGGACGTGCGGCGCCGGCGCAAGGTCGGCCGGGTGCTGGATCTCGGCACCGGATCGGGCGTGCTGGCGATCGCGGCGCTGAAGGTCGGCGCGGAGCTGGCGACGGGCAGCGACATCGACCGGGACTCGGTGTTTGTCGCGCGCGAGAACGCGCGCAAGAACAAGGTCAGCCGCTTCTTCGTTCACCATGTGCGCGGCGCGAATACTCCGAACATGCGCCGTCTGGGCCCCTACGACACGGTGTTCGCGAACATCCTGATGAAGCCGCTGATCGGCCTCGCGCCGGAAATCCAGCGCCTGTCGGCACCGGGCGCGGCGATCATTCTCTCAGGCCTTCTTCACCATCAGGCAGGCCCTGTCCGCGCGGCGTTCGAGGGGCACGGGATGCTCTTCCAGCGCAAGATCAAGCGCGACGGCTGGTCGACGCTGGTGTTCGCGAAAAAGGGTTAAAGCCTCCCCGCCGCATCCCGGGAGGGGGATGGGCGGCGAGGGGATCGCACCGGCACGGGTGGGAGGGGGAGGCGCGCCGGTCTGCGATGCAGGTGGCTGCCCCGGACAGTCCGGGACAGCGAGCGGGAGGTTTACCGCGTGGCGCGGCGGGCGAGGCGGGACTGGCGGCGGGCCAGCAGGCTGATCTCTGAAACCGGTGCGCCTTGAGCGACGGGCGAAGCCGCCCCTTCAGGGGCAGGGACCGGGCGAAGCGCCTGACGCGCCGGGATTTCGGCGGCGGGGCGGATGTTGAAGTCGAATTTCATGTTAATACCTTGTTTACCTTGAATTGCTGCGGTGCAGCATTAATCCGTGTGCCCCCTATATAGGATGGCGCGTAAACAAAACAGTATGGCAAACGGGGATTTGCCATGAAACATTGCATAGCTCACTTGCTTTCCGGCAGCGCCGCAGCGCGTTAAGAGAAGTCATGAGACAGACATTCGACATCAAGGGTGGGCCGCAAGACGGCCGGACCCATCTTCCGCTCCTCCGCCGTGAACTCGCCGCGCAAGGCCTTGATGGCCTCTACGTGCCGCATGACGACGAGTACCAGAACGAGTACCTGCCGGACGCCAATGAGCGCCTCGCCTGGGCGACCGGGTTTACCGGTTCGTTCGGGGCGGCCTTCGTGTTCACCGACAAGGCGGTGCTGTTTGCCGACGGGCGCTACACGCTGCAGGCGGCGGACCAGACCGATCCAGCGCTGGTGGATGTCGAAGGCATTCCGGATCCCGGCGCGTTCGGCTGGCTCGCGAAGCAGAACCTGACGGGCAAGCGCGTCGGCTATGATCCGCGCCTGATGAGCCCGAACGATGTGGCGGCGCTGGGCGTAGCAGCGGCGAAGGCCGGCTGCGTTCTGGTCGCGGTCACCGAGAACCCGATCGACAAGGCCTGGAAGGGCCGCCCGCCGCAGCCGATGGAAAAGGTCGTGCCGCACGCCGTGAAACACGCGGGCGCTGCGCATACCGACAAGCTGGACGCCGTCGGCGTGCAGCTGGCAAAGGACGGGGCGGGCGCGGCGGTGCTGACTTCGCCGGCCTCGCTTGCCTGGGCCTTCAACATCCGGGGCGGGGACGTGAGCTGCACGCCGCTGCCGCTCGGCCGTGCCATTCTGTATGCGGATGGTTCGGCAGAACTGTTCATCGACGAGGCGAAGACCGACGGCGCGCTGCGCCGGCATCTTGGCAACACGGTGACGCTGCGGCCGCTGTCGCAGCTGGAGGACGGACTAGCCTCGCTGTCGGGCAAGACGGTGAGCCTCGACCCCGATGTGGCGTCGGCCTGGTTCTTTGACCGGCTCGCGGCCTCGGGCGCGAGAATCCTGCGCCAGCGTGATCCCGTGGCGCTGCCGCGCGCGTGCAAGAACGCGGCGGAGATCAAGGGCACGACGGCGGCGCATGCGCGCGACGGCGTGGCGCTGACGCGTTTCCTGCACTGGCTGGATACCGAGGCGCAGTCGGGCGAAGTCACCGAGATCGACACGGTGATGAAGCTCGAGGCCTTCCGCGAGGACCTCGGCAACCTGAATGACCTCTCCTTCCCGTCGATTTCCGGGGCAGGGCCGAACGGCGCGCTGCCGCACTACCGCGTCTCGACGGCGTCCAACCGGAAGCTGGCGCGCGGCTCGCTGTTCCTGATCGACAGCGGCGGACAGTATCTCGACGGCACGACGGACGTGACGAGGACCGTGCCGATCGGTGAGCCTTCGAAGGACATGATCCGGCATTATACGCTCGTGCTGAAAGGGCATATCGCGCTGGCCGCGGTCCGCTTCCCGGCGGGCACGACCGGCACGCATCTCGATATCCTCGCGCGGCACGCGCTGTACCAGGCGGGGCTGGATTACCAGCATGGCACCGGCCACGGCGTCGGCGTGTATCTCGGCGTGCACGAAGGTCCGCACAGAATAGCGAAAGTGTGGAACGCCGTGCCGCTGATGCCGGGCATGATCGTCTCCAACGAGCCAGGCTTCTACAAGGCGGGCGAATACGGCATCCGGATCGAGAACCTGCAATACGTGACGCCGGCCGCCGACATTCCCGGCGGCGAAATCCCGATGCTGGGCTTCGAGTGCCTGACCTTTGCACCGCTGGCGCGGCGGTTGATCGACGTGAAACTGCTCTCGAAAGAGGAGCGGGCCTATGTCAACGACTACCACAAGCGCGTCTGGAAATTGCTGAACCGCAAGCTCGAAGGCGAGGTCAAGGACTGGCTCAAGGCGGCGTGTGCCCGAATTTGAGGCAGTGGCTGATTTCCTCAAGGCAGAAGCGCGCGGCGGGCTAGGTGGCCGGGCGCGAGTCTCTTAAGCAAAGGCAGCTTTGAGGGAGGCTTTCTTGGAACTTGAAACGATGCTTGGCCGGGCACTGGATCTGTTTCCGGCGGATTGGAGCGATGGCGCGAAGCTGGCGGTGCTGGCTGGCGTGATCGTCGTCTGCTTCGTCGTGCCGGTCATGATGATGCTGGCCGCGCTCGGCAAGAAACGGGCGCCGAAGGCGGCGGCCTCCAAACCGGTCGCGGGCCAGCCGGCCGCCGGCAAGCCGCAGGCGAAAGTGGCAGCCGGCGCGGCGCCGGATCTGGATCCTGAGGAATGGGTTTCCGGCAACGTGATCCACTATGATCGCCAGCGAGACTTCGGCTATATCCGCTGCGACCGGGTCAAAGGGCACGTCCGCTTCCAGGCGGCCGACTTCAATCGCGCGCCGCGCGTGGGCGAGACGGTACGCTTCAAGGGCCGGCACGGCGCGCGCCGTAAGCCGGTGGCGGTTGTGGTCGAGCGGATTCCGGAGACCAAGCGGGCGGGCTAGGGCGCGAGGCCAAGCGCTTTCAAGGCCTCAACGATGCCCTCGGTGCGCGGGCGCATGTCGTCTGCGATGTGGGCGTGGGTCGGAATATAGAAGAGGCCGAGGTCCATGCCCTTCAGGGCAATCTCGGCGCAGCGCTCCGGCAGGATGATGTGCATCTCGGGGGGAAGGTCCTTCGGGTCCGGGATGTGCTTTGCAATCAGCGGCGTGTAGACGCCGCCGGGCAGCAGGATGTGGACGTCCATCGTCTCGCCGCGCAGTTCCTCGTGCAACCACTCGGCCATGATCAGCACGCCGTGCTTGGAAGCGCCGTAGGCGGCGAGGCCGTTGCGCCGTACGGCACCCGGCAGGCTGAGGGAGTTTTCTGACCCCGTGATCATCAGCCTGCCCCGCTGGCCCGAGCCGGTGAGGGCGGCGGCGTAAGCCTGCGCCAGGCGGAACGGGGCAAAGAGATTCACCGCGAACATGTTCATCGCCGCCTCGTCGAAGGGCTCCTTGATGATCCGCTTGTTGCGGCCATAACCCGCGTTGGCGCAGACCAGATCGAGCCGGCCCCGCCATGCAAAAGCACGCTCAAGGAGCGCCGCCGGGGCGGCCGGGTCCGACAGGTCGCAGGCAATGGCGAGGCCGTTCAGGCTGGCAGCGACGGCCTCAGCCGCCTCGGCCTGCCGGTCGGCGATGATGACCTCGGCGCCGCGCGCCACGAAGGCCTCGGCGAGCGCCTTGCCGATGCCGGAGGCGCCGCCGGTGACGAGGACTGTCTTGTTGGCATAGTCGATCATGGCGTGTCTTTCAGTTGCCGGTGTCTTTCCGGACGGTGTGCCTGCCGCGCTTTCTGCAAGCCTTGCAGCGGCCCCAGGTGAGCGATTTCCCCGTGGCGCCATAGCGGACACCGCCCATGTCCCAGATGGAAGTTGCGTGGCCGCAGGCGGCACAGATGATTTTCCATTTGCGCGATTCTGCCTCGGCGTCGGCGCGGCGGTGCGCTGGCAGGAAAGCGAGCAGGAGTTTCTGGAGGCGGGTCATCGCCCGAGGTTTTTGCCGAGAGCCAGCAGCGGCGCGGACTGAAGCTCAGGGATCGAGCCATCGGCGCGGGGGCCGATATTGATCAGCAGGTTGCCGCGCTTGGTGGTGACGTCCGTATAGAGATCAATCAGGCCCTGTGCATCCAGAAAATCTTCCGGCAGTTCGTCGGTGTTGTAGCCGAAGCCGAGACCGAGCCCGCGGCAGGACTCCCACTTCTGCGTCTTCGGAATCGCGCCGAGGCCGAATTCGACGCACCGGAAATCGCCGAACGGGGCGGGGGTCTCTTCCTGCATGCCGCCGGCGGTGCGCGCCTTTAGCATGGCATTGAAGCTGGCGCGGGATTCAGGCTCGCGCAACGAGTTGAAGAAGTCGGTGGCGGCGAGCCAGCGGTCGTTGGTTACGCCGTCCGGCACAGCGGCGTAGTAGTAGTCATGGAGAGCGATCACGCTGTCCACGTCCGGCCAGCAGATGTCGTTCCAGAAGACGGACGGTTTGTAGCGGTCGATCAGTTCCTTGGCCTGCGCAAGGGCATAGTCGCGGTAGTCCTGCTCTGTTGGCACACACGCGAACATGTCGCCGATGTTGGCGATGGGTGTATTTCGGAAGGTCCAGTCCAGACCGCCGGAATAGTAGACGCCGAACCGCAGGCCGCGCGCGCGGACAGCGTCTGCGAGTTCGCCGGTGAAATCGCGCTGTGTGTTCCAGCCGGGACGATGGGGGTTGGGCACATCGGTCGGCCAGAGGCAGTAGCCATCATGATGCTTGGTGACGAAGACGACGTAGGTCGCGCCGCAGGCCACGAAGAAGTCCGCCCAGGCGTCTGCGTCGAAACTCTGTGAGGCGGCATCGAATTCCGGCCGGAAGTCCGTGAACGGTTTGTCGCCATAGAGCTGTTTGTGCCGCGCGCGCGTGGGGCTGCCTTCGACGCGCATCGCATTCTCGTACCATTCCGAATACGGCGTCAGCACGGCGCTCATGTCGTAGTCGTCGCCGATCAGTTCATGGATGGCGCGCCCGCGCGGGGCCCAGGCGGGGATGGTGAAGATGCCCCAATGGATGAAGATGCCGAGTTGCGGCTTTGCATACCATTCAGGGCAGGGGCGTGTATCGCTTTCAGCCATCTTTATCTCTTCCTTCCAAACGGTCCAGCGGCTCCGTCACGCTCCAGGCGAAAGGCGCAAAGGCGGCGCGCGGCAGGCCGGCCTTGCCGAGCGCGGTGGCGGTCCACTGGTTGCAGGTGTTGAGCGGGCTGTAGCGGCCTCTGGCGGAGAGCAGCAACTCGCCGGGGACGCTCGTCTCGATCGGCCGGTAGGCGCCGTCGGCATCCTTTTTCAGGCTCTTCAGGATTTCGCCGATGAGCACCGCTTTCGTGTCCTGCCCGCCGCGGAGCGGCTTGCAGACGCTGCGGACATCCGAGCCGTAGACGGGCACGATCCGCATGGCGACCGGGTTCATACCCGCTAGGGCCGAGAGCGCGCGGGAGGCGGTCAGGTCCTCCGGGTACAGAACTTTGGTGAAGAAGACCGAGTCGCCCCAGCCGAACAGGAGATAGGTGTCGCGGGGCAGGTAGTCCGGGATCAGGCCGCGGAACTCCTTGCGCCAGTTGATCACTTCGCCGTCGAGCGGCAGGGCGATGTCGGTGTGGAACGCGGCTTCGCAGAGATAGGCGGCGGGCTTGGCGGGCGGCAGGTGCGCCGTCCGGCCGGTGATCGGCAGCGCGCCCGACAGCCAGGCCGCGCCCAGATACCACATTCCGCAGATCAACGCGGCGATGAGCGCCAGCGCGGCCCAGCGAAGTCCGGTGATCAGGATTCTGGCTGCGTCCACCCCGTCTCCCCCGGCCGCAATCCGCGCTGGCGACAGATGAAAGCAACGCGTTGCAGGTGGCAAGCAAGATTCCATTTGTTCCGCTTTTGTTCCTGTGATAAAACACCCCGCATGATGCTGTCTCTGTCCATCCGTGACTTCGTGCTCATTTCCCGGCTCGATCTTTCGCCGGGCGAAGGGTTCACCGCGCTGACCGGCGAAACCGGTGCAGGCAAATCGATCATTCTGGATGCGCTGTCGCTGGCGCTCGGCGGGCAGGCTGACCGGTCGGTCATCCGGCACGGCGCGGCGCAGGCGAGCGTCGCGGCGGAATTTGCGCCGCCGTCGAGCCACCCCGTCTGGACGCTTCTCGCGGCGCAGGGTGTTGCGGCGGAGGATGGCGAGACACTGACATTGAAACGTCTGGTGCGCTCTGAAGGGCCGGCGCGGGCGTTCATCAATGACCAGCCGGTCAGCGCCGCACTGCTCGCGGAGGCGGGCGAGCTTCTGGTGGAAGTACATGGCCAGCATGCGGCGTCGAGCCTGCTGCGGCCGGCGGCGCACCGGCGGCTGCTGGACCAGTTTGCGGGTAATGACGCGCTGCTCGCGGCGTGCGCGGCAACGCATGCGGCGCGGGTAGCGGCACGGGACGCGCGGGTTGCGCTGGAGGCCGAGGCGCAATCGGCGGCCGAGGCGCAGGCCTGGCTGCAGGAGACAGTAGCGGAACTGGCCAAGCTCGGCCCGCAGCCGGGAGAGGCCACACGGCTGACGGCAGAGCGCGCGCAGCTGATGCAGTCGGAACGCGTGCTGGAGGCGGTGGCTGAGGCGACGACGGCGCTGGCGGCGGCGGACGCCGAGACGGCCCTGTCGAAGGCCTCGCGGGCGGCGGAACGGATTTGCCGACTACCGGGATTTGAAGGCGCTGGCGCATTGCCGGAAGCGGCGAAGGCGGCGTGCGAGGCGATCGAACGCGCGATGATCGAAATGCGCGAAGCCGAAAGCGCGATTGCGCGGCTGGAGCGGATGCCGATCGAGGCGGGCGATCTCGACAGTGTCGAGGCGCGGTTGTTTGCGCTGCGCGCCATGGGACGAAAGCTCGCTTGCGATCCGGATGCGCTGAATGTGCAATGGGAGGCGCTGGCCGGGCGGCTGGAACTGGTGGAGGCAGGGGAGCTCGGCATTGCTGCGGCCCGTAAGGCAGAACGCGCTGCCGAGGCGCGCTGGCACAGCGCGGCTCATGCCCTGAGCGAGGCGCGCCGGGCGGCAGCGTCACGGCTTGAGGCCGCAATTGCCGCTGAGCTCGCGCCGCTGAAACTCGGGCGGGCAACGATACGTGTAGCCCTGACGCCGCTGCCTCCGGAGGAGGCCGGGGCGACGGGCGCCGAGCGCGCCGAATTTGAAGCCGAAACCAACAAGGGCGCGGGCTTCGGGCCGCTGCGCAAGGTCGCCTCCGGCGGCGAGCTTGCCCGTGTCTCGCTGGCGCTAAAGTGTGCGCTGGCCGAAGCCGGCAGTGCGGGCACGCTGATCTTCGACGAGGCGGACCAGGGCGTTGGCGGGGCGGTTGCGGCCGCCATCGGCGAGCGGCTGGTGCGGCTCTCGGCCTCGCGCCAGGTTCTGGCGGTCACGCACAGTCCGCAGGTCGCGGCGGCGGCGGATGCGCACTGGCTTGTTGAAAAGTCGGCGAAGGCTGGCGGGACGCGGCTGACCACGCTAGATGCGGGGACACGGCAGGAAGAAATTGCCCGCATGCTGTCCGGCGCCGAAATCACCGATGAGGCGCGGGCCGCAGCCGGGAGGTTGTTGGAGGATGCATGAGCGGCGGAATACCTGCCAGCGCGCTGACCGAGCAGGACGCGGCGGCAGAACTTGCGCGCCTCGCGCGTGAGATCGCCGAGGCGGACGCCGCCTATTACCAGAATGATGCGCCCACGCTGACCGACGCCGCCTATGACGCGCTGCGCCAGCGCAATGCCGAGATCGAGGCGCAGTTTCCGCACCTGAAGCGGGAGAACAGTCCGTCTCTCAAGGTCGGCGCAGAAGCAGGCGACGGCTTCGCCAAGGCGCGGCACGGCATTCCGATGCTGTCGTTGGAAAACGCGTTCGCGGATGAAGATGTCGCCGACTTTGCAGCGCGCATCCGGCGCTTCCTCGGCCTCGGCGAGGAAGCCGAACTCGCCTTCACGGCCGAGCCGAAGATTGATGGCCTGTCGCTGAGCCTTACCTATGAAAAGGGAAAGCTCGTGCGCGCGGCGACGCGCGGCGACGGGCAGACCGGCGAAGATGTAACCGCCAATGCGCGCACGCTGGGCGATATTCCGGCGAGGCTCGCCGGCAAGCACTGGCCGGCGTCCATCGAAATCCGCGGCGAAATCTATATGGCGAAAGACGACTTTGCAGCTCTCAACACGCGCGAAGCCGCCGCTGGCCGCAAGGTCTTTGCCAATCCGCGCAATGCGGCGGCCGGAAGCCTGCGCCAGCTGGACATCGAGATCACCAGGTCGCGGCCGCTCCGGTTCTTCGCTTATGCTTGGGGGGCGGTCAGTGAGCCTTTCTCAGATACACAATCCGGCGCAGTCCGGAAGCTCGCCGAATGGGGCTTCGTCACCAATCCGCTGATGATCCGTGTCCTGACGGTTGAGGACATCCTTGCCATCTACCGGGAGATCGAGGCGCAGCGCGCGGGCTTGCCCTATGACATCGACGGAGTCGTCTACAAGGTTGACCGGCTCGACTGGCAGCAGAGGCTGGGCTTTGTCAGCCGGGCGCCGCGCTGGGCGATCGCGCACAAGTTCCCGGCCGAGAAGGCGACGACAACGCTGCTCGGCATCGATATCCAGGTCGGGCGGACAGGCTCGCTCACCCCAGTCGCGCGGCTCGAGCCGGTGACGGTTGGCGGCGTGGTCGTCTCCAACGCCACCCTGCACAACGAGGACGAGATCGCGCGGCTCGGCGTGAAGCCGGGGGACGTGGTCGAGATCCAGCGCGCGGGCGATGTGATCCCGCAGGTGCTGCGCGTCGTGAAGGCGGGGCAGGGGCCGGCTTGGGTCATGCCCGAGGTTTGCCCGGCCTGTGGCTCGGCGGCGGTGCGGGAGATTGACGAAGCCGGCGAAGTGGATGTGCGCCGGCGCTGCACGGGCGGGCTGATCTGTCCGGCCCAGGCGGTCGAGCGGCTGAAGCATTTCGTCTCGCGCAAGGCGCTCGACATTGACGGACTTGGTGCCAGACAGATCGAACTGTTCCACGAGAAGGGCGTGCTCCGCGCGCCGCAGGATATATTCCGTCTGCGGAAGAATATTGAAGCCGCAAGCCTGCCGCCACTGGAGGAATGGGACGGGTTCGGCGCGGCGTCGGCAAAGAAACTCTACGCAGCCATCGATGCGCGCCGGAAGCCGGAATTCGCCCGCTTCCTCAACGGGCTCGGCATCCGGCATGTCGGGCAGACAACGTCCAGCCAGTTCGCCCGCGGCTTTCTCAGCTGGACGGCCTTCTGGGATGCCGTCGAGCGGGCGGCCGAAGGCGGGCCCGGCAGCGACGGTTATCTGGACCTGACCGGGATCGACGGCATCGGCGATGCGGCGGCCAAGGCGTTGATCCAGTTCCAGGCAGAGCCGCATAACCGCGAGATGCTGGAGGCATTGCTCGCCGAAATCGAGATCGAGGATGAAACGCCCGCCGCGACTGACAGCCCGGTGGCCGGCAAGACCGTCGTGTTTACCGGCACGCTGGAGCGGATGACGCGCGACGAAGCGAAGGCGCGCGCCGGCGCACTGGGCGCAAAGGTTGCGGGGTCGGTGTCGGTGAAGACGGATATCCTGGTCGCGGGGCCGGGCGCGGGCTCAAAACTGGCCAAGGCTGAGAGCCTCGGCGTGCGCACGATGACCGAAGCCGAATGGCTCGAACTGATCGGTGATGCCTGACGCCCGGATGCTCCGGGGCCGGACTACTTTCCGCCGGGGATGAGCCGCTGCAAAAGCGTGCGGCGCTCGGAAGCGCTGATCGCTTCGAGGTCGACGCCTTCGTTGGTCAGAAGGCGGTAGCTCATCTTGTACCAGTCGCTGTCCGGATAGTTGTAGCCGAGCGTCGCGCCGGCCGCGAGCGCCTGGTCCTTGAGGCCGAGCGTCAGGTAGGCCTCGACGAGGCGGTGCAAGGCTTCCGGCGCATGGTTGGTGGTCTGGAAGTTTTCCACCACGTTGCGGAACCGGTTGACGGCCGACAGGGTCTGGTTCGAACGCAGGTACCAACGCCCGACCGTCATTTCCTTGCCCGCGAGCTGGTCGTTGACCATGTCGAGCTTGACGCGGGCATCCTTGGCATACTCGCTTTCCGGGAAGCGGCGGATGATGTCGTTCAGCGCGGTACGGGCGCGTTCGGTGATCGCCTGGTCGCGGCCGACATCGACGATCTGGTCGAAATGGCAAAGCGCCGTCAGGTAATAGGCATACTCGGCTTCCGAGCCGCCCGGGTGCAGGGCAAGGTAGCGTTCGGCGGCGGCGAGCGCGGTCGTGTAGTCGCGCGTCTTGTAGGAGGCGTAGGCCGACATCACCATCGATTTGCGCGCCCACTCGGAATAGGGGTGCTGGCGCTCGACTTCCTCGAACAGCAGGATGGCATTCTGGTAATCGCGGGAATCGAGTTCCGCGGCGGCCTGGTTGTAGAGCTGTTCCACGGGGCGCTCGACATATGCGAGTTCCGTGTTGCGCCGTGTAGACTGGCAAGCGCCAAGGACCAGCGCGCAGGCAACAATCGCCAGGGGGAGGGGTGTCAGTCTGGACATGGGGGGGCGGCCTGTATCTGCGACTTTGTGCGGTTTACCCTATTTGCTTAGCGCGAATGCGCCTGCCTTTCCAAGGCCTGAAAGGCAGGGTGTGGGAGGCAGGATGCGGCCAATTTACCCAAATACCAAGATTGTGCTTGCCAGGTGCCACAATCGCCTTACGTGTGGTGAGCCAATGTCTGCCGTTAATTAGCGGGCGCCGAGACAGGCAACCCATGATCCGGGCAAGTGGACGAGAAGAGCTAAAGTCATGACCAGCCGCAAACTGAGCGACGCCAACACAGTGGACCGCCAAGTAGGTGAGCGCATGCGCCGCCGCCGGATCCTGCTTGGCCTGACGCAGGACCAGTTGGCAGATGCGCTCGGCATTTCCTACCAGCAGATCCAGAAGTACGAGACCGGTGCAAACCGGGTGAGCGCCGGCCGCCTGGCGCAGATCGCAGAAGTGCTGGAGGTCCAGCCGGGCTGGTTCTTCGGCGCGGCAGAGAAAAGCGAATCGGCTGGCGGTTCGTCGCGCGCGGTCATTGATCTTGTCCGCAACTTTTCCCGCATCGAGGATGAGCGCGTGCGCACCCATCTGATGGCGCTTGTCCGGTCACTCGCCGGTCGGGGTGATGAAGAGAGCGTACCGGATGATCTGTCAGGTGACAGCCAAAGCCTGATGGGCTGAGCGCCCTTCCGGCAATCAAGACAATTCAGACTGCGGCGCGGGCGTCTTCACGGACCGCTTGCGCGCCGGCATCTTCCCAGCACCAGGCGGACGGCGTGGCGAGCAGCTTGCGGACAAGCTTGTTGTTGAGGCCGTGGCCGGGCTGTACAGCGTCATAGTCCCCTGCGATCGGGGCGCCGGCGAGCATCAGGTCGCCGACGGCATCCAGCATCTTGTGGCGCACGAACTCGTCCTCGATGCGCAGGCCTTCCGGGTTCATCACGCCGTCTTCGCCGATCACCACCGCGTTCTCAAGCGAGCCGCCGCGGGCGAGGCCCATCGAGCGCAGCATTTCGACATCGCGGGCAAAGCCGTAGGTGCGGGCAAAAGCAAGGTCGCGGGCGAACATGCCGGGGGCGAGCTTCATCGCCATCTGCTGCACGCCAATGTGCTGGTCGTCATACTCGATACGGGCGCGCAGCGTCAGCACGTCGCCGTTCGCGGGCGACAGCGTGGCGCGTTTCGGGCCTTCGCGCACTTCGATGGTTTCGAGAATGCGGATGCGCTGGCGGGCCGCGCCTTGCGCTTTCTGGCCGGCCAGCATCAAAAGTTCATAGAACACGGAGGACGAGCCATCCATAATCGGCACTTCGGGGCCGTCGATTTCGATGCGCAGGTTGTCGATCCCGACCCCGGCGATTGCGGCAAGCAGGTGCTCGACCACAGCGACTGAAACCCCATGCGCATTTGAAAGCGTGGTGCCAAGCTGCGTGTCGGAGACCGCGTCAGCATGCGCCTGGATTTCGCCGGTGCCTTCCGGGGCGTCGATGCGGACGAAGCGGATACCGGTATTCGTCGCGGCGGGCAGCAGCGTCAGGCGGGCACGCGCACCGGAGTGCACACCTATCCCGGCGCAGCTGACCTTGCGGGAAATCGTTGTCTGCCGCGTGTGCGCCATGTGTGTTTCAGCCTTCAGCCCGGAACGCATAACCATGACGGACTAGATGGCCCGCCGGCCCGGCGCACTCAAAACACGCGATGTTTCGGCTTGTTACAGTTTGGCGGCTGGCTGCGCTCTAAGTCATTGAAAAACAACGACTTTGACCTGCGCGAAATGTGTCGCCCGAAGGCCACACACGCGCTCAATGATTGGCAGAACGCCGCAGGAAGGCGGGAATCTCCAGATCGGCGTCATCGAAGGCCGCCGGTTCCGGATGGTCGTCCGGCGAGGAGATGATCTGCGGGCTGGTAGCGGCGCCGCGCGTCTCGGGGGCGGAATCGTTCTGGCCCTGGGGGGCCGGGCGGCGCCAGCCGAACAGGTTCGCGAAGCCGGAGGACGGCGCTGCGCCCTCGCGGACGGGCCGCTCGGGGGCGGGGGCGTCCGTACGCTCGGAGAAGATTCCGGCTGCCGGAGCAGCCGGGGTGACGGCCACGCGGGGCGGCGCCACGATTTTCGGGCGGTCGTCTGCATCCGGGTCGTATGCCGGAGCTGCGGCCAGCATCTCGGCGTCCTCGGCCGCCATGGCTTCGTCTTCCAGGGCGTGGGCGTCATCGTCGGCGGTGGGGGCGGCGGCAAGAAGGGAGGCACCCAGCGTGCGCGGGGCGATCGGCTGCGCAGCAGGCAGGCGGCGCGTCGCGGCGTCGAGACCGGCGGCAACCACGGAGACGCGAATACGGCCTTCGAGGCTCGCGTCGAACGCCGAGCCGAGGATGATGTTCGCGTTGGGGTCGACTTCGCGGCGGATTTCGTTGGCCGCCTCGTCGAGTTCGAACAGGGTCATGTCATAGCCGCCGGTGATGTTCACCAGCACGCCCTTGGCGCCCTTGATGGTGACATCGTCGAGCAGCGGATTGTCGATGGCGCGCTTGGCGGCCTCGAGGGCCCGGGCCTCGCCTGTCGCTTCGCCCATGCCCATCAGGGCGGTGCCCATGCCGCGCATGATGGCGCTGACATCGGCAAAGTCGAGGTTGATCAGGCCCGGCATGACGATCAGGTCGGTGATGCCGCGCACGCCGGAATAGAGCACGTCATCGGCCATGCGGAACGCGTCGGCGAAGGTCGTCTTGTCATTGGCGATGCGGAACAGGTTCTGGTTCGGCACGACGATCATCGTGTCGACATGGCCGCGGATTTTCGCGAGGCCGTCTTCGGCAAGGCGCATGCGGTGGGCGCCTTCAAAGCCGAACGGCTTGGTGACGACGGCAATCGTCAGGATGCCCATGTCCTGCGCTGCGCGGGCGATGATCGGGGCTGCGCCCGTGCCGGTGCCGCCGCCCATGCCGGCGGCGATGAATACCATGTGGGCGCCTTCGAGACGGGCGCGGATATCATCGAGGGATTCTTCAGCCGCTTTCGCACCAACCTCGGGGCGAGCGCCAGCGCCGAGCCCGGAGGTGGTGCCGAGGCCAAGCTGCAGCGTGTTTTCAGCGCGCGAACGCGACAGGGCCTGCGCGTCGGTATTGGCCACGATGAACTCGACGCCCTGGAGGTTTGCCTCGATCATGTTGTTGATCGCGTTGCCGCCGGCTCCGCCCACGCCAAAAACGAGGATCCGCGGCTTAAGTTCCTGGGTCATTGCGCCTCAATCTGCGTCTGCGTCGGCCGGGGCTGGCTTGAGCGGGCAGAATGCGCGCCTGCCGCTAAAAAACGCTTAAGTGACGCCGACTGGAGTCAGAAATTTTCTTTCAGCCAGTAGAGCACACTCTTGAGTTTTCCCGAGCCGCCCTCCCCCTCAGTTTCCAATGACGATACGCCAGCCCGCGCAGCATCGGTGAACCCCAACTCCGGATAGAGTAGCAGGCCAGACGCCGTTGAAAAAGCTGGCGTGGCCAGTTGCTCGCCTAAAGTTTCGGCAAGGACCGGGCGGCCGAGGCGGATCGGAGTCTTGAGGATGCGGCTGGCGACTTCGCGCACGCCGGGCAGCTGGCTCGCGCCGCCCGTGAGCACCACGCGCTGCGGCAGGACCGATTTCACATCGCTTCGCGCGAGCAGGTCCAGCGTCATCTCGAAAATCTCTTCGATGCGCGGCGCGATGATGCGCGCGAGTTCGGCGCGCTCCAGCCGGGACGCATGCAGGCGGCCGTCATCGCCGAGGCGCGGGGCTTCGATGCGTTCGGCCAGGCCGGGGCCTTCGAGATCGGCAGTGCCATAGACGCTCTTCAGACGCTCGGCGGCGGCAAAGGTCGTGCCGATGCCCTGCGCAATATCCGCGGTCACATGTGCGCCGCCGACCGGCACTAGGCCCAGCCAGGCAGGCGAGCCATGCAGGTAGACCGAGACGGCGGTGACGCCGGAGCCGAGATCAATGCAGACAGCGCCATTCTCGATCTCGTCCTCGATCAGGGTTCCGGCTCCGCTGGCGATGGCCGACGGGACCAGTTGGCGCACACCGAGATGGGCGCGGCCGACGCACTCGACGAGGTTCTTTACGATGGCGCGCGGGGCCGAGACGATCGACATTTTGACCGTCAGTGTGCCGGCGATCATGCCGACGGGCTGGCGCACGCGGCCGGCCGCCTTGTCGATCGTATAGACGACCGGCCAAGCGGAGAGGATGTCCTCCTGGCGGTGAGCCGGGGACTGCGCGGCGCGCGTCAGCGCCTGGCTGTGGAGGCGGCGCACATCCTTGGCGGTGACCACGCGGTCGCCGATATCGAGGCTGGACGTGATCAGACGCGAGGTGAGTTTCGGGCCGGTGATGCCGAGGATGACTTCCGAGATCGGCTCGCCCGCTTCGCGTTCCGCATCTTCGACCGCAAGGCGGATGGAGCGCTCTAGCCCTTCCATGTCGGTGATCGTACCGCCCGCGAATCCGCGCGTCTGCTGACGTCCGGCGCCGAGGATGGTCATCCGGCGTGGATTGTCCGTATCCGGACGGGCAATCAGGCAGGTGGTTTTCGAGCAGCCGATGTCCAGCGCGGCGACCGTGCCGCTGGAGCGGCTGTTGAGGCGGGCGAGGCGCTTGGAAGAGAGTTCGGACATCAGGTTTTCTCGGCAACCTCGCGGGCAGGGGCAGGTTCAACGGCGGTTTGGGCCAGGCGGAGATAGACGCGGCCCTGGCTGCGCAGGTCGATCATTTCCAGCGGGCGCTGGGTCAGCGCGGTGCGCACTTGCAGTTTCGCCAGGCGCTGGATGGCGGGCTCGAGGCCCGGGTCTTCTGGCAAGCGGACGGTGACGCCGTTGATGAAGCGCATGTCCCAGCGGCGCGTGCCGATCCGGGTGGCGACCGCAACGCGGCCATTGATGTCCGGCGCCGAGGCCAGCGCAGAGGCGAGCTGCGGGGCCGCTTCCGGTGCGCCCTGACCGGCGAGGCGCAGGAGGCCCGGGTGGTCTTCCGCGCGGGCGCCCGGCAGCAGGCGGCCAAGGCCGTCGACGACCTGCCACTGACGGCCATCATGCCAGAGCGCCACCGGATCGGCAGCGTCGGCGAGGATGACGATCTGGCCGGGCCAGAGGCGGTGGACGCGCACGTTGAGAACCTTGCTGGTGCTCTCGACGCGGCTCTTGATCAGGTGCGGATCGGCGCGGAACATGTTCTCGCCGGGCTCAATCATGGCGGCGGCGCGCACTTCGTCGGCAAGCGCCGGATTGTCTTCGAGGCCGAGGACGGACACATCCTTCACATCGATGCCGACAAGGCGCGACGTATCATCCATGAAGCCGCCAAACCGGGCACCGATCTGCGACATCGATCCGCCCATCCAGGCGGCGGTGGCCACAAGGATCGCGACCAGCATCACGACGCCGAAAATGATCGAGGAGACGCGGACTTCCTCGCCCGTCGTCTCGTCGATGATCGTCGCCGGACGGCGGCGGCCCGAAGGCACGGTCTGGTTACGCTCTATCTTTGGCATGAGGCGTCCTCGATCATCCAGGCGACGAGGTCCACGAAACTCATGCCCATGTGCGCGGCCTGCTCGGGAACGAGCGAGGTCGGCGTCATGCCGGGCTGGGTGTTGGTTTCGAGGATCACGAGGCGGTCCTTCTTCTCATCGTATCGGAAGTCCGAGCGCGTCGCCCCGCGGCATCCCAGAGCGAGGTGAGCCGTGAGCGATGCATCCATCGCCGCCTTGGTCACATGCGCGGGCAGGTCCGCAGGGATCACATGCTGCGATCCACCAGCCGCGTATTTTGCATCAAAATCGTAATAGTCTCTTAAGGTCGTGATCTCGGTCACCGCGAGCGCGCGATCACCCAGCACAGCGACGGTCAGCTCGCGGCCGGGGATGTATTCCTCCGCCATCAGATAATCGCCGTAGCGCCAGTTCGGTCCGGTCAGCTCCTGCGGCGGGCCATTGGTGCCCTCGCGCACGATCAGTACACCGAAGCTGGAGCCTTCGTTGACCGGCTTGATCACGTAAGGCGGTTTCAGCGCGTGGGCGGCGGCAGCTTCGGCGCGCGTGACGCGGCGGTCTTCGGCAACGTCGAGGCCGGCCTGCTTGTAGACGGCTTTCGATTTCAGCTTGTCCATGGCGAGGGCGGAGGCGAGCACGCCGGAATGGGAATAGGGCAGGCCCATGATCTCGAGCAGGCCCTGCACGCAGCCATCTTCGCCCCAGGGTCCATGCAGGCCGTTCAGTACAGCGTCCGGCCTGGCTTCGGTCAGCTGGCGCGCGAGTTCACGCGTCGCGTCGATTTCAGTGACGCCATAACCGGCCTTTCGCGCCGCTTCCGCCATTTGCCGGCCAGACGAAAGGGACACCGGGCGTTCCGAAGACCAGCCGCCATAGATAACCGCCACCCGTTTCATGCCTGCTCCTTCTGAGACGCGTTCAAGCCGCCGCGTCCGTCATGGATCGCTGCGGTGAACACCAGCTTAAAGAGGAGGGCAGGGCATATGTCCGGCCCAATTCTGGCGGATTACAGAAAAATTATCTCGTGACGCGCGAAAGAGGATTGACTACAAGGGTAGTCAATATTGATAAGCGACAAATCAATAACGAAAATCGGCAAACACCCTGGGCGACTCCGCGAGAGCCTCGATGTGCGCCCAAGGGGGAGATACTGACATGCTGCTGCACCGGATCCTGTTCGGCACTGCTGCCGCGATTGTGCTGGCGGCCCAGTCCGCCGCCATCGCCCAGACGGAAGCCACGACGCCTTCAAGCGAAACGAACCGGACCGCTTTCACGCCCGCTGACTTCGCGCAGTTCAGCCCCCAGAATGCCCTCGACATGGTCCGGCGCGTGCCCGGTTTTGCCATTCTCAGCGATGACAGCGGCAACCGCGGCTTCGGTCAGGCGCGCGGCAACGTGCTGATTGATGGCCAGCGGGTCTCGGCAAAATCAAACGGCGCTGAGACGGCGCTGGGCCGAATCGCTGCGGCGCGCGTGGTGCGAATCGAGGTTCTCGACGGCGCGCAGACCGGAATCGCGGGCGTCTCCGGCAAGGTCGTGAACGTCGTGACGGACGGCAAAGGGGCACTGGATGGTACCTGGCGCTACAAATGGCGTATCCGTGAAAACCTTCCGCCGACCTTCGACGAAATGAACGTGACGTTGTCCGGTTCGGACGGCGCCCTGAGCTGGACGTTCGAAGCGGGCAGCGAGCCGGGGCGCGGCGCAAACGCCGGATGGCGAAACATCTGGGACGGCACAGGAATGCTCATCGAACGGCGCGATGAGGATTTCACGTCGATCGAGGATGATGTATCCGTATCCGGATCACTGGCCTGGAAGCCGGCCAGCGGCACGGTCGCGAACCTCAACGCCAGCGGGGAGTTGTACGAAGGCAACCAGAAACAGGTCTCCAAGACATTTCCCGTCGGGGGCCCTGACGGCAGGCGCGTCTTCCTCGGCTCCGAAGACGAATGGAACGGCGAGATCGGCGGCGACATCGAATTTGCCGCCGGCCCGGGCCGCCTCAAACTCATCAGCCTCGCGCGCCACGAGCACAGCCCGTTCGTTGATGTGTTTCAGACCGCCAACATCGACGGAACCAGCCAGTTCGACCAGCGCTTTGAGCAGACAATTGATGAAGGCGAGTACATTCTCCGCAGCGAATATGCCTTGCAGACAGGGGAGGGCCGCGACTGGCAGGTTTCAGCCGAAGGCGCATTCAATTTCCTCGAAGCTGAAAGCACCCTGATGGAAGCTTTCGGCGGTGGTCCGCTCACGGAGATTCCGCTTGATCTTGCGAACTCACGGGTCGAGGAACGCCGCGGCGAAGTGATCCTCACGCATGGGCGCAAACTCGGCCCGAAGTTGGACCTGCAGATTTCAGCTGGCGCCGAGTATTCGGAGCTCTCTCAGACCGGCGATGCCGAAAACAAGCGCACGTTCACGCGCCCCAAAGGGTCCGCCAGTCTGTCCTGGCAGCAGAGCGCTACGCTGCAGCTGGTCACCAAGGTTGAGCGGCGGGTTGGCCAGCTGAACTTTTTCGACTTCATTTCTTCAGTCAATCTCGAGCAGGAAAACGGCGTCGACGGAAACCCCGAGATCGTCCCCAACCAGTCCTGGCGGCTGAACCTTGAAGCCCAGAAAGATTTCAAGGCCTGGGGCGCCTCGACCGTGCGGCTCATTTTTGTGGAGCTTGAAGATGTCATCGACCAGGTGCCCATCGGCACGGGCGCGGGGCCCGGAAACATCGACAGCGGAAAACTGTTCGCGATCGAGACGGATTCGACACTCAAGCTCGAAGAAGTGGGATTCAAGGGCGCCGAGCTGACGTTCAATGGCCGCTACTACGATACGGAAGTCGATGACCCGTTGACGGGTGAGCGCCGCTCGATCAACTCCCATCTGATCTGGGAATGGAACATGGAACTCCGCCAGGATGTTCCGGGTACGGACTGGGCCTGGGGCACGATTGTCGAAGGTTTCAAATCCGAGCCATCCTACCAGCTCAACCAGATCGCACTGGGAGGAAACGATCCGGCATTCTCGATGGTCTATCTCGAGCACAAGGATATTGCCGGCATGACGGGGACTGTTGCGCTGGGCAATCTGTTCAACCAGCGCGACACGTTCTGGCGGGAAGTCTACGCACCGGACCGGAACGGTGCGCTGGTGCGGTCCGAGGAATACGCGCGCGCGTTCGGGCCGATTTTCACGATCGAACTCAAAGGCAAGTTCTGAGGCTTCCCGAAGGACGGCCCGCCAAGCGGGCAGGGCTGGCGACCGAAATGAAAAAGCACCGGTACGGGACGCCGCACGATACGAAATCATTGGACTTCGGCGTGGGAAAAGGTCCACTGGAAAACGTGGGAGACGCCAATCCGGATGCTAGAGTTGCGACGGTTCTTGAACCATGTGGCGGCGGCGCTGGCCGTAGCTCCGTTGGGTGCGCCAGCATTCGGTGAGACAGTTGCTGACACGATAGACGGCGCCAGTCCGGAGCACCGGACAATCTTGACGCTGGAAGATTTTGCCCAGTTTGCGCCGCGCACGGCGCTGGATATGGTTCAACGTGTGCCGGGCGTGTCGATATCCAAGGATGACAGCGACTCGCGCGGTTTTGGCCAGGCCAGTGGCAACGTGCTAATCAACGGCCAGCGCGTCTCTGGCAAGTCCAACGGTGCCAGCGCGGCGCTCGGCCGGGTTCCGGCAAGCCAAGTCGAGCGGATCGAAGTTGCGGATGCAAGCGTCTTCGGCGTGCCCGGACTATCCGGCCAGGCGATCAACGTCGTGACATCGGGCGAGGCCCGCCAATCCGGTTCCTGGAAGATGCAGGCGCGCTGGCGCGATGATTTCCAACCGGCGCTTGGCGTCGCCAATCTGGCGCTATCCGGCCGTAGCGGCGATGTCAGCTGGAGCGTGCAGGCGGACAATGCGCCGGAACGGCGAGGTAACCAGGGCTTCCGGAACGTGACGGACGGAACGGGCAACCTGCTCGAACTGCGCCAGGAAAAGTTCATCTTCTATGTCGATACAACGTCGGTGTCGGGCTCGATGGCCTGGAAACCGCCGGGCGGCATGGTGGCCAATCTCAATGGAAAGGCGGCGACCTACCGGCAAGAAATCAAGGATCGCGCCCAGGTGTTTCCAGTTGCGGGTCCCGAAGGCCGGCGGCTGTTCGAGAGCCTTGAGGATGAGTGGAATGCGGAGCTCGGCGGCGATGTCGAATTCGACCTCAGTTCCGGTAGGCTGAAAGCGATCGGACTGGCACGCCGCGAGCGCAGCCCCTTCAACGATACCTTCCTCAGGGGCGGTCTCGACGGCTCGAACCTCTACCGCTCGGACTTTCGTCAAACCACGGATGAAGGCGAGTATATTCTTCGCAGCGAATATGGCTGGAAGACGCCTTCAGGTCCGGAGTGGCAACTGTCTGCGGAAGGTGCGTTCAATTTCCTCGAGGCAGAATCGGAACTCTCTGAGGCGATCAGCAACGGGCCGTTCGTGGCCGTGCCGCTCGATACATCGAATACACGCGTCGAGGAACGCCGGGCCGAGGCGATGCTGACGCATACGCGGTCGCTGGCGGCCGATCTCACGATGCAGTTGGCGGTCGGAGCGGAGTATTCGGAGATCTCGCAATCCGGCGACACGGAGAAAGTCCGCATATTTACGCGTCCCAAGGGGTACGCAAGCCTGACCTGGGCAGCCAGCGAAACGCTCAGCCTCGTCACTCGGATCGAGCGCAAGGTCGGACAGCTCGACTTCTTCGATTTCGTTACTTCGGCCGACCTATCGCTGGACAACAACAATGCTGGCAATCCCGACATCGTTCCAACGCAGGTGTGGAGCGCCAGCTTGCAGGCTGAAAAGGATTTTTCGGAGTGGGGCGCTGCCACGGCCAAGATTACCTACGACAAGATCGAGGATATCGTTGACCGTGTGCCGATCGGCACCGGCGACGGTCCTGGCAACATCGACACAGCCTGGGGGGCGATTGCGGAGCTTGACGCGACGCTGAAACTAGCGCCGCTCGGTTTCGATGGCGCAGAAGTGACGGCCAGCGGTGTATGGATTGACTCGCGGGTAGATGATCCAGTCACAGGTGCGTCCCGACGGATCAGCGATGACCTGCTCTATGAAGTGAACGTCGAGTTTCGGCATGATGTTCCGGGTACGCAATTTGCCTGGGGCGCAAAGCTCGAGCGGCTTGCTTTCACGGACGAGTTCACGCGAAGCGAGCGAAGGCTCGAGCGGCAGCTGCACGGGATCGGTGAAGTCTTCGTCGAGCACAAGGACCTCTGGGGTGCGACCGGGCGCTTTGCGGTTCGCAATCTTCTCGATCACAGGGACGTGGTCGAACGCACGGTTTTTGCGCCTGACCGAAACGGCCTTGCTGTTCGCCGGGAAGTGTCAGAACGTGACCGCGGCCTGATTTTCGTGCTGTCCCTGAACGGAACTTTCTAAACCGGACCGGTTTGTCCGATCCGGCCAATGCGACGCACTTCCCAGCGCAGGCTGACACCGGATGTCTCCAGCACGCGGGCGCGCACCAGTTCGCCGAGCGCTTCAAGATCGGCAGCAGTGGCCTCGCCCGTGTTGATCAGGAAATTGCAGTGCATCGGCGAGACCTGCGCGCCGCCGACCTTCAGGCCGCGGCATCCGGCGGCGTCGATCAGCTTCCAGGCAGAGCGCTGGTCTGGTGTGCCCGGCGGATCGGGATTGGCGAAGGTCGAGCCGGAGGTTTTCTCGCGGATCGGCTGGGTCTCGGCGCGGCGGGCCTGTAGCGCCTCTATTTCGGCTGCGATCTGGCCCGCGTCGCTCATGCCGGAGCCCCGAAGGACGAGGCGGGTGACGATGAACTCTTCCGGCAGGTCAGTGTGTCGATAGCTGAAATGGACAGGCGCGTGGCCCTCGCCAAACACGCGCCGCTCGCCGGCTCGGGTAACGCCTTCCAGCCGGACGAGAACGTCCTTCAGCTCGCGCCCATAGCAGCCCGCATTGGTGCGTGTGGCGCCGCCCAGCGAACCTGGAATACCGGACAGGAATTCGAGGCCGGTTATGCCGTGTTTTGCAGCCGCCTTCGCGACGGCGAGGTCGAGCGCGCCGGCGCCGGCCGTCAGTTCCAGCTCACCGGTTTTCATCACCTCGCCCCAGGCGCGGCCCATCAGGCGGATGACAACGCCCGGAATGCCGCCATCGCGGACGATCAGGTTTGAGCCTACGCCGAGTGCGGTGACCGGAACAGCCGGGTCCAGCGCGCCGAGGAAGCCCGCAAGATCTGTCTCGTCCTCAGGCAGGAACAGGACGTCAGCCGGGCCACCCACGCGAAACCATGTATAAGGCGCGAGCGCGGCGCCTTCGATCAGTTTGCCGCGCGCTGGTGGAAGGGAAGGTCGGGTCATGGACGACAGCGGGTCGCCCGCCGCGGCGGCGGTGTCAAGCGGCAGGCACGTGCGGCGAAGGAGGGCTCAGTTGTTGCTGGCGCCGATCCGGTCCGGCATCGGCCCGCCCGGCGGGCGCCGGTCGGGGCGTTCAGGTTTGGGATCGGGCGCCGACAGCTTGGCTAGCTCGATCGTTCCATTGCCGTCCTGATAGTTGGTCGCGAGCTGGGCGATGACGGCCTGGAACTCCTCGAACGTCACGATCCGGTCGAGGTTCGGGTCAAACCGGACGGGATTGGACAAGGTATCGTCCCGTGTCGGCAGGCTTGCGGCCCAGTCCTGTTGCTCGAGGGCGACCAGCTCGCCGTCTCCATTGGCATCGGCGAGCAGGAAGGCGGCGCGGGTGCCTTCGGCCAGCTCTTCTGCTGAAATCCGGCCATCGCTGTTGGCATCAAAGCTCGCAAACAGGCCGCCGCCGGGCACAAGGCGTCCAAGGTTGCGCTGGGCGGGACCTGTATCCGGCTTGACCAGTCCCTGGCCGGGAAGGCGCACAAGGTCGTCCCCGTCATCTTCCGCCTGGGCATTGACCGGTAGGGCGGCCAGCAGGACGGCAGCCAAAAGTATCGATGGCAGGGTGCGGCGCATGATCGGTGCCTCCTCAGGCTTGCCCATGGTTACCCTAGGCAGGTGTGCTGTTTATGCAACAGCCGGTTACAGCACGGGGGCGCTGTGGGGGCCTGCTTCGCAGGCCGCGAATTAACCCTGCCTTAACGCTCGCGGGGCCATTCGTTAACCAGTATAAACTTGCCAGAGTCGCGCCCCGGCAGGCGCGAGATGCCGCGCTTGGAAAGGCGACCATCCGATGAACGCAGAACAAGTGCCCATCATCATGGCGGTTGGTACCGCAATGCTGGCCCTTGGCGCGCTGCTCTGGGCCTTGCGGGTTTCGGATGGGGCACGCGGCGCCGCCAAACGCTACCGCGATCTGGCCGGCGACCGGGAGACCGAAAACGCAGCCCTCAAATCTGTGTTGGGCGCCCATCCAGGCGTGATCCTCGTCTGGCAAGGTGAGGCACTGGAAGTCGAAGGCGACGAAATCACCCCGCCGGACGTGTTCGGCTCGTCGGTGGCGCTGGCAGGCCTGCTGAGTTTCACGGATGCGGCGATTTCAGACAATCCCACGGTCCGGATCGTCGAAGGCATCGCCGATCTGGAAGCGCGCGATTCGGCCGGGCAGGACACGACGCTGCGAATCCGCCTGCGCGAGCTGCGCGAGCAGGGAAATCCGTTTTCGCTGACGATCATCGGCCCTTCGGGACGCTTCCTCGAAGCGGATGGCCGCACCGCCGGTGCGCGCGCCGTGGTGTGGGTCACTGACGCGACGATCAAGGGGCTTGAAGAAAGCTCCGCCCGCGGAAAATTCGAGGAAGCACGCCAGGTGATCGCCCGCGATCCGACCGCCTTCCTCGACATGCTGCGCAAGGCGCCCTTCCCGGCCTGGCGCGTGTCCGGCATGGGCCGCCTGCAATGGGCCAACCCCGCCTATCTCGCCGCCGTCGACGTCTCGAGCCTCGACCGGCTTCTGGAGGAGCAGACGACGCTCGACCAGGCGGTGGCCGAACAGGCCCGCAAGACGATTTCCGACGGCCAGGAGCATGACGAGACGCGCCATATCGTGGTCAAGGGCGATCGCCGGTCGATGCGTGTGCTGACGTTCCCGCTGTCCGGTGGGGCAGGGGCGATGGCCTTTGATGTGACGATGCAGGAGAACGCGCGCGAAGAACTGAACCGCCACGTCCGTGCCCATGACGAAACGCTGAACCATGTGGCCGACGCCGTCGCCATCTTCAGCGCCGAGCGCAAGCTGACCTTCTACAACAAGGCCTTCCGCGACATGTGGGACCTTGAAGAGGCCTTCCTCCTTGACCGGCCGAACCATGGCCAGCTGCTCGACCGGCTGCGTGAGCGCCGCAAGATTCCCGGCCGCCCGAACTACGCCGAATGGCGCGCCGAGGAGATCTCCTACTATCTCGACCTCGACGGCGTGAAAGAGGACAAGTGGTCCCTCCCGGACGGGCGCGCACTGTCGGTCACCCGCCAGCGGCACCCGATGGGCGGCCTTTTGCTGCTGTTCAAGGACATCACCGTCCAGCTCGACCTGCAGACGCGCTTCAACGCGCTGATCAAGACGCAGCGCTCCACCCTCGACAACCTCCACGAGGCGGTCACCGTGTTCGGCAGCGACGGCCGCCTCAAGCTGCACAACCGCGCATTCGAGCGGGTCTGGGACCTGCCGGCGGATCTGCTCAAGGACACGCCGGACTATGACGACGTGGTCAAAGGCTGCGTGCCGCTGTTCCACGATGCGGACATCTGGGACGCCATCAAGGTGCACATCACCGACCCGTCCGCCAGTTCGCGTCAGGCCACCACCGGTGAGATGCGCCGCTCGGACGGCTCGCTTCTCACCTATATCACCAACCCGCTGCCGGACGGCAACACGCTGATCGCCTTCGCGGACGTGACCGCCACCCGCCGCGTCGAGTCGGCCCTGCGTGACCGCGCCGAAGCTTTCGAAGCCGCCGACCGGCTGAAGACCGAATTCGTGCGCAACGTCAGCTACCAGCTGCGCTCGCCGCTGACGACGATCTTCGGATATGCCGAGCTCCTTGAAACGCAGCGCAACGGCGCGCTGACCGAGCGCCAGACCGATCACGTCCGCGCCATCCTCTCGGCCTCCGATCATCTCAACAAGCTCATCGAGAACATTCTGGATCTGGCCTTGATCGAAGCGGGCCGCATGGATCTCGATATCGACACGGTCAACCTCGAAGACCTGATCGCCGAAGGCATAGAGATGGTTGTCTCGAAGGCCGAGGACACGGAAGTCACCGTGCGCTCGGAGATCACAGGCAAGCTGGGTACGATCCGCGGCGACGCGCGGCGCATCAAGCAGGTCCTGTTCAATCTGGTTTCGAACTCGCTCCGCTTCACGGAAGCGGGCGGCGAAGTCGTTGTGGCTGCGCAGCGCGCCGGCGACATGGTGATGCTCAGTGTACGGGACAACGGCATCGGCCTCGAAGCCGACAAGCGCGCAACCAGCTTCGACAGTTTCGTGTCAGGCGATCAGCGCGGCGCGGGCCTCGGGCTTGCGCTGGTGAAGCACTTCATTCACCTGCATGGCGGCACGGTCGGCATGAAGCCGGTAGATGGCGGCGGGCTTGAGGTGATGTGCTGGTTGCCGGCGCAGGTCTCGATCACCGCGCAGAGCATCGTCCATCATCCGGAAGGCGCGTCGCTCTAGACCTCCGTCAGACCGGATCGCGGGCGCGGTAAACCCCTTCGTCAAACTCGCCTTCCCACTTGGCGACGGCGACCGCGACTGCAAGGTCTCCGGTCACGTTAGTCACGGTTCGCATCATGTCGAGGATGCGGTCAAACGGGAACAGGATCGCTATGATGAGTACCGTGTTCTCAGCAGTTACGCCGATCACGCTCAGCGTCGTCGCTGCCAGGAACAGGCTGACCGAGGGGATGCCGGCTGTGCCGATTGAGACCAAGGCCGCCATCAGGATGATCGTGAAATACATGTCCGGCGTCATTGTGATGCCGAGCGCCTGAGCCGCGAACAGCGCGATGAGGCCCTGATACAGCGCCGTGCCGTCCATGTTGATGGTGGCGCCGAGCGGCAGGACCGAGGAAGCAATTGGTTTGCCGATCCCGAGGTTCTTGTTGGCCGCCGTCATGGTGACCGGCAGGGTGGCATTAGACGACGAAGTCGAGAACGCCACCGCTTGCGGATCGGCGACGCCGCGGATGAAAGGGATGAGCGGCAGGCGGAGCATCACCTTGACGATGAAGCCGTAGGTGATCAGCATGTGCAGCGTGCAGGCGAGATAGTGCGCCAGCGTCATCTTGCCGAGCACCTCGAGCACGACAAGGCCGCGCGTCCCCAGCACCCAGGCCATCAGCGCAAGCACACCGATCGGCGCGACTTCCATGATGATGATGGTGAGCTTCATCATGACGTCTGCCGCACTGTTCATGACGCGCGCGACGGGCTCTCCCGCTTCGCCTGCCATCAGTGTCGCAACGCCCAGCATGATGGCGAAGAAGATGATGGCGAGCACGTCACCCTTGGCCATCGCATCCACCGGGTTCACTGGAATGATCGACAGCAGGGTGCGGATGATCTGTTCCAGCACACTGCCGGGAGCAGGATTCGCAGCCAGCCGCTCGCGTGCTTCCTCCATGTCGGTGGTCGACACGGCCGAGAGATCAAAGCCCGCGCCAGGCTGGATGATCGTGCCCAACGCAAGGCCGAAGCAAACCGCGATGACGGTTGTGATCATGTACATCGCGAGGGCGCGCCCACCCAGACTGCCGAGGCGCTTGGGATCCCCCATCGCGAGCACGCCGGAAACCAGCGTGGCAAAGATGAGCGGCACGACCAGCATGCGAATGAGATTGATGAAAGCGTCCCCGACAGGCTTGAACCAGGTCGTGACGATATCGGAAGCGCGGTCCGGCCCGATCCCATAGCGAAGGCCTAGCCCGATGGCCGCACCTATGAGGAGACCGAGGATCACCCGCTTCCAGAGATCGATTTCAAACCACGCCTTCATCTGCCGCCTCTTGTTCCGCCGGGAGGAAGGGTAAGGGCAGGCGACACAGAAGACAACCTTTGCGGCGCGATGCTTGCCAGACGAGGCCGCGGCGCCCTATTCCGTGCAGCATGGTCTCCGCGCACGCCCCCTTGCCGATAGACGACGTGTTGCCGGAGATTCTCCGCGCGCTTGCGGCTGGCAACCGGCTCATCCTCGCCGCGCCGCCGGGCGCCGGCAAGACGACGCGCGTGCCGCTGGCGCTGGCGGGCCTGCTCGGCGGCGAAGCCGTTATCCGCGGCCGCATCCTGATGCTCGAGCCGCGCCGGATCGCGGCGCGGATGGCTGCGGAGCGCATGGCGTCGACCCTCGGGGAACGGCTCGGCCAGACGGTGGGTCTCACCACACGGGTGGACCGGAAAGTCTCCGCCGCCACGCGGATCGAGGTGATCACCGACGGCCTTTTCACGCGTCGCATCCTGAACGATCCCGAGATGAAGGATGTCGGCGCGGTGCTGTTCGACGAATTCCACGAACGGCGCCTGAACTCCGATCTCGGCCTCGCCCTCGCTCTGGAAGCACAGGGCGCGCTGCGCGAAGACCTCCGCCTGCTGATCATGTCGGCCACGCTGGACATAGCGGCCGTGTCGAAAGCCATTGCCGCGCCGGTGATCGAGAGTGCAGGGCGCCAGTATCCTGTCGAGACGCGCTATCTCGGCCGCTCCGACGACCGGATCGAAGACCGGATGCCGAAGGCCATCCGCCAGGCGCTGCGCGAGGAGCAGGGCTCCGTGCTCGCCTTCCTGCCCGGCGCGCGGGAAATCCACCGCACGGCGGAGGCGCTCGCCGGTCTCGGGCCGGGTATCCTCATCGCGCCGCTGTTCGGGGCCCTGTCTCCGGCAGAACAGGACGCGGCGGTCTCGCCCGCGCCGAGCGGCAAACGCAAGGTCGTGCTCGCGACCGATTTGGCCGAAAGCGCGCTCACTATCGAAGGGGTACGCATCGTCATCGATTCCGGCCTCGCCCGCGTCGCCGAAGATGAAGCCGGCGGCCTCGGCACCAGGCTCAGCACCGTGCGGGCCTCGCGCGCCTCGGCCGACCAGCGCCGGGGCCGGGCAGGGCGCACCGCGCCGGGCGTGTGCTACCGGCTTTGGGATGAGGCGGCCACGCGCGGCCTGATGGCGGCCGCCACGCCGGAAATCCTGTCGAGCGACCTGTCGGGCCTCGTCCTGGCGCTTGCCGAATGGGGCGAGCGCGATCCCGCGAAGCTGACCTGGCTGGATGCGCCCCCCGCCGGCAAATACCGCGCCGCAGAGGCGCAGCTCCTCGCCCTCGGCGCGCTCGACGAGGCGGGCGCCCTGACGCCGAAGGGCCGCGAGATGGCGCGCCTGCCGATGTCGCCGAGGCTGGCGGCGCTGATCGCGGCGGCGCCCGGTCCGGCGGAGAAGGCGCTCGCCGCTGAAGTCGCCGCCCTGGCCGGCGAGCGCGGTATCGGCGGCGAGTCCGGTGACCTGCGCGACCGGCTGCAGCGTTTCCGCAATGATGGCAGTCCCCGCACCCGCAGCCTCAAGGCGCAGGCGGCGAGCTGGGGCGGCGGTGCAAAGCCCGGCGGCGATCTCGCGCGCCTGCTGGCTTCCGCCTGGCCGGACCAGGTCGCGCGCAGGCGGCCCGGATCGGACGGATCCTATCTGCTGGCCTCCGGGCGCGCCGCAAACCTTCCGCCGACGGATGGTCTGGCAAAATCGGATTGGCTGGTTGTCGCCGATCTCGGCGGCGCCGCGCGCGAGCCCCGGATCACGCTCGCCCTGCCGCTCACAGAAGCCGAGGCGTTGGCGAGCCAGAGGATGGTCACGGAAGACCGCGCCACCTTTGATCCGAAGACCGGCCGGTTCACCGCGCGGCGGGTGAAAGCCCTGGGCGCGATCGTGCTGAGCGAAGCGCCGCTTCCGAAACCCTCGGCGGACGCCGCGGCGCGGGCGATGCTGGAGGCCGTGCACGCAGGCGGCTTCGATGCGCTCGGCGCCGCAGAGGTGGTCGAAGAGACGCTTCACCGCTTGCGGGTCCTCGAGACAGCGTCCCTTCTGGAAGCGCCCGTGCGGGACACCGGCGCGCTGGTGGAGTCGGCGCTCGACTGGCTTCACCCGCTGCTACGCCGCAAGGGCGCGTCGGTTCCGGCGCCGCATGAAGTGCGCGACGCGCTGGTCCAGTCGTTTGACTGGAAAGTTCAGGATGCGCTGCGCCAACAGGCGCCGCTGACGCTGGACCTGCCCTCCGGCCAGGAAGTCCGCGTCGACTGGCTCGATCCACGCTCGCCTCTCGTTTCGGCGCGGGCGCAGGCCTTCTACGGCCTCACTGAGCATCCGAAGATGGCGGCCGGACGGGTGCCGGTCACGGTGGAACTCCTGTCACCCGGCATGAAGCCGGTGGCCACCACGCAGGACCTCGCGCGTTTCTGGGGCGCCGGTTACAAGGACATGGCCAAGGACATGCGCGGGCGCTATCCCAAGCATGACTGGCCGGACGATCCGGCAAACGCGCGCGCCCATGAGGGGCGTACCAAGAAACGGCTCACCTGAGCCGGCCGAGAAGGAACAAGACGCGATGATCCGGAAAGCCGCCCTTGCGCTCGCCCTGCTGGCCTCAAGCTGCGCCACGCCGCCTGAACCTGCGCTCGAACCGGCTATCACCATTCCGGCTGAAGGCGTGCGCCTCGGCGTGATGGTCGCAACCCTCAGCGGCGAAACGGTTTTCGCGGACAAGGCCGGTCAGCGGTTCATTCCCGCCTCGAACACCAAGCTCTTCGCGGCCGCCGCGAGCTTCCATTACCTGAAAGGGATCGACCAGCCCGATCCGGCACTCGGCACGTCTCTGCAACTCGTACCCGGGGAGAACGGCGCGCCGCCGTCCCTCGTCATCGTGGGCGCCGGCGATCCGACCCTGCGCGACGCCGCCGATTGCGTGACCAACTGCCTGCACGAATTGGCGGACGCGGTGGCCGCGCGTGGCATCACCCGCATAGCCGATGTCTACGGCGACGATACGCTGTTCCCATACGAGCCCTGGGGCATGGGTTGGAGCTGGAACAATCTGCCCTTCTATTTCGGTGCGCCGGTCTCGGCGCTGACGGTGAACGGCAACGCCGCCGCGCTGCGCGTCGGGCCGGATACCGCCGAAGGTGCCCCCGTCATGGCCGCCTGGGCGCCGGGGGATGATGTGATGCAGGTTCGCAATGAAGCGGTCACCGGTCCGCTGGGCAGCGAGAACCTGCTCAGCGTCCTGCGCTGGCCCGGCTCGGATGAAGTCGTCCTCTCGGGCACCCTGCCGGCGGACGCGGCGGCGCGCTACTATTTCCTCAGCGTTCCGGACGCCGCGCAAACCGCCGCCGAGCGGCTGGTCCGCCTGTTGGCCGCGCGCGGCGTCACGGTCGAGGGCGCCGCAAAAGTCCGTTTACGGAGCGAAACATTGGTGGGCGAGGAGATCGCCCGCCTGGCCGCGCCGCCGTTGCTTCAAAGCGTGATCAACGTTTCCGAAGACAGCGACAATCTTTCGGCCGAAGTGCTGCTGCGCCACATCGCGCGTGCGACCCGCGGGGCGGGCGCCGAAGACGGTGTGGACGCCGTCCATACCTTGCTGGATCAATCGGGGATCGGGCGCGCAGAGATCGAACTGTTCGATGGGTCGGGCCTGTCACCTTACAACCGCGTTACGCCGCAGGCGACGGTGCGCTTCCTTGCCTGGACCGCCGCCCAGCCCTGGGGCGACGCCTTTCGCGACACGTTGCCGGTCGGCGGCAAGACAGGATCACTCGCGCGCCGGTTCCGGGGCACTGCCCTTGATGGCCGCATCTTCGCGAAGACCGGGACCGTGCAAGGGGTCAACGCGCTCTCCGGATTCCTGATTGCCGCCAGCGGGGAGACGCTGGTCTTCTCGGTCATCGCCAACGACCGCCCTGCCGATTCCGATCCGGTTGTCCCTGTGATCGATGCGTTGCTGCTTGAAGTTGCCGCTGCCAACTAGACGCAGCCGTTTCCGGTGGCGCGTTACGACGGATCAAAGGGGCAGAGGGAGACAAGCATCAGTTTCGCGCTGGAAACTGGATGCATGAATTCAAGCGACGCAGCGTGCAGCGCGAGCCGGGGGCGCGCCGCCAGAGCTTCGGCATGCGCATAGAATTCGTCGCCCAGGATGGGATGGCCGATCTCGGCAAGATGCACACGCAGCTGGTGGGACCGCCCCGTCAGCGGCGCCAGCGCGAGGCGCGAAACCCGGCCGGATACGGATAATGTTTCGTACCGGGTGATACTCGGCTTGCCGGTCTCCCAGTCCACCTTCTGCAGGGGGCGCCGCGGCCAGTCCGTGATCAGTGGCAGGTTGATTTCACCCGAGGCCTCCGCCGGCGCGCCCCAAACGTCGGCGATGTAGTGCTTGGCGACTTCGCCGCAGGCGAACTGGCCGGAGATCGCACGCTGCATCTCCTTGCTGCGCGCAAACAGCAACAGGCCGCTGGTGGCCATGTCCAGTCTGTGCACAGTCAGTGCATCTGGAAAAGCGATCTGAACACGCGACAGGGCGCAATCGGCCTTGTCCTCACCTCGCCCGGGCACGGACAGAAGACCCGATGGCTTGTCGATCACGACCAGAAAGTCATCCGCGAAGACGACTTCGAACTTCGCCTGCGGTGGGGCGTAGGTCATCACGCCGGCAGGCCGGGCAAGGCCAGGCGGAAGGCTGATCCGGTTTCGCCGGTTTCCAGAAGCGTCAGTTCGCCGCCCAGCGCGCTGGCCAGCTCATGCGCAATCACGAGCCCGAGACCGGTGCCGTTTGCGCGTGTCGAGCCGGCAAAGGGTTTGAAGAGGTTCGCCCGGGCTTTCTCCGGAAGTCCAGGCCCGTTGTCCTTGAACACCAGAGCGCCCTGTGCAAGCGCAATGCGGATGTGCGGCGACGCGGTGGCGGCCTGCGCCATGGCGTCAGCCGCATTGCGCAGAAGGTTGGAGGCAATCCGGTGCAGATGGTCCGGATCGCTCGTGAACACGAAGCTCGCAGGCACATGAATGTCGAGCTGCGTTGCAGCGCCGTTCAACGCTTCATCTGCCGCTTCAGTCAGCACCATCCTCAGGCTGACGGGTTGCATCTTGGGGGGGCGGGGCGCCGCCTTGCCATAGTCCAGCGTGGCCGTCGCAAGTTCGATCGCGCGCTCCAATGCCCGCTCCAGGCGCGGCGCCGCCCGCTTCACACGCGGGTCATCGGATTTCGCCAGCATGTCCGAGACCAGCTGCGCCGAAGCCAGCGAGTTGCGCAGGTCATGGTTGATCTTGGCCACCGCGCTGCCAAGCTCGGCAAGGTGGGCGCGCTGCCGGAACGCGTCCGCGACCGCTTCCTCCATGCCCGACAAAGCATTCTGTGCACGGCCGATCTCGTCCCGCCGGGGTGTCGGCGACAGCCGCCGCGTCCAGCTGCCCGGATCGCGGCTGAACTGTTCCACGCTGATCGTCACCCGCTTGATCGGCCGCACGACAAACATGTCCAGAACGGCATAGATCAGGACAGCGGCGACCAGCGCGATGATCAGCGACAGGCCGGCGATCCGCCAGGCAAACTGGATGAGGCCCGCCTTCAGCGGCGCTTGCGGCAACAGGATTTCGAGCACCCGGCCTTCCGCGGAGCCTTCGGCGACCACGATCAGGATTTCGCCCTCCGGTGCCAGGTATTCCCTCAGCGCGGCGAAGGAGCGTCCCATGGCGGTCGAGCCCCGGAGGTCGACAAGACGCATGGGTCCGTCAATTGCCACGCGCGGCGCCAGCAGCTGGATGTGCATCTCGTCTTCGATCTCGGCGACCGCCAGCACTTCGGCCTTCATCAGCAGGCTCTCGGACAGTTCGTCCGACACTTCCCGCATCGGCGCGGCGTCCAGCGCCAGCGCAGCGATCCGCGCCGCTGCCACGCGTTCTTCGAGCCATTGTGTGCGCAGGCTGCTGACGGACGGAATGAAAATCAGGAACTCGGTGAACAGGATCGCCCCGAGCGTCAGCGCAAACAGGCGCGCGGCCAGGCTGTCGGCAAACCGCCGCAGGCCTTGCGGCGGCGTCGGTAGGGGGGCGGGCGGTGGCGCGGTCACGCGCCGAGGCTTAGGCGAAATCGGCGGGCAGGGGAACGGGGCGGCTCAGGGAATCCGTTGCAGCAGCCCGACCAGCGCACGGGCCGGCTTGCCGAAAACGCTGGGTGTGAAATAGGCGGACGCAGCACGCTTCACCGCTTCGGCACGGGTTGGATAGGGCGAGATGAAGTTCGTCAGCGCAGTGAGCTTCAGGCCGTTCGACATGGCAACCGAGACGAGCTGCAAGATATCGCCCGCGCCATCCCCCGCGATCGAGGCGCCGACCAGCTTGCCCTTGTGCAGCACCAGCTTGGCCTCGCCCAGCGTGCGGCCCTCGGCGATAGCGCGGTCATTGTCATGGAACGGGAAGGCCGACGTCTTCACGCCGTCGCCGAATTTCCTGCGCGCGTCTGCTTCGGTCAGCCCGATCTGCGCAATCTCCGGCGAGGTATAGGTCACCGCCGGCACCGGCAGGCTCGCCGCGGTGCTGCCCTGCTTGAAGAAGGCACGCCGGATGAAAACCGAAGCATGCCAGCCCGCGACATGCGTGAATTGTTCACGCCCCGCCGCGTCGCCCAGCGCCCAGACGCGCGGATTGCTCTTTGATCGGAGCGTCTCGCTGACCGTCAGGCCCGGCGGCGTATGCGCGACCCCGCCCTTGTCGAGGTCCAGTCCGTCCAGCACGGCGCGGCGGCCCAGCGCCACGAGAATGTGGGTGCCCTCCACCGCCGTCTCGCCGCCCGGCCCTTCGGTATGCACCGTGACACGGCCCGGATCGCCGGATACCCTTGTGACCTTGTGCCCTTCGAGGAGGGTGACGCCTTCCGCCCGCAGGGCCTCCACGGCCAGCTTCGCATGCCCTTCATCCGCACGGGCCAGCGCGCGGTCCATCTCCAGTACAGTGACTTTCGCGCCGAGGCGCACAAAGGCCTGCGCCAGTTCCAGCCCGATGGGCCCACCACCGAGCACAACGAGGTGCTGCGGAAACTCCGGCAGGGAGAAGATGGTTTCGTTGGTCAGGTAGGGTAGCTCGGCGAGCCCGGGGATCGGCGGGATGAAGGCGCGGCTGCCCGTTGCCACGATGATGCGGCGGGCCTTCACGCGCGCGCTGTCCGACACGACCGTCTCCCGGTCCTCGAACCGCGCGGCTTCGCGGATCACCGTGCAGCCAAGCCCTTCGAACCGTTCCTGGCTGTCGACCGGCGCAATCGTCTCGATGGTCTTGCGGATGTGCGCCTTGACGCCGTCCCAGTCGACGGTCGCCGGCGCCAGCGTCACACCATACTTCGCCGCCTCGCTCGGCGCGTGCGCCGCCTTGGCGCACGAGAGCAGCGCCTTGGACGGCACGCAGCCATAGTTCAGGCAGTCCCCGCCCATCTCGTGCTTCTCGAACAGTACGACCTTGAGCCCGAGCATCGCCGCGCCTGCCGCGGCAGAGAGTCCGCCGGAGCCTGCGCCAATGACGCAAAGGTCAGCCTTCAGTGTACGGATATCAGGCATCAGGCAGGGACCTTCCTAGGAAAGAATTTCTTGTAGGCAACCGGCAGCAGCGAGACGAGACCCAATGCAATGAAGGCGGGCACAAAGTTTGCGGCCAGCGAGCCGATATCCGGCGTGCCGCCTTCCAGCAGTGTGCCTTTCACCGCCGCGCCGATCCAGGTGTAGGCGAGTGTGCCCGGTATGATGCCGAAGAACGTGGTCAGCAGATAGTCCCGGTATTTCGCCCCCAGCAGGCCGGGGGCTATGTTGACCGCGGCAAACGGGAAGATCGGGATCAGGCGCAAGGCGAACATGTAGGAGACCGGGTTCTCCGCAAAGCCGGCGCGCATCTTTTCGATGAATGGACCGGCGACATCCCGCAGGACCGCGCCGATGGAGGTCTTCGATGCAAAGAACAGGATCGACGCGCCGATCGTCGCCCCGATCACGGTCGCGGGCGTTCCGATGACCAGCCCGAACAGGAATCCGCCGGCAATGGTCAGCGCGCTGCCCGGAACCATGAAGGTCGTTGCGGCGGCATAAATCAGGATGTAGCCGGCAAACACGATCAGGAAATTTTCTTTCACCATCGCGTCGAGCGACACCGCATTGGCCGACAGCGCGTCGAGCGTCAGGTACTCGTGCCATCCCTGCGACAAAGAGAGGCCGAGACCGAGGAGGATCACGTAGACCGGCCAAAGCCGTATCCAGAGAGCGGTGGATTTGGACGTCATGGTTTCACGGTCTTCTTGAGTTTCGCCGCATCATTGAGCGACCAGTCATACTGGTAGCGCACGATTTTCGGATTGGCGCGGATTTTCGCGGCAAGTTCCGGCTCGGCATATTGGAGCAGGTGCGCGACGACCTTGTCTTTTGAGCCCCCGAAGTCGGCTTCGAACCAGTTGTAGAT
Organism: Acidobacteria bacterium Ga0077551; assembly: GCA_001464545.1. Lineage (GTDB taxonomy): Bacteria > Pseudomonadota > Alphaproteobacteria > Caulobacterales > Hyphomonadaceae > Hyphomonas. The sequence goes on from LNFC01000022.1 coordinate 274,831, forward strand.
TTCCGAAACATTGAGCCCCCGGGACGTCACCGTCACCCCGCGCGGATGATTGATGTAGGCGCGCGCAGCGGCGTCCAGATCCTGCTTCAGGGTCGCGGCCTCCCAGGCTTTGGCGGGAAGGTTGGGGCAGCTGTAGGATGCGCAGTTGATCGCGTAGTGCACTTCCGGAGTGCCCCAGATCTTGCGCATTATCTTGTGCTCGATGGCGTCGAGCGACACCTCGCTGCCGCCCGCCTGCACCTTCACCTCTTTCCAAGGGCCCGTCAGGTAACCGTCCCTGATCGACTTCACTGGATAGCGCTCCACGATGTGGCGCACGGTGACGGCGTTGTAGAGGTTCGCCCAGGCCGCGAAGTTCGCATCGGTCTTCGCCGAAAGGTCTGCGTCCGCGAACCGCTCGATATAGGCATCCAGCGCAGAGCGGTCCTTCTGCGAGGCCGCCAACCCGGCATAGTCCACACGTGTTATCCCGTCGGAACTGGCTTTGACGTATGTTTTGAGGAGGCGGGTCCAGTCGGCATGTTCGGCAGGCACTTGGGTCTCCGCGGCGGGTTTGGGCGCGGTATCTGCCAATCCGGCTGCCGGGAAAAGACACGCCGCAAGGGCAACTAGGCTCAGGGCAACGGCGCGCATGGGGATACTCCGGTTTCGGGGGGATTGCCCCTCCCATAGCCCCCGCCGCTGCGCCCGGCATCTCACGAGGCGGTGATCCACACGGCCCGGCAGGCGAATTTTTGCACTGGTTTCGTCTTGACCATACCGCCGGCCGCCTGTATTGCCCCCGTTTTCCAAGTTCCAAGCCTCAGAGCAGTCCCATGAAACGCACTTTCCAGCCGAGCAACCTCCGCCGCAAGCGCACCCATGGTTTCCGTGAGCGCATGGGCACCAAGAGTGGCCGCAAGGTGCTGGCACGCCGCCGCGCCAAGGGCCGCAAGACCCTGACCGCCTGATCCTTCCCCAGCGGGCCTGACCGGCCTGCCGACCGGGAGGCCGATCATGTCCGGCCCCGAAAACCCAGAAATCCCGGAAACGCGCCGCCTCAAGAAGCGGCGCCAATTCACATTTGCGCGTGATGGCATCACCGAGCGCCGCAAATCCGTGGTCATCCAGGCCCGGGCGCGGACCGGCGAGGCTCCCGGCCCCGAGATTGGCGAAGGCTTCACCGCGACAAAAAAGATCGGCGGCGCCGTCCAGCGCAACCGGGCCAAACGCCGCCTGCGCGAGGCATCCCGGCGGTTGCTGGCGCGCCATGGCCGCCCGGGCTGGGACTATGTGTTCATCGCCCGTGAGGCGACGCTCGACGTAGGCTGGTCCCGATTGCTTGACGATATGGAAAGCGCGCTGATAAGCCTCGCGCGCATTTGATGCCCCCAGCGCCTGCGACTGGCGCACGCCCCATAGACAACCGGAACTACCCCCATGGAAAAAGAAGAACAGCGCAACTTCCTGCTCGCCATGGCGGCGATGATCGCGTTTGTCTTTCTCTATCAGATCTTCGTCATGGAGCCGGCCCAGAAGCGCTATCAGGCCCAGCAGGCGATCGAAGCGGCGCAGAAACAGACCGCCTCCATCGACACCGCTGCCGAAGTTGCAGCGGGCCCGAAACCGATCCCGGAAGCTCTCGCCGCCGCGCCGCGCGTAAAGCTGGACGCCGACTCCATCGACGGCTCGATCCGCCTCGCCGGCGCCCGCCTCGATGACCTCCAGCTTAAGCAGCACTTCGTCACCGTCGCCAAGACCGAAGAGATCCGCCTGCTGCGGCCGGAAGAATCCGAGTTCGGATATTTCTCGACCTATTACTGGGCCGACGGCAACACCCTCGTCGCCGGGCGCAACTCGCCCTGGACGCAGGTCGGGGAAGGCACCCTCAGTTCCACCACGCCGGTCACCCTCCGGCTCGAAGCACCGGGCGTCACCATCGACCGCGTCGTGTCGGTTGACGAAAACTACCTCTTCACCTTCAGCGACACCGTCACCAACACATCGGACGCGGCCAAGAGCCTGCGTCCGATCGGCTCGATCGAGCGGCAGGGTGACTACAAGAGTTTCCTCAATGCCACCGAGCCCGGCGTGGCGGCAGAGGCCGACAACGGCCTCGCCCATATGGGCCTGATGGGCGTGATGGACGGCACGCTGCGTCTCAAGAAATACAAACCGCTGTTCGCCTCCAAGAAGATCGACGGGGAATCGGCAGACGGCAACTTCGCCACCACGACCGGCGGCTGGTGGGGCCTCAGCGACAAGTACTGGATGAGCGCGCTTGTCCCGGCGCAGGACACCGCGTTCACCGCCTCGGTCAACCGCGCCAGCCTTGCCCGCGGCGGGCCGCTCGAAGTGCGCACCGAAGGCACCGCGGTCGACGTCGCGCCCGGTGCCAGCGTCACGGTCGAGAACCGCATCTTCGCCGGCGCCAAGAAATTCGAGATCCTGCGCGACTACGAACAGAACCAGGCCATCCCGCAACTGGTCGATGCCATCGACTGGGGCTGGGCCTTCTTCCTGACCAAGCCGTTCTTCTATGTGCTGCATTGGCTGCACGGCCATGTCGGCGCGTTCGGCTGGGCGATCCTCGCCTTCACCGTGCTCGTCAAACTGCCGCTCGTCCCACTCTACAATGCCAGCTTCAAGTCGATGGCCAAGCTCAAGAAGCTTCAGGAGCCGATGAAGGACATCAACGAACGCTTCGCTGCCGATCCGCAGCGCAAGCAGCAGGAGATGATGAAGCTCTACAAGGAAACCGGCGCCAACCCGATCGGCGGCTGCCTGCCCATCCTCGTGACGATCCCGATCTTCTACGCGCTATACAAGACACTCTACGTCACCCTCGACATGCGCCACGAGCCCTTCTGGTACATGAAGGACCTCTCGGCGCCGGACCCGACCGCCTTTGGCAACCTGTTCGGCCTGCTATCCTTCTGGGACGCGGCAGACATCAAGGCGATCCCGGTTATCGGCATCATCATCGGCATCGGCATCCTGCCGATCCTCTACGGCGCCACCATGGCTGTCCTGCAGTCTCTGTCGCCGCCGCCGCCGGACAAGATGCAGGCGCGCATCATCATGGCGCTGCCGCTTGTCTTCATGTTCGTGTTCGGAGGATTTGCCGCCGGTCTCGTGCTCTACTGGGTCTGGTCGAACGTGCTGACCTTCATCCAGCAGTACTGGATCATGCGGGCGAACGGCGCCGAGACGGAAGTTGGCAAGTTCGTCGCCAAGTATCTCGGGCAGCGCAAGGCGCCGGCCAAGTAGTTGGATACGCCCTCGTTCTCCGACGACCAGATCGAAGCCGGCCGCCTGCTCTTTTCAGGCAGCGCCGAATTCGTCATGGGCGTGGTTGACCTTGCAGGTCTTCCGCCTGCGGATCGTCTGGAAGTCTGCTTCGCCGGCCGCTCGAATGTCGGCAAGTCCAGCCTGATCAACGCCCTCGCCGGCCGGGCCAAGCTCGCCCGCGCCTCGACCGAGCCGGGCCGCACCCGCGAGCTCAACTATTTCGACATCGGCGAAGGCCGCCTCTTCCTCGTCGACCTGCCGGGCTTCGGCTACGCACAGGTCTCGAAAACGCAGGTCGCCGCCTGGACCAAACTCATCCGCGCCTACCTGCGCGGCCGGCCCAGTCTCCGCCGGGTCTTCCTTTTGGTCGATTCCCGCCGCGGCCTGATGGATACCGACACCGAGATCATGGACCTGCTGGACGGCGCCGCCGTCAACTATCAGATCATCCTGACCAAGGTGGACAAGGTTCCGAAGCCGGAAGTCGAGAAGACCGCTGCGGAGGTCGCAGCGAAGCTCAAGAAACGCGGCGCCGCCCACCCGGTCGTGCTGCAAACTTCATCAGAGAAGGGCTGGGGCATCGCCGAGCTCCGCGCCGAGATTGCCGCCTTCCTTCCGCCTGTCTAGAACGAGCGCGGGAGGAACCGCGCCATGATCCAGATAAGGCCTGATGACCTGACCGGTCCGGAAATCGCCGAACTGATCGCCATCCATGCCGGCACGATGCTCGCCGCTTCTCCGCCCGAGAGCTGCCATTTCCTCCCCATCGACGGATTGCGCCAGCCTTCAGTCAGCGTCTGGAGCCTGTGGGAAGAGGGCGCCCTGCTCGGCTGCGGCGCCCTGAAGGACCTCGGCAATGGCACCGGCGAGATCAAGTCCATGCACACCCGCGAAGTCCTGCGGGGCCGGGGTCTCGGCCGCCGGATGCTCGAACACATTCTCGCTGAGGCGCGCCGCCGGAACTACACAGCCCTCTACCTGGAAACCGGCTCGATGGATGCCTTCGTCCCCGCCCGGCGTCTCTACGAGGCCTATGGCTTCGACTATTGCGGGCCTTTCAGCGATTATGCCGAAGACCCGCACAGCGTGTTCATGTGCCTTCCGCTCGGCTGATCGGCATTGCGCGGAGGCCGCGAAACGCTCTAGACACCCGGTCCATGAACGATGCCCAGACCCAGGCCCTGCTGACGGCCCGAACCCTGTCCGAAGCGCTGCCTTACCTGCAGCGCTATGACAACCAGACCATCGTCATCAAGTATGGCGGCCATGCCATGGTGGACCCCGAACTTGCCAAGGCCTTCGCCCGCGATGTCGTCCTGCTGAAACTGCTCGGTATCCATCCCGTCGTGGTGCACGGCGGCGGCCCGCAGATCGGCGCGATGCTGGACAAGCTCGCCATCAAGTCCGAGTTCAAGGACGGCCTGCGCGTCACCGACGACGCGACCATGGAAGTCGTCGAGATGGTCCTCTCCGGCCCGATCAACAAATCCATCGTGCGCGCCATCAACGCGGCCGGCGGCAAGGCGGTCGGCCTCTCCGGCGCCGACGGCAACCTGATCCGCGCCCGCAAGGCGACCAAGACCACCAAGGATCCCGACAGCAATATCGAGAGCATCGTCGACCTCGGCTATGTCGGCGAGCCCGAACATGTCGACATCGCCGTGCTGAAAGCCCTGCGCGACGCCGATGACGACCTGATCCCGGTCGTCGCCCCCGTCGGCATCGGCGAGGACGGCGCCCGTTACAACATCAATGCCGACACCGCCGCAGGCGCGGTGGCAGCTGCCCTCGGCGCCAGCCGCCTGCTGCTGCTGACGGATGTCGCCGGCGTCCTCGACAAGCAGAAGAATCTTATCCGCGAAATCAAGGTCAAGGACATTCCGGGCCTGATCTCGGACGGCACAGCTGCAGGCGGCATGATTCCAAAACTTGAAACGGCAGCACATTCCGTGATTCATGGCGTCGGGGCGGCAGTCATCCTCGATGGACGTGCGCCGCACGCCCTGCTCATGGAGCTTTTCACCGAACATGGCGCTGGAACGCTTGTTTCTTAGGATCGCCGCGCTGGCGATTGCCGCCGTCACGGCGCTGGCCCTGCCGGCGCGCGCCCAGGCCGGCGACGGCTGGGAGCTGTGCAACCGCACCAGCTACATCATTGAGGCGGCTGTCGGCCATGCCCAAGGCACGGGCGTTTCGGTCGATGGCTGGACCAAGCTTCCGCCCGGCGCCTGCAAGACCGCGCTGCCCGGCCCGTTGACCCCCGGCGTCCACTATCTGTACGGACGCGGCTCCACCGCCCACCAGGGCGGCGGGCGCGAATGGGGCGGGCGCCACGAACTCTGCGTCGACCCGACCGGCGGGTTCTCGCTGGAAAGCCCGCCCGATTGCGCCGCCATGGGCCTCGAGCCCCAGGGCTTCCGCCCGATCAGCATCACCCGGGCCGACAAGTGGTCCAACAATTTCACCGAGATCGAGAACTGGACGCTCGACAACGCCCGCAATGCCGGCCTTCAGCGTCTGCTGGACGAGGCGGGCATCGTCTCCGGCAATATCGACGGCTTCATCGGCGGGCGCACCCGCGCAGCCATCAACGATTTTCTGAAGGTCAAAGGCCTTCCCGCCGACACGTCTGACGCCGACCTGATCGATTATCTCGAACAGGCCGCCGAGGAGCGTAGCCGCGCCGTCGGCTTCACGCTCTGCAACCGCACCAAAAACCGCATCTGGAGCGCCATCGCCCGCCGCGCCACCGAAGGCTGGGAAAGCCGCGGCTGGTGGCGCATCGAAGCCGGCGGCTGCGCCCGCGTCGTCGACCGTCCGCTGCGCGGCTCCGAACACTTCGTCTATGCCGAAATGGAAGAGCCGACCGGCCTGCGCACACTGTCGCGCGCGTCTGAAGCCTTCTGCGTCGGCCGTGCCAAGTTCGCCATTTCCGGTCGCGAAAACTGCGAGGACGGCTCCTACCGCACCGCCCTCTTCGCGCGCACGCCGGCGCCGACGGAGCGCAAGCTGGTGTTCGAATTCTTCGAGCGCGATTTCACCGATGCGAAGCAGGATGACGATTAACCCGCCGCCTGCACCGAAGCTGGAACACGTCACCGACTGGGTGTTCGACCTCGACAATACGCTCTATCCGGCCGAGTGCGATCTCTTCGCCGAGATCGACACCCGGATGACCGATTTCGTCGCGCGCCTCACCGGCCTCGAGCGCCTTGAGGCCCGCAAGCTCCAGAAGCACTATTACGCGACCTACGGCACCACGCTCTCCGGACTGATGACCGAGCACGGCCTCGATCCCGCGGAGTTCCTCCACTACGTCCACGAGATAGATCTCTCGCCGCTGCCGGACCTGCCGCACCTGCGCGCCGCCATCGCCGCGCTGCCGGGTCGCAGGTTCATCTACACCAACGGACCCCGTCGCCACGCCGAGCGCGTCATCGAGAAGATGGGCCTTGCGCATCTCTTCAATGACAGCTTCGGCATCGAGGAAAGCGCCTACACGCCGAAGCCGCACCTGCCCGCCTACCAGTCCTTCTGCCGCATCCACAAGGTCGAGCCGCAAGGCGCCGCCTTCTTCGAGGATCTTGCCCGCAATCTGCTGCCCGCTAAATCCTTGGGTTTCACGACCGTGCTCGTTCAATCCGCCAAGGACTGGAGCCACGAACCGATTGAAGCGCGCCCGGCCGGAGCAGGGGATGTGTTCGGGGGTGACGGGAACGGGCACATCGACTACATCACCGGCGACCTCGCGGGCTTCCTCGACCAGGCTGTTCCGCGCCCGGCCCTGAAAGAGAAAGACTGAACCGATGCCTGATGCCCTTGCCCGTGTGATCAATGCTGCGTGGGAGGCGCGTGAAACGCTCTCCACCGACACCACCGGTGAAGTGCGTGACGCCGTGGACGCCGCCATCAGCCTGCTTGATTCCGGCGAAGCCCGCGTCGCCACGAAGGAAGCCGATGGCAAATGGACCGTGCATCAGTGGCTCAAGAAGGCTGTGCTGCTCTCCTTTCGCCTCAACGCCAACGGCGCCATCTCCGGCACGCCCGGCGGCGGCAACTGGTGGGACAAGGTGCCCTCGAAGTTCGAAGGCTGGGGCGCGAAGGAATTCAAGGAAGCCGGCTTCCGCGCTGTGCCGCCGTGCGCCGTGCGCCGCGGCGCCTACATCGCGAAGAACGCCGTGCTGATGCCGTCCTATGTCAATATCGGCGCCCATGTCGGCGAAGGCACGATGATCGATACCTGGGCCTCGGTCGGTTCCTGCGCGCAGGTCGGCAAGAACTGCCATATCTCCGCCGGCACCGGCATCGGCGGCGTGCTAGAGCCCCTGCAGGCAAACCCCACGATCATCGAGGACAACTGCTTCATCGGTGCCCGTTCCGAAGTCGTCGAAGGCGTCGTCGTCGGCGAAGGCTCGGTCCTCGCCATGGGCGTCTTCATCACCCAGTCCACCAAGATCGTGAACCGCCAGACCGGCGAGATCATCTACGGCCACGTTCCGCCCTTCTCGGTCATCGTGCCCGGCACGCTACCCGATCCCAAAGGCGGCCCCTCGCTAGCCTGCGCCGTGATCGTGAAAACCGTCGACGCAAAGACCCGCGAGAAAACCGCTGTCAACGAACTGCTGCGCGACTAGGCGCAGACGAATTGCGGCCGTTGATGTCAGCGGCCTTACCCCAATGGAGGCTTTCATGGCCGACGACCCGACATCCGAACCCATCAAGGGTCCCGCATCCTACTTCCCCTCGATCGAGAAGACCTATGGCAAGAAAATGAGCCACTGGTTCGATCTCGTCGCCACCCGCAAGGGCGCGAAACATGCCGAGATCGTCAACTGGCTGAAGAACGAGCATAAGCTCGGCCACGGCCACGCCAACGCCATCGTTGCCCACGTCAAGGCGGCCAGCAAGGGCTGAGAGGGGCGGGGCTCTGCAATGGGCATCGAAATTCTGGACAGCGTCAACGACCCCGGCACGCCCGGCAAGTCCGGCGATGACCGGTACGGCTTCGACGCCGCCGCCGGCCGGGCCTGGGTCATTGACGGGGCCACAGATGCCACGGACCTCAAACCCTTCCCGAATGCCGAAAGCGGCGCCGCCTGGCTCGCCGAAACCGTCTCGGCGCGCCTGATGACCGGCCCCGGGGCCGGCGAAGGCGCCAGCGCCTATTTCGGACGTGTACTGACGGATTTGCGCGCCGAGGCGGAACGCACCTCGAAGGTCGCTCTCGACAGCCTGCCCGGTGAAGCGATGCCGGTTGCCTCCGCAATGTGGCTGCGCCGCGATGGGGACGCCTGCGAATTCGTCTGGGCGGGCGACTGTTTTGCCATTGCGGGCAGCGGTACGGGCGAGGCCCGGCTAATCGGCACGCAGGAGAAGGCCGACGCCGAAACGCGCGACGCCGCGCGCATGCTGTCCCTGTCGCAAGCGGAGAGATGGGCCATCCTGCAAGCCCAGCGCCGCGGTGCCAATGCCCCGGCGCGCGGCCTGATCACGCTTTATCCGGCCGCCGCTGCGCATCTGAACGCGCTGCGCCTCACCCTGCCGCCCGGCACGACTGTGCTGCTGATGACCGACGGCTTTTTCCGCTTCGTCGAGCCCTACGCCCTCGACACACCGTCCAGCCTGCTAGCCCGCGTGATCAGGGACGGTCTCGCCGCCTCGATCAACACCTTGCGCCAGCAGGAAGCCATACCGCACAGCGTCCGCCTCAAGGCCCGCGACGATGCCGCGGCCATCTTGCTGCGCACGTAGCGTCCGCGTCAGGTATTCAGTGTAAAGACGGTATTCAGGTCGAGCGCCGTCCAGGGCAATTCGGCGAGGTCCGTGATCCGGCGCGGCACATAACCGAGACCTTTCAGGAACTCGGTCAGCTCTTCCTTGCCGATCCCGAACCGGCCCTCGCGGTTGTCGATCTCGCACACGATGGCGGGCCGGTGCTTCTTCAGCGTCTCGGCCGCGCCGCGCAGCACGTCCAGCTCGCCGCCCTCCACATCGATCTTGATCAGCGACACCGGCGGGCAATCGATATGTGCCATGATCTCGTCGAGCGAGAACAGCGGCACCAGCTCCCGCTGGATCTTGAACCGCGTCGCAAGATCTGTCTCATCGCCGATATGGGCGAGCCCGCTGCCCACCTTGCTCTTGGACTTGATCGGCACCTTCAGCTCGACCAGCCGGCCAGCCCCCGCCTTCGGCGCACCCAGCGCAAACGGAAACACCATGATGCTCGCCTTGCGCCGCACATAAGCCGTCACGCTCAGCACCGTCCGGGGCATCGTCTGCGGCTCGAACGCAATCACCAGTCCGCCTTTCGACAGCTCGTGCAGCCGCCGCGTGAAGTCGCCGACATTGGCGCCCACATCAATCGTCGTGCTACCCGCGGGAATCAGCGATTGCAGCATGCCAAGCTCGGCCTGGTTGCCGTTCATCAGTGCCTTCACCGGCAGGACAATCGCTTTGAACAGCTTCTCGGCGGCCGTCTTGCGTCCGCCGATGACGATCGTGTCGCCTGTGCCAAGCATGCCGGGAAATCCTTAGAAAGCCGCGAACTCCTCCCTCAGCCGTTGCCGAAATGCAACCGGCATGTTCATCCGCCCACGCGCCCGGCCAGTTCGCTGCAGGCCGCCAGCAGCCGCGCAATATCCGCCTCCCGCGACAGCCTGTGCTCGCCGTCCTTGATCAGCGTCAGCACCACATCCGGCGAGGTCAGGCTCGCCGCCAGCGCCAGCGCATGGCCCCACGGCACGTCCGGGTCCTGCATGCCCTGCAGGATGCGCACCGGCCCCTCGAACGCAATCGGCGCATCCAGGATCGACCATTGCCGCCCATCCTCGATCAAAGCCCGCGAGATCGGATACGGCGCGCCATACTCCGACGGCCGCAACGTGAAACCTTGGTCCAGAATCTCCGCCTGCTGCGCGGGCGTGAATTCCGGCCACATCAACTTCTCGGTAAAGTCCGGCGCCGGCGCAATCAGCATCAGTCCCCGCACCCGCTCCGGCCGCGCCATCGCGGCCAGCAGCGCCATCCAGCCGCCCATGCTCGAGCCGACCAGCACCAGCGGGCCCTCCGTCTGCGCATCAATGGCCGCCAACGCGTCGGCGCGCCAGGCGCTGATCGTGCCGTCCTCGAAGGCGCCGCCCGATTGCCCGTGTCCGGAATAATCGAACAGCAGCGTGCCGTACCCGGCCTCCCGCGCCCAGGCCTCCACCGCCAGCGCCTTGCCGCCGCTCATGTCGGACTTGAACCCGCACAGCCACACGAACGTCACCCCGCCTGCCGGTGCAGCGGCGCGGCGGAACGCGATCCGGCGTCCCTCGGGTGAGGTGAAAGAATCCGTTGTCATGGAGGTTGCCTTCCGCCATCTCTCTCGCCTGTCAAGCGAGTAGGGCGGGCCGCGTATTGGGCGAGTTACCAGAACTGAAGGGAAAGACGATCCTGCAGGTCGCGCCGGAGCTGTCGGCCGGCGGCGTGGAGCGCACGGTCCTCGAAGTCACCGAAGCCATTGTCGAAGCTGGCGGCCGCGCGTTGCTCGCCAGCAAGGGCGGCCGCCTTGAGGATGAGTTCGCCCGCCTCGGCGGCGAACTCATCCGCATGGATGCCAAAAGCCGCAACCCGGTCACGATCAAGGTCAATGAAGGCCGGCTCCGCCAGATCATCCGCGAGCAAAGGGTCGACCTCGTCCACGCCCGCTCCCGCGCCCCGGCCTGGAGCGCCTGGGCAGCCGCCAAAGCCGAAGGCGTGCCCTTCGTCACCACCTATCACGGCGCCTATTCCGGCACGTCGGGCCTCAAGCGGGCTTACAATTCCGTCATGGCAAAGGGCGATCTCGTCATCGCCAATTCCGAATGGATTGCCGCCCACATCGCCGAAGTGCACGGGATTGATCCCGCCCGCATCGTCACCATCCCGCGCGGGGTGGACCTCGATGCGTTTGATCCCGCCGCAGTCGCCCCGGACCGGGTCGAGGCTCTCCGCAAGGCCTGGGGGCTCGAAGGCGACACCCGGCTCGTGCTGCTGCTGCCGGGCCGCCTGACCAGCTGGAAAGGGCAGGGCCTCGCCCTCGAAGCCCTCGGCCTCCTGGCGCCGGAGGAGCGCGCCGGCCTCATGCTCATCCTCGCCGGAGACGCCCAGGGCCGCGACAGCTACGTCTCCGATCTCGAACACCAGATCACCCGCCTCGGCCTCACCGGCCAGGCCCGGATCGTGCCGCACGTCACCGATATGCCCGCCGCCTACCTCGCCGCCGGCCTCGTCCTGGCCCCGTCCACCCGGCCCGAAGCCTTCGGCCGCGTCGCCGCCGAAGCCTCCGCCATGGCCCGTCCGGTGATCGTGGCCGACCATGGCGGCGCCCGCGAAACCGTCATCGAATACGAAACCGGCACCCGCGCCGAACCCGGCAGCGCGCCGGCCCTCGCAGGCGCTATAAGGGCCATGCTGTCGGTCGGTCCGGCCTCGCGCGCCTCCATGGGACGGCAGGGCCGGGACCACATCATCCGCCACTTCTCGAAAAGAGGGCTTCAGGCGGCGACACTCAGCGTCTATAAGCGCCTGTTGGAGTAGGGGAATTCGAGGACTTGAACACGGCGCGGGCCAAAACCGCCAGTCCGGCAAACCCGGGCGCAAAGGCAAAGGACGTGCTGGTCATCAAGCTCAGCGCCCTCGGAGATTTTGTGCTGTCGCTGGGCGCCATGCGGGCCGTCCGCGAGTTCCACCCCTCCGCCCGCATCACGCTGCTGACGACACCGCCCTTCGAGGAGTTCGCCAAGGTCTGCCCGTATGTGGACGCGGTCGAGACCGATGGCCGCCCGGAAGGCCTGAAGCCCACTGCCGCCCTGATCCAGCGCATCCGCAAGGCGAAGTACGACATCATCTACGACTTCCAGACCAGCGGCCGCACCAAGAACTACTTCACCGCCCTGCAGCGCGGCGGAAAGGCTCCGCTCTGGTCCGGCCACCACGAGAAGGCCGCCTTCTTCCACGACAATCCGGCCCGCGGCGGCATGCACTCGATCGACCGTCTGGCCGAGCAGCTCGAAGTCGCAGGCGTCGCCCCTTCCGGCCGTTGGCTCGGACGCAGCGCGCCGTTCCCGGACCTCGGCTGGGTGCGCCCCAAGCTCGGCAACACGCCGCGCCTTAACCCCGCTTACTTCAATCTGACGCCGCCCTACATGCTGCTGATCCCCGGCGCGTCCGAGCACCGCGAGGCCAAGCGCTGGCCGGTGGAGAACTATGCCGCCCTCGCCAAGCGCATTGCTGACGCCGGCATCCAGCCCGCCATCATCGGCGGCACTGCCGAAGGCCAGATCGCCCAGGAAATCGTCAAGCGCGAGCCGCGCGTGAAAAGCCTTGTGACGCGTACGGATCTTTTCCAGATCGTCACGCTCGCCGAAACCGCCGTCTTCGTCGTCGGCAACGATACCGGCCCGATGCACATGGCCACGCTCGCCGGCGCGCCCGGCATCGCCCTCTTCGCCACCACCGAAAGCGATCCGGACCATTCCGCCCCGCGCGGGCCCAAACCTGTCATCGTCAACGCCGCGCCGACCTTGCAGGAACTCTCCGTCGACGACGTCTGGCAATCGGTCCGCGCGCTGGGCGTGCTGAAATAGAGACGCCGCGTGTCGCAGGACTTTGATTTCCAGATCGGCAGCTGGCGCGTCACGCACCGGCGCTTGCGCGAACGCCTCGTCGGCTCAACCGACTGGGAAACCTTCACCGGCACCAGCACCATGCGTCCGGTCCTCGGCGGCTCCGGCAATATCGAAGACAACGTCCTTCACATCTCGACGGGCACCTACCGCGCCATCGCCATCCGGTCGTTCGATCCCGCCTTGAAAACCTGGGTCATCTGGTGGCTCGATCACCGCAATCCCCATGCGCTGGATGTGCCGGTCATCGGCCGCTTCGTGGACGGCGTCGGCACCTTCACGGCGGTGGATACGTCCGGCGACCGGCCGGTCCATGTCCGCTTTCTCTGGCTGCAGACCGACACGTCCACGCCGCGCTGGGAGCAGGCCATGTCCGTTGACGGCGGCGAAACCTGGGAAACCAACTGGACCATGGATTTCGAGCGCGCGTCAGCAGACGGCTGAAAACCTAAATCCCGCAGTGCCAGCATTCTTCCGTCTGCCCCATCGAGCCGATCGGTGGGCCGGGAGGCGCCGGCAGGGCGGGCAGGGGTCTCGCGAGTTGCACCTCCTCACCCGCCAGATGCCGGGTAATCCGTGCACTGAGCGCCGCCAGGTGCGCCCGGTCCGTCTCGCTCTGGCCCTTGCGCTTCTTGCCGAAGCCGTCCCTGAGCGCGGCCAGTTTCGCGTCCGCTACCGCCGACACCTCCGGCGTGGCGCCTTCTGCCCGCGCCAGCGCCATCAACTCGGACACGAACCGCGCCTGCACCACCCGCGACAGCGGCGCAAGCCGTGCGTCCGTCTGCGGCGCAAACACCGCCGCGTCGATCTCGTCGAGGATCGACCGCAGGCTCAGCGCGCCCGGCACACGTTGCTCATACGCCGCCACCCGGCCTGCCCGTGACGGCTCCAGGATCGCCGACAGGGTCAGTCCCACCGCAATGTCCGCCGCCCCCGCCAGGTCAAACACCGGACCCGTCCGTCCCGGGAACACTTCCAGCAGATCGCCGCCGCCGGCATAGCCGACATCACCGGGCGTCAGCTGGTTGAGCAGCGCGTCCGGCAGGTCCAGCGCCGCCGGGTCCAGCGTGCGCGTCAGCGCGGCCAGCGCGCGCCGCTGCTCGGCTGCCGGCACAGGCGCCGCTGCCGCGTCGCCATCCCCGGTCAGGGCATATCGGAAATCCAGCCCGCCGATGAACTTTGCCGCCGCCTCGATCTGGTAGCGGTGATAGAGATAGATCGGCACGATCACGGCGTTTAGGTCGGACGTCGGTCGCCCCGGCGCCAGCGCGCCCGGCCCGAAATTGTCCAGCGCAATCCGCCGCACCGCCATCACCTCGTCCAGTGCGGCCACCGGGTCTGCACCATTGTCCCACACCGAGGCATAAGGGTGCGCGGTCTCCACGCTGCGCGCATGGTCGTCCGAGACGAACCGCAGGCCCGAGCCGTAAGCCTGCGCCACCATCGCATCCAGCGCCGCCCGGTCATCGCCGCCTTGCGGAAACTCCGTATACAGCCATTCGATCGTGAACAGGTCCCAGGCCCCGAGGCCCACGCCGTAGGCCTGCGAGAAATCCAGTGACCCATCCGCCGCCGGCTTCACCCAGGGCGCCGGATAGTCCATCACCGAGGCGCGCCCGTTCCCGCTCGCTGCAAAATTATGCGCGATCCCCAGCGTATGACCTACCTCGTGCGCCGACAGCTGCCGGATGCGCGCCAGCGATATCTCGATCGGATCATCCGCCGCGCCGGTGCCGGTCTTCGCCGCCCCCGCGAGCCCCTCGAAGATCATCCGGTCCTGACGCACGCGCTGCGAGCCGAGGATGACGTTCGCCTTCAGGATCTCCCCCGTGCGCGGGTCGGTCACGCTCTGTCCGTAAGACCAGCCCCGCGTCTGCCGGTGCACCCAGTTGATCACGTTGTAGCGCACGTCCAGCGGATGCGCGTCCTCCGGCAGCACCTCCACACGGTAGGCATCCTTGAAGCCTGCCGCCTCGAACCCGGCCGCCCACCAGCCCGCGCCCTCGATCAGCGCATCACGTATTTCCGCCGGCGCGCCATTGTCGACATAAAACACGATCGGCTTCTTCACCGGGCTGACCGCCGCCGAAGGATCGGTCTTCTCCAACCGGAAACGCTGCGACAGGCGGGTCACAATGGGGTCGTCCAGCGGCGACGAGAAATCATGAAAGCCGAGCCCGATATTCGCCGTACGCTGATCAAATGCGCGCGGCGCATACCCGTCATCCGGCAACCGCACGAAGGAATGATGCAGCACCAGCGTCACCGCCCGCGCGTCCGCCGCCGCCGCCCGCGTCTCGGCATTCGGCTTCGAGGTCTCGAAGGTCAGGAACGCGTCGATCTCCGCATTGTCGGGGAATGACAGCACGCTGGCCGGATCCGGCATCGACCGGTCCGCCGCCAGGGTGTAGCTGCCCGCGCCCTCGCCGTGCGCCAGCGCCGACGCGAGGTTCGCCGCGTCCCGCGTCAGGAACCCCGTCAGGTCCACCAGCACCCGCCCGTCCGCACTCCTCGCCGCAATCTCCCCCGACCACAGGAACGACGGCGCAAAGCTCTGCTGCACGGATTTCGCCTCCGCCGCCCGGCCGGACGTCGCCCGGTAGCGCCAGTTCTCCTGCTCGGCCACCACCTTGCCGCCGATCTGCCGGAACCGCACGATCTCGCCCGAAGAGGCATACCCCCGGTCCAGCCCGACCGGGTTCGACCCCAGCCCCGCCGTCAGCCCCGTCGAGTAGATGAACCGCACGCTGACCCCGTCCGCCCCCGGCGCGGGCAGGGCGGCCAGCACCTGCGCGGTGTCCTTATCGACATAGAGGTCCAGGAAGCCCGGCTTTGCCTCCAGCCCGGCCACGCGCCCCTCCAGCGTCTTCGCCTTGGCGTCCCCCTGGGCCAGCACAGGCCCACACGCCAGAACGGCCAAAGCGGCAAGAATCGCGAAAAATCTCATGGCAGGCCCCCGGATGCACAGTCTCCGCCCCACTAAACGGGATCATGCGCCCCAGGGCAACGCGCCCCGGCGAAGTTTGCCGGTTGCGTCTTTCCCCGCCCCGGGCCAGAGCATCCCGCCTTGAAGATGCCCGCAAACACAGGCATATTCCCGCCTCGTTCAACAATCCCGGAAGGAGTTTTCCAATAGCTCGCAGACCAGAAGCCGATGCGCCCGTCAAAAAACAGGTCGGGCCACGTATCAATGACGAGATCCGCGCCGCCCGCGTGCTGCTGATCGACGAAAAAGGTGAGAAGCAGGGCGTCATGCCGCTGGCTGCCGCGCTGGACGCGGCCCGCGAAGCCTCGCTCGACCTTGTGGAAGTTTCCGGCGACCAGGAAGTTCCGGTCGTCAAGTTGCTCGATTACGGCAAGCTGCGCTTTGAAGAGCGCAAGAAGAAGGCCGCCGCCCGGAAGAAGCAGAAATCCTCCGAGCTGAAAGAGATCAAGATCCGGCCGAACATCGACACGCACGACTACGAAGTGAAGTCGCGCGCCATCCACCGCTTCTTCGAGGACGGCGACAAGGTGAAGATCACCCTGCGCTTCCGCGGCCGCGAGATGGCCCACCAGCATCTCGGCATGGAACTGCTCGAGAAGATGAAGTCGGACTTCGCCGAAGCCGCCAAGGTCGAGCTCGAGCCCAAGCTCGAAGGCAAGCAGATGACCATGGTCCTCGCCCCGCGGTAAGCGGCTGCGCCGGACCCTGTCTGCAAAAAAGCCCCGGTCTTTCGGCCGGGGCTTTCGCATATCTGGCTGAGGCAAGCCCCGGCCTAGCTGACCCGGATATTGTTGGTCACCGAGCTGACGCCGGGCGCAGCCCAGGCCGTGTTCCCGGCAATCTGCCGCTCGGACCAGTTGTTCACCTTGCCGGTCAGCGTCACCTTGCCGTTCGCGGCGGTGACATCGACATGCTCGGGCTTGAACCAGGACCGCGTCAGCGCGCCCATGATGTCTGCCTTGATGTCGCCGGCGTTCGGCTGCGGCTTGATCGCGACCTTGTTCGATACGCCCGTCACGCCCCAGAGCGTGCGCACGGAGTCGGCGGCGGCGTCCTTCTGGAAGTGCCAGCCGACGTCGCCGGTCAGGGTCATCCATCCGTCATTGACGGTCACCTTGACCGCGTCCTTCGGAACCGAGGAGTCCCAGGCGAGGCGGTGCAGGGCAGCTTCGGCAATCTCCGCGTCGCCATGCTTCACGTCGAATGGAAGTTTGACCTCGATCTCTTCGGCAACGCCTCTAACATCCTTGACGCGCAGCGCCGCGGTTTCGGCGGCATGCTTTTCGGAATAGGAGCCGACATTGCCGGTCAGCGTGATTACGCCATCACTGGCGGTAACGCCGATATGGGCCGAGTTGACGCTGGGCTCCCAGTTCAGTTCGTCGAGAACCGATTGCTTCAGTTGCAGGTCGTTGGACATCTCTGTCTCCTTTAAGCGCATGGGGCGGGGTCCGTGCGGGGGCAGGGGACCGAGGGGTCCGCGCGGCGGTCCCCACTGCTCACCAGCGCCCCGCGGCGCCGCGCCGGTAGCCTCGGAAAGTACGCGAGGCGCGCAGTGTTCCGCCGGGATTGTCCCCGCAACGATGGGCGGCTTTCACACGCCGGAGGCCGCCGGATGCGCGGCCCCGGCGGGGTTTCCGTGCGCGCCGCCGCCCGCCGCCTGGATGCGACAACTGAGTTGGGGCTTTGACAAGCGGGCGCATATTCACAACAGCCGCCGTAAACGACGTGACCGATGGAGACTGTCCGATGACGCCTGCCAGGTCGAACCTGCCTGTCTGGAATGAACGCCACCTCCGCATCGCCGTCGAAGGCGCCGGAGTCGCCCTCTGGGCCTGGAATGTCGATACCGACAAGCTGCTCCTCGACCAGCGCTCCTATGATCTCTGGGGCGTGCCGAATACCAACGAGGTCACCTTCGAAGACCTCTCCGCCCATATCCACCCGGCGGACCGGGACCGCGTGCGCGCCGCCTTCGCCGCAACCCGCGCGATCATGGGCCAGTACGAGATCGATTTCCGCATCATGATCGGTGAGGAAGTCCGCTGGGTCTCGGCCCGGGGGCAGGGCGAAGACGAAGGCATGCTGGACCGCACGATGTTCGGCATCTTCCTCGATGTCACCGGCCGCAAGCAGGCCGAGGAGAGCAACGAGCTGCTCGCCGGCGAGATGAGCCACCGGGTGAAGAACCTGCTCGCCATCGCCTCCGGCCTCACCTCGATCACCTCCCGCTCCGCCTCCTCGACTGAGGACATGGCCCGCCAGCTGACCAACCGCCTCACTGCGCTTGGCCGCGCGCATGATCTCGTCCGCCCGCTGCCGGGTGAGGGCAAGAAGGATGCGCTGCTCGGAGACCTGATCTCGGTCCTGCTCTCGCCCTATGACGATCCGGGCGCCTTCAGTGGCCGCATCCGCGTCTCCGTCCCGCGCATGGCCGTCGGCGAGGCCGCCGCCACCACGCTCGCGCTCGTCATCCATGAACTTGCCACCAACGCGCTGAAATACGGCGCGCTGTCGACCGACGAGGGCACGCTGGACGTCTCCTCTTCCAGCCATGAAGACGAGGTCGTGGTCGTCTGGACCGAACGCGGCGGCCCGCCGGTCGAAAGCCCCACGGGGCAGGGCGGCTTCGGAAGCAAGCTGATCAACCGCGCCATGTCTGCTCAGCTCGGCGGCACCCTCACCTGCGACTGGGCCGAAGACGGCGTCACAGTCACCCTGAAAATGGACCGCCAAAGCCTCGAAGCCTGAGGGCGGGCAGGGGCGCGGCTCGCCTGCCGGGCGAAAACCGTCCACACCCCGTTCTGGACGGTTTCTGGACGGGGCCGGAACGGGGCTGCACCGGGCGCCGGGCAGAACTTGTGCGCAGGTTCGTCCGCGCCCCCTTGATTCCGCCGCGCGCCTCCGTCATAAGCCGCCTCTTGCCGGACTCCGGGGCGACGGCATTGCCCCCAGGACGCGCATTTTGGGCCGCCAGATCTGGTGTGAGCTCTACAGTTTGAGGAGAAAAACATGCCGAAGATGAAGACCAAGAAGGCCGCTGCCAAGCGGTTCAAGATCACCGCGACAGGCAAGCTGAAGCATGGTGTGGCCGGCAAACGCCACCGCCTGATCAGCCACAACTCGAAATATATCCGTCAGAACCGCGGCACGTCCGTCGGCGCGAAGGCGGACGAAGCCCGCGTGAAGAAGTACCTGCCGTACGGCCTGTAACTTCCAAACCCTTGATCTTGAACACGAATTGACAGGAGGCAACCATGCCCCGTTCCCGCGCCAAAGTACCCGCCCACGCCCGCCACAAGAAGATTCTGAAGCAGGCCAAGGGCTTCCGCAACCGCCGCAAGAATACCTTCTCCAACGCCGTCGCCGCTGTCTGGAAAGCCGGCGAATACGCCTACGTTGGTCGCAAGGTCAAAAAGCGCCAGTTCCGCTCCCTCTGGATCCAACGCATCAACGCCGCCGTCCGCATCCATGATGAAGAGCTGACGTATTCCAGCTTCATCAATGGCCTGACCAAGGCCGGCATTGAAGTTGACCGGAAGGTCATGGCCGATCTCGCCGTGCGCGAGCCCGAGGCTTTCGGCGCGCTTGTCGCCCAAGCCAAATCCGCCCTCGCTTAAGGAAATCGACAGATGAGCAAGTCCCCCAGCAGCGTTCTCCACCCGAGCAAGAAGCCGCGCGTCAAGCGCCGGAACTCCAAGTGGACCGCCAACCTGAGCAAGCGCGCCAATATCGGCATTTTTGGCAACACCAAGAAGGCCCGCAACGCCCGCAAGAAAGCCGCCCGCGCGTAATCTGACCGCGCCGTCTGGCCCTGCGCCAGCGACTGAATTAAGCCTCCCGCTGACCCTCGTGTCACGGGAGGCTTTTTTCATGGGCGTATCGAAGCTGAGCGGAGCATTGCGGATCGGCCTGGGCGTCAGCCTGGTCGTGTTCGTGCTCGCGGCCGGCTTCCTGCAGCGCTCGCCGTGGATCCTGCCGTTTCTCGGAGCCGGGTTCACCGCCGCTTACCTGTTCGGCAAGCTGCGCCTGTGGCGGGTGGCGCGCAATTCCGGCAAGCTGAAACGCTACTGGCTGCAGCTCCCGGCCGACTTTGCGGTGCAGCTGATCCTCGTCTCGGTCCTGTATCTTGTCGGCTTCGGCCTCCACGCGCTCACCAGCGGCGAAGCGGATGCCGCGCCGTTCGCGCCGGGCGACGCGATCTGGCCGCTTGCCTTCGGCGCGGTCGCCTCGATCCTTGGCGTCTATGTCGATCGGATCGAAGGCAAGCCGTCGAGCTATTTTCCGGTCTGGATGAGCAGCAAGGACAATTCTCCGGGAGAGAGTTCCGGGGACGACATCCGCCTCCTGCCGGAGCCGGTAAACCTGCAGTCCTTCTTCAACGCGCCGGCGGACACGGTGTCGACCACGGAGCATGAAGCGGCGGCCTGGGCGGATGCCTATTCGGCGCTCACCGAAGGCCTCAGCGAGGACGACATCACCCGGGCCGAAGCACGCCTCGGCCGGGCGCTGCCGGACCTGCTGATTGCGCTCTACCGCCAGCAGAATGGCGGCTCGGTGGCAGGCCTCTGCATTCCGCTGCCGGGACATGCCGCGCCGACCCGCTACGACGAGGTGATCCTGCCCTTTGGCGGCTATAACGATCTGGTGCCGGCCGAGAGCCTGCGCACCGTCTGGGATACCGTCACCGACTACGCCGATCCGGCCAGCCCCGAGGATGCGGCGCAGTTCCCGGACGGGGCGAAGGCGATGATCGTGCTGGCCCAGTGGTACCGGGAAACCCTGTTCCTCGACTATAACCAGCCGGGCGCCCCACGTGTCGGCTATACCGATTTCGACCGCTACGACACCGACGGTAACCGCGACGCCATCACCTGGTGGAAGGACTTTGAGACTTTCTTTGCCGCCTTGCGCCATTACGAGCCGGCGTGACCCGCGATTCTGGCGGGTTGGCGCGGGCACAAGAGGCCGCTAAACAGCGCGCTGGTTTTCCGGAAGGGTCTTCACTTGTCCGACATTACATCCATCGAGCAGGAAGCGCTGGCCGCCGTTCAGGCCGCCGCCAGCCTTGACGCGCTGGACGCGGTCCGCGTCGCCGAACTCGGCAAGAAGGGCCGGGTCTCCGGCCTGATGGGCACGCTCGGCGCGATGGCGCCCGAAGAGCGCAAGGAAAAGGGCCCGGCGCTCAACGCGCTGAAGGTGCGGATCGAAGACGCCGTGCGCGCGCGCAAGGGCGCCCTTGAGGCCGTTGCGCTTGAGGCACAACTCGTTCGCGAGAAAGTGGACCTGACATTGCCTGCGGCCCCGCTGGCCGGGGAAGGGGCGCTACATCCGGTGATGCAGGTGTTCGAGGAAATCGCCGCGATCTTCGGCGACATGGGATTCCGTGTAGCCGAAGGCCCGGACATCGAGGACGACTGGCACAACTTCACCGCGCTGAACTTCCCCGAAGGCCACCCGGCGCGCGAGACGCATGACACCTTCTTCCTGAAGCCCGGCGACAATGCGCTGCCAAAAGTGCTCCGTACCCATACGAGTCCGGTGCAGGTGCGCACCATGATGACCGAGAAGCCGCCGATCCGCATCCTCGTGCCGGGCCGCGTGTTCCGCAATGACTGGGACGCGACCCACACGCCGATGTTCCACCAGGTGGAGGGCCTCGTCATCGAGGAAGGCATCCACATGGGCCACCTGAAAGGTTGCCTCGTCGATTTCGTCAAAGCCTTCTTCGAGGTGGACAATGTCGTCGCGCGCTTCCGCCCACACTTCTTTCCGTTCACGGAGCCTTCGGCCGAAATGGACGTGCAATGCCTGCGCTCCGGCGGTGTTGTCGAAGTCGGCAAGGGCACCGACTGGCTGGAAGTGCTCGGCTGCGGCATGGTGCATCCGAATGTGCTGCGCAATTGCGGGCTCGATCCGGCGGTCCACCAGGGCTTCGCCTTCGGCATGGGCGTCGACCGTCTCGCCATGTTGAAATACGGCATGCCGGACCTGCGCCCTTATTTCGAAGCAGACCCGCAATGGACGCGCCATTACGGCTTCTCGCCCTGGCTCACGCCGTCCGTCAGCGGAGGGCTCAGCTGATGAAATTCACCCTATCCTGGTTGACCGATCACCTCGTTACCAAGGCCTCGCTCGATGAAATCCTCGGATTCATGGGCAAGGCCGGTCTTGAGGTCGAGCACGTCACCGACCCCAAGAAGGCTCTGGCGCCGTTCACGGTCTGCAAGGTGCTCGAAGCCGATCCTCATCCGCAGGCGGACAAGCTGCGCGTCTGCAAGGTCGAGACGATCGACGGGATCAAGCAGATCGTCTGCGGCGCACCCAATGCGCGCGCCGGCATGACCGCGATCTATGCGCCGCTCGGCACATGGATTCCGGGCCTCAACATGGCGCTCGACAAGAAGCCGCGTGCCATTCGCGGTGTCGAGAGCCATGGCATGATGTGTTCCTCGCGCGAGCTGGAAACCGGCGATGACCATGACGGCATCATCGATCTCAGCAGTGACTATACGGTCGGCATGCCCGCGGCCGAAGCGCTCGGCGCGACCGATGCCGTGATCGACTTTGAAGTGACGCCCAACCGTCCCGACTGGCTGGGCGCGCAGGGCATCGCGCGCGATCTCGCCGCCGCCGGCGCGGGCCGGTTCCTGCGCAATGATGCGAAGAAAGTGCCGGGCAATGGCGATTGCCCCATCGAGATCAAGCTCGAAGCACCCGAAGCTTGCCCGATGTTTGCGGGCGCGCTGGTGCGCGGCGTCACCAATGGTCCGTCCCCGGACTGGATGCAGGCGCGCCTGAAGGCCGCTGGCCTCCAGCCGCGCTCGCTGCTGGTCGACATCACGAACTATATCTCGCTCGATCGCGCGCGCCCGTTGCACGCCTATGACGCGGCCAAGCTCTCCGGCGCCGTGGTCGCGCGGCTCGGAAAGCCTGGCGAAGCACTCGAGGCGCTCGATGGCAAGACCTATCCGGTCACGGAAGAAATGTGTGTCATCGCGGACGCGTCCGGCGTCATCGGCCTCGGCGGCATCATGGGCGGAATGTCCACTTCGGTGTCCGCCGAGACGACCGATGTGTTCATCGAAAGCGCCTGGTTCGATCCGCTGCGCACCGCCCGCACCGGCCGCGTGACCGGCATTCATTCGGATGCGCGCTACCGGTTCGAGCGCGGCGTCGATCCGCAAAGCTGCGTGGACGGACTGAATCTCGCCCTCGCGCTGATCCTTGAATATGGCGGCGGCGCGGCGACCAAGGCGCGGATCGCGGGGTCGATCCCGGTGCGTACACAGAAGGTGACCTTCTACCGCGGCGATGTCGAACGCCTGACCGGCCTGACCGTGAAGCCGGCCGAGATGAAGCGCATCCTGAAGGATCTCGAGTTCGACATCGAGGACGCCGGCGATGCCTGGTACCTGATGCCGCCTTCGCACCGGTTCGACATCGACCGCTCGGCGGACATTGTCGAGGAGATCGCCCGGCTTGTCGGCTATGACCAGCTGCCGACCGCCTCGCTGCCGATGGCAGAGGGCATGAAGCAGGGCGTGGCCTCCACGCGGCAGACGCGCGTCGCGATTGCCCGCCGGGCGATGGCAGCACGCGGCTTCCTCGAGGCGGTCACCTGGAGCTTCATGGCCAAGGATCATGCCGGCCTGTTCGGCAAGATCGACGAGGCGCTGACAGTGGCGAACCCGGTCGCCAGCGAACTCAACTACATGCGTCCCACGGCGCTCTCAAACCTCGCGCAGGCCGCCCAGCGCGCCGCCAACCGG
This sequence comes from Acidobacteria bacterium Ga0077551, assembly GCA_001464545.1. Taxonomy (GTDB): domain Bacteria; phylum Pseudomonadota; class Alphaproteobacteria; order Caulobacterales; family Hyphomonadaceae; genus Hyphomonas. The sequence continues at coordinate 298,509 of LNFC01000022.1, forward strand.
GGCGAGCGCAGCATCCGCCTGTTCGAGGCGGGGCCGATCTATCTCGGCGACGGGCCGAAAGATCAGCGTACGGTCATTGCCGGTCTCGTGCAGCCCTCGGCGCAGCGCCACTGGCAAGGCGGGGTTCAACCCTATGACGCGTTCGCGGCCAAGGCGGACCTGTTCGCGCTGCTCGCCGCGCTCGGCCAGCCAGGCGAGAAGTTCCAGATCGGCGCGGCGACGCAGCCGCACTGGCATCCCGGTCAGTCGGCGAGCCTCAAGCTTGGCCCGAAGATGACGGTGGCGAATTTCGGCGCGCTGCATCCGGGCGTGCTGAAGGCGCTGGATGTCGACGGACCGGTCTATGCGTTCGAGCTGAACCTCAACGCGCTGCCGGTGATGAAGGCGAAGTCGACCAAGACCAAGCCGGTGCTGGAGCGCGCCGACCTGACGCCGATCCGGCGCGACCTCGCGTTTGTCGTGGACGCCGGCATGGCGGCAGGCGAACTCGTCAAGCATGCGCAAGGCGCCGAGAAACTGCTGGTGTCGAAGGTGGACGTGTTCGACGTCTACCAGGGGCAGGGCGTTCCCGAGGGCAAGAAGTCGGTGGCGTTCGAAGTGACGATCCAGCCGCGCGAGGCGCTGAAGGACGACCAGATCCAGGCGATCATGGACCGGATCATCGCTTCCGTGGCAAAAGGGACGGGCGGCGTGCTGCGCGGATAGGCGCGGGCGCCGCAAAGGGGGCCGCATGGGATTGAAGCAGTCGCTCTACCAGCAGCTGGTGCCGGAGGCGCGGGCGTCCGGCATCTCGAAGCTGAACCTTTTCATCGTCGCCGTTGTGCTGGCGTCCTTCCTGTTCCTTGCGCTGGAGACCGAGCCGGTACTGAACAGTGATCCGCGCTGGATGCTGGCGTTCAATGTGTTCAACATCTCGGTGCTCGTGATCTTCACGCTGGAATACGTCGCGCGGGTCTGGGTGGCGGGCGTTGATCCGCAATACCGGGGCCTTCGCGGCCGGCTCAAGTACGTGACGCGGTTTTATCCGGTTGCGGACTTTCTCGCCTTCGGGCCGGAGCTGATCGTGATGGCGATGGGCGGGGGCGGATCGCTGCTGGTGCTGCGGGTGCTGCGCTTGGCGCGGCTGATCAAGATTGCGCGCTTCGTGCCGGCCTTTGATGCGTTAGGCGCGGCGCTACGGCGGTCGAGCTCGCAGCTCCTCACCAGCCTCGCGGTGGCGCTGGCGCTGGTCTATGTCGCGGCGGTGCTCCTGTATTTCGTCGAGGGTGTCGGCGGCGAGCAGCAGGAGACCTTTGCGTCGATCCCGCGTGCCATCTGGTGGGCGGTCGCCACGCTGACGACAGTCGGCTATGGAGATGTGTATCCGGTGACGCCGCTCGGGCGATTCTTTGCGGCGATCATCGCGATTGCGGGGATCGGGGTGGTGGCGCTGCCGGCGGGCGTGTTTGCCAGCGCCTTTTCGGACGAACTCAGGGAACGCCGCGAGCGGGGAACACGCCTATGACACAGCTGAAAATGACCGTTGCCGGTGTGGCTGGCCGGATGGGGCGGCAGCTGGCGGCGATGGCGATCGACCGCGGCCATGCGCTCACCGGCGGCAGCGAAGTTGCGGCTGCCGGCGTGTTTGACGAGGATATCGGTGTGCTGGCCGGTCGCCGGGCGCTGGGTCTCTGGCCGTCGCCGGATGTGGCTGAGGCCGCCGCTGGGGCGGATGTGTGGATCGATTTCACGCGGCCCGAGGCGACGTTGGCGGCGCTGGGCGCGCTGCGAAACACGTCCGTGCGGGCGGTGGTGATCGGCACGACGGGGTTCGAGGCGGACCAGGAGATCGTCATCCAGGCGGCGTCGGACCGGTTTGCGATCGTCAAGGCGGGCAACTTCTCGGTGGGCGTGAACCTGCTGCAGGCGCTGACGCGGCTTGCGGCATCGCGTCTCGGGGCGGACTGGGACATCGAGATCCTGGAATCGCATCACCGGCTGAAAGTGGATGCGCCTTCGGGCACCGCGCTGATGCTGGGAGAAGCCGCAGCCGAGGGTCGCGGCAAGCCGCTGAAGGACATTCTGGCGAAGCCTTACCTCGGTGCGAACGCGCCCCGGAAGGAAGGCGAGATCGGCATGGCTGTGCGCCGCGCCGGGGGTATTTATGGTGAACACGACGTGATGTTTGCCTCGCCGCGCGAAGTGGTGCGCCTGTCGCACATGGCATTGGACCGGGCTGTATTTGCCGAAGGCGCGGTGCAGGCGGCGGCCTGGGCAGCGGCCCAGCCGCCCGGACTCTACGGCATGGATGATGTGTTGGGTCTCGGCCACACCGGTTGAGGAAAGCGCGCCCTTGTCGGCGGAATGCGCCTTGACGCGCCGCAGCATCGTGCCAACGTGACGCTTCTGTTAAGTGAAACCAAGCGTTCCGAAGGCACATGATCGGCATCGTGGTCGTCAGCCATGGCAAACTCGCGCACGAGCTCGTTGCGGCCGCGGAACACGTGGTCGGCCGGCTTTGGCGGACGCGTGCCGTCTCCATCGATGCCGACGAAGACCTCGATATCAAGCGCGAAGCGATCCTCGAAGCGGTAAAAGCCTGCGATGCGGGGCGCGGCGTCATCGTGCTGACTGACATGTTTGGCGGCACGCCCTCGAACCTGGTGCTATCGCTGCGCAGCCGCGCGCGGATGGAAATCGTCTCCGGTGCAAATCTCCCGATGCTGATCAAGCTGGCCCAGACGCGGGACATCCTCTCGCTCGAGGAATGTGCTCAGGACGCTGCCGAGGGCGGGCGCAAGTACATCACCATCGCCTCCGACGTTCTCGCGAAACTGCCGTCCTGCTGATGTCCGACGCGTTTCCGGCCGCGCGGCGAGCGACCATCGTCAATCGCAAGGGGCTTCACGCCCGTGCCTCGGCCAAGCTCGCCAAACTCGCCGCCGAATATGACGCGCAGGTCTTTGTCACGCACGAGACCGAGACGGCGGATGCCCGCTCGATCATGGACCTCCTGATGCTCGTCGCGCACACCGGCTGTGTCGTCGAGATCAAGGGCAGGGGCGCCCAGGCGGACGAGGCGGTGAACGCCATTGCCCGCCTGATCGATGACGGCTTCGGCGAGACCGACAACTAGTCCAACTCCGCCCCTCCCGCGAAGCCAGGACCATCGCACCGCTATGGGAGGTGAGAGTGTTGAATCCGGGGGATTTCGATAGGTCCGTGTGCGGAGGTGTTGCACAAGGGTCGGGGGAGAATTTCATAACGGTTTGACGGGGATGGGTTTTATCTTGCGGACGGGATGTTTGCTGTACGCGCAAGTCCCCTCGTTCCCTCGCCAGACGGCCTCATCCTGTTGCAGGCTTTGCATTTCGCGTGTCGATTTTTTCTCATTGATTCTCATTTTGTATCACTTCGTATCGGTTCTTTCCCGCCGGCTATCGGGGGGTGTCGGATTTCGGCCTTTGGCCTCTATCCGACCTGCGGCGTGGGGGTGGCGCTGAATGTAACCGCGCGCGGAGGGGTGTAGCGCAGGCTTTCCGGAGAAATCTTTCAGAGGCTTGAGGCGTCTGCGGATTTTTTTGGGGAGGGGGCCTGTTTCGTTGCACAAGGCTGGGTCCCGGGCATTTGCTGCGCAAATCCCGGGATGACGACCAACTGCCGATGCGTGGGGGGCTGAGGCTAAGCGGCTTTCCGCTTTGACTTGCGCACTTCGTACTTGTTGAGGGCGTGCAGGTAGGCCTTGGCGCTGGCGACCAGCGTGTCGGGGTCGGAGGAGCGGCCGGTTGCCATGATGCCGTCGCCATTGAGACGCACCGAGACGGTTGCCTGCGCGTCCGTGCCGCCCGTCACGGCGTGCACCTGGTAGAGTTCCAGCACGGCCTGGTGCGGGACGATCTGGCGGATGGCGTTGAACACGGCATCGACCGGGCCATTGCCGCGCGCGATGGCGTATTTTTCCTCGCCGTCGACCACGAGGTCGATTTCGGCCGTCTGCGGACCATCCGTGCCGGCGACGACACGCAACCGCTTGAACGCGATGCGCTCGCCTTCGGCGGCCAGCTGCTCGTCCACCAGCGCGATGATGTCGTCATCGAACACGTGCTTCTTGCGGTCAGCGAGATCCTTGAAGCGCTTGAACGCGTCGTTCAGCGCCTCGCCCTCGATGAAGTAACCCATCGATTCCAGCTTGTCGCGGAAGGCGTTGCGGCCGGACAGCTTGCCCATCACCAGCGAGGTTTTCGCGACGCCAACATCTTCCGGCTTCATGATCTCGTAGGTTTCGGAATTCTTCAGCATGCCGTCCTGGTGGATGCCGCTCTCGTGCGCGAAGGCGTTCTTGCCGACGATCGCCTTGTTGTACTGGACCGGGAAACCGGTGATGCGGCTGACCATCGCCGAGGCGCGGGCGAGGTAGCTCGTGTCGATGGCGGTTTCGTACGGCAGCGTGTCGCCGCGTACTTTCATCGCCATCACGACTTCTTCCAGCGCGGCGTTGCCGGCGCGCTCGCCGAGGCCGTTGATCGTGCACTCGATCTGGCGCGCGCCGTTGGACATGCCGGCCAGCGAGTTCGCCACCGCGAGGCCGAGGTCGTTATGGCAGTGCGTGGACCAGATCACCTTGTCCGAGTTCGGGATGTTTTCGATCAGCCTGCGGATCAGGGCGCCATACTCGTCCGGGTGCGAATAACCGACGGTGTCCGGCACGTTGATCGTGGTGGCGCCGGACGCGATGGCGGCGTCGATGCATTTGCACAGGAAGTCGAACTCGGTGCGGGTCGCGTCTTCGGCGCTCCATTCGACATCGTCGACGAGGTTGCGCGCCTGGCTGACCGAGCGGCCGACCGCTTCGAGCACGGCGTTCGGGCCCATCTTCAGCTTGTGCTTCATGTGCACGGGGCTGGTGGAGATGAAGGTGTGGATGCGCGGACGCGCGGCCTTGCGGACGGCTTCGGCGCAGCGGTCGATATCTGCCGGGGTGGAGCGGGCGAGGCCGCAGATGATGGCGCGTTTCGACTGGGCGGCAATGGCGCTCACAGCGGCGAAGTCACCTTCCGAGGCGGCCGGGAAGCCCGCCTCGATGATGTCGACGCCCATCTCTTCGAGCAGGTTGCCGAGTTCGAGCTTTTCATTGTGCGTCATCGAGGCGCCGGGCGATTGCTCGCCGTCGCGCATGGTGGTGTCAAAGATGAAAACGCGGGGTTTCGTCGCGGATTTCGCGGTGGATTTCGAGGTCATGGGATGGCGGCTCTGCGGTGGGTTCCGGGGAAGGGTTTGACGCTGTCTTGGCATCCCCTGGCCGCGCGTGCGCCCCTCAGTTCGAGGCGACCGGCTCCGGCCAGGGGCCGGTAAGCAGCAGAAGAAGGGGCAAGAGTTTGCGCATGGGGGCTTTAATCGCCGTGTTTCTGCCCGGTGTCAATGTTGAGAGCGGGCTGTTCGGGAATATCTTGCCAGGCCTTGCGGGCCCGGCGGACCACGAAAATCGTGACACCGGCATACAGGGCGAGGGCCACGGCGCCGAAGGCGATGGCGGTCACGGGGTTGCCCTCGAAGGCAGACACCACGGTTTTCCAGCCGACGGCGACCAGCGCGATCTTCGGAAGGATACCGAGGCCCATGCCGATCCAGTAGTCGCGGAATTTCGCGGCGCTGGCCCCGAACACCATGTTGACGATCAGGAACGGGCCGGCCGGCACCGTGCGCACGACCGCACTGGCGATCAGGGCGTTGCGGCCGATCAGGACCGACAGCTTCTGGGCGCGGGGGCCGGCATAGCGGCGCACGGCCGCTTCGCCGCCCGCCCGTCCGATCCAGAAGGTCAGTGCGCCGGACAGCATGTTGGCAATCCAGCCGTAGATGGCGCCGATCAGTGGGCCGAACACCGCAATGGCGGCGGCGAGCAGGGCAAACTGGGGGACACCGAGGAATGCCGCGACGCAGAAAACGGCGACGACGGCTGGAAGGCCCCAGGGGCTTCCCGCGAGGTTGCGCAGCCAGGCTTCGGCCTGTTCCAGTCCCGGCAGCTGGCCAAGTTTGCCGAGGGCGAAGACCGACAGCACGACGGCCAGCAGGCCGAGCCCGATATACAGGGCACGGCGGGAAGCCGGGGCCGGCGCAGGGGCGGTTGTCTCGTGCGTCATCGCGGCTTCAGGTGCGATAGCGGGGGCCCGGCGTCAATCGCGCGCAGGCAGATGGCCCTTCAGGCGTCGGCCAGCATCGCCTCGCTCATCGCCCAGAGCTTTTCGGCTTTCGCGTTGTCGGCGATCCAGGGCCGGGCGTGTTCCCAGCGCTGGCTGTCGGCGGTGGCCAGCTTCGCCACATCGCAGTCTTCGCAATAGACGCCGCCCTTGCCGGCCAGCTTGGGCGAGGTGGCCGCCCAGACGGTCGTCGAGGCGCCTTGCTCGGGCGTCTTGAACATCGCCTGCACCATCGGCGGGATCGACCCGTCGGCTGCCTTCCAGCCGAGGGCGACCATTTCCTCTTCCGGAAGGTGGCGCTGCAGCGGCGTGAAGATGCCGCCCGGGTGGACGGAAAAGGCGCGCACGCCGACGTCGCGGCCGAGCATATCCACGCCGAGGGCGAACAGGGCGTTGGCGGACTTGGCCTGGCCGTAGGCTTCCCATTTGTCATAGGTGCGCGTGGTGTAGTGGGGGTCGTCCCAGATCACGTCGGAGCGGACATGGCCGACCGAGGACAGCGCGACGACACGCGCGCCGTCTGCTGCTTGCAGCGCCGGGGCGAGCTTCATCGCCAGCGCCATGTGGCCGAGATGGTTGGTGCCGAACTGGCTTTCCCAGCCCTTGCCGACGCGGGCGAGGGGCGGGGCCATGATGCCGGCATTGTTGATCAGGATGTTCAGGCCGCGGCCGGTTTCGAGATAATGGTCGGCGAAGCGGCGCACGCTCGCGAGGTCGCCGAGGTCCATTGCGGCGATCTCGATTTCGCCCGCGACACCGGCCAGCGCGTCGGCGGCGGTGTCCGCGCGGCGTGCCGGGACGGTGACGCGCGCGCCGGCGCCGGCGAGGGCCCGCACGGTTTCGAGGCCGATGCCGGAATAGCCGCCGGTGACGATGATGTTCTGGCCGGAGAGGTCGATGCCGGCGAGGACTTCGCGGGCCGTGGTCTTGGCCGGGAAGCCGGATCCGATCGGTGCCTGGTCTGCTGCCGCCATGACGTGTCGCCTTCCTCTGGTGCCTTGCTGCGCTGAAGGTTAGCGCTGCGGCCGGCAAGGGGCTACTGCAATCTCTCTGGAAGCCTGCCCCCGCGATGCCTAAATTCGCCGCTAGGCTGACAAATCAATCTGGAGAGCCGATCATGAAATCACATCTGATGCTGGGCGCCCTGCTTCTGAGTTGCGCCCTTGCCTTTCCCGCCGCTGCCCAGTTCGGGCAGGTCGAGCGGACGCAGGCGGAAATCGCGCTGGAGCAAGCCGAGACGCAACAGGCGAAGTTGAAGTTGGCGCGCGCGGCGGCCGACACGGCGTGCCAGGCGGGCGACCTGGAAGGCTGTTTCAAGCTGGCGGACATGCAGCGCACCGGTAGGGGCGGCCTGCAGGATCTCAAGGCGGCGGCAAAGTCCTACAAGATCATGTGCGACGCGCGCGATGGACGCGGCTGTTCGGGCCTTGCTTACCTGACGGTGCAGGGACGCGGCGTGGCCGAGAACAAGACCGAGGGGCGTGCACTGTACGAGAAGGCCTGTGACCTGGGCGATGTCAGTGGCTGCGCGGCGTATGGCAACATGGCCTATACCGGCACGGGCGGACGCAAGGATGTGCTCGCCGGCACGAATGCGCTGACCGATGCGTGCAATCGGGATTACGAATGGGCCTGCACGCGGATGCGCGAGCTGGGCGTCTATGACCCGACCGAAAATCCGTTCGACCGGCTCAGGGACCTGCGCAACTGATCAGACGGCGGCGGCCTTCGGGGCGCCGGTTTCTGTGACGGGCGCTTCGGCGCGGGCGGGGGACAGGGGCGCGACGTTCGACAGGTCCGGCACGGAGGCGGCCTTGTTGATGTGGGCGACGGTACGCTCTGGCGCGATCAGCAGATCGGCGCTGACGAAGGTGCGCTCTTCGACCCGCATGCAGGGCGCGTAGGCGATGCCTTCGAGGCGGCCGCCGGTGCAGACTTCCAGGCTCTTGCTGGCTTCGATGTCGCCGCTGACGGCGCCGTGGATGATCAGCGTGACGGCGCGGATGCGGCCTTCGATCCGGCCGGTGGCTTCCACCAGGATCAGATCATCGGAGTCGACATCGCCGCGGATATGCGCGCCGACAATCACGGGTCCCGAAAAATGGAACTTGCCTTCGAGCTTTCCGCCGGCGGCAATCGCGTTGCCCAGGCCGGACCGGGCCGGTTTGGCGGGTGCCTCGGGTTTGCTAGGTGTCACTGCCATGACTGGCTTCCTTCATTAGGCCCTTTTCCACAGGTTAACCTATTGTTAACGAAAGAAGAAGGGTTCCAGCCGGATGCTTGCAAGAATTGTGCGGAGACCTTTGCTCGCGGCGGTGGCTCTCGTGCTGGCGGCGTGCGGCGCGGATCGCGAGGCGCCGCAAGGGGGCGGTCCCGCGCCGCTGTTGCCGCCCGGCGCGGAGGGGATCGACCTCTCGCACCATAACGGGCCGGTTGACTGGGGCCGTCTTGGCACCGAGCCGCTGGAGTTTGTGTACCTGAAGGCGACGGAAGGCACCGACCATATCGATACGCGGTTCCAGGAAAACTGGCAGGCGGCGACCCGGCTGGGATGGCAGGTGGGCGCCTATCACTTCTACCTGCTCTGCCGGGACGGCGCGCCGCAGGCCGAGAATTTCATCCGCCAGGTCGAAGTGCGCACCGGCACGCTGCCGCCCGCCGTTGACCTTGAGCATGCCCATAACTGCAAGGCGCGCGGCGGGCGGGAAGCGGCGTTGACGGAGCTGCGCGCGTTTCTCGCTGCGCTGGAGGCGGAGTACGGCGCCGTACCGGTGATCTATACGACGCCCGCCTTCCACGCCGAATGGCTCGCGGGGGAGGGCTTCGAGGCGCACCCGGTCTGGATCCGGTCGCTCGACGGTCCGCCGGAACTGCCGCATGCGATCTGGCAGTATTCGATGAAGGGAAAAGTGGCCGGCGTCGAAGGGCCCGTCGATCTCAACCGGGCAGCCGACTAGAGCGCCTTGCCCATCCGGAGCCCCGGCACGTCCACGCCGCCGACTGATGCACTGATGATGCGCTCGATCTCGCCGTAGCCGCAGGCGCGGTAGAGCGGCTCGCCCGCGAGTGTTGCCATCAGTTCGGCGCGGCGGAATCCGGCGTCCCGCGCCGCTTGTTCGCATACGGACAAGACATACCGGCCGAGGCCGCGGCGGACGAACCGCGGATGCGTGTACATCGCCCGGATGCGGGCGGCGTCCTTGCCGATCTGCAGGAGGGCGTGATTGCGCTGCGCGGTCGAATGATCGCCGCCATAGAGCGTTGCGCGGTGGCTCCAGCCACCGCAGGCGGCGAGGCGGCCGGACGCCGTTTCATGCACGGTGAAATAGGTGGCGTCCGCGATCAGCTGCCGGTCGAGCCCCATGATGGAATGGGAGACGGCGACCTGTTCGGGAGAGAGGAAGCCGCGCTGAAGTTCGCCGATTGCGGCGTCCATCAGCGCGGCGATGTCGTCTGCATCCGCCTCCAGGGCGAGGCGGTGCTTGAAGCCCTCGAGAAAGGGCTCACTCATACCTAGTTGCGGCTCTTGTCCACGAGGCGGTCATTCTTCGCCCAGTGCATCATGCCGCGCAGTTTCTCGCCGACTTCCTCGATGCTGTGCGAAGCCATACGCTGGCGCATGGCGTGGAAGCCCGGCGCGCCGGCCTGGTTTTCCAGAACCCAGTTGCGCGCGAAGGTGCCGTTCTGGATGTCTTCCAGAACCTTCTTCATTTCCTTCTTCGTCTCGGCGTTCACGATGCGCGGGCCGGTGACATATTCTCCGTACTCGGCGGTGTTCGAGATCGAGTAGTTCATGTTGGCGATGCCGCCTTCATAGATCAGGTCGACGATCAGCTTGGTCTCGTGGAGGCATTCGAAATAGGCCATCTCCGGCGCGTAGCCGGCCTCGACCAGCGTCTCGTAACCGGCCTTGATCAGTTCGACGATGCCGCCGCAGAGCACGGCCTGCTCGCCGAAGAGGTCCGTCTCGGTCTCTTCGCGGAACGAGGTTTCGATGACGCCGGCGCGGGTGTTGCCGATGGCTTTGGAGTAGGACAGGGCAACCGCCTGGGCAGAACCGGTCGCGTCCTGGTGGATGGCGATCAGGCCCGGCAGGCCGAAGCCCATCTGGTACTGCGCGCGCAGCGTATGGCCGGGGCCCTTCGGCGCCGAAAGCGACACGTCGATATCCTTCCGGGGACGGATGAGGTTGTAATGGATGTTGAAGCCGTGGCCGAACATGATGTGCTGGCCGGCGCGCAGGTGCGGCTCGATCTCGTTCGCGAACATCACGGCCTGCTTCTCGTCCGGCACGAGGATCATCAGCACGTCAGCCCATTTTGCGGCTTCGGCCGGGGTGACGACTTCCAGCTTCTCGGCTTCGCATTTCTTGCGGCTGGCGGAGCCTTCCTGCAGCGCAACCTTGATGTTCTTCACGCCCGAGTCGCGCAGGTTCAGCGCATGGGCATGGCCCTGGCTGCCATAGCCGACGACCGCGACCTTCTTCTTCTGGATCAGCGAGATGTCGGCGTCTTGTTCGTAGTAGATTTTCATGTGCGTTCGGAAGCTCCGCTAAGGGGTAAGGGGGGATGGCGTTGGAAGGGATCCGTCAGGAAGAGGCGTTGCAAACCCAGCCGGGGCTGACATTGGCAATGCCGATGACGAGATTGTTGAGCCGGCTCACCGGATCGTCGGATCCGGCATGGCGGGAAAAATTGCGGGGGCCGTTTTCGGTATCGGCGCGGGTGATGATGTCGTGGCTGTCGATCACGAGCCGCACGGTGCGCGAGCCATCGGGATTGAGCGTCACGTCTTCGCGCGGGCCATAGTCCGGCACATCGGGCGCGGCAGACTGGGTCAGCAACACGCTCAACGCATTGGCGGTATCATCGGGCAGGGTGGCCAGCAAACGGCAGCGCGGCCCGCGGCCCTCTGGCACCGAGCGGGCCTCAAGGCGTAGCTTCGGCCCGTCCGCGAGGACATCGTAGACATAGGCCGCGCCGCTCGGCGACGCGGTGTCGATGATCTCGACCAGCGAATTTGCGCGTGCGCCGTAAAGCGAGACGGCCCGGTCACGGATAGCCGAAGCGCGCTCGAGGTCGCAGCGCATCTTCGCGGCGTCGGGGCCGGCGTCGGCGGCATAGGCAGCATTCGACAGGGCAGGGTTGCACCCGCCGTCTTGCGCCGCCGCCGCAAGCGGCGCCGCCAAGACTGCAAGGCCCACCAGTGCGGCGCACCAGGAAAAGGGTTTCATCCTTTCTCCTTCCCGCGTTTGATCGACAGGACACCGGTCCGGCTGACTTCGACCAGGCCCAGCGGGCGCATCAGGTCGACAAACTGCGTCAGCTTTTCGGAAGCCCCTGTGACCTCGAAAATGAAGCTCTCGTTGGTGGTGTCTATCACATGCGCGCGGAAAATCTCAGCGATCCTGAGCGCCTCGACGCGTTTTTCCCCGGTGCCGGCGACTTTCACGAGCGCCAGTTCCCGCTCGATACCGGTCTTGGAATTGGTGATGTCGATGACTTCGGCGACCGGCACGATGCGCAGCAGCTGCGCCTCGATCTGCTCGAGGATGTGCGCTGTGCCTTGCGTGACGATGGTGATGCGCGAGCGGTGTTGGCTGGAATCGACTTCGGCGACCGTCAGGGAATCGATGTTGTAGCCGCGCCCGGAGAACAGGCCGACGACACGCGCGAGCACGCCCGGCTCGTTGTCGACCAGAACGGCGAGCGTGCGCCGCTCGATCTCCTGATCGGCATGCGACAGGAAATAGGCCGATTTCGGCCCGTTGCCGTTACCGCCCAGGGGCTTGGGTGCGTCGGTCATTGCAGCCTCGTGGGTTGTGCGGCGTCAGCGCCGAACTTGAAATCCGGACGGCGGGTTTCGAGTTTTGCGCGCAGGGCCTTCGACTTCGCAATGGCATCGCCGCGGTCATCATCATCCTGGTCGTCATAGCGCTCGACGATCTCGTCCTTGCGGCGCGGATCGAGATAGGCCTGCAGCTCGGACACCAGAAGCCGGCGGCACTCGTCGATATAAGCCGCGCTGTCGTCGGCGGCGGGGCCACCTTCGCGGGTCAGCGCTTCCAGTTCGTGATAGGTCCACATCAGGGCGTCCAGGATCGGCGGGCGGTGGCCGCGATAGGCGCCTTCCTTCTCGGCGCCCTTCTTGTCGGGGTTGAGGTTCGGAAAGAACAGCCGGCCCCGGTCCACGAGCGTCGATAGCCCCACCAGAAGGTTCGCCTTGGTGGCCTGGAAGCCGCCTTCATTGGCCTGCATGTGGCGGGTGCGGGCGAACATCGCGCAGCGCGCCATCGTGTCGATCGCGGCATTGCCCCAGTCGAGGCTTGCGGCGTCGATGCTCTGGCGAAGGCTCGCCGTCTGCAGCCTGCGCTGGCGCTTGGTCTCGCCGCGCGCGACCAGCGCACTGATCACCGCGATGAGGGCCGAGCCCACGCCGACGAAGACTTCAAGGTAAGTCTGGCTGAACTGCAACAGGCCTGCCACGTCCATTATTGCCCCCACGCGCCCGGTTCCCGGACCTTTTTGTGCTAGACGAGCTTGCGGCCCGCTTCTCCGACTTCGTTACCTGTTATCTCGCCGAGAATCATCTGGTTGTGCGCAGAGCCCGACGGGATCATCGGCAGGCAGTTCTCCGCCCGCTCGACGCGGCAATCGAACAATACCGGGCCGGGATGGTCAATCATTTCAAGGATCTTGGCGTCCAGCTCGTCCGGCTTGTCGCAGCGGATACCGTGGCCGCCGAGCGCCTTGGCGAGCATCACGAAGTCCGGCAGGCTTTCGGAATAGGAATGCGAATAGCGCTCGCCGTGCAGCAATTCCTGCCACTGGCGCACCATGCCCATCCATTCATTGTTGAGGATGAACACCTTCACCGGCAGCTTGTGCTGGACCGCCGTCGAGAGCTCCTGCATCATCATCTGGATCGAGGCCTCGCCGGCGATGTCGATGACCAGCGCCTCCGGATGCGCCGCCTGGACGCCGACGGCGGCCGGCAGGCCGTAGCCCATGGTGCCGAGGCCGCCGGAGGTCATCCAGCGGTTCGGTTCTTCGAAATGATAGAACTGCGCCGCCCACATCTGGTGCTGGCCGACTTCGGTCGTGATGTAGGTCTTGCGGTCCTTGGTCAGCGCGTAGAGCCGCTCGACGGCGTATTGCGGTTTGATCACCTCGGCCGAGTTTGCGTAGGTGAAGCAGCGCCGCGCGCGCCAGGTGTCGATCTGGTCGCGCCAGGGCGTGAGGTCCGGCATCTTGCGCTTCAGCGCCTTGATCTCGGTGATCAGCGCGTCCAGCGCCTCGGCGCAATCGGCGACCACCGGCACGTCCACGCGCACGATCTTGTTGATCGAGGAGGCGTCGATATCAATATGGATCTTCTTGGACTTGGGCGAGAAGGCATCGATACGGCCGGTCACCCGGTCATCGAAGCGGGCGCCGACGCAGATCATCAGGTCGCAGTCGTGCATGGCATTGTTGGCTTCGAAACTGCCATGCATGCCGAGCATGCCCAGCCAGTCCGGGTGCGAGGCCGGGAAGGCGCCGAGGCCCATCAGGGTCGAGGTCACCGGGAAGCCGGTCAGCTCCTGCAACTCGCGCAGCTTCTCCGATGCTCGCGGCCCAGAATTGATGACGCCGCCTCCGGTGTAGAAGATCGGCCGCCAGGCCTTGGTCATCAGGTCGGCCGCGGCCTTGATGGCGTCCGTCTTCGGGATGCGCTGGGGCACATAGGTTGGCTTGGTGATGCCCTCCTTGCCGACATAGGGCCCGGTCGCGAACTGGATGTCCTTCGGGATGTCGACGACCACCGGACCGGGGCGGCCCGAGGTCGCGACGTAGAACGCCTCGTGCATGATCCGCGCGAGCTGGGTGACGTCGGTCACGAGGTAATTGTGTTTGGCGCAGCTGCGGGTGATGCCGGTCGTGTCGCATTCCTGGAACGCGTCGGTGCCGATCAGGTGCGTCGGCACCTGTCCGGTGATCACCACCATCGGGATCGAGTCCATCAGCGCGTCGGTGATCGGCGTGACCATGTTGGTCGCGCCGGGGCCGGAGGTGACCAGCGCCACGCCGCACTTGCCGGTCGAGCGGGCATAGCCTTCGGCGGCATGCCCGGCGCCCTGTTCGTGCCGCACGAGGATGTGCCGGATCGCGTCCTGCCCGTAGAGCGCGTCATAGATCGGCAGCACCGCCCCGCCAGGATAGCCAAACATCACCGACACGCCCTGTTCCCGCAGCGCTTCGACGACGATCTGCGCGCCGGTCATCATCCGGGGGGCGGCGGTTTCGGCGGCAGGTTTTGCCTTGGTCCTGGTGGTCATGGTGCGAGCTCGGGGGTCGGGAGGGTTTGGGGGAAGGTTCGGGGCATCGGCCAAACAAAAAAGGGCCTCCGAGAGGAAGCCCTTTTCTGTGCGCACCCGCAACTACCTGTCTGGACAGGCAGCTACGGGCGCCGAAGCTTTACTACGGTCATTTTGCGCAAGGGGCGTTTCCTCGAATTAGTGTGCTCAGGCATAATCTTCCGCTTGGGCGGTGTCAATCTCCCTGTAAAGGGCAAAAATGACCCTCAAACGGTCCCCCATCTCCGGGGAAGGTATGCGCGTCCAGAACGGAAACTGGCGTCCGATCCAGGTGAACTGCCTTTTCGCATAGCGGCGCGTGTCGCGCTTTGCATTTTCGGCGGCTTCCTCCGGGCTGAGCTCGCCCCGGGCAAAAGCCGTCAGCCAGGGCATGCCGCAGGCCTTCATCACCGGCAGTTCGGGGTCCAGCCCCCGGGCCACCAGCGCCCGGGCCTCGTTCATGGCGCCCTGCATCAGCATGCCTTCGAACCGGCGGTCGATCTTCTTGTAGAGCGCGGCGCGGGGCGGGGTCAGGGCAAAGCCCGTCCATTCGCCCGGCTGCAGGACGGGCGGCTGGCGCTCGGTCTGGAAGTCCGTCAGCGACCGGCCCGTCGCGAGCCAGACTTCATAGGCCCGCGCGAGACGCTGCTTGTCTCCGGTGCCAAGGCGTTCGGCGAGTTCCGGATCATGCGGCATCAGCCGCGCCCGCAGGCCCTCGGCGCCGTCCGCTTCGCTGATCGTGCGCACCTCGGCGCGGATTTCGTCGGGCACGGGCGGGATGTCGGACAGGCCCTGGGTCAGCGCCAGCAGGTAAAGCCCGGTGCCGCCGACGAACACCGCCCGCTTGTTCTGCCGCTGCAACTTCTTGATAACGCTCCGGGCGGCTTCCAGCCATTCGCCGGTGGAATAACGCGCGCCGGGATCGACATAGCCGAACAGGTGGTGCGGCACGCCGGCCATGTCCTCTTCGGTCGGCCGGGCCGAGATCACCTGGACATCGCTATAGACCTGCATGGAATCGGCATTGATCACCTCGCCGCCCAGCCGCCGGGCGACTTCGATGGCGAGGGCGGACTTGCCGCTGGCCGTGGGACCGTGGATGAGGATCGCAGGATGCATTCCCCACACCTAAGGTCTTGCCCGCCGCGAGGAAAGGCACCTAGAGACAGACAGTTCTCCGGAGTGCTGCGCCCTTGCCCCCTGACAGGCCCAACCAGTGGATCGCGGTTTCCGTTTCCCGAAAGCATGAGACCGACCTCGAGGCGATGACCGCGGGCGCCATCGTCATGGCCGGCGCCTCGCCCACAGGCTGGGTGCCGCTCGCCTCCGGCGGACCGCTGAACGCGGGCTACGCCCCCTTTGAAAGCAGCCCCGAAACCGCCGCCAAGGTGCGCGCGATGATCGAGCTGCATGCCGAGATCGACGCCGCCGTCATGCCCGCACATGTTTTCGGCAAGAAGCGCCTGCTGATCTCCGACATGGATTCCACCATCATCGGGCAGGAGTGTATCGACGAGCTTGCCGACGCCGTCGGCCTGAAGCCTCAGATTTCCGAAATCACCGAACGCGCAATGCGCGGCGAGCTGGACTTTGAAGCGGCCCTGACGTCCCGCGTCGCGATGCTGCGCGGCCTGCCGCTCGGCGAACTCGACCGAACCTTGCGCGAGCGGATCACGCTGAACCCCGGCGCGCGCACATTGATCGCCACGATGAAGGCCCACGGCGCTGAGACCCTGCTCGTCTCCGGCGGCTTCACCTTCTTCACCTCCCGCGTGGCGCAGCTCGCCGGTTTCGCCTCGCATCAAGGCAACACGCTGATTGATGACGGCGCCGCGCTGACCGGCGAAGTCGGCCAGCCGATCCTCGGACGCGCCGCCAAGCGCACCGCATTGCTGGAGGCCGCCGCTGCCCTCGGAGCAGGGGCGCAAGACGCGATCGCGCTCGGTGACGGGGCAAACGACCTCGACATGATTAAGGCCGCCGGTCTCGGCATTGCCTATCACGCCAAACCGGTGGTTGCTGCCGAAGCGGCCGCGTCGATCCGGCATACAGACCTCACCGCCGCGCTGTTCTTCCAGGGCTTCACCGCCGATCAATTCGTCCACGGATAATCCCCGCATGCCTACGCTGCGCACGCTTGCCTTCCAGACATGGTTCCGCATCAGTCGCCCCGTCACGCTCGGCGTGCGCGCGGCGGTGGAGAATGCGGACGGCCATGTCTTCATGGTCCGCCACACCTACACGCCCGGCTGGTACATGCCCGGTGGCGGAGTCGAGCGCGGCGAACCCGCGCTCGAGGCCTTGCGCCGTGAACTCGTCGAGGAAGGCGGCATCCAGCTCACGGCCGAGCCGAAAGTCTTCGGCTTCTATTCGAACCATCACAACTTCCGGAACGACCATGTCCTGCTCTACCACGTGCCTTGGGGCAGCTGGGAACAGGTGAGCGCCACCAGCACGGGCGAGATTGCCGAAACCGCCTGGGTCGACCCGCACGCGCCGCCGGACGGCATCACCGCCGGCAACCTGCGCCGTCTTGAAGAACTCTATCGCGGCGCGCCGGTCTCACCCTGGTGGGCACCGAGAACCTGATAGGCTTTGCCGGAGACCTTCACCTTCGGCACGCGCGCGGTCTCCTCGAACTGGATCCAGGCCGGCGCCAGGCTGGTCCAGAAGGGCAGGTGCGCACTGCCCCATTGCGCGGCCAGATTCTCCTCGGTCATCGCGAAGGGAAACACGTGCACGTCCACCGCTTTCTGCCCGCCCTCGAAGGCGGCCTGCATCAGCGTCCAGATTTCTTCGATCACCGGGTCGGTCATTGCAAAGCAGCCGATCGACACACATGAGCCATGCACCATCAGGAAGCTTCCGGTGCGGCCGTTGGCGCGGTCAAAGGCGTTCGGATAGCCGAGATTGAACGACAGGTGATAGCTGGAGGCCGGGTTCATCTGCGCGGGCGCCACCTTGTAGAAGCCTTCCGGCGCCTGGCCGTCACCTTCGCGAATCTTCGGACCAAGCCCTCCGGACACGGAGCAGACCGGCCAGCTGCGGAAGGCCCTGAAGGCGCCGTCCGCATCCGCGACATAGGCGGTCAGCTCGGCGGGTTGCTTGGTGATCCGCACGTAGACCGGGCTGCCGAGGGCCAGCCCCGCCGCCGCCAAGTCGCGCTCAAGCTGAGGCTTCTGCGCCGTATAGGCAGCGTCGGACCGGCGGGAGGAGGGCGGCGTGCCGGCCTCGGCAAAAGCCAGCAGCGCAGGCAGACAAAGAAAGGCCAGCGCGGCCAGCAGCAGCGCAGCGAGACTGGGTCGAGGTGCAGCCGGGTATCTCATGTATGCAGGATTTGAAGCCAAACATGGCTTTCATCGGGCAGCACTTGGCCCGTGCAGCGGCGCCCATCAAATTTTCCGTATACGGGCTTTACGATTTGCGGCGCGGTGCGCTTTGGGTTCTGGCAGGTTGCGTCGCCCCTGGCGCCTGCGACCCAGTTTCGGCTTCCTCTACCCGGGGAGCCGGCGTTTCTGTTTCAGGCCGCCCGGATCGCCCGCACGTATTGCGCCGCCGTGAACAGGGACAGGGCCGCCGCCGTCCAAAGCAGCAGCACCAGAGCGCTGGCGGCCACCACCGCCACGACGCTTGACCCCGTCACCGCCTGCTGCACGGTGGCCGGGGCGAGACTGTAGGGCAGCATCAGGCCCGCGATCGCCGCCATCTCGATGCCGGTCTTCAGCTTCGCGAGGTCGCTCGGGGCCACCACGCCGCTCGCCTCCGGCCGGGTGCGCAGCCAGGTCATGAACACATCGCGCGCAATGATCATCGCCGCCGGAACATAAATCAGCCAGGTCTTCAGTGTCATCGCGAGGCCGAGCAGGGCGAGCCCGACCAGCAGCTTGTCGGCAATCGGGTCCAGCCAGACGCCGAACCGGCTCTCGGCCTTGAACTGGCGCGCCGCCCAGCCGTCGAGGAAATCGGTCAGCGCGCCGGAAATGAAGGAGAGCAGCGCAAACTGGTGCCAGAGCTGCTGCAGTGTCGCGTGGCGCAGGGCCTCGTCGCCGCTCGCCAGCTTGAACGCCTCACCCGAGGCCGCCGCGTTCAGTGCGCCATACAGCACAAGCACGGCGAACACGCAGCGCGAAACCGTCAGGGCGTTGGGGATCCAGGCAAGCATCGGCGACAGCCATAGCCAGCCGGGGCCGCTCCCGGCAAGCGCCCGGCCTCAGTATGGGCTCAGTGTTTCAGGCGAAGGTCGGAGATCGAGCGGGCAATCGTCTGGTAGACTTCGACGAGTTCGGCCCCGTTGTCGGCGCTGAAGGCATGGCCGGCCGACGTGGCGCAATACTCGAGGATGGTGCGGCCATCGCCGGTCTTCTCCACGCCCGAGGGCACCTGGAAGCCGATGGTGAAAATCTGGATATTGCTCGGCAGCGTCTTCATCTGGTCACACAGGTCCATCGATTGCTGGAACGAACTGCGTGTCGCCGTCGGGTGCTGGATGTTGAATTCGCCGTCGGTCATCAGGATGAGGAATTTCGAGGTGCGCGTTGCGCCGTAGTCTCGCGGGCGCGACTCCTCCGGCCAGATGCCGGACCAGTTGGGGGACAGGAGATACCAGCCCCAGGCGATGCCGAGATGGCCGGCCGTACCGCCCTCGGCGATCAGGCCGTTGACGTGGTCCTTGAGCGCGTCCTTGTCTTCGGTCAGCGGCACCGGCCCCGAGGGCTGGCATGTGCCGTGGCGGCCTTGATACGCGCCGACATTGTAGCCGCGCGCGCCGTTGATCTCCACATCCCGCCAGCCATCATACTTGCTGGTCGAGCTTGCAGAGAAGTTCCAGCGCGGATTGCCCGCGCCGAGCCAGCGTCCGGAGGTCGGTACGGCGTCCGAGGCGGCATAGGTGCCGTTGCGCTCGTAGACGCAGCTGCCCGACAGTCCGGTATCCTCGAAATACGCGCGCCGCGTGTTCCAGGTATAGCTGGAGCTGCGTCCGCAGCTTCCGCCGCTCGTACACGTGCCGCGCTGGTAGAAGAAGAAGCGCTTGCCCGTTGCCTGGTCGATCATGCGCTCGTCATTGTACGCATTATAGTTCGACTGCGCCGCCGCGTTCGAGCCGTCTGCTGCCAGCGTCTGGTCGTCCGTCACGGCGTCGATATAGGGGCCCGCATTGAGGGAATGATTGTAGCTCGTCACTGCAATACGCACGGAACCGTCGCGTTCCCGGTCATCCGGCAAAAGTTCGTCAAACGCGGCGCTTGCCGCGGTCTTCAGCTGGTCGAGGCGGCCCGCGCTGTTCATCGATCCCGACACGTCGAACACGAAGGCGACGTCCACGACGCCGATCCCGTAAGTCGAGGTGGCAGCCACGTTGAACGCCATTTCGTCATGACCGAGGATCTGTGTCAGGAAGGTCGGCTGCTCGCAGCGTACCGAGCCGGCAATGTCCTGGTTCTCGGCATTGAAGGACACCGTCACCGGCGCGCAGGTGAGACCGCCGCCCTGCTCGTTGAACATCGAGGCGGCATACTGCTGCACATCCGCGCGGACGGTGTCTTCGTTCATGCCTCGCTGGCGCTGCAACGCGCCGGCCAGGACTGCGGAATCCAGCGAGGCCTGGACCTTCAGCTTCTGCCGCAATGTATTCTGCGTGTCGATCGACACGCCCGCCAGGGCTAGGAGCACGGGGATCACGAAGGCCGACAGCATGGCGACGTTGGCGCCTTCGGCCGCGCCAAAGCTGGTGAGGGCAGGGCTGGGTCTCGTGTTCATGACGGGCCTTCTGACGCCGTATTCGAACCGGTTTACTTGACGAGGCGGACTTCGTTGATGTCCCGGCCGATGGTCTGGAAGACGGCAACCAGTTCAGCTGAGCCTGAAGCGAAGTAGGCAAATTGCGGGCTCGTCGCGCAGGCCGTGAGCGCATCGCGCGCGGCCTGCAGGTTTCCGACTTCGAAGCCCACGGTGTAGATCTTGATCCCTGCTTCCTTCATCGCGGTGCAGTATTCTGCAGCCTGCGCGAAAGATGTGCCATTCTCCGAGTTGCAGTTGATCTGGTCTGCCGTCGAGCCTGAGCCGGCTGTTGAAGTCCTCGACAAGACGCTCCGGCAGAAGGACGAGTTGAAATCGCCATCGGTCATGAACACGGCAAACTTGTAGAGTTTCGGTCGTCCAAACGTGGCGGGCAGGCTGTCTTCCGGGAAGATGGTGCCGAAATCGGGTGACAGGGTGTAGAAGCCCCAGGCCGCGCCAAGGTGGGCTGCAGTCGAGCCACCGATCACGAGATCATCAATCGCATCGTGAAGCACGTCCTTGTCGTCGGTCAACGGGACGATCTGGTTGGTCGGACAGGGGTTGTTGGTCGACAGGTAGCCATATCCCACCGGATCATCTTCGGCGGACACGTCCGTATACGCTTCATCTCCGGTCCGTTCTGTCGCGCAGGTGCTGATCCGGTGCAGGCGCTGCGCGCCATTGCTGGCGTTGTTGAAACGGTAGTACTCGCAGCCGGTGACCGTGCAGAAAGACGTGCCACCGTTGGTGTAGGCGCCATAGCTGGGCCCGACCGATCCCACGAGGTCAAACGTGTCGTCCGTGACATCGTCGACAACCCATGTCGCATGTGTCGTACGGTTGATCTGGGTCATGCCGTTGACGCCGGTAATCCAGACATGGTCGTCATCGGACAGGCCATGGTCTTCGGCCGTCACTTGCACTTCGCAGTTGTTGTTGAGGCACCGGCGGATGATGCCACCATTGGTGTAGTTCGACCATCCGCTGCTGTTGACGCCCGTGAGACGGAACGTGTTGGCGTTGGCGCTGGCAACTGTGGCAACCCGGTTGTTGATCTGGGTCATGCCGTTGACGCCGCTGATCCAGACCCGGTCTCCATCGCTGAAGCCATGGCCATTGGACGTGATGACGGCCGGGTTGGCCCGCGTGATACCCGTGATGTTTCTCTGCGCGCCAACTTGCCAGGACGCAGCCGTTATGTTCCGGCCGGGAATAATGCTGCCACGAACATCTTCAGCATAATCGCCAACGTTCACGGCAACCGAGTAAGGCACCATCGAGACTTTGGAATAGTAGGGTTCCTGTTCGTCCTTGACCACGATGTCGACGAGGTCCTCGGCGGCCTCCCGCAGCGCCGTGATGCGGTTGCCGCCCATCGAGCCCGTGATGTCGAGGATCATCGCGACTTCGATATCGGCGCCGCCTTCGACCGCGTCGGAGCGCACCGTCACGCCAACCGTCTCCCGGCCCATGATCTGCGCAATCGTCGTGTTGACCTGGATACGAGTGATCAACGAAATCCGGCCCTCTTCGTCCTGTGAGAATTCGTATTCGATCTCGCGGCCGATATCCTGTTCAAGGTGATTGAGGTGCGCCTCGACAACTTCCAGGCGGTCTTCAGCGTCCATGAACGCATCGTGCGCGGCGGCCAGCGCGGCTGCGTCGGTGGCCATCTGAAGCTTGTGCTTCTCGACCATCACCCGTGACAGGTCGATGGCGAAACCGACCAGCGGGAAGATGGCGAGACAGGCCAATGCGAAAAGCATGGCCACGTTGCCTTTGTCGCTGCGGAAAAATCCGCGCATCCGGCGTGCAACTTCGATCTTGGTATCCATAGCCCAGCGTCCTCTTGGCGGATTCCCGCGCAATACTCAGGCCTTTTATGGCAGATCGGGCTTGAAGGACGGTTTCCGGGAACGGCGCAATTGTTACTGGCGCGGTAGGGTCTGGTTAACCTATAATTTCCCGATTCGTGAGGAACCAGCATGCAGCAATATCACGCTCTCCTGCAGGACATACTGCAGAACGGCCACGACCGGGGTGACCGAACCGGCGTTGGTACGCGCGGCGTGTTCGGGCGCCAGATGCGGTTTGACCTCGAAAAAGGTTTTCCGCTGCTGACGACGAAACGTCTTCACGTACGCTCTATCATCATCGAGCTGCTTTGGTTCCTTCGCGGCGAAACAAATATTGCATGGCTGAAGGAAAACGGCGTCTCCATCTGGGATGACTGGGCAGACGCCAACGGCGATCTCGGTCCCGTCTATGGCAAGCAATGGCGCAGCTGGGCGGCCCCGGACGGGCGCACGATCGACCAGATCCAGTGGGTGCTGGACGAGATCCGCACCAATCCGAATTCCCGCCGCCTGATCGTCTCGGCCTGGAACCCGGCCGACGTGAACGACATGGCCCTGCCGCCCTGTCACTGCCTTTTCCAGTTCAACGTGATTAACGGCCGGCTGAACTGCCAGCTCTACCAGCGCTCAGCGGATGTCTTCCTCGGCGTGCCGTTCAATATTGCGTCCTACGCCCTGCTCACCCACATGATGGCGCGCGCCACCGGCCTGCGCGTCGGCGAGTTCGTGCACACCTTCGGCGACACGCACCTCTACCTTAACCATCTCGAGCAGGCCGAGCTGCAGCTGACGCGTGAACCGCGCGATCTGCCGGAACTCTGGATGAACCCGGAAAAGACGGACCTCTTCAGCTGGACCTATGAGGATTTCCGGATCGACAACTACAATCCGCATCCGCACATCAAGGCCGCCGTGGCGGTCTGATCGCCCGGCTTACTCCCCCACGAGCGTGCAGATGACAGTACCGCCTGTCTCGACCGCGATCGACAGGTATTCGTCAAACTCCGTGCACGTCACGGTCGCTTCTGCCGCATAGGCGCGCACCGGGAAGGCCATCACCTTGACCCGCGCGTCGCCGGACACCTCGCGGGCCACCCGCGCCGCATCAAACTGCCCTTTCAGCGTCAGGGACCGGTTGCCCGCATCAATCGTCTCCATCTCGCCGCCGAGCCAGACGCCCAGGTCGGGATCGAGTCCCTCCATGCCGGGATCCTTCGGCGCGCCGTAATAATCTGCCGCCACACCCATGTCGGCATTCGTCTCGCGCAGCTTGGCGAGTGCGCCCTCGCTGAACGATAAATCGACCCGGAAGGGCAGGGACACGATTATCGGCTCGAACGCGGGCGCCGCAGGCCCTGCCGGCGGCTGCGTCTTCGGCGCGTCGGTCTTGGGCGGCGCCGCGCGACCGCCATCATCCTTGGACAGTGTCCCGCAGCCTGTCAGAAGCGCCGCCGCGAGGGCAGCCAGCGCGAAGGTCAGCGCATGTGTCATCCCTTTAGTCTCCACCGGTTGGATGTGTCCTGAGACGCCTTGTGTTGCCGCATCAGCGTCCGAAGGCAAGTACGGTCCTGCTGCTTGCCGCGGGACGCGAAAATCGCCATGGTTGTGCGCAGTGCCGTGGGGGGGCAACCGATCTGACACGGCCGGTTTTTTGGAGGCACCCAATGAAAGTCTTTATCGCCGAACTCGTCGGCACCTTCACCCTTGTGCTGCTGGGATGCGGCTCTGCCGTGCTCGCCGGCGGCGAAGTCGGCCAGCTTGGCATCTCCTTCGCCTTCGGCCTCGCCATCGTGGCCATGGCCTACGGCATCGGCCCCATCTCCGGCTGCCATGTGAACCCGGCCGTCAGCTTCGGCGCCTTCGTGGCGGGCCGGATGCCGATGAACACCATGCTGCAATACTGGGCCGCCCAGTTCATCGGCGCCCTGCTCGGCGCCGGCGTCCTCTACCTCATCGCCACCGGCAAGACCGGCTATGACCTGGCCGCCAACGGCCTCGGCCAAAACGGATGGGGCGCCGGCTATCTCGGCGAATACAATCTCGCCTCGGCCCTCGTGTTCGAGGTCGTCGCGACCTTCCTGTTCCTGGTCGTCATTCTCGGCAGCACGCAGAAGTCCGCCCCTGGCATGTTCGCAGGTCTTGCCATCGGCCTGACGCTCACGGTCATCCACATCGTCGGCATCCAGGTTACCGGCGTCTCGGTGAACCCGGCCCGCAGCTTCGGTCCTGCTGTCATTGTTGGCGGCACGGCGATCTCGCAGCTCTGGCTGTTCCTGATCGCCCCGCTGATCGGCGCGGCCCTCGCCGGCCTGCTGTTCAAGCAGAAAGTGCTGGAGACGGAGTAACGCGGGTCACGGGTCCCGGCCGCAGTTTGTCCGGGACCCAGTGCGCTAGCGTCCGCGAGCGGAAGAACGTCTGGGTCACGGGCATTTGCAGCGCAAATCCCGGGATGACGACCAATTGAGCGCGGGTCAAAACTGAGATCAAGGCCGGGCGCCCCACGAGCAACGCGAAGGCGCAGCGGCTCCGCGTCGCAGACGCGGAAACGGCCGCGAGCAATCTGAAACTAAGCCTCGTGCGGGTTGGTCAGGCCGGCATCCTCGCGCCGCCGGATGATCGCCGAGACGATAACGGCGCCCACCATCTTGCCGATCACGAAGACGATCCAGTTCCAGATGTGCAGCGAGTTGCCGGGCTCGAGGCCCAGTTCCATCTGCTTGGCGAGGTCGGCGCCGTACAGGAACACCGTCGTGTCGACCGGCGCCGCCAGCGCGCTGGACAGGAGGATGCGTGTCGACAGGCGGTACTTAGTGAAGGTGAACAGCAGCCAGTCGACGCCTTCCGAAATCGCGAACGCAATCCCGCTTGCCAGCGCGATCACCGGCCAGGCGTAGAAGAACGACCAGGCGACCGCGATCGCCATCAGGATCAGCACGCGGTGCCCCATCTCGCGCTGCACGAAATCCCGGATCACGAACACCATGCCGGTGACCATCGTCATCGGATGCAGCGACACGCCCTGCGGGAACAGCGCGTTCTCGCCGGCGGCCACCACGCCGAATTCCGGAATGATTCCAAAGCTCCAGTTCAGGAACGGAATCAGCACCACATAGAACAGTGCCCAGGCCCGTCCTTGCAGGAACCAGATGGCCGCAAATGTGAGCCCCAGCGCGACCAGCGCCGGTCCCAGCAGTCCGGGCTGACCGTTCGTCAGGACAGACGCAACGTCAAAACTCATGAGGCGCCCCTCCGCATGCGGCAAATGTACCCCCGGCTGTCATTGCGGGTTGCACCGGGGTAGCGGCCCGGCGCATGACCCCCCACTTCTTATTACTATAGTTAACGGCGCCGGGGATGGCGCATGCTGCACCCATCCCCAGGCCGCCCGGAACCACGCCCATGATAGAACCCATCCGGCTCAGCCTTATCGTCGCACAAGGCCGAAATAGAGTGATCGGCAGCTCAGGGCAATTGCCCTGGCGACTGAAGGACGATCTGGCCCATTTCAAGCGCACCACGATGGGCGCGCCCGTCATCATGGGCCGCAAGACCTGGGAAAGCCTGCCCAAGCGCCCGTTGCCGGGCCGCCCCAACATCGTGATCAGCCGCGATTGGAACTATGACGCGGCCGAAGCGCGCGTCTATTCGAGCGTCTCGCCGGCCATCAACGCCGCCAAGGCGATGGCCCTGCGTGCAGGGCAGACGGAAGTGTTCATCATCGGCGGCGCTGCCATCTACGAGCTCGCCCTGCCGCTGGCTGACCGGATCTACCTCACTGAAGTCGATGCCGCCCCTGAAGGCGACGTGTTCTTCCCGGCGTTGGATACCGCAAGCTGGTCGGAATCCGGGCTCACCCGCTTCGAGGCGGGGGAGGGCAATGATCATGGCTTCACGATCAAGGTTCTCGACCGCGTGACCGCGCCCGCCTGACCCGGCGGGAATGATGGACGCCTCCCAAGCTCAGGCGTAGCGTTCCGGAAAATCATCCGGGAGGAAGACATGGATTTCGAAGTGGTTGGCTCCGGCCTCGGCTTTCCTGAAGGCCCCGTCGTCATGCAGGATGGCTCGATCATCCTGGTCGAGATCAAGCTCGGCTGCATCACGCGTCTGTGGAACGGCAAGCGCGAAGTGATCGCGACGCCCGGCGGCGGCCCCAACGGTCTCGCGATCGGGCCTGATGGCGCGCTCTACTGCTGCAACAATGGCGGCTTCGAGTATCACGAAGTCGGCGGCCTCACGATCCCCGGCAACTGCCCGCCCGACTATTCCGGTGGCCGCATCGAGCGGATCGACCTCTCCACCGGCAAGGTCGAGCGTCTCTATGATGAGGTGGACGGCAACAAGTTGCGCGGGCCCAACGACATCGTGTTCGACAAGTCCGGCGGCTTCTATTTCACCGATCTCGGCAAGGGCTTCTCCCGCAACCGCGACCATGGCGGCGTCTACTATGCCAAACCGGATGGCTCCCTAATCAAGGAAGTCGACTACCACCACATCTCGCCCAACGGCTGCGGCCTCTCGCCCGATGGCCACACGCTCTACTTCGCCGACACGATGACCGCCCGCCTCTGGGGCTTCGCGCTCACCGGCCCCGGCGAATTCACGCCGCACAAGCCGCCCTTCCTGCGCGGCCGCGTCATCACCGGCCAGACGGAGCTGTGCTATTTCGACTCGCTCGCCGTCGCTGCGTCCGGGAACATCTGTGTGGCCACCATCCTGAAGAACGGCGGCATGGGCGGCATCACCACGATCCGTCCGGACGGCCATTCCAGTTTCACCGAACTGCCGGACCCGTTCGTCACCAACATCGCCTTCGGCGGCAAGGACATGCATGACGCGTACATCTGCGCCTCCGGCACGGGCCAGCTGATCAAGACGCGCTGGCCCGAAGCGGGCCTGAAACTGAACTTCAACGCCTGAAGCTGTTTTCAGGGATAAAACTGATTTCGGGGTGCCAGTCCTTGGGCGGAGGTGTTGCAGAAGGACTGGCCCGTCGTTTTGCAACGGCTTGATCGGGATGGGTTTTGTTTTTCCAGGGGCGCTTTTGCTGTAGGCGCAAGTCAGGCTGTTTGCTTCTCGCGACCGCATCAGGCCGTTGCATTCCGTGCACGACTGATGGCGATTTCGTCTCAGTCCTTCTCATTGATTCTCATTTTTTGTCACATCGTATCGATTCTTTCCCGCTCTCTGGGCGAGCGGATTTCGGTCTTTGGCCACTATCCGGCCTACGGGGCTGGGTGTGAGGCAGAGTGTAACGCCGCACGCAGGCATGTGGCGCAAGTTCTGACCGGGGGGGTACAACGCGTTGAGACGTCTGCGGATTTTGATTCCGAAGGGGGCGGTTTTTGTTGCCTAAGGCGCGGAGCACGCCCCGCCAACCTGGCGGTAGGGCCGGTTGCACTGCCATCCGTCGCCGGAGGAATTGAGGTGGGCAAACTTCGGCACCTTGATCTTCGCGCAGGCGCCTGCCCCGGCGGCGTAACCGCGGTCGCACGCCCATCCGGGGCCGCTCGCCGCGTCCGTCAGATAGGCATTTGCGGGCAGGACAATCCGTGTGCAAACGCCCCGGTCCGGCCGGAAGCCGCGCTCGCAGGCCCAGCCGACGCCATAGCTGGAATTGGTGAGGTAGCCGTTTTTCGGCACCTTGACTGCGTTGCATAGGCTGCCGGCGCGCAAATAGCCGCGCTCGCATTCCCAGCGCGTGCCTGATCCGTCGAGATAGGCGTTCGCCGGAACCTTCGCGGGCGCGCAGACCTCGCCGGTGCGCTCGAACCCGTAATTACATTCCCAGCCCGCGCCATAAACGGCGCCGGTCAGGTGGGCATTGTCCGGCACGCCGACCTTCACGCAGTCCTTGCCCGCTTCCTGGAAGCCCTTGTCGCAGGTCCAGCCGCCACCATACGGCTTCTGCACCGCATTGGCGGGCATCTGGGCGGAGGCGTTCATGGCAAACAGGCCGCCGCAGATGGGCAGGCAGGCGATTGCGAGCAGTACCGAGGGCGCGCGCCGCCGGAGGCTCCACCCGAGCCGCTCGCCGGTCAGGCTTGTATAGGGCAGGCCACATTGCACGCGGTGAAGGGTCTCCGCGAGGTCAGTCCGTATGCGAACATCTTCAGGACTTCACGGAAGGCTGCATGCAGCGCAGCACACGCGGGGCGGAAGGCGCCGCATAGCGTTTGCGCGGCGTTTCCTTCTGTTCGATGAGCGCGATGGTCTCGCTGACCGGCGCGGGTTCGGCAGGTTCAAAAGTATCTGATTTCTCGAGAGACATGGCACAGCCTTTCCGGCAGGCGGACGCGGGCGTCCTTAGGCTCCCAGATGAACCGTTTGGGATACACTTGCAATCCCTTGATTGTATTTATCTTTTTTAGCCAGCTTTATTCCCTGTCGAATCAGGGCGGGTCAGTCCTCAAAAATGATTTCCGGGGCCGGTCTGGTCACCAATTGGTCCAGCGCAATCGCCGCGGAGCGGGCCAGAGCCATGAAAATGTCCGCCGCCGGACCTTTTCCGAGGGCGGCCGGCACGCCGGCGTCTCCCGCCTCGCGGATCGCGGTGAGCATCGGAATCTCTCCCAGCACAGGCAATCCCAGCGCTGCGCCCATCCGGCGCGCCCCGCCTTCGCCCATCAGGTAATGGCGCACGCCTGCCGGGTCATCAAACCAGCTCATTGTCTCGACCAGGCCGATCACCGGCACATGCGTCTTGGAAAACATCGCTGCCCCGCGCCGAACATCTGCCAGCGCGACTTCCTGCGGCGTGGTCACGATGATCGCGGCCGTTACCGGCACCTTCTGCGCAATCGCCAGCTGCGCGTCGCCCGTGCCCGGCGGCGTGTCGATGATCAGGATGTCCAGCGGCTCGGCCGGCGTGCCCCATTCGGCATCGTTCAGCAGCTGGGTGATCGCCGACATCACGATCGGCCCGCGCCAGATCATCGGCGAGTCCGGATCGGAGAGGTACCCGATCGACAACGTCTTCATGCCGTGCGCTTCGACCGGCACGAGCTTCTTGTTCGTGGAGGTCGCGGGCTCGGCGTCCACCGTGCCCATCATCGTCGGGATCGACGGGCCATAGATGTCAGCGTCCAGAAGGCCGACCCGCATGCCGGCCTTGGCCATCGCGGCGGCGAGGTTCACGGCGACGGTGGACTTGCCGACGCCGCCCTTGGCGCTGGCAACCACCAGGATGCGGTCGATCCCCGGCACCGGCTTAAGGCTCTGCGCCGGGGCCGGGGCGCCCTGGTTCATCGCCTCGTCGGACAATCGCGCGCCCTTGGTCACCCGCCGCAGGCCCGCCACAGGCGACGGCGCCGAGGCGGGGGCATGGGAATGCCCAAGATCATGGGTGCGGCCCGGTGCATGGGCATGCGCATGCCCGGCGGTCTTCTCCGCCGTCAGGACGCTACGCACCACCGTGATGCCGGGAATCCGCCCGGCATAATTTTCGGCTTCGATCCTGCGGTGCTCTGCCACATCTGCCGCACCCGGCTCGGCGCGGATCACCAGAAGCGCCTTGCCGTCATCGTCGACGGTCACCGATTCCAGCCAGTCTGCACCGCCCAGCGCCTCTTTTATGGCGCCGGCGAGCTTCTCGCGTGTCTTTTGCCTTGACCCAAACATTGATCCGTTGCCCGGCCTGTAAACATCTTTGTGTGCGGCCTACTCGCGCTTTAAGCGAAACTGCAAGCTTCTGGTTAGGAAGTTGCGTCATTTTACCCGCTTAAACGGGGTGAATCGACGTGCACACGTCCGAAGACACCCTATATAGGCCCGACTTGAAGAATTCAGGAGACGTAATGCCCTGGGACGATAAATCTAAAGGTTCTGGCCCCTGGGGCGCAGGCAGCGGCGGTTCAGGCGGCCCCAGCGGCTCCGGCGGTGGTGAGGGCGGTTCGCCCTGGAACCGGCCGGGCGGCGGCAAGGACAGCGGACAAGGTGGCGGCAACAAGGGCGGCGGCAGCAAGGATTCGCCCGACCTCGAAGAACAGATGCGCCGGATGCAGGAGCGCTTTCGCCAGCGCCGCGGCGGCGGCGGGGGCGGCGGACGCCGCAAGGGCGGCGGCGCGCAGATGCCAAACCTCGGCCCGCTCGGCTTCATGGTCATCGGCGGCGTTGTGCTGATGTCCTGGCTTTCCACGGGCATCGTGATCGTTGACCCGACCCAGCAGGCCGCCGTGTTCCGCTTCGGCAAATGGCAGACCAATTTCGGCCCCGGCCTCCACTTCCACCTGCCGGCCCCGATCGAGAGCCACACGCTGATCCCGGTCGAACGCCGGATCGAGACGCGGATCGGCGGCACCGAGGAAGAAAGCCTGATGCTGACGCAGGACGAGAACATCGTCGACATCCAGTTCTCGGTGTTCTGGAAAGTCGATACCGCAAACCCGGAGAACTTCCTGCTCAACGTGCGGGACCCCGCACTGACGGTCGAACAGGTCGCCGAATCGGTGATGCGCGAAGTCGTCGGCCAGACCAGCCTTCAGAACATCATCACCACCGAGCGTGACACGGTCCAGCAGGCTGTATCCGCCCAGACGCAGGCCCTGCTCAACGAGTACAATACCGGTGTCGAAATCCTGTCGATCCAGATCGACAAGTCCGATCCGCCGCAGCAGGTCATCGAGGCCTTCAACGACGTGAACGTGGCCGAGCAGGATGCGGAAACGCGTACCAACCAGGCCGCCCAGTTCGCCAACGAGATCGTGCCTCAGGCCCGCGGTACCGCGCAGCGCCTGTTGCAGGAAGCCGAAGCCTACCGTGACCGCGTGATCGCAGACGCCGGCGGTGAAGCGTCCCGCTTCGACCAGATCTACGAGGAGTATCGCAAGGCGCCGCGGGTCACCCGCGAACGCATGTACCTCGAAACGATGGAGCGCGTCCTTGGCCGCACGGACAAGATGATCCTCGACCAGGATTCCGGCGCCGTTCCCTACCTGCCGCTTGAGCGCACCCGCCGCCCGGCAACACCCGCGACGACAGGAGACCAGTAATGCGCGCTTTTGGATGGCTCATCCTGGTCCTGTCCGTCCTCGGACTGATCATCGCCTCTAACGTCTTCTACATCGTGCGCCAGTCGCAGCAGGCCATCGTGCTCCAGGTGGGCCGGCCGATTGCGCTAATCAACGAGCCCGGCAAGGACGAAGCCGGCCTTCATATGAAGATGCCGATCATCCAGCAGGTCGAGATCATCGACAAGCGCAACCTCGGCCTCGACATCGAAGGCATCGAAGTGCTGGCCGCTGACCAGCGCCGCCTGCGGGTGGACGCCTTCGTCCGCTGGCGGATCAACGACCCGCTGCGCTATTACCAGCGCTTCCGCACCGAAGACGCGGCCCGCTCGCAGCTCAACCGGATCACCACCTCCGCGATCCGCGAAGTGCTCGGCGATGTGCCGGTGCCGGTCATCGTGTCCGGCCAGCGCGCCCAGCTCATGGGCCGCATCCGCCAGGGCGTGAACGCCGGCCTCGCCTCGGACGGGATCGACATCATCGACGTGCGTATCCGCCAGGCAGACCTGCCGAACGAAGTCGCCGAAGGCGTCTACAACCGGATGCGGACGGCCCGTCTGCAGGAAGCCCAGCGCATCCGCTCGGAAGGGGAGGAAAAGGCCCGCCTGATCCGCGCCACGGCCGAACGGGAGAAGACCGTCATCGAGGCCCAGGCCCGCGAACAGTCCTCGAAGATCCGCGGTGAAGGCGATGCCAAGGCGTCCGAAACCTATGCGACCGCCTACAACAAGGACCCGGAATTCTTCCGCTTCCAGCGGGCCCTGATCGCCTGCGAAGCCTCGATCCAGGAAGGCACCCAGGTCATCGTCGGCCCGCAATCGCTCGGCATCTGTGACCAGTTCTTCGACAGCGCCCGCGCGGCGGGCGGCCCCCGCTAGGTAAGGATCGGTGAGCCTGCTCACCATCCTCCTCGCCGGGTTCGGTGTCTGGCTTCTGGTGGAGGGCGCCCTGTGCGCCCTCGCGCCTGACTTCATGCGCGATCTTGCTGCCCGCGTTTCGTCGCTGCCCCAGCGCGAGCTTATCGTTGCCGGTCTGATCGTTGCCGGGATCGGAGGCGTGATGCTCACTCTTGCAGTGCGCACCGCTTGAGGCGGTTGCGCGTGGCCCCCAAAGCGCCATAGTCAGGCAGCAATCGGACGCCAGAACAGGTCCGAAGCTGACCGGAGCAAACGCCGCCATGAACTACGCCGCCGCCCTGGCGCTCATCCTTCTTGCCACGCCGGTCAGCGGTCTTGCCGCCGCCCAGGGCAGCCTGTCGAAACCGGCCGCCGGCGTCGACATGAAGGCCACCCCGTCCAGCTTCCGCGACCTGTCCAAGCGCCTGATGCCGGCCGTCGTGAACATCTCGACCGAAACGGTCATCGCCTCCGGCATGCCGACCTTCCCGGAAGGCTCGCCCGCCGAGCGTTTCAACGATTACTTCGGCCGCGACGGCGACGGCTTTGAACGCCAGGGCTCGCTCGGCTCCGGCTTCGTCATCTCAAAGGATGGCTACATCGTCACCAACAACCACGTGATCGAAAAAGCCGACACGATCACCATCACCTTTTCCAATGGCCGCGAGCTGCAGGCCAAGCTCGTCGGGCGTGACCGCGATACCGATATCGCCGTCCTGAAAGTCTCCTCGACTACGGCGCTCCCGTTCGTCGAACTGGCTGACAGCGACAAGGCCGAAGTCGGTGACTGGGTCATCGCGATCGGCAATCCGCTCGGCTTTGGCGGCTCGGTCTCGGCCGGCATCATCTCCGCCACGGGCCGCGACCTGAATACGGGGCGTTCGGACAATTACATCCAGACCGACGCGGCCATCAACCAGGGCAACTCCGGCGGCCCGCTGTTCAATCTCGCCGGCCAGGTTGTCGGCGTGAACACCGCCATCATCTCGCAATCCGGCGGCTCCATCGGTCTCGGCTTCTCGGTTCCGTCGAACACCGTCAAGCGCATCAGCGCGGCCCTGATCAAGGAAGGCCGCGTGCGCCGCCCCTGGCTCGGCGTCAACGTGCAGGATGCCGACGCCGCCCTGATCAAGGCCTACCGTGCCAAGGGCCTCACCGGCGTCATCATCACCCGCATTTCGGACGACAGCCCGGCCGAAAAGGCCAAGCTCGAAGTGGGCGACCTGATCCTCACCATCGACGGAAAAACCGTCACCGGCGTGCGCGAGATGACGCGCACCCTGTCGGAAAAAGCCATCGGCAAACCGGTCAAGCTCTCCATCGTCCGCGATGGCCGCACCCGCGAAGTCAGCGTCACGCTGACGGAGTTGAAGGACGAGGAAGAAGGCACCGCCAAAGTGGCGCCGGACACCGCCGCCAATTCGAATGATCTGGGGGCGGACCTTTCGCCCATCGATGACGACATGCGCCGCCGCTACGGTATCCCGAAGGATATCTCGGGCGTCGTCGTCACCGCCGTCAGCCCGCGCGGGCGCGCCTACAACAAGCTGCGCCGCGCGGACGTCATCGTCGAGGTGAACTTCAACACCGTCTCCTCGGTCACCGACGCGCTCGCCAAGGTGAAAACCGGGCTCGCGACGCCCAACACGCCGATCCTCATCCGCGTCAAGCGCCGCGGTGAAACCGGCGGCTGGTTCGACCAGTTCGTCTCGATCGAAATCAACAAGTAGAGGGCCTCCAGTTCGCTCGTCCCCGCGAAGGCGGGGAATTCGCCCGGCTCTTGCCAATCCCGATCCCCGCCTTCGCGGGGATGAGCGGAGCAGGAGAATCCGGGCCAGCCTCACACTTGACGCCCGCGCGATATTTCGACATTCGTTGAAATATGGAATCAAGCGCTGCCATTGATCGTCTCTCCGCCCTTGCCCAGCCGGGCCGGCTTGCGGTTTTCCGCCTGCTCGTCCGCGCGGGCCCGGAAGGCATCCCGGCCGGCGAGATCGCCGCCGCGGTCGGTCTCGCGCCGAACACGCTGTCGGCCCAGCTCACCATCCTCGTGCAGGCGGGCCTCCTCTCCAGCGCCCGCGAGGGCAGGGTGATCCGCTACGCCGCGCGCCCCGATGCGCTCAGTGAGCTGATCGTCTACCTGATGGAAGACTGCTGCGGCGGCCGACCCGAGATCTGCCAGCCCGTGCAGGAAGCCGCTGCCCGCGCCGCCTGCTGCCCGCCGGCGAAATCCAGATCTCGCAGGCCGCTGCGCGCATGAGCCTTTTTGAAAAATACCTCTCCGTCTGGGTCGCTCTCGCCCTGGCCGCCGGTCTCGCACTCGGCCAGCTGTTCCCGTCCGCCTTCAGCGCGCTGGCCGCGCTGGAATACGCGAATGTCAATTTTGCCGTCGCGATCCTGATCTGGGCGATGGTCTGGCCGATGATGATCGGCGTCGAGTTCGCGGGCCTGCGCGGCGCCTTCGCGAAACCCAAGGGTCTGATCATCACGCTGGTGGTCAACTGGCTGATCAAGCCGTTCACGATGGCCCTGCTCGGCGTCCTGTTCTTCGAACACGTCTTCGCGGATCTCATCCCCGCCGATGACGCCAAATCCTATATCGCCGGCCTGATCCTGCTCGGCGCGGCGCCGTGCACCGCGATGGTCTTCGTCTGGTCGCAGCTGACGAAGGGCGATCCGGCCTACACGCTGGCGCAAGTGGGCGTGAATGATGCCGTGATGGTGTTCGCCTTCGCGCCGATCGTCGCGCTTCTGCTCGGCGTCGCGGAAATTTCCGTGCCCTGGGAAACGCTGCTGCTCTCGGTCGGCCTGTATGTCGTCATCCCGCTGATCGCCGGCTTCATCGCGCGCCGTTTTCTGATCGCAAGCGGCGGCCTCGCGGCGGTCGATACCTTCATGGCACGGATCAAACCCGCCTCGGTCATCGGCCTCCTCGCGACGGTCGTGCTGCTCTTCGGTTTCCAGGGCGGCGTCATCCTCGCCAATCCGTTGATCATCGCACTAATCGCGGTGCCGATCATCCTCCAGTCCTATGGCATCTTCGCGGTTGCCTATGCTGCGGCCTTCGCCTGGAAAGTGCCGCACCGGATCGCGGCGCCTTGCGCGCTGATCGGCACGTCCAACTTCTTCGAACTCGCGGTTGCGGTCGCGATCAGCCTGTTCGGCCTCAATTCCGGCGCCGCCCTCGCGACAGTCGTCGGCGTGCTCGTGGAAGTGCCGGTGATGCTGTCGCTCGTCGCCTTCGCCAATCGCACGCGCGAAAAGTTCGCCCCCTTCGAGACGGAGCAGCCATGAAAATCCTCTTCCTTTGCGTCGCCAATTCCGCCCGCAGCCAGATGGCCGAAGGCCTCGCCCGCCACCTTCTCGGCCCCGTCGCCGACATCATGTCGGCGGGCTCCGCGCCGACCAAGCCGAACCCCTACGCCATCGAGGCGATGGCAGACCGGGGCATCGACATCACCACGCACACGTCGAAATCCTTCGCCTCGCTGGACGCTGCCGCCTTCGACTACGTGATCACCCTCTGCGCCGAGGAGATCTGCCCTTGGCTGCCCGGCAAGACGCAGCGCCTCCACTGGCCGATCGATGATCCGGCGAGCTCCGACCCCGCCTTGACGCCGGAAGACTTCCGCGCCCGCTTCGCCGCCGCCCGGAATGAAATCGAAGCCAAGATCGAAGCCTTCCGCCGGGAGGCCGCAGGGTCTAAGACCGGCTGATCATGCTGGAATATTCGGTCACCGCCAAACGCATTGACGCCCACGGCAGCGAAGCCCGCGCCAAGGACGCGACCCTTGTTCTCGATACCGACCTTGCAGGGCGCCCTGATGCCTTCAACCCGGCCGAGCTGTTTCTTGCCGCCATCGCCGCCTGCATCCTGAAGGGCATCGAGCGGGTGACACCCCTGCTGGGGTTCAGCCTCGACGGGGTCGAGGTCCGGCTGCACGGGGAGCGGCAGGATTCGCCGCCGAAAATGACCTCTGTAACCTATGAAATCATCGTCCAGACGGCCGAGACGGACCAGCGGCTCGAGCTTTTGCACAAGAATGTCCGCAAATACGGCACCATCTCGAACACGGTTGCGGACGCCACAAACCTTGCGGGGACCATCCGCAGGGCTTGACCCGGACGGCCTTCCGCAAGGGAAGTCGGGCCTGATTTCCGCCTGCGTTTTATACGCGGAATTGCCGTTTGGGCTCGCCAAGGCCCGCAACGCAGGCTAAGAGCGGGCCAAACCACACTGTTTAGGGCTGAGAGTCACACCATGATCCATCCTTCGCTCATTGCCATCGGCGCCATCGTCCTCGTGTTCGCCATCTTGAACCTCATCGAGTTCAAACGCATCGACTAGTCTCGAAAGGGCAGGTGCCATGCCCGATCCCATCCTGATTGCCTCGCTTCTCGGCGGCCTCGTCCTTCTGGCCCTCGGGGGAGATCTTCTTGTGCGCGGCGCGGTCCGCGCCGGACGGGCGATGGGCGCCACCCCCCTCATCGCCGGCATCTTCATCGTCGCCCTCGGCACCTCGCTGCCGGAAATCTTCGTCTCGGTGAACGCCGCCTTCTCGGGCAGTCCGGGTCTCGCCGTCGGCAATATCGTCGGCTCGAGCATCGCCAACGTCTTCCTTGTCCTCGCGATCCCCGCCCTGATCTTTCCGGTCATGGCCGGCGGCCCGGGGCAGAAACGCGCCCTGTTTGCCACGCTTCTCGCCACCGCCCTGTGGATCGGGATGACGGCAGTGATGCCGCTGAACCCGCTGGTCGGCATCTGCTTCCTCTGTGTACTGATCGGCTATACCGGCCTCAGCCTGTTTGCCGCTCGCCGGGATGAAGTGGCCGGCAAGCCGACCGGGGTGCGCGAGCATGAAGCCGAGGGTCCGCCCCTCTGGCGCGCGCTGATCTATCTCCCGGTGGGCGCCGCTGCCCTCGTCTTTGCCTCTGGCTTGATCGTGGACGGCGCCGATGGTCTCGCCCGCGTCGCCGGCATCCCGGAAGAATACATTGGCCTCACGCTGCTGGCGGTGGGCACCTCGCTGCCGGAGATCGGCGCCTCGATTGCCGCCGCCGCCCGCAAGCGCGGCGATGTCCTGGTCGGCAACATCCTCGGCTCAAACATCATCAACATCCTCGGCGCTGGCGGCATCGTGGCGATGAGCGGCGAAGTGCGCATCGCCCGGCTGTTTCATACTTATGACCACTGGGTCATGGGGTTCGCCGCCATTGTGCTTGCCGTGCTGATCCTCACCAAAGCGAAGATCGGCCGACTGATGGCGTTGCTCCTGCTGCTGTTCTATGCGCTCTACATCTACGGCCTCGTCAACGGGGTCAGCCTGCTCGGCCTGTATGAAGTGGTCGCCGGATGAAACCCGGCGGCGCGCTTGTCACCGGTGCCGGAATACGCCTCGGGCGGGCGATGGCCGAAGCGCTCGGCGCCGACGGCTGGGCGGTGGCGATCCACTATCGCGGCTCGAAAGCCGGCGCCGAAGAGGCCGCTGCGACGATCCGCAAGGCGGGCGGGCGCGCCGAACTCATCGCCTGCGATCTCGCCGATGAAGCCGCCCGGGCAGGCCTCGTCGCCGAAGCGGCCCGGAAGCTGGGCCGGCCGGTCACGCTGCTCGCCAATTCCGCCTCGACCTTTGTCGATGATACGGCCACGGATCATTCCCGCGCCGACTGGGACCATCATTTCGAGCCGAACCTGCGCGCGCCGATCCACCTTGCCCAGCAGCTCGCCCGCGCGCTTCCGGCCGGCGAGAAAGGCCTGGTCGTCAACCTGATCGACCAGCGCGTGTGGAAGCTTACGCCGCAGTTCTTCACCTACACCCTCTCCAAGGCTGCGCTCTGGCAGGCGACGCAGACCCTTGCCCAGGCGCTGGCGCCGGACGTCCGCGTGAATGCCATCGGGCCGGGGCCGACGCTGCAAAGCATCCACCAGTCCCCGGAAGCCTTCGCGGCCGAAACCGCGGCGACCCTCACCGGCGAAGGCTCGAGCCCCGACGAGATCGTCCGTGCCCTGCGCTATTTCATCTCTGCCAGCAGCGTTACCGGCCAGATGATCGCCTCGGACGGGGGCCAGCACCTCATGTGGCAAACGCCTGACACCCAGATCTGAGGTCCTCACGTGAATTTCGGCTCCGATACCACGGCTCCGGCCCATCCGCGCGTTCTGGACGCGCTGGCCCGCGTCAATTCCGGCGCCGAGGCGAGCTATGGCAGTGATACCGTCAGCGCCAGCCTGCGGGGTGTGATTGCGCGGGTGTTCGAGACCGATGACTTCGACTTCTGGCTCACCGCCTCCGGCACCGCGTCCAACGCGCTCGCGCTCTCCTGTTTCTGCCCGCCGACCGGCGCCATCCTCTGCCACGAGGAAGCGCATATCGAGCGCGACGAGCGCGGCGCGCCGACGTTTTTCTCCGGGGGCGGACAATTGCGCCTGCTGCCCGGCTTCGGCGCGAAGATCGATCCGCAAGCGTTTGCCCGCGTGGTCGATGCCAACAATCCGGACTTCGTGCATGAAACGCCTCTGCATGCCGTCTCCCTGACCAACCTGACTGAATGTGGCATGGCTTATCAGCCCGTCGAGATTGCCACCTTCGCCGGGCGCGCGAAGGAAGCGGGTCTTGCCGTGCATCTGGACGGCGCCCGCTTGGCCAATGCCCTGATTGGCACCGGCGCGATGCCGGCGGCGATGACCTGGCGCGCGGGGGTCGACGTGCTCACCCTCGGCCTCACCAAGACCGGTGCGATCGGCTGCGAAATCATCCTGCTGTTTGGCGCCGCCCGGGCCAAGGCGGGGGAGCTCCGTGTACGGGCAAAACGCTCCGGCCACATGCCGCCCAAGATGCGCTACCTCGCCGCCCAGGCCGAGGCGATGCTGGAAGGCAGCCTCTGGCTGAAGCTTGCCGGCCATGCCAACGATATGGCGCGGGATCTGGCCGAAGGATTTGAACGCAAGGGCTTCAAGCTCGCTTATCCGTGCGAAGGCAATGAAGTGTTCGTGATGTTGCCCGAGGCCTCTGCCCGGAAACTTCAGGCGGCGGGCGCGGCGTTCTATCCCTGGCCGGGTGGCGCCTCGCGCTTCGTCTGTTCCTGGTCGACCGAAGCGGCAGACATCAACGCGCTGCTGGGTGCGCTCTAGTCCAGGTTTTTGACGCCTAAGCTGAATTTTCTTCAGGGCGTAAGCGCACGGCCAAGCCAGCCTTGCAGGTGGCCCATCGTGGCGCCTGCATCGATCGGCGCGGACGCAGCGCCGCCCAGCAATTCCTGGTGCAGCGCCATCACCAGCATCGGCGAGAGCGTGGCGAGCGCCGCCGCGCGCAGGGCTGTTTCCTCCACCGGCGCGCCGGGCGTGCCGCGCAGTTTCTCGCTCACCGCTTTCAGCGCGGGCTCCAGCACTTTTTCCAGATAGGCCTTGCCGGCGCATTCGTCGGCGAGGCCCTCGATCAGGCCGAAGGCGTGCGCGCGGGTGAAGCCGCCGAGCTTGATGCCGGCTTCCGAGATACGGAAGTATTCCGCAAACGCGTCGGCGGGGTTGGCCGAGGGCGTCGCCACCATCGCCCAGAGCGGCTTCGCGCGCCGGCCGATGGTCTCGAGGATCTCGACGACCAGTCCCTGCCGGTCATGGAAGTAATGGCGCAGCGTTGGCTCGGACTGCTGCACCGCCATCGCAAACTGCCGCAGCGATGGCCGGCGCAGATCTGCCGAAAGCGCAAAGTCCGTCAACGCATCGAGCAGTGCCGCGCGCTTCTCGTCAAAGTCGTGGTTCCGGGCACCGGCAGGTCTGGGCATTGTCCACTCCCGTGGGACTTTGAAAGGAGACCGGGGGAGTTGGCCACGATCATCGGGCCCCGATATCAGAATACATACTGCAAGCGTGTCACGTATGTCTGCCACACAATCGGGCAAGGCGAAAATAAGGACCAGAAGGCCTGTAAGCCGGGTTCTGTTCGCCCCTTGCGGGGTCTGGCAGCCATTCCTCTGGGACGCCCATTGCTGGGCGCCTCGCGCGACACACCCGGGACACGGGCATAAGACGGCCCATATGTGCCCCCTACTTGGTCTTGCTCCGGGCGGGGTTTGCCTTGCCAGCCCTGTTGCCAGGCCTGCGGTGGGCTCTTACCCCACCCTTTCACCCTTTCCCTCCTTCGCCGAGGCTTCGGAGGGTGGTTTGCTTTCTGTGGCACTTTCCCTCGGCTTGCGCCGGGCGGCCGTTAGCCGTCGCCCTGTCTCGTTGGAGCCCGGACTTTCCTCCAGCATGGGGTTACCCCCATACCAGCGGCTGCCCGGCCTTCTGGTCCTCAGGGGAGTATAGGGGGTTGGGTGCGGAGGGGGAAGGGCGTCCGTGCCGGATCAGCGACGTGGGTTGAATGGCCCGCCGTCCCCAACTTCCCTGGCTCAGGAACCGGCTTTCAACTTGTGTCGTCAAGCGGGCTGGATTTCGCCGAAAGCGGCCGCA
The DNA here is from genome assembly GCA_001464545.1 of Acidobacteria bacterium Ga0077551. GTDB lineage: Bacteria > Pseudomonadota > Alphaproteobacteria > Caulobacterales > Hyphomonadaceae > Hyphomonas. The sequence continues at coordinate 339,007 of LNFC01000022.1, forward strand.
CCGCCGCTCGCTGCCCAGTACCCCGCGCGCCAAACCCGGCGTCATCTTCGCCCAGAGCACACCGTGCGGCCCGTTAAGGCAACGTTACCGAAAATCTGAAATTGCTTGTCGCCGGTTCGCCAGATGTTTTCCAACATCGTGTATCACTACGCAATGTCCGTTTCGCGTCTGAACTCCGAGCGTCCAGAAAGTCAGCTCGACCGTCGCCTCCAGCGCATAGCGCAACGCGTCGGAGGCGTAGGCCTTATCATCGTCCCCTGCATATTAGGCATGATGGCAAGCTTCGGCCAGATCACTTGGATCGCCATGCTCGAATCCGCCGCGTACTGCGTCGTCCTGGGTGCAATCCTTTTCGCTGGCCTTCGCAGCCATCAGGTGCGCGCGGTCCTCTATTCGGGGCTTGTCGTGCTGTTTTCGATCTTCTGGTTTGCCAGCTTCGGCCAGCTTTACCTGAAGCAGGTGCACGTCACCAGCTTTCCGTTGACCCTTTTTATTCCGGTCTTTCTGTCCCTTGCGCTTGATTATCGCCTTGTGGCGGCGCTGGCGCCCGTTCAGTCCGTGCTGATCTTCAACTACGCACAACAATACAGTGCTACGCTTGGTGCAGAAAGCAGTACGGGCTTCGAATCTGTCAGTATCGTTTACGCCGTCCTGTCCGGTATAATGTTTACGCTCGTCGCCATTCTCGCCTGGGTCAGACAGCACACCGACGACGAACTCATCCGTGCCCTGAACGAGAAGGAGCGCCTTGCCTCCACCGATTCGCTGACCGGCCTGATGAACCGCCGCGCCTTCATGGACTCGCTGAGTACATTCTGCGCAGCCAAATCGACCTTTGCAGTTGCGTTCTTGGATCTCGACCGGTTCAAACCCCTGAACGACCAATTTGGACACGCCGCTGGCGACGCGGTCCTGCGTGAGATTTCAAATCGGTTGCAGCAGGTCCCCGGCGTTCGCGCTGCCGCCCGGCTCGGCGGCGACGAACTCGCGGTTGCCCTGGACGCAAACTTGTCGAGCGCAGAATTGGACAAGGCTGTCGCCAACCTTCACTCATGCCTGACCCGGGATGTCGAGTGGGACGGAAAGACCCTCTCGGTGGGTGTCTCCGTTGGTTACGCGACCAACGCCCGCGACGCACAATCGCTGCCTACCCTGCTGAAAGCAGCCGACACGGCCATGCGCCGGGCCAAAGCCCAACAGACGGGCTGGGCGAGCTTCAGCGTTGACGTCGACGGCGCCGCGCTCGACACCCATTCCTCCGAGATCGAATTCCGGTCTGCACTGTCCCGAGGCGATCTCCGGGCCGCCATCCAACCCATCGCCAATGCAGAAACGCTCGAGATTGTCGGCTACGAAATCCTGTCCCGCTGGACACAGTGCGGGCTTCGGCAAACGCCAGAGCCGAACGAGTTCATCCCGATGGCCGAGCGTCTGGGTCTGTTGAACGACTTGCTCTGGATGACGCTTGACGAGACCCTCCGGTCCGGAGACGTTATCCCTCATCGTCTTGCGGTCAATATCTCGCCTGCGCAGCTCCAGGCGCCTGATTTTGTCGACTGTTTCATGAACGTGCTGAAGGCGCGCGCGGTCGATCCGGCCTTCATCACGCTCGAAATCACGGAACAGGTCGCCTACCGCAACATCGAGTCAAACGTGGAGATGCTGGAAAAGGCGCGGCGCGCCGGCATGACCATCGCGCTCGACGATTTCGGCACCGGCTATTCGTCCTTGTCAATGCTTGACCGGTTGCCCCTCGACAAGGTCAAGATCGACAAATCCTTTAGCCAGCGGTCAGGGTCCAGTGATCGCTCGGACTCCATTCTCCACGCCAGTATCCGCCTCGCCAAGCAGCTGCACCTCACCTGCTGCGTCGAAGGCATCGAGACCGAGGAGGCCGCCCGGAAAGTCCAGTTGTTCGGCGCAGACGAAATCCAGGGCTACTGGATAGGGCGGCCGATGCTGCTTACAGACACCCGGGTGGCTTTCAAGCGGGCCTCCTAGAGCGTTGAACCGCCTGACCTGCGCCCCAAAAAATTCCTCCTTTGAGGCTGGAGTTTTCGCGTCGATTTCCCCTGGCTGAGACGATCACGACAGGCAACTTGGGCAAAAACCAGCCATAGCGGCCGCCTGCACACACCTACACTGATGAAGATTTCGCAGCACTGGCAATGTCCCTCGTGATTGATTAAAGCCGCTTCTCCACGCCACCGCCCATCCCCGCGCAGGCGGGGATCGGGTCCCAAGCAAGCCTTCCCGAGGTCCGCGCCTTCGCGGGGTGAGCGGATATCTGAATGACAATTCGGTAAAGCCTTTGCGCGCGCTTTGCGTGGGCTGCGGCGCGTGGCACAACGGCCCGGATGACCATTGATTGGCGCACAGACATCATCGAACCGGTGCGGCGCGCCGTGATCCGTTTGTTCCGGCCGGATGTGCGGATCGTCACCGGCGGCATCGCCTTCTATGCGCTGTTCTCGATCTTCCCGCTGATCTACCTGACGCTGACCTTGCTGACGGTCTTCCTGCCGCCGGACCTTGCCGTACAGCTGGCGACGCCGATCAGCAATTTCTTCAGCCAGAATGTCGAGGCGCTGTCGACGGCGGATGTCGACGTGATCCGCAACATGACGCCTGTGGGCCTGAGCCTCAGGGCGTTCGGCGCGCTCATCCTTGTGCTGATCACAGCCACTTCCGGCGCCAAGGCGGCGATCACCGGCATCCGCATGATCGCGGGGACGGCGGGGCGCACGCGGTTTGCGCGCTTCCAGGGCGTGTCGCTGCTGCTGACCGGCTCCCTGGTGCTGCTCGTCTGGCTGCTCGGCGCGCTGCAGCTGATCATCACGGTGATTTCCGCCGAAGGCGGCTACGAGATTGGCCGGTTTGCCCGGGAGATCGCCGCGGTTGCCGACACGTTGTGGATTTCCAAGGCGATTGCAGGCTTCGCGATCTTCTACCTGATCCTCGTGCTCAGCCTGCGGGGGCATCTCAACAAGGGGACGAAGGCCATTGCGGCCGGGGCGGCGGCGGGCACAGTCGCTTTCGTCTTCGTGACCTTCCTGTTCCAGCTTTACCTCAACTATTCCGTACTCGGAACACTCTACGGGGCGCTTGCCTCGCTGATCCTCGGCTTTGTCTGGCTGTCGGCGTCGGTGATGTCGCTGCTGCTCGGGGCGGCGCTGGCGGCGGAATGGTCTCAGGTCTGGGGCGAGGACGGCGCCGGCGCTGCCGCATAGGCCTCGGCCACCTGGGTGAGCCGGCGCAGCGTGCGCGCGTCCGCCATGCCGGTGATCGCATCCGGCATGAAGCGGCGCTGGAAGGCGCGCAGGGAGGCGGGCACGTCGGTGATGTCATAGCCGATGGCGCCGAGCTGGCGGTTGAGGCCGCCCGGATCGCCGCCCATCCAGACGCAGCCTGCGCCGCCGGCTTCTTCCGGCCAGAGGCTGATCCCCGCCGCCGCAAGGCGCGGCCAGGGGAAATGCTCACCCGGATCAATCTTGCGCTTCGGGGCGATGTCGGAATGGCCGACGATGCGGACCTGCGGAATGGCATGGCGCAGGATGATCTGGCCGGCGAGTTCGATGACCGCCTCGATCTGCGCGTCCGGATAAGGCGGCAATTGCTTGCTTGGCAGCGGGAAATCGTGGCCGCCATTGACGATCTCGATGCCGACGGAGCGCGAGTTGAGATCGTCGTCCCCTTGCCAGCTTGAAAGTCCGGCATGCCAGGCGCGCCGGCTTTCGTCGACGAGCTTGGCGATGCGTCCGTCTTCCCAGACCATGTAATGGGCGGCGACCTTCGCCTCGGGATCGCGCATCCGATCGAGCGCCGCTTGCCCCGATTGCATGCCGGTATAGTGCAGCACGAGCAGGTCCACCTTGTGGCGGCGCTCGTCGTGGTTGGGGCTCGGCGTCTCTTCGAGGCGCATCAGGAATCTCCGGAAGCGTACTTCTTTCCGAGGGCTGCTTCTGGAAGCACGCTATTCGGCCTGATGGCAATGAGGAAGACCCCGGCGAGCGAAACTGCGCCCCCTATGACGAGTTTCCAGGTGAAAGGCTCGTTCAGCAGGGTGACGCCGAACAGGACGCCCCAGAGCGGCGTCATCAGCGTCAGTGGTGAGAGGAGCGAGACGTCGTGGCGTTTCAGCAGCGTGTAGAAGGCCGAGTGCGCGAAGATCGAGACGCCGACGATGGCGAAGAGGCTGGCGAGCCAGACCTGCCAGCCGCCGGCGACATAGGCAGCGACCTGGCCGGTTTCGAGCACGGCGGAGATGGCGAACAGGGGCGCGAAGCTGAACAGGCCGACCCAGGCGGAGAGGTTCAAGGGGTGCATTTCCGGCATGCGCTTCATGATGATGCCGCCGGCCGAGCCGAGCACGGCGGCGAAGAAGATCAGGAGCAGGCCGAACGACAGGCTGAAGGAGCCCGGATCGAAGGCGATGACGACGACGCCCGCGAAGGCGAGCGAGATGCCGAGCGCGCGGCGCCAGCCGATCTTCTCGCCGAGGAAGATCATGCTCATGATCGTCGACATCGGCACGCCGAGCTGGCCAGTCACGGCCGCGGCGGAGACATCGGCATTGGCGAGGCCGACGAAGAGGAGGCCGAAGTTGAGGCAGCCGATCAGCATCGCGATCAGGAACAGGGTGCCGAGATTCTTCGGTACCGGGCGCAGGAACGGGATCAGGAAGACCGCGACGCCGAGAAAGCGGATGGCGGCGAAGAAGAGCGGCGGCACGGCGAAATCGGCGACGACCCAGCGGGTCATCACGAGGTTCACGCCCCAGACGAAGCAGATGAGAAAGAGAAGGCCGAAGTCACGCAAAGACATGCTTCGGCCCTATCAGTCTTTTCCCGGCCCGGGCAGGGGGGACGCGGCGTGAATGTGGTAAGGGAGCTATGCTTGTTCGCGGCGTTTTCCCGAAAACCGGTTCCCACTTTTCGGAACGCCGCTTTATGCAGCCCCGAGCCGGTTCACCGGAAGCTTCAGGTAGACCTGACCGTCGGCCTCCGCAGGCGGCAGGGCGCCGGCGCGAATGTTGACCTGCAAGGACGGCAGGATGAGGCGGGGCGCGGCGAGCGTCTTGTCGCGCGCTTCGCGCATTTCGACGAAGTCATCCTCGGTCACGCCGTCATGGACGTGGACGTTGCGGGCGCGTTCCTCGGCTACGGTCGTCTCCCAGATGAAGGTGTCGCGGGACTGGGGCAGGTAGTCGTGACCGACGAAGACGCGGGTCTCGGGTGGCAGGGCGAGAATCTTGCGGATGGAGCGGTAGAGGGTTGCCGCGTCGCCGCCGGGAAAGTCGGCGCGTGCGGTGCCATAGTCCGGCATGAAGAGCGTGTCGCCGACGAAGGCCATGTCGTCGATCAGATAGGTGACGCAGGCCGGCGTGTGGCCGGGCGTATGCAGCACGCCGATCTCGAGATTGCCGAGGGGTAGCCGGTCGCCTTCGCTGAGAAGGACATCAAAAGCCTGCGCGCCGGGGGCATCACTGGTGGCGCCAAAAAGCGGCACGAAGGCTTTCTGCACCTTGGTGATCTGGGCGCCGATGCCGAGTTTCGCGCCGGTCAGGCGGCGCAGGTAGTCGGCGCCGGACAGGTGGTCGGCATGGGCGTGGGTGTCGAGAATCCAGTCGATGCGGAGGCTTTCTTCGGCGGCTGCGGCGAGGACGGCGTCGGCAGACCCGGTACTGAGGCGGCCGGCATTGGGGTCGAAATCCAGCACGGGATCAATGATCGCGGCGGCGCGGGTGGCGGGATCCCAGACCAGGTAGGTGACCGTGTTGGTGGCCGCGTCGAAGAAGGATTTGAGCATCGCCATTGGGCGTCTCCTGTAACTGCTGAGACCATTATATATAAACACTTGCTAATTTAACAAGCGCTAATATATAGGAGCCATGAGACAGACGACCTTTGACCCCGCCCTGTTCCGCGAACGTGCCGGTGAAGCTGCCAAGCTGCTGCGCACGATGTCCAACGAGCACCGCCTGATGATTCTCTGCCGGCTTGAAGGCGGGGAAGTTTCGGCCGGTGATCTGCTGGCCGGGACGACTCTGTCGCAATCTGCGCTTTCCCAGCACCTCGCGGTGCTGCGGGAGGACGGGCTCGTGGCGACGCGCCGGGCCGGCCTCAACATCTATTACCGGATCGCGGACCCCTCCGCGCTCCGGGTCATCGCAACGCTAGCAGAAATCTTCTGTCCCGAGGAGTGAAAACCATGAGTACACTGACGAAAATCAAACCTGCCGATGTCGCTGAAGGCCTGATGGCCGGGCGCCTGCACCTGATCGATATCCGCGAACCGGACGAACATGCGCTTGAGCACATTCCGGGCGCCGTGCTGATCCCGCTGTCCAGCCTTGAAGCGGCGGACGTAAAGATCGAAGCGGGCCGCACGGCGGTATTCCATTGCAAGTCCGGCATGCGCACCGAAAAGAACTGCGTGCGCCTGGCGGAGCGGGTGGACGGCGATGCCTTCGTGCTGGAAGGCGGACTGGATGCCTGGAAGCGGGCCGGCCTGCCGGTCGCGGGCAGCGCCAGGTAAGCCGCGCGCATGGTCGAACTCACCGCCTCCGTGATCGTCGCGGCCCTGCTCAGCGGGGCGCTGATCGGCCTGTTTCTCGGCACGTTCGGGGGCGGCGGATCGGTGCTGGCGGCGCCGCTGCTGCTCTACGCTGTCGGCGTCACCGATCCGCACCTTGCGATCGGCACGTCGGCGGCGGCGGTCGCGGCCATCGCGCTGGTCAGCCTGACCGGGCACTGGCGCGCCGGCCGCGTGAAGTGGCCGTGCGCCACGGTGTTTGCGCTGGCGGGGATCATCGGCTCCCTGATCGGCTCGACCCTGGCCTTGCGCATTGACGGGGACATGCTGCTGTTTGCCTTCGCGTTTGCGATGGCGGCGATCGGCCTTTCGATGTTGCGCAGGCCCAAGAGCGAGGGCGACCCGGATGTGCATATCACGCCGAAGCTGATGGCGCGGATCGCGCCGATGGGCCTCGGTGTCGGCGGCGCAGCGGGCTTCTTCGGGATCGGCGGTGGCTTCCTGATCGTGCCCGGCCTGATGATGGCGACGGGCATGACGCTCGCGAATGCCACCGCGTCGTCGCTTGTCTCGGTTGCGGTGTTCGGCGCGGCGACCGCCTCGAACTATGCGCTGCACGGCGAGGTCGACCTGCCGCTGGCGGGGCTGTTGCTCGCGGGCGGGGCGGTCGGCGGCGGGCTTGGCGTCTTGCTGTCGCGGGCACTGGCAACCCGCGTGCGTATGGCGCGTTCCGCCTTTGCTGTCCTGATTGTCATCGTTGCGGTCTATGTCGGGTGGAAAGCAGCCAGCGCGCTGGGCTGGACGGGTTGAAGCGAACGCAGCGGCGGCTGTGGAAGGTTGCTAATTCTGCCTTAAAGCGCTGATATAAGTCTTGAGGTGGGTTGACCGGCCCGCGCAGTCCTGCGCGGCCATAAGGGAGAGAGCTGATGAGCCTGATCTGGTGGATACTTCCGTCTGTTGCAGGCGTTCTCGGCCTGATTCTCCTGTTCGCGGGCTTTGCGAAGATGGCCGGGCTGAAACCCTTTGCCGGCGTGGCGCGCCTGGCGTTCGGGTCCGGCTTTCTGGGCCTGGCGGGCGTGATCGCCTTCGCCGGCCTGAACATCCAGACCTACAAGCGCCTCACCTATGAGCGCCCGGTGGCGACGGTGAAGTTCACCGCCGTTCCCGACCAGGCCAATGCCTACCGCGCGGACGTGGTGTTCTCCGACGGCCAGACCCTGCTGCAGGCCGATGGCAGCGCGCCGGTTTTCCGGGGCAACGAGTGGCAGATGGGCGCCAAGGTCATCAAGTTCAAACCGATGGCCAACATCCTCGGCTATGATTCGATCTACCGGCTGGAGCACATGCGCTCGCTGGACGCGATGCAGTTTTCCTCGGAAGTCGTCACCGAAGGCAAGATCGACGGGTTGAAGATTGTCGAGACCGAACCCGGCATTGATGTCGGCGGCCTCGCGGCGAAGTATGGCTCGCAATTCGGGATCGACGCCGAGTATGGCTCGGCCACCTACCAGCCGATGGGCGACGGGTTCGAGTATGAAGTCTCGATCACCCAGGACGCCCTGATCGCGCGCCCGAGCGAGGCGACGAAGTCCAAGATCCAGGACGGCGCCTATCCGGGCTTCCGGCCAATTGGCGGATCGGGCGGATGAACCCCTGGGAGCGGTATGTCGTACCGAACCTGATTTCGTGCGCGTGTTCCTCGCGCCCGATCATGAAGCAGCGGGCGAAAGTTGTTCCGAAGGCGGACGGTGTCGTGCTGGAGCTCGGCTGCGGGTCGGGCACCAACTTCGCGATGTATGAGGCCGGCAAGGTCGAGAAGCTCTACGCGCTGGAGCCGGCGCCCGGAATGATCGTCAAGGCGAAGCGCACGGCGGGCGAACTCGGCATCGGCAAGAGTATCGAGTTCCTCGAGACCGGCGCGGAGAACATTCCGCTGCCGGACAAATCGGTCGACACGGCGGTGATCACCTTCGTGCTGTGCACGATCCCGGACTGGGCAGGCGCCCTCGCCGAAACGCGGCGCGTGTTGAAGCCGGGCGGGAAGATCCTGTTCACCGAGCATGGCCTTGCGCCGGACGAAGGCATCTCCAAATGGCAGCGCCGGGTGGAGCCTGTCTGGAAATCCCTCGCGGGCGGATGCCATCTGACGCGCGACACGCTGGGCCTGCTGCGCGAAGGCGGCTTCCGCAGCGATGACGCCGAGACGATGTACCTGCCGAATACGCCGAAGATCGCCGGCTTTGTCAGCTGGGGTTCGGCGCGGCTCGCCTGATGCGGCGGCCGCCCTACCTGCCATTCCTCAACGGACCGCTCAGCCTTGCGCCGGGCTTGAAGCCGATTGCGCCGGAGGCGTGGCTCTCGCCGGATACCGAGGCGCACGCGCTGGTGGACAAGCATGCCGTGATGCGGCGCCATCGCAGCGACGTGCATGGCGCGCGGGACGGGAGCGAGATGGCCGTGCTGGAACTGGCGTCTGCTGTTCATGCCGTGGCCGGGCCGGGCGAGGGGGACTGGGCGAGCGCGCTGGAAGGCGCAGCGAGTGCAGTGTCCGATGACCTCTGTATACTGATCAAGGACGACGAAGGCCTGTGGCGGCTGGAGGCGGCGAGCCTGTGCGCGCCGACCTTCTGGCGCCTGGGCGAGAAGCTCGGCGAGCCGCTTGGCGGTCTGCACGGGCCGGTGCCGGGGGCGAACCCGGGCATGGTCTCGCGCATCCACCGGATGTTCGACGCGGTCCAGCCGGGGCAGGTGCTTGAACGGTTCAACTGGACCGTCCAGCCGGGCACGGCGCGGTACACGCCGGAGCAGACGCCTTTCAAGAAGATCGCGGCGGACCTGCCCTCGGCCGGCGCGCTGGACGCGCTCTGGTTTCGTGTCGAGCGGCAGACGATTTCGAAGCTGCCGATGTCCGGCGCCATGGTGTTCACGATCCGCGTGGCGATTGATCCCCTGCGGGCGGCGCTGGCGGACGGCGCGCAGGTCGCGGCCTTTCGCGCGGCCTGGGACGGGATCGATCCGGTGCTGGCGGACTACAAGGGCTGGCCGCATTACGAGCGGCTGGTGCGCGCGGCGCTTGCGGAAGCGATCTGACGCCTTCGGCCTTTCCGGCGCGCCTGCGATATCCTACATCGCAAGCACACGGCCCATTTCAAACAGAAAGTGAGACACGCCATGGACTTCCAGCAGATCCTTCTAGACCTCCAGAAACAGGCGAAACAGGCCGCCAAGGAACATGACCTCGAAGGCAAGCTGAAGAAGGGCAAGGACCTTGGCGAAGCGGCGCTGGAACGGCTGAAGACCGACCGGAACACGCAGATTGCGGCGGCCGGGGCGGGCGCGCTGATCACGGCGATGCTGCTAGGCACCAAGGGCGGGCGCAGGTTCATCGGCGGCACGGCGAAGACCGGCGCGGTCGCAGGCCTCGGCGCCCTCGCATATCACGCGTGGATGAAGTCGCAGGGGCAGAAGCCGGATGCGAGCGTGGAGCCCGCGCAGCTCGGCTATGTGACCGCGAAGAAGGCGGAACCGGAATTTGCCGAAGCGCTGGTGCGCACGATCGTGGCCGCGGCCTGGGCGGACGGCGTGCTCGACGAGGCGGAAAAAGTGGTGATCGACGGCGCGCTGAAGGAAGCCGGCGTTGGCGGCAAGGACCGCGCGATCCTCGAGAACGCAAGGCCGGAAGCCGAGACGCTGGACAAGATTGCGGCCGGCGCGCTGTCGCCGAACCATGCAGCGCAGCTCTACACGGCGGCCTGCGTGGTGACGGGTGATCCGACGGCGGAGGAAGCGGGCTTCCTCGACCGGCTGGCGGCGCGGCTTGGCATTGCCGAGGCGCATGCGGCGGCGATCCGGGCGGAAGCCAAAGGCTGATGCAGTACTGGTTGCTGAAATCGGAGCCGGACACCTGGAGCTGGGATCAGCAGGTGGCAAAGGGCGAGTCGGGCGAGATGTGGTCCGGCGTGCGCAATTACACCGCGCGCAACCACATGCGGGCGATGAAGCTCGGCGACCGGGCGTTTTTCTACCACTCGAACGAGGGGTTGGCAGTGGTCGGTGTGGTGGAAGTCTGCGCGCTGTCGGCGCCTGATCCGACGACGGACGATGTGCGCTGGGACTGCGTGACGGTGAAGGCGCTCGCGCCGATGCCGAGGCCCGTGACGCTGAAAGAGGTCAAGGCCAATCCGAAACTCGCGGAAATGAGCCTCGTCGCTTCGTTCCGACTGTCGGTGCAGCCCGTGCTGCTGGCTGAGTGGAAAGAGGTCTGCCGGATGGGTGGGATGGACTGGAAGACACTGAAGGCGGTGTAGGGCGCATTAGTCTGAAGGCCGCAATGCATCCTTCTAAGGTTGCCGCGGTGCATTACGGCCTTCGGCCTAATGCACCTACGGGCTCACCCCCGGTGCCCATCCTCGAATCCGGCGAGCGTCCATTCGGCGAAGGTGGCGAGGTTGCCGCCGGTGAAGAGGAAGCCGGCGACGCCGGCGGCGCGGGCGGCTTCGAGGTCGGCGTCCTTGTCGCCGATCAGGAAGCTCAGCTCGCGCTTCACGGGAAAGTCTGCCATCGCCCGCAGCAGCATGCCGGGCTTCGGCTTGCGGTCGAAACTGTCACGCCGGTAGCGGGGGTTTTCGCCTTCTTCGTGATAGGGGCAGTAGTAGATCCGGTCGATCTTTGCGCTGGCTTCGGCAAGGCGCGTCTCCATCCAGGCGTGGAGCGCGTGCATGTCGTCTTCGGTGTAGTAGTTGCGGGCGATTCCGGACTGGTTGGTGACAACGAAGACGTACCAACCGCGCGCATTGAAGGCGGCAATCGTCTCGGCCGCGCCTTCGATGAATTCGAAATCCTCGATGCGGCTGACATAACCCTTGTCGGCATTGATGACGCCGTCGCGGTCAAGGAACAGGGCGGGCTTGTGGACGATCATGCGCCCCTCTTGGCGTAACCTGGCGGCGCCCGCAATCCTCGCCGGTAAGGGGAAGGCGGTGGACCCCGGCCCGGGCGCCGCGCAAACCTCCAGGGGTTGAACCGGGCGGGGGGCGCAATGGACGCGTATGTGGCGCTGCTTCTGAGCGCGTTGGGCGGCACGGTGTTCGGGCCGATCCTTGTGCGCGTCGCCCGTGGAGACGCCACGGCCGGAGTTGTGGCAGGGCTGCTCGGCGGAGTGGCGGCGCACTATGGGGCGGCGGCGCTGGGCGTTGGCGAGGTGCTGGGGCCCGTGCTCGGGCCCATGCTGGGTGAGACCTATGGTCGGCCGGACCTGATGCGGCATGCGCAGGATTTTCTTGAGGGCGCGATCGGCGGCGGCGCAGCGGCCTGGCTCACCGGGTTGGTGATCCGGAAGGCGTAGGCGGATTACTCCGCCGGATTGGCTACCGCCGCCACGGCGTCGCGGTTGGCGCGCACGCCGATCAGGAACGGGATCATGGACAGGGCGGCGATGATCGCGGCGAGCACGAAGGCGGCGCCGGCAAAATGCACCGGCGCGCCGGGGGCGGTGTAGGCGGAAAAAGTCTGCGTCATCAGGATGGGGCTGAAGATCAGCGTGAAGGCCATGATCGAGGATTGCGCGCCCTGCAGCTCGCCCTGCGCGTTCATCGGCGTGAGATTGGCCGTGATCGTGTTGATCGCCGGCATGACGACGCCGCCGACGGCGGAGACGGCGATCATGGCGAAGGCCATCCAGGGATGGATCGCAAAGGCAAAGCCGGTCATCGCGATGACGTGGACGCCTAGGCCGAGCATCGCGGCGCGCATGGCGCCGAGGCGTTTGATCAGCCATCCCGACAGCACCGCCTGCGACAGGGCCGAGCCGAGGCCGACCGCGCCGAGGGAGAGGCCGATTTCCCATTCCGACCAGCCATAGCGCGATGCGCCGTGATAGTTCCAGGTCGTCGGGTAGACCGAATGGGCAATCTGGAAGACGCCGATGGTGATGATGAACCAGGCGACGCGCGGCAGTTTCGAAAAGTGTTTCACAGCGCCGAACGGGTTGGCGCGGGCGAGGCTGAACTCGCGGCGGTTCTCGCGGGCGAGGCTCTCGGGCAGCACGAAGTAGCCATAGAGGAAGTTGAGGCCTGCAATGCCGGCGGCGACGAAGAAGGGCAGGCGCGTGTGGATCTCGCCGAGCAGGCCGCCGAAGACCGGGCCGAGGATGAAGCCGAAGCCGAAGGCGGCGCCGAGGATGCCGAAGGCGCGGCCACGCTCTTCCGGCGTCGTGACGTCGGCGACGTAAGCGTTGGCCACCGAGACGGTGCCGGAGAAGAAGCCGGCGAGCGCACGGCCAAGGAACAGGATGCCGAGCGTCGGGGCGAGGCCGAGGATCACCATATCGACGGCGAGCATCGCGATCGAGATCAGCAGGATGGGGCGGCGGCCATACTTGTCGGACAGGCCGCCGAGCAGCGGCATGGCGAGGAAATTGGCGACCGCGAAGACGACCGCCAGCCAGCCGTTCGACTTGATCGCGATCTCGATGGGCTGGTTCGTCAGTTCCGCCAGCAAGGCCGGCATGATCGGCATGATCAGGCCGAAGGACAGCATGTTGAGGGCCACCGCGACCACCACGAACAGGAAGGCATTCTTTCCGGGCGTGCGGGCAGGGGCGGGCATCGTCATTCGTTACCATTGGTTGTGGCGGAAGGCGGCGTCAATCGCGGCGATCTGTTTCTAGAAGTCTAAATATTTGCAGTAAAGTGCAATTAAATAAGCGGGCGGGCGCGAGCGGCCGCGTTCAAGGCGCTTGCTTTCCATTGCGTCAGGAGGCCGACAGTCCTGTAATGGCCGGTGACCTGCCCCTGACACGCAACGCGGTATCGCTCGGGACGACGGCGGCGATCCGTGAGGCGGTGCGCGCCGCGACGCAGATGGGCGAGTCGCGGCTGGCGCGCCTGGAGGATGCGGGCGGCCTGTTTGCGCTCCTGTCCGATCCGCTTGTGCATGCGCCGATCTACACCCTGCCGCGGCCACTCACGGAGGCGAGCGTGGCGGCGTTCATTGCGATGCACCTTGAGGAGCGTGCGGCGGGCGAGGGGCTGCTGTTCGTGCGCGAAGGCGAGGATGGGCAGGTGCTGGGCTATTCCGATGTGCAGGTCTGGCCGGACTGGGGCGCGGGCGAACTCGGCGGGGCGCTGCATCCCTCGCTGCACGGCAAGGGCGCGGGCGGGCGCGGGGCGGCGGCGAGCTTTGCCTGGATGTTCGAGGTGCTGGGTCTGGATCTGCTGTGCGAGACGGCGGCGCTGGACAATGTTCCGACACAGCGGATGCTCGACGGGCTGGGGTTCCGGCGGATGGGGGAAACGCTCAGCACACGGCCGGACGGGACGACGCGGGCAAGCCTCGTCTGGGAGATGACGCGGGCCGAATGGGCTGCGCAGCATGGCTTTGGCTGATTGATCCGGCGCGCGCTCCGGGCTAGGGCGCGGTCATGACACTCTCGATTTTCCTCATTGAAGCAGCCGGCTGGATCGGCGCAAGCCTGATCCTCGGCGCCTATATCCTGCTCTCGGCGGGCAAGATGCAGGGCAATTCCCCCGCCTATCAGTGGATGAACGTCATCGGCGCGGCCGGGTTCATCCTCAACAGCGGCTATCACGGGGCGATCCCTTCCGTGGCCATCAACGTGCTGTGGATCGCCATCGGAGGATTTGCTTTGTGGCGGATTTATAAAGGCGCCAAACCGGTATAGAAAGTCCGGGGCGGGCTCAGGCCGACAGAGGGAGCGCCGGGATGCTGCAACGGTTTGATGCGTTAGGGTCGCTGGTGCAGGCGCTGGCCAGCCGCGCCGCCGGTCTGGAGCGGCCTTACGTGATCGCCGTAGACGGACGAAGCGCGGCGGGCAAGACGGTGCTGGCCGCAGCGCTGGCCGATCGGCTGGACGCGACGGTGATCGCCGGGGATGATTTCTATGCCGGCGGCACGCAGGTGCGTTCGGAGCGGCCGGCGGCGCTGGTGTCTGCCTGCATCGACTGGCGGGAACAGCGCATCGTTCTGGAGGCTTTGAGATCTGGTCAGGACGCGTCCTGGCATGCGTTCGACTGGGATGCTTTCAATGGCAGTACGTGCGAAGCGCTGACCACTAAGTCGCCCAGCCCCTTCGTGATCCTGGAAGGCGTCTACGCGGCGCGGCCCGAACTGGCCGACCTGATCGACCTCGCAGTGCTCGTTCGCGTGGATGAGGGGGTGCGTGAGGCACGGCTCAATGCGCGCGAGGGCGGGATCGGCCCGTGGGAGCGCCAGTGGCATGCGGCGGAAGACTATTATTTCGAGTTTGTCCGGCCGCTGAAGAGTTTTGACATCATGACGAGCGATCTGGCGCTCTAGAACTTGCCGTGGCGGCCTTTGCCTTCGGCGAAGCGGGTGGCGCCGTCGCGGGCGCTGCCGGCCCTGAGCACGTCGAGACCTCCGGCGAACTCGGCGGTCAGGGCGGCGTCTTCGTGAAGGCCCCACTGGGCGAGGGCGGAGAGCCGGTCCATCCGCATGCAAAGCTGCGGGAAGGCGGCGAGATCTTCGGCCAATTGCAGCGCGCGCTGCAGGGCGGATTCGTCCGGCGTCAGATAATTAGCGAGGCCGATGGCGTGGGCTTCCTCGGGCGCGACTTCGCGGCCCGTGAGGATCAGGTCCATCGCGCGCGAGGCACCGATGAGGCGGGGCAGGCGGACGGTGCCGCCATCGATCAGCGGCACACCGAAGCGGCGGCAGAACACGCCAAAGCGGGCGGAGGGCGAGGCGACGCGCAGGTCGCACCAGAGGGCGAGTTCCAGTCCTCCGGCTACGGCATATCCGTCCACGGCGGCGATAACGGGCTTTGAAAGTTGCAGGCGGGTCGGGCCCATCGGGCCGAGGTCGCCGCCGATATGGGCCGGGTTGCCTTTGCCGGTGGCGACGGCTTTCAGGTCTGCGCCCGCGCAGAAATTTCCGCCGGCGCCGGTGAGGATGGCGACGGAGAGCGTTTCATCAGCGTCGAAGGCCTTGAAGGCGTCGTAGAGGGCGACGGCGGTGTCGTGATCGACCGCGTTGCGCGCGTGCGGGCGATTGATCGTGATGATGTGGATGGGACTGTGGGTGGCAGTGAGGATGAGATCAGTCATGTTGGTTTTCCGGTTCAAGAGCCCCCTCCGCCACGCGCTTTGCGAGCGCCACCTTCCCCGCTGGGCAGGAGAAGATGAAGGCGGTTTCGGATGCAACCTACTCCTCCCCTGCGGAGCGGGGGAGTTGGCCCGGAGGGCCGGAGGGGGAAAGGCCTAACGGCTCAATTCCTTCATGGCCTCGTCCAGCCCGCCCAGCGTCAGTTCGAACATCCGGTGCTCGCCGATCAGCTCACGGATGAGTTTGATCGAGCCGGTATATTCCCAGGCGCCTTCTTTCGTGGGGTTCAGCCAGACGAAGTGGGGATAGCGCTGCACGAAGCGCTGGATCCAGAGGCCGCCGGCTTCCTCGTTCCAGTGCTCGACCGAGCCGCCGGCATAGGTGATCTCGTAGGGGCTCATCGTGGCGTCGCCGACGACGATGACCTTGTACTCCGACGGGTACTTGTTCAGCACGTCCCAGGTCGGGATGCGGTTGTTCATCCGGCGGCGGTTGTCCTTCCACAGGCCTTCATAGGGGCAGTTGTGGAAGTAGTAGAAATCGAGGTTCTTGATCTCGGATTTGGCGGCGGAGAACAGCTCCTCCATGATCCGCACGTACGGATCCATCGAGCCGCCGACATCCAGCAGCAGGAGGACGGAGACCGTGTTGCGCTTTTCGGCGCGCATCTCGATGTCGAGATAGCCCTTGCGGGCTGTGTTGCGGATCGTCTGGTCGAGGTCGAGTTCGTCCTGTGCGCCCTTGCGGGCCCATTTGCGCAGGCGCTTCATCGCGATCTTGATGTTCCGTGTTCCGAGTTCGACCTTGTCGTCGTAATTCTTGAACTCGCGCTTGTCCCAGACCTTCACGGCGCGGCGGTGGCGGGATTTCTCCTGGCCGATGCGCACGCCTTCGGGATTGTAGCCATTGGCGCCGAAGGGCGAGGTGCCGCCGGTACCGATCATCTTGTTGCCGCCCTCGTGGCGCTTCTTCTGCTCCTCGAGGCGCTGTTTCAGCGTCTCCATCAGCTTCTCGAAGCCGCCCATGGCCTCGATCTCGGCCATCTCTTCGGGGGTGAGGAATTTCTCGCTCATCTTCTTGAGCCATTCCTCGGGCAGGTCGGTCACGTTGACCGCGTCGGCCAGCGTGTCGAGGCCCTTGAAGACATGGGAGAAGACGCGGTCAAACTTGTCAATGTTGCGCTCGTCCTTCACCAGGGCGGCGCGGGCGAGGTAATAGAATTCCTCGACCTCCATGGCGATGACCTGCTTGTCCATCGCCTCCATGAGGGTCAGGTATTCCTTCAGCGTGACCGGGACCTTGGCGGTGCGGAGTTCATTGAAGAAATTCAGGAACATGGGGCGTATCCGTTCGGTTTCGGAATTCAAGATAACCCGCCTCTGGGCGCCTGTCCAAGCTGACGCAGCGAAAACTTGGTGGTTATCCTGTGTTCACGGCGAGCCGTTTAAGGATGGCCGCATGATACGGGCGGCTGCATTCGCGATTTTGATGGCCTTCGGGCCGCTGGCGGGCGCTTCGGCGCAGGGCGCAGCCTGCCCGGCGAAGAACGAGGCGGCCTGCATGCTGGAGGCGGCCTGGACGGCGGCCGAGGCGTTGCCGGAGAAGAAACAGGCGCGGCTGGAGCCGCTGTTTGCCCCGCTGGCGCTGAAGCTGACGGATCCGAAGGCCCGCGCCGTCTGGGACGCCCGGCTGGGCGAGACCGGCATCGACGTGGCGGGCGCCGATTATTTGCGGCAGACGGCGGAGACCGCGATCCGCGAATATGGCTGGGAGACGTTCCTGCAGCGGGCGCGGGACGGCCTCGCGCCTTTGCACATGGGCCGGCCGGAGATCATGGGCGCGGCGATTGATCTGGCGCCGGATACAAAGCAGCGCGCCCGCCTTATCGAGATGATGTTCTCCCTCGCCGGCACGCCCGACAGCCGTAAGATCAGCGGCATCAGCGTCAACGCCTTCGAGCGCGCCGATTTCGGCCATGTCCTGGCTGAGCGGATGATGCGTGATTGCCGGCTGGCGGAGTTTGACCGGGCGTTGGCTTTGACGGCCGCGCCGCAGTCCTTGCGCTATGCGCTATGGCGCGCGCGGATTACGGGCGGGGCAGGCGCGCTCGCGCCGGACATCCGCGCGGGAGACGGCACCGACGACACGAGCCACGTGCGCCAGGCCTTGGAAGGCTATGGCGCGGTGATGGCGCTTGGGTATTGTCCGAAATAGACTGTGTCCGGACGGTCTGGAGCCCGGCTTTCGCCGGGGTTTCCGATCGGTCAGCCCGCAGGTCCCCGGCGTCCGCCGCCCGAGCTGCCGCCGTCGGTGCGCCGTGACAGGAACGCGAGGCGTTCGAAGAGAGCGACGTCCTGTTCGTTCTTGAGCAGCGCGCCGTGCAACGGCGGTGTGAGACGGTCGGGATCTTTCTCGCGCAGGGTTTCGAGGTCGATGTCCTCGTTCATCAGCAGTTTCAGCCAGTCGAGCAGTTCGCTGGTGGACGGCTTCTTCTTCACGCCCGGCAATTCGCGCATGGCGTAGAAGGTGGCGAGCGCGTCGCCGACGAGCTTCTTCTTGATGCCGGCGAAGTGGACATCGATGATGGCGCGCATCGTCGGCTCGTCCGGGAACTTGATGAAGTGGAAGAAGCAGCGGCGCAGGAAGGCGTCCGGCAGCTCTTTCTCGTTGTTCGAGGTGATGATCACGATCGGGCGGACTTTCGCCTTCACGGTCTCGTTGGTCTCGTAGACAAAGAACTCCATCCGGTCGAGTTCCTGCAGGAGGTCGTTCGGGAATTCGATGTCTGCCTTGTCGATCTCGTCGATCAGCAGAACGGGGCGTTTCTTGGCGGTGAACGCCTCCCAGAGCTTGCCCTTCTTGATGTAGTTCTTGACGTCCTTGGCGCGCTCTTCGCCCATCTGGCCGTCGCGCAGGCGGCTGACCGCGTCATACTCGTAGAGGCCCTGGTTCGCCTTGGTGGTCGACTTGATGTGCCACTCGATCAGGTCGAGGCCGAGGGACTTGGCGACTTCCTGCGCCAGCACGGTCTTGCCGGTGCCCGGTTCGCCCTTGATCAGCAGCGGGCGCTCCAGCGCGATGGCTGCGTTGACGGCGACGCGCAGGTCGTCGGTTGCCACATAGTTGGTCGTACCTTCGAAGCGCATGGACCCTCGTTCCTCTCACATATTTGTCACGTCACCATAAGGCCCGCCCCGCGCCGGGCAAGCGCTGACCTATAGGAAAGCGCTGCAACGCAACATCGAATTAACTTAAGGGAAGGGGCGCCTTGTGCTAGACAGAACTGGCCATGCGCGACGCCACAGCGGCTCAAGCTTCAGACACGCGCCGCACCTTGCCTGATCGATCCGGCTGCATGCCGGTGTGCCCGGGTAAACGTGCAGGACTTATGATCCTACGCCCTCCTGACGACACGAGCGCATGGCACCCCGGGGGGATTTTCCTGAAGCCAAAGGGTTCCCTGCGGCGGCGCAGGGTGGGTAAATCCACGGCAATCAAGCGTTAACGCCTGTGTGCGAACTTGGCACAGTCCGCAGGACGAGGCTCAGCGCAGTATGCCACTCAAACTCTCCCTCAAGCCTGGCGAAACCTTCGTCGTGAACGGCGCGGTCGTCCGCAATGGTGACCGCCGCGGCGTTCTCCTCCTCGAGACGCAGGCGCGTGTTTTGCGCGAAAAAGACATTCTCCGCCCCGCCGACGCCGCGACCCCCGCCGGGCGCGCGTATTTCGCCGTGATGCAGATGTACCTGCTCGGCGAAGTGGACGGGCCGCTCTACACCCAGACCGCCGATGCGCTGGCAGGCCTGCTGGCCGAAATGCCGGACGCGCATGACGATGTGCTGCAGATTTCCGCGGATGTCGTGGCGGGCGACCTTTACCGCGCGCTCAGCCGTTGCCGGAAGCTGATGCCGCCATCCGCGTCGGAGGACGTGTGATGGCCGAAGGCAATACGCTGCGCGTCCCGCTGTCCCTGAACCTGCCGCCGGCCGTGAGCGTCGATGACGCGATCCGGCTGATCGAGGCGGGGAAGGGCGAAGGCCTGCGCGTCGAGCTGGGCGGCGGGCGCTTTGCCTCCGCCGATACGCCGCGCGGCACCGACGGCCTGCTGCAGCGCCTGCGCGGCCACAAGATGCTGACCGCCCTGTCGCAGGATGGCGGCGACCTCTCCCGGCTGAAACCGCCGGCGACGGAAGTCACGGTCGCGCCGGCTGTGCGGGAAATACTGGACGCCGCGATGCGGAAGCCTTAGGGCGCCGCCGTATGACCCCCGAACTGATCTCCCTCTTCACGGCAGCCTTTGTCACATTCTTCGTGCTGATCGACGCGCCGGGCGTGGCGCCGATCTTCGCGACGCTGACGGCCGGCACCCCTGCCGCGCACCGCCGGAAGATGGCGTACAAGTCGGTCTTCGTGGCCTCGCTGATCATGCTGTTCTTCGCTTTCGGCGGCGCCTGGCTGCTGGAGGCGATGCACATCTCGCTGGACGCGTTCCGGATGGCGGGCGGCGCACTGCTCTTCCTGATCGCGCTGGACATGGTGTTCGAGAAACGCACCGAGCGGCGCGAGAACCGGGCTGAAGAAGTGCTGCAAGAGCACAAGAATGATCCTCAGCCGGACGATATTTCCGTGTTCCCGATGGGCATTCCGATGATTGCCGGGCCGGGCTCGATCGCCACGGCCATGTTCTACATGTCGGAAGCTGCGAACTGGCAGGAGCAGGGCGTCGTGCTGGCCGCAATCGGCCTCAACCTCGTGATCACGCTGGTCATTTTCCTGCTTGCAGGCCCGATTGTGCGCCTCATCGGTGCGAGTGTTGCAGGGGCGATCACGCGCATCCTCGGCGTGATCCTTGCGGCGCTTTCGGCGCAGCTGCTGATCGACGGGATCCGGGGCGCGTTCAACCTGGGTTGATCCCGGTCAGATGCCCTGTGGCAGGGCTTTCGGCGGGGCCTTGCGGAAATAGATCCGGAAGGTCGACAGCGCGACCCAGAAGAGCAAGAGCCCGGCCGCCGTCAGGCTCATGATTTCCAGCACGATTGTATTGTCCCAGCGCACGCCCGCATCCGCGACGCGCAGGGCTTCGTTGCCGCGTTCCTTGACCAGCGCGACGGCCTGCATGCCGCCGGCTTCGGCGAGCATCCGGGCGCGGCGCAGGTCTGTACCGTCCTCGGCGACCGAGAGCAGGGTCAGTGTCGCGGCGGGGCTGGTCAGCGTGGCGATCTTGTCGATCTGTTCCAGATCGACTTCGAGACGCTTGAGGCCGGCAGGGTCGATCGACTGCGCGAACGCATCGCGCACACGGGCGCCGCGCACGTCGGTGGTCGCAATTTCGCCCAGTACCGCTTCGACCGCGGGCATCAGCACGTCCTGCGGTACCGCGGCGCTGGTCAGCGCATCCAGGTATTCCGTGAACTGAGGGGTCAGGCGCTTCGAACGGCTGGCAGACTTGACGATGGAGACGGCGCGGATGTGGCCGTCCGACAGGCCGTCGCTGATACCCTGCTGGACAAGGCCGATGCCGGTCAGCTTGAACACGATACTGTCCGACCAGTCGCCGCCGACCCAGCGCTGGGACATGGCCGCAAGGTCGCCATAGCTGCCGAGCAGCCGGAAGCGCCAGTCGAGTTCCGGGCGCACGCCGGCCTCGATCACTTCGCCGATCTCCTCGCCCGCAATCTCTTCCGGGACCGGCGCCGTCACGACGGGTTCCGGCGGCGTGATCGGCGCCTGGGGCAGGCCGATCTCGTATTCGATGGCGCGGGCGACACTTTCGGGCATCTTCTGCAGCGCCGCGCGGATCAGGCGTTCCTCATTGGTACCTTTCGATTCGGCCTCGGCGCGGGCGCGCACCTGCTTGCCGAGATCGTTGCCAAGCATCGACGGCGCGGAAATGAGATACCCGCGCAACGCATCAACATCCTTTTCCTCAAGGGCGCGCTGGACCTTGTCCTGCCAGAAGGGAAGCTTGCGGTCGGCCTCGTTGGGCGACAGCTCCTCGAACGCATGGTCGATCCGGTCCTTGGTCTGCATGATCGCATCGATGGTCGGCTGTTCGGCCACACCGACGCCCTCGTACGCCTTGCGCACCGTATTGGCGCCAATCACGGGCAACAGGATCAGCAGTGAATTGAACATCACCGCCAGCATCCAGCCAGCCTGCTTGGTCGGTTGTTTGCGTTGTCTGGCCATTCGGGCGGGGGGGACCGTGGAAAAGGCGTCTGTGGGGGGCGAAGCCCATAGAGACTGCCGGGGTCCCAAAGATCAAGTGCCGGTGTGCAACTTGCAGTGCGCGGAGCGCCTCACTGCGCCAAAAGGGTCGATACTTACGTATAAATGTCGTAAATTTGGCGTAAGAGGTTGAAAATACTAGGTTTAACTTAGCAGCTTACGCGATTGCGCCGAATCGAGGGTCGATCTATATGGCACGGAAACGAGTGAAGGAGCCTGCGGTGAGCATCGATCTTTCAGACGACTATCGCCCTTCCGAAGACGAAGAGTTCATGAACGAGCGCCAGCGCGCTTACTTCCGGCGCCTGCTCGAAGCCTGGAAAGCCGACATTCTCGACGGCGCCAAGCAGACCATCCACAATCTCCAGGACGAATCAGGCTCCCTGCCGGATATCGTCGACCGCGCCTCCGCCGAGAGCGACAAGGCCCTCGAGCTGCGCACCCGCGACCGCCAGCGCAAGCTGATCTCCAAGATCGACTCGGCGATGCGCCGCATCGAGGACGGCACCTACGGCTATTGCGAAGCGACCGGTGAACCCATCGGCCTGCGCCGCCTCGAAGCCCGCCCGACCGCCACGCTGAGCCTCGAGGCGCAGGAGCGCCATGAGCGCAAGGAACGAACGCTGCGCGACGACTAGCGCGCTGCCCTGACCCCGGAAACCCGAAAGGCGGCGTCCCCCCAAGGAACGCCGCCTTTCTTGTTCAGACCATCACATCCCAACGCTTTGGCGGACTCTCAGGGGTTGCCCTTCAGCGATGGGAGGAGAATGCGCCCAACTTCCGAATCGCGCCTTACCGGCGCGTCACCGGGGGGTTAAATTTGGCGATTAGTTGTGAATTCGAGGCGGGCAACGGCTTAACACCTCGGCCGAAACGGTTTCCCTAACGCATCGTTAACCGGAAACGGCGATGAAAGTAGGATGACCCGGATTGCTGCCGCGCGAGAGCCTGCGCCGGCGCTGACTGACAGCGCCGATGACGGCTGGGACATGCCGCCGCGCCGGGAAGGGCAGGTGATGGCCGAGATGCCGAGACCTTTCGAACGGGCAGAACCCGACCGCATGCTGCTGACCGCCAGCGGCAAGCTGTCGGCGGCCGAGATCGAGGCGCTGCTGCGTCCGGATCTGTCGGACCTGCCACCCGAGCCGCCGGTCGCCGCCTCCGCCCGCCCGGTGGAAGACTTCAGCGCGCCGCCCAAAACCAGTTCGCACGACCATGACTTCGCCCGCCGTCTGGCCGCCCGCCTGTCGATGGCGATGCGCGAAAGCTGCGGCCTGCCGATCGCCGCCATGGCGCCGGTCATTTCCCGCGCCCCGTTTGAAGCCGCCGTGCGCCAGTGCGGCGACGCGCGCGGCCAGGCGATTGCCTGCTTTGCGACCCGTGCCGGTGATATCGGCGCAATGCTGGTCCTCTCGCCGGGCCTGGCCCAGCTGCTGATCGAGACGGCCTGCGGCGCGACCGGACGCACCGGCGCCGCCAAACCGCTCAGCCCTATCGACCTGGCGGTGCTGGAAGCCCTGCTGCGCCCGCTGGCCGGCGCGATCTCGCCGGACCTCGGTTTCTCCAGCCTCGAGACAGAAGCGCTGTTTGCCGCCTCGATTGCGCCGCCGGCCGAAGCGCTGGCCGCCGAATTCTCGATGCGCGTGCACGCCGAAGCGTTTCAGGCGCAGGTCATTCTGGTGGGCACGCTCGCGGCGCCGGCCCAGCCGGACTCGGGCGCTGCGGCGCCCGGCACTATCCATCCGGTGCAGGGCGCGCTGTCTGCGACGCTCACGGCCCGCGTGGCGAGCCTCTCGGTGCCGCTGTCGAAACTCTCCGGCCTGAAGCCCGGCGCGACGCTTCTCCTCGGCGTGCCGGCAGACCAGCCGATCGAACTGATTTCCGGCGGCGAAGGCGGCGTGCGCGTTGCCGAAGCCGAGATCGGCCGCCGGGGCGGGCGCATCGCGCTGCGCATCACGCGGCGGTGCGCCGCGCTCGGGCCTTCTATTCGTCCGGCGTCCTGACGAATTCCGCCTCGATTTCCAGCAGGACCTCGTCGGTGATCAGGCCGGCATACTTGTCGACGCCGAAGGCCGACCGGCTGATCGGCAGGGTCGCCGAAAAACCGACGACATCGGCGCCGCGCAGGCGGTCATAGGCGCTGCCATTCAGCCGTGCCCGGATGATGACTGCCTGTGTCTTGCCCTTCAGGGTCAGGTCGCCGCTGATGTCCGCTTCGTTCTCGCCGACGATCTTCAGTCCGTAGGTCTTGAACGAGGCCTGCGGAAAGCTTTCGGCGTCCAGCCAGTCGGGGCCCATCAGTTCGGCAGCAAATCCCGGATTGGCGATGTTCAGCGACGTCATGTCGACGGTGGCCGTAACCTGCGCCGATTCCGGGCTTGCAGGATCGCCGGTCAGGCTCGCCTCGAAGCGCTCGAATCGGCCGACATAGGTGGAGTAGCCCAGGTGGTCGATCTTGAAGAGGATCGAGGCATGCGCCGTGTCGAGCGTATAGTCGCCGGCCGGCACATTTAACGGCGCCGCCTGCACATCCGGTTTCAGGACAGCCGCCGCGAGCGAATTGCAGGATGCCAGCGCCAAGGCCGACGCGAGTGCAAACGCCGCGAGCCTGCTACGTTTCATGCCTTCTTGCCTGCGAGCCATGCGTCCACCGTTTCTTCCAGCACCGCGAGCGGCACGGCCCCGTCCCTTAGCACGACATCGTGGAACTCGCGAATGTCGAATGCGTCACCGAGCTGCGCGCGGGCGCGCTCGCGCAGCTCCACGATCTTAAGCATGCCGATCTTGTAGGCGGTCGCCTGGCCCGGCATCACGATATAGCGCTCAATGGCCTTCTCGCAGTCGCCTTGCGGGTTTGGCGTGTTGTCCATGAGATACTGGATCGCCTGCTCGCGCGTCCATTTCTTGCTGTGGAGGCCGGTATCAACGACGAGCCGCGCGGCACGCCAGATTTCCATCGCGAGGCGGCCAAAGTCCGAGTACGGATCAGAATAATAACCCATCTCCTTCGGCACGAGTTCCGAATAGAGGCCCCAGCCTTCAGAGTATGCCGTGTAGCCGCCGAACTTGCGGAAGCTCGGGATGCTGTCCAGTTCCTGCGCGATGGCGATCTGCATGTGGTGGCCCGGGATGCCTTCATGGAAGGCGAGCGCTTCCAGCTGGTAGGTCGGCATGTCGGCCATGGAATAGAGGTTGGCATAGTAGATGCCCGGCCGGCTGCCATCCGGGGCAGGGCGGGAATAGAAGGCCTTGCCGGCGGACTTTTCGCGGAACGGCTCGACCGCGTTCACTTCCATGTCGGCCTTCGGGAAGGTGTTGAACAGTTTCGGCAGGTCGCCTTTCATTTTCTCGATCGCGGCTTCCGCTTCGGCGAGGTACTCGGCTCTGCCTTCCTCGGTTTCCGGCTTGTAGAAGCGCGGATCGGTGCGCATGAATTCGAAGAAGTCCTGCAGGCTGCCTTCGAAGCCGACCTCCGTCATGATCGCCTGCATCTCGCCGTGGATGCGCGCCACTTCGTCGAGGCCGATCTGGTGGATCTCCTCGGCCGTCAGCGTGGTGGTCGTGTTCTGGGCGAGGCGGTTGTTGTAATAGGCTTCGCCGTCCGGCAGCTTCCAGGCGCCGTCATCGGCCGTCGCGGCCGCCTGCTGGCGGACGAGTTCGGCGATGACAGCCTCATAGGCCGGGCCGACCGAGGACTTGATCACTTCGGCGGCGCGTGAGGCAAGCCTCCCGGCTTCCTCCTCGGTGATCGTGCTGTTCGAGGCCAGCGCCGCGACCTTGCCGCGGATGTCCTCCATCAGCGGGCTGTCGCCCTCGCCCTCGAACGGATAGCCGGTGATCACGCCGCGCGCATCAGAGAGGACGTATTCATAGACAAACAGCGGCGGCTGGATGCCTTTCTCGGCCGAGGCGCGGGCGTTGGCGACATGCTGGCCGAGATAGGCCGGCACGCCGTCGAGGCGCGCGATGTACGCCTCCGCGTCGGACGCGCTCGTCACCTTATGCTGGTTGATCAGAAAGGCCGGAATGCCTGATTGCACGCCAAACATCTGGTTGAAGGTGTACTCATGGTCCCGGTACGGCCATTCGGCCTCGGCGCGCTCCAGTTCGTATTCCGCCAGCCGCCAGGAGAGTTTGGTCTGGTCATCGAGCTTGGCGAAATCGAACGTCGCTTTCATTTCGGCGACATCGGCGCGCTGAAATTCCAGCTCGGCCCGTTTGAACGCTTCGGACGGGTCGGTCCATTCACTGTAGCGGTCCTTGATGCCGAGATAGGTCTGGCGCATCGGGTCGCGGGCCACGGCCTCGTCGAATTTCTGCTCGAACCAGGCATTCAGGCGCACTGATTCGGCCGTGATCGCTTCTTGGGTAAATGCCGGGCTGGCCGCGTCCCGGTGGGCCGGGGCAGCGCAGGCCGCCGCAGTGGCGAGGAGGGCAAGCGCAAGCGCAGAGCGCATTATCGTCATGGGCCGAATCCTGTTCTGGTTACGCAAATGTATAGGCCTTGTCTTAACGCCATTTTTGGATTCGTTAACCTTTGACGTGCGAGAACGGGTTATCCATGAAAGTCCTGTGCGCGACGGTGCTCGTGCCGGGGCATTTGCGCTTCCGGCAGCGGGCCGGGTCAATTGGCGGTAGACTATGAAAAAAGACTCAGAAGCCCTTGATTTGTCTCAGGTCCTCGGCGCGCCCGAGGAGACTGACGCGGGCACCGGCAGCGTGGCAGGCCGCAAGGTTGACCTGTTGCAGCTCGGTTTCTGGGCCTGTCTCCTGCTGTCGATTGCCGCCGCTAGCGTCTCGCTGGTGCGCCCGCATGCGTCCGGTGCGACCGGATCGATTCTGCTGATCACCATGGCCTCCGGCGGCCTCGTTTTCCTGCTGTGGACGGTGCGCGGCGCTGGCCGATTCATCGGCCTGTTCCCGGAGCGCGGCGCCGCGGCCCGCTTCACCGATGCGGCTGCCCCGCGTTTCCCCTGGATCGAGGCGCTGGATGAGGCCGTCCTCGTCACCGAACCGGGCGGCGCGCCGGTTGCGGCGAATCCCGCCTTCAACGAACTGGCCGCCATGGCCCTGATCACCGGCCCGAGCGAATCGGGCCCGGTCACGGTCGACCGCCTGTTCGGCGCCAATCCGGGCCTGGCCGCACCTGTCTACCGCCTGTCGAAGGCCGCCAAGGCGGGCACCCGCCGGCGCGAACTGCTGCCACCCGTCGCGCTCGGCCCGGAACAGGTCCCCGCCCAGTTTGAAGTCACCGTGGCGCCGCTGCCGCGCGGCCGCGTTCTCTGGCGCATCCGCCGCATCGCCGGACAGCTTGAGGCGACCGGCGCCGCCGACATGAAATCCCTGTACGTCGAAGACGCGCCGATGGGCTTCTTCGCCGCGCGCCCGGACGGCACGATCACCTATGCCAACGGCTACCTGCGCGAACTGCTCGGCCTGCCGGAAACCGCGAAGAACATCCGCCTCGACGACATCATGCGTCCGGAATTCGTCAAACTGCTCGGCCGCGACCGCAAGTCCGGCGCACCAGGCCGCGCCGACATCCAGCTGCGCGCCCGCGACGGCGTGGAAATCCCGGTCCAGGCGATCACCACCTGGTCAGGCCGCGGCGCCGACGCCAATGGCCGCACGATCCTGCTGCCCAGCCCGCAGATACTCAATGGGGAGGGCGACCGCTTTGCCCTGCAGGGCGCCTCGCGTCCGATGCGGGCCGACGGCGATCCGATGTTCGACGATGCGCCCTTCGGCGCCGTGCGCTTGGACGGTGACAGGGTTGACGGTGCGATCATCCTCGACGCCAACCGCGCCCTGATGGAACTCAGCGGCGGTCGCGCGACGCCCGGCTCGCGTTTCTCGGACCTGTTCGATTTTGACGAAGACGGCGCCAAGGGCGCAGCCGAAGCCCTCGTGCAGGCGGTCGACAAGCCGGTGGCGTTGAAGCTCGCCGGCGCAGTCAGCGAAGACAAGGTCAAGCACGTCAACGTCTTCGTGACGCTAAACGCAACCGGCCGCCCGTCGGTCGCCTATGTCGTGGATATCTCCGAGCACCGCCTGCTGGAACAGCGCCTCGCGCACGGCGAGAAGATGCAGGCCATCGGCAACATCGCCGGCCGTATCGCGCATGAGATCAACAACATGCTGCAGGTCACGCAGGGCAATTGCGAGTTCCTCGAGAACCGCCACCCGCTGGGTGATCCGTCCTATGACAATCTCAAGGCGATCCACGAATCGACCGTTCGCTCCGCCGATCTCGTGCGCGGCCTGCTCGCCTATGCGCGCGAGCAGACCTTCAAGCGCGAAGTGTTCAACACGACCGACTTCCTCACGCATTTCTCGCTGCTGCTGCGCGGCGCCGTGGACGAGCGGATCGCCTTCGAAGTGGTGCACGGGCGCGACGTGCCCTGGATCCGCGCCGACAAAAGCCAGATCGAGACGGCGATCATCAATCTCGTCACCAATGCGCGCGACGCGATGCTGTCGCACCGTGACGGCGGCAGGCTGACGATCCGCACTAGCCGCTCCACCGGTCGCGAGGCGCAAGCCAAGGGCTTCGACTATGTGGAAGACGGCGACTACCTGCTGATCGAGGTGGAAGACACCGGCGGCGGCATTCCGAAGGAGCTTCGCGAGAAGATCTTCCACCCCTTCTTCACCACCAAGGAAAAGGGTAGCGGCACGGGCCTCGGCCTCGCCACCGTGTTCGGCATCATCAAACAGTCGGGCGGCTATATCGAGCCTGTCTCGGTCATGGGCAAGGGCACCAATTTCCACGTGTACCTGCCTGCCCTTGCGGCAGAAGACATTCCGCAGGCGGAAGATCCGGCCGTCGCGCAGCGCGCCCAGGCGCGCCCGATCGACCTGTCCGGTCGCGGCCGCATTCTCGTGATCGAGGACGAAGCCGGCGTGCGCAATATCGCGGTCACCGTGCTGCGCTCGCGCGGCTATGAAGTGGAAGAGGCCGAGGATGGCGAAGAGGCGCTGGAGATCATCAACGCCAAGCCGGGCCATTTCGACCTCGTGATCTCGGACGTCGTGATGCCTGGCATGAACGGGCCGACGCTGATCAAGCAGGCCCGCGAGAAGCTCGGCCATGCGCGCGTGATCTTCATTTCCGGCTATGCCGAACAGGAACTCGCCAAGCAGCTCGACGACCGCGCGGTCTCGTTCCTGCCGAAGCCGTTCTCGGTCCGTCAGCTCTCGGAGCTTGTCAAAACCGAGATCGGCACGCCGCAGCAGGAAGCTGCCTGAAGCCTTTCGCCTAACGCGACCAGTGCGCCGCAAGTAATCCGGCAAATTCCTCGGCGCGTTCATGACAGGCCCAGTGGCCTGCGCCGCGCGCCACGTGCAGCGGCGTGCCCCACATCTTCGAGAAGCGCTCGGCGACCGAGATGTCCACAAAGGGATCGGTCTCGCCCCAAAACAGCTGGCCGCGTTTCGGCAACTTGGCGAGATCATCGACCCAGGCGCCTCGGAAGTTGAGGCCCAGCGCCGAGCGGTAGAGCTTCAGGATCGACTGGCGCATCGTCTTGTCGATATGCGGCACCTCTTCGCGCGCAAGGCTCGCCGGCATGCCGCCTTCGACGAGGGCGGGCTCCAGCCGTTCCTTGTTGCGCATGCCGAGCATCACGAGTTCGCCGAGCAGTGGCGTGGCCCACATCCGGGCCGTGCGGTGGCCGGTGTATTCCTTGTCGATCAGCGCATTGGTCACGCACCAGCTCGACACGAGGTCCGGCCGCATCGATGCCGCCCGCAGCACCAGCAGCGCGCCCCAGTCATGCCCGACGATGTGCACCGGCTCGCCCGCCGCTTCCATCTGCGAAACCAGCCAGCCGGCATACGCATCCTTGGTGCAGCTGAAGCCCGCCGGAACCGGGTTGCCGAAGCCGGGTAGGGACAGCGCGCGGTAGGAATCCGGCTGCAGCCCGAGGGCCCGTATCAGCGGATCCCAGAGGACCGCCGTATCCGGTACGCCGTGTACGAACAGAATCATGGTGCCATCCCCTCAGCCCGCAAAGTGCTTCTTCTCTTTAGACAACCGTTTGCCGACAAAATCCAGAAAAGCCCGCACCCTCGGATTGTTGCGCATATCCGGATGGGTCAACAGCCAGAGGCCGGTTGCGTGCGGGCCGTCCATCAAGTGATCGAGAGGCACCAGATCGGGCAGGCGCGCTGCGTAAGCCTTGGGCAGCATCGCGACGCCGCGCCCGAGCCGGCAGGCTTCGCCAATCGCGACGAACGAGTCCGCCCGCAGCACGCGCCGCTCGGGCGGAATATAGGCGTCCATCCAGCGCCCCGGCGGCGAGGCGCTCATGCCATCGCTGACCGTCAGCCAGGCATGCTCGTCCCGCTTCCGCCCGGCATTCAGCTCCAGGTACCTGCGGCTGGAATAGACGCCGAAGGCGAGGTCGCAGATCCGGCGGCCGACGAAGTGCTCGGGCGGCGCGTCGGAGGGCCGGATGGCGACGTCGGATTCCATTCGGTCGAGCTGTAGCCGCCGCGTCGTCACCGACAGGTCGATGCGCAGGGCAGGGTGGCGCTCCTGGAAGGCATTGATCATCTCGCTGACGCCGGACATGTAGATCGAGTCGGTTGTGGTAACGGCCAGGTTGCCCGCCAGCGTCTCGCCCTTGGTGGGAGAGGCCGCCGGATTCATTGCCGATTCCAGCGTGCGCGCCGCCGCAAGGATAGGCTGCGCTTCGGCCAGCGGCTTGTATTGCGTGCCGTTCTTGAGGAAGAGACTGTAGCCCAGCCGCGCCTCCAGCCCCTTGATGCGCCGCTGCACGGTGGAGCGGTCCACGCCGAGCAACCGGCTGGTTTCAGTCAACGAGCCGGTGCGCGCGAGCACCGCAACAAAGCGATAGTCGTCCCAGTTCTGGACGTGCATTTTTGCCCCACCCCTGTGCAAAACTGCCTAAGCGGGCACATTGACACATACCCCAATGGTTAATTCAATGGGGGCTGACGTAGATACCCGTCGCGGGGAACTCCGGGAGGGAGCCACTCGCGAAATCCGGGAATTGCGCCCGCAGAAGCGCGGCGAACAGGTTAGTCTCGGCGGTCACGTGCGTCCCCCACCCAGCCCGTGCCGTCTTAAGGGTCGCCTGCCGAGCCGTTGTCCCCATCAGGCTCTGCAGGCGGCCCTTTACCCCGGCCCAGCTTGCCGTTGACCCAATGACACGCTTGCGGCGCGGCCACTGCTTGTTCAAGGATGGCGCACATCCAGAAACTCTTGGGAGACCAACGCGATGAAAACCCGCATCACTGAAATGCTCGGCATCCAGCACCCCATCGTGCAGGGCGGCATGCACTTTGTCGGCTTTGCCGAAATGGCGGCGGCGGTCTCCAATGCCGGCGGCCTCGGCATCATCACGGCGCTGACCCAGCGCACCCCGGCAGACCTCGCCAACGAGATCGCCCGCTGCCGCGACATGACGACCAAGCCGATCGGCGTGAACCTGACCTTCCTGCCCTCGGTCAACCAGCCGGACTATCCGGGCTATGTGAAAGCTATCATCGAGGGCGGCGTGAAGGTCGTCGAGACGGCCGGCAACAACCCGGTCCAGGTGCTGCCCATCCTCAAGGAACACGGTATCAAGGTCGTCCACAAGTGCACGGCCGTGCGTCACGCCCTGAAGGCGCAGAAGATCGGCTGCGACGCCGTCTCGGTCGACGGCTTCGAGTGCGGCGGCCACCCCGGCGAGGACGATATCCCGAACTTCATCCTGCTGCCGCGCGCGATGGACGAGCTCGACATTCCCTTCATCGCTTCCGGCGGCATGGCCGATGGCCGCTCGCTGGTCGCCGCCATGGCGCTCGGCGCCGAAGGCATGAACATGGGCACGCGCTTCATCGCGACGAAAGAAGCGCCCGTCCACGAGAACGTGAAGCAGGCCCTCGTCGCCGCCTCCGAACTCGACACCCGCCTCGTCATGCGCCCCTTGCGCAATACCGAACGTGTGCTGACGAACCCGGCGGTCGAGCGCCTCCTGAAAAAGGAAAAGGAACTCGGCGCCGCGCTCAAGTTCGAGGACATCATCGAGGAAGTCGCGGGCGTCTATCCGAAGATCATGCTCGACGGGCAGATGGATGCCGGCGCGTGGTCGTGCGGCATGGTCGCCGGCCTGATCTACGATATCCCGACCTGCAAGGAACTGATCGACCGGATCATGGCCGAGGCCGAGGAGATCATCACCAAGCGTCTCGCGGGCTTCCTGAAAAACTGATCCGGGGCCGGCGTTCCCGGTCTGGTCACGCCTGTTAACCCTCGTGTTCCGGGGCTTTGGAATTCCCCAGCCGGGGGTAGCGCGCTCGCCCGTCAGGTGTAGACAGCGCCCCCGCGTTCCAATTATGTTCTGGCGACCCTGTTTGAAGGATGCGCCATGACCCCCGTTATCGTGATCGGCTCGGCCGGCTTCGACCTCGTGCACGTCATCCTGGCGCTCGCCCTCATCGGGCTCGCCGTTTACCTCTGGCAGGCCCGGCAGCGCACGGCATTTGAGCGCGAGGAGCTGACGCGGCTGCGCCAACGGACACAAACGCTGGAGGCGGTCGCCCGCGAGGCGGAGCTCAAGCTGGCCGCCTCCCAGGCGCGAAGCGAAGACGAAGAACGCAAATTCGCGCAACTGGCGCAAGGCGTCCTCTCCCAGGCGAATGCCCTGTTCCTCGAGCGCGCCGACGAAACCTTCAAACGCCACCGCGAAGGCGCGCAAGGCGAACTGAAGGAGTTGATGAAACCGATCGGTGAGAATTTCGAAACCTTCCGCCAGAAGGTCGAAGCCATCGAGAAGGTGCGCACCGAAGACAAGTCGGCGCTGAAGGAACAGGTCGATGCGATCCACCTCAGCCTCAAGGTCCACACCGCCGAGACCGGGAAGCTTGTGAGTGCGCTGACCGCGCCGAAGGGCGGCGGGCGTTGGGGAGAGATGACGCTTCGCAACGTGATGGAGCAGGCGGGCCTGTCCCAACATTGCGACTTTTCCGAACAGGTCAGCGAAGCCGGCGAGACCGGACGCCAGCGGCCGGACGCGATCATCCACCTGCCGGGCGGACGCCAGATCGTGGTCGACTCCAAGGTGTCGCTGGAATCCTACATGGCTGCGACCGCCACCGATGATACCGCCCAGCGCGCGTTGCACCTCAAAGCGCATGCCGCCAGCGTGCAGCGGCACGTCAACCTGCTCTCGTCGAAGGACTACCAGTCCAATCTCGGCAACCGGTTCGACTACGTCGCAATGTTCATTCCCGGCGAGAATTTCTTCGCCGCCGCGCTCGAAGAAGCGCCGGATCTGATCGAGAAGGCTATGGGCAAGGCGGTGATCGTGACCACGCCGACGACGCTGATCGCGCTCGCCCGCACGGTCGCCCACCTCTGGCGCCAGCACGAGATGAACGCCAATGCGATGGAGGCCGCCGAGCTCGGCGCCGAGCTTTATGTCCGCATCGGCAAGATGCTGGAGCACATGCAGAAGCTCGGCAAATCGCTCAACGGCTCGGTCGATGCGTTCAACGATGTTATGGGCTCGGTCGACAAGCGCGTCATGCCAACCCTGCGACGGTTCGAGGAATTGTCGATCGCCCCGCCCGCCAAAACGGCCGCCGAACCGAAGCTGATCGAGGCCCGGGCCAGGCTCTCCGGCGCCTCCGGGGAGCTGGACCTGCCGCCGCCGCGCAAGGCGCTCGCCACAGAATAGACCCGTTGACGCCCATGTAAGGCGTGCATATCTGACCCACATGGCTATCCGCGAAATCCTCACTGTCCCCGATCCGCGCCTGAAAGAGGTGTCGAAGCCCGTTGCGGGCCCCGTCACCGATGAGCACCGGGCGCTGATGGATGACATGCTGGAAACCATGTACGACGCGCCCGGCATTGGCCTTGCGGCCATCCAGATCGGCGTGCCCCTGCGCATCATCGTGATGGATCTCTCCCGCGAGGAAGACGCCCGCGCGCCGCGCTATTTCGTCAACCCGGAAATTCTCGAAACCGTCGAGGAAAAGAAGCCCTATGAAGAAGGCTGCCTGTCGGTACCGGACATCTTCGACGAGGTCGAACGCTCCGCCCGCTGCCGCCTGCGCTATCTCGACTATAACGGCAACCCGGTCGAGGAATGGGCCGAAGACCTTTATGCCGTCTGCATCCAGCACGAGATGGATCATCTCGAAGGCACCCTGTTCATTGACCACCTCTCGCGCCTGAAACGCCAGCGCGCGATCGACAAGGTCAAGAAGGCCAAACTCCGCGCCATCCGCGAAGACGCGAACTAGGCTCGCTTTCCAAGCCGTCCGATTGCCGATAGATCGGCGCGCATGACCCAGCCTCTCCGCATCGCCTTCATGGGAAGCCCTGGCATTGCGCTTGGCGTGCTTGAAGCCCTTATCGCGGCAGGCCACCAGATCGCCTGCGTCTATTCCCAGCCGCCGCGTCCGGCGGGCCGGGGCCAGAAGCTCACGCCCACTCCAGTGCACGCTTTCGCCGAGGCACGCGGCCTGGAAGTACGCACGCCGAAGTCCTTGAAGAAAACGCAGGAGCAGGACGCCTTCGCGGCGCTCAATCTCGACGCTGCCGTCGTCGTCGCCTACGGCCTGATCCTGCCGCAGCCGATCCTCGACGCGCCGCGCCTCGGCTGTCTCAACATGCACGCCTCGATCCTGCCCCGCTGGCGCGGCGCCGCGCCGATCCAGCGGGCGATCATGGCCGGCGACACTGAAACCGGTATCGACGCCATGATGATGGAAGCTGGCCTCGACACCGGCCCGGTTCTCGCCTCCGTCCGTATACCGATCACGCCCGAAGATACGGCCGGCACTTTGCATGACCGGCTCGCAAGTCTCGCCGCAGAGCTCGCCCCACGCGCCCTTGCCGGCCTTGCCGATGGCAGCCTGAAGCCCGTGCCTCAAATCGAGTACGGAATGACCTACGCCGCAAAGATCACGGCGGATGATCAGCGCATCGATTGGTCCAAACCTGCTGCCGACGTAGACTGCAGCATCCGCGGCCTCGCGCCCGCCCCCGGCGCCTGGTGCGAAGCGGACCTGGGACAGGGGCCCGTTCGCTTAAAGATTCTGTTCAGTGAGCTGACAAACCTCTGGAATCCCGCGCCGCCCGGCACGCTGCTGGACGACCAACTCGCAGTCGCCTGCGGGGACGGCCGTGCCGTGCGCCTGCTCAAACTTCAGAAGCCGGGCGGCAAGCCGCTGGATGCTCGCGACTTCCTTGCGGGCACGCCACTGAAGGCTGACCATCAGCTGGGCTCTAACCCTAGCGCCGATTGACACCCTTTGCGGGCTATCTGAAGATTTGGATGAGGGGCAGGGGGCGCGGCATGAGTTCAGGCACAATAAACGCCGCACCAGCAGCACTGCCGAGCGAACGGCCGCAATTCTTTGCCCGCTCAGCGCTTGTCATGGCGGCCATAATCGTTCTGAGTTTTCCGCTGACCTATTATTTGCCTGTCCTTTCGGGCACGCGTGCCTTCGATACCCTTTATCATGTGCATGCGCTTGTCTTCTTTGCCTGGATTGCCTTGTACGTCTGGCAGACGCAGCTCGCAGCGCGTGGCCAAATTGCGCGTCACCGGGAGATCGGTCTTGCCGGGTTTGCGTTGACGGGCGCAATGATCCCGCTCGGCTACTGGATTGCCCAACGCGCCGCGGTGCACCGCATCGCCGCCGGGCGCGAAAATCCCTACGAGTTTACCTGGTACAATGTCGTCGACATCACTTCCTTTGCATTACTGATGGCAGCGTCGATCCTGCTGGTGACCCGCCACCAGGAATGGCATCGCAGGCTGACATTCACCGCGGCCGCTTACCTCACGCTTGATGCCGCAACGCGATGGACACTGAAGATCCCGGGGGTTGAGCCCTTCATTCTGGATATCGCAAGCTACGCCGTGCTGTATCCCTTCCTCGCCGCGCTCGCGCTATTCGACTGGCGGACTCTTGGCCGCCTGCACCCCGCCACGGTCGCCTGCACACTGGTCTTGCTTCCGCTTCATCTGTCCAGCGCCTGGGTTGCGCGATCAGACTGGTGGAACAATCTCGCACCCGGCCTGATCGGCCCACCTTGAGGCAAACACATGATCGATTTCTGGACCCGCGTTGCCCGGCCTGAAGACATGGATGCCATCGGCGCACTCAGCGACGAAGCTTTCGGCCTCGCCTTCAATTCACAGGATGAGAGCCGGCTCATTCGCCAACTGCACGCGGACGGTGACAGCCTTGTCTCGCTCGTCGCCGAGAACGACAAGGGAATCATCGGACATATCGAGTTCTTCCGTATCCTGATCGATGGACAGCCCATCGGCGCGGGGCTTGGCCCGATGAGTGCAAAGCCCGGCCTGCAGAAATCCGGCATCGGCAGCTACCTCGTTCGCACCGGCCTCGAGGAACTCGACATGCTCGGTGAAACGATCGTCTTTGTACTGGGGCACCAGAACTACTATCCGCGTTTCGGGTTTGAACCCGGGACGGCCGCGCCTTTCACGTCCCCCTGGTCCGGCCCCCATTTCATGGCCATCCGTCTCGCTCCGGGCGGCCCGGCCTCGGGCACGCTCACCTATCCCCGCGCATTCTCAGGCTGAAAAGGCCCCCTCCATGCAACTCGCCCCCATCGAACTCCTCGGCCTCGTCGCGGGCGCGTTCGGCACGTTTGCGGCCGCGCCGCAGGCCGTGAAGATCATCCAGACCAAACAGGCACGCGACATCTCGCTGACGACCTATCTGATGGCGATGACCGGCGGCATTCTCTGGGGCCTCTATGGCTGGTTCGAAGGCTCGCTCAGCATCGTCTTCTGGAACGGCGTGTCACTGCTGATGTGCGCCTCGATCATCTGGCTGAAACTGCGCCACTCGGGCGAGCCCGGTTGACCAAACCGCCCCGGGCTGGCAGCGCCGTTCCATGCCCCGCTACAAGCTCCTGATCGAATACCATGGCGGCCCGTACCAGGGCTGGATGAGGCTGCCGGGCATCCCGACCGTTCAGGGCGCGCTTGAAGAGGCGGCGGCGAAGATCGAAGGCGCCCCGGTCGATGTAATCGGCGCCGGGCGCACCGATTCCGGTGTCCATGCGACGGGGCAGGTGGCGCACCTCAATCTCTCGTTGGACCGGCCCGAGAAGATCGCCGACGCGATGAACTTCCATTTGCGCCCGCATCCGATTGCCGTGCTCAGGGCCCAAAAGGAGAGCGAGGATTTCCACGCCCGCTTCTCCGCCGCATCGCGCCATTACCGCTATGTCATCGTCAACCGCCGCGCCGACCTTGCGCTGGAGCGCGGCCTTGCCTGGCGCGTCGCGTCAAAGCTGGACGCGGGCGCGATGCACGCCGCCGCGCAGCTTCTCCTCGGCAACCACGACTTTACCACCTTCCGCGACACCGCCTGTCAGGCGGCCAGCCCCGTCAAGACACTCGACCGGCTCGACGTCGCCCGCTCCGGTGACCGGGTCGAGATCACCTGCTCGGCGCAAAGTTTCCTGCACCGCCAGGTCCGCTCGATGGTCGGCAGCCTCGTCGAGGTCGGGCGCGGCTATCATCGTCCCGAATGGATCGCCGAAATTCTGCAGGCCGCCGACCGTACCGCCTGCGGCCCGGTCGCGCCTTCGGATGGCCTGTTTCTGGAACGCGTGGATTATCCTTAGCGTCCACGTGCAATGATCCGTTACTCGCCGCTGGCCGCTTCGCGATCGTCTGCTTCCCATCAATCGATGCCTTCGCGCCACCAGGTGGCTCTCGCCATGCACACGGGGCTCGGGTAGAATGTGTGTCAGGCTGCAGGAGGGAAAAGTCATGGGGATAAGGCTTGCGGGCGTCTGGGTCGCGGCAACCATGTTCGCGGTCGCCGGCTGCAGTGTAGAGACGCCTGATGGTGCTTCGGCCGACGCGGTCGCAGAAAGCCCCGCCGCCGTCGCAGACGCGGCGCCGGACACGGCCGCCCCCGCGACAGCTGCTGTCCCTGTCTCATCCACGCTGCTCCAGCGGGCGTCGGAACTTGCCTCTGCGAAGACGCTCCATTTCGAAGTGACGGGGATCGTGACAGATCCGCATGTCCAGATCCCGGCTGACGACGCCGACCAATATGGAGACGTTGTCGAGAAAGTGACGCTGTCATTCGACTGGGATGTCGAAGCGGGCACGATCCTCGGGACCCCCGCGTTCCAGAATTATCCCGCCACGGTTTCGAACCTCGTGGGGATGGAGGCCACATGCCCGCCGGGCGAAATGTTGGGACCCTACGAGCATTTCGACGTCGCTGAAATTAAACCGAATGGCGCGGGCGCCATCGAACTGCTCGGCCGGCGCAAGCATCCTGATACAGCCGTTGCGGAATCATGTGGCACCGGGCGCAGGACGTATGCAGCCGCTGACCGGGCGGTCTCCACTTGGATTGCGCCGCCAGATCTTCGCGGACTGGAAATTGCGGCCCTGGTGCCAACCCAGACCGGCATCAAGTTTACGCCGGACGGCATGTCCGTTGTCACGACAGCCGAGAACAACAACTGGGTTTGGACCTTCACGCCGTCGGCCAAATGATTTTGTCGCTACCCGGCCTGACGCGAAGGCAATCTTTGCCCCCTGCCGGATCAGGGCTAGCCTCCCGCTCAAACGAACAGGGAGAGAAACTATGGCCATCGATTTCACGATTCCGGAAGACGCCAAGGAAGTGCGCGAGCGCGTGCGTCTCTGGGTGCAGAACGAGTGCCTTCCCGCCGAAAAGGAAATGGCGGCCGGCAAGCCCTACAAGACCGTACTGAAGGAGCTGCGCACCAAAGCGCGCAAGCAGGGCCTCTGGCTTCCCTTCTTCCCGGTCGAGCATGGCGGCATGGGTCTCGGCCCCCTCGCCAACGCTCTGGTGCAGATGGAACTCGGCCACAGCCATCTCGGCGCCCTGTCGATGAATTCTCAGGGTCCGGACGATGCGACCATGCTGACGCTGCTCGCCCACGGCACGGACTTCCAGAAAGAGAAGTACCTGAAGCCGCTGATCAACGGCGAAAAGCGCATCTGCTATTCGATGACCGAGAAAGCCGCCGGCGCTGACGCGACCGGCATGCAGACCACCGCCGTCAAGGACGGCAAGGGCAACTACGTGCTCAACGGCGAGAAATGGTTCTCGTCCGCGGCGACCGCGGCCGACATCGCCGTCGTGATGGCGAAGACCAATCCGGAAGCGCCGCGCCACCAGCAATACTCCACCTTCATCGTCGAGCTGCCGAACCCCGGCTACCGCATCATCCGCGACATCCCGACCATGGCTGTCCACGGCAAGCACTATACCGAGATGGGCGGCGGCCATGCCGAAGTCGCCATCGAGAACCTTATCGTGCCGGAAGAAAACCTGCTCGGCGGGGAAGGGATGGGCTTTGCGATGGGCCAGCACCGGCTCGCCTACGGGCGCCTGCGCCACGGCATGCACAACGTCGCCATGGCGCAGCGCGCACTTGATCTGGCCACGGAACATGTCACCAAGCGCACGACCTTCGGCAAGGGCCTCGAAGACCGCCAAGGCGTCCAATTCATGCTGGCCGATTGCGCCAGCAAGATCTACATCGCCCGCCTGATGCTGATGCACATCGCCTACAAGGCCGAGAACGGCATGGACATCCGCCAGGAGAACGGCATCGCCAAGGTCTACCTCGCCAACATGGTGCATGACGTGGTCGACACCGCCATCCAGCTGCACGGCGCGCTCGGCTATTCGCTCGATACACCGCTCGCTGCCTGGTACACGCACATCCGCTCGCAGCGCCTCGTTGACGGTCCAGACGAGGTCCACAAGTGGATCACCGGCAAGAACGTCATCCGCGCCTTCAAGAAGGACGGCACGACGGCCGCAGCCGCCGGCGGCGACTTGCTCTAGTCCTTGCGGCGGAAGAGGCCGCGAAACAGCGGCCATTGCCACATCACGAGGCCGGTCAGCGCGAGTCCGGGGAAAATCACGTACTTCGTCGTGTCGGCGAAGAACGGATTTTCCACCAGCGGCGTATAGACATAGGCAAACAGGATCATGCCGCCGGTGATGTGCAACCAGCGCATGATTTCCTTCGTGAAACTTCCGCCCATCGCCCGTCTCCTTGCCGATGTCCTAATATGGCGCGGTACGTGCAACCCGGCGAGCCCCGGCGTCAATCTGGACAGGCCGGGTCCGCCGCCCTAGCCTCGCGCCATGATCAAGCTCACCTTCTGCCTGCGCCGCCTGCCGCATCTCAGCCGCGAGGATTTCCAGCGCTATTGGCGCGAAACCCATGCGCCTCTCGTAGCCGCCCGGGCGAAGACGCTGGGCATCGTAAAGTACGAGCAGGTCCACACCGGCTTTGACGCCCTGAACGTCGGCATCCAGGCCTCTCGCGGCGGACCGGAGCCGTATGACGGCATTGCCGAAATCTGGTTCGAGAGCGAAGAGTCGATGGCCATCGCGGGCCAGAACCCCGGCGCCGCCGAAGCAGCCCGCGACCTGCTGGAAGACGAGCGCAAGTTCATCGACCTTGCCAACTCGCCCCTCTGGTTCAACCGCGTGCACACGATAGTCAGCTAGTGCGGCCCTCTGACCATAGGCGCCGCCCGCAAACCTGCTATCCTGACGACCGATGACCTCCCCGCCCATTCCCCCGCCCACCCTGACCAACCGGACGACCCGAACCCCGGTTTCCCGCCGGCCGGGCAAATGGCGCATTGCCGACATCATCGATGGCCGCGCGCTGCGCGTGAAGCTCACCGCCGCTGCGCTGGACAACATGAACAGCCCGCAGGTGGCCCGCAAACAGGCGTTGAACCTGCTGCATGGCGCCATGTTCCGCGGACGCCTGATCGCGCAGGAACGCCTGCAGCAGGGGGCCGACGGGCTCGACACGGCCCGCCTCCTCGCCGCCGTGCAGGACGAGGTGATCCACGCGCTCTACGATTTCACGGTCACCCACGTCCACCGCGCGTCCAACCCGACCGAGGCCGAGCGCCTCGCGATTGTCGCCACCGGCGGCTATGGCCGCAGCGTGATGGCGCCGTCCTCGGACACGGACCTTCTTTTCCTGCGCGCCTACAAGGCCAGTCCGCATACGGAGAGCGTGATCGAATACATGCTCTACGCCCTCTGGGACATGGGCCTGAAAGTCGGCAACGCCTTCCGCACACCGATGGAGTGCGTCAAGCTTGCGGTGGATGACGTGACGATCAAGACCAGCATGCTGGACGCCCGCTTCATCTGCGGCGACGAGGCGCTCGCCACCGACATGATGGCCCTGTTCCAGCGCGAGTCGGTGAAAGGCAAGGACGCCCAGTTCATCGCCGACAAGCTGGCTGAGCGCGATGCCCGCCATGCCCGCACGGGTGACGCGCGCTATGTCGTCGAGCCGAACCTCAAGGAAGGAAAGGGGGGGCTGCGCGACCTGCAGACGCTCTACTGGATCGGCAAGCACATGTATGGCGGCGGCTCCCTTGAAGAGGTGATGAAGGCCGGTCCG
Organism: Acidobacteria bacterium Ga0077551; assembly: GCA_001464545.1. Taxonomy (GTDB): domain Bacteria; phylum Pseudomonadota; class Alphaproteobacteria; order Caulobacterales; family Hyphomonadaceae; genus Hyphomonas. The sequence continues at coordinate 380,300 of LNFC01000022.1, forward strand.
TTCACGGATCATGAATACGCCGTCTTCATCCGCGCCGCGCGTTTCCTCTGGACCGTGCGCTGCCATATCCACTTCGTCACCGGCCGCGCCGAGGACCGCCTCAGTTTCGACCTGCAGCCCGAGATCGCCGCCCGCATGGGCTACCGCGACCGCGAGGGTCAGCAGGGCGTCGAGCGGTTCATGAAGCGCTACTTCCTCGTCGCCAAGGATGTCGGCGGCCTGACGCGCATCCTCGCTGCCAAGCTGGAGGCCGACCACAAGAAGAAGCCCGAAGGCCTGCGCCGTTTCCTGCCCGCCCGCCCGCCGCAGCCTTTGCCGGAGCCGGGCTTCATGATCGACACCGGCCGCATCAGCATCACCGACGACACCGTCATGGCGAGCGATCCGCTGAACATGATCCGCCTGTTCACCCTCGCCCGGCGCGAGCAGAAGGACATTCACCCCGCTGCGCTGACCGCGCTGACGCGCAATCTGCGCGGCTTCACCGAATCGGTGCGCGAGATGCCGGAAGCCCGAGAACTGATCCTCGACACGATCCTCGGCGGCAAGGAGCCCGGCCCCACCCTGCGCCGGATGAACGAGGCCGGCGTGCTCGGCCGCGCGATCCCCGAATTCGGCTCGATCGTCGCGCAGACCCAGTTCAACATGTATCATCACTACACGGTCGATGAGCATACGCTCCGCGCCGTCGAGACCATCGCTGACCTCGAACACGGGCGCGGCGACATCGCCCCGCTTGCGCACGAACTGTTCGGCCAGATCGAGAACCGCCGCGCGCTGTATCTCTCGATGCTGCTGCATGACACCGGTAAGGGGAAGGGCGACCAGCAGGAAGCCGGCATGATCACCTCGCGCCGTGCCTGCGAGCGCCTCGGCCTGCCGGATGACGAGACCGATCTCGTCGTCTGGATGGTCGGCCACCATCTCGAGATGAGTGAGACCGCCCAGAAGCGCGACATCTCGGACCCGCGCACGGTCGCGACCTTCGCGCGCCTCGTCGGCTCGCTGGAGCGCCTGCGCCTCCTGTACATCCTAACTGTTGCCGACATCAAAGCCGTCGGCCCCGCCGTCTGGAACGCCTGGAAGGGGCAGCTGCTTGCGGACCTTTACCGCAACACTGCAGCCGCCCTGCGCGGCGGGCGTGCCGACGAGGCCGGTGTGCAGGGCGAGCTCGAACGCCGCGCCGAGGACCGCCGCGCCGCGATCATCGACCGGCTCGGCGCGCTGCCGCCGCTCCTGCTCGAACTCGAGACCGCCTACTGGACCGGCTTCGACGAAGGCGACATCGCCTGGCATGCCGCCGCCCTCGCCAGGGGCGGCGATGTCGTCACCACGCGCATGGCGCCGGAGGGCGGCGCCGTCGCGCTGCTCGTCTCCGGCAAGGACCGCGCAGGCTTGTTCGCCGATCTCGCAGGTACGCTCGCCCATCTCGGCGCCAACATCGTCGCGGCCCAGGTCTTCACCTCGCGCGGCGGCCAGATCGTCGACGTGTTCATGCTTCAGGACATTCGCGGGCTGCCGTTCGGCGAGGGCGACGCACAACGTCTCGTGGCGCTTGAGAAGGCCATCCGCGCCGCGTTGGCGGGCAATGCACCGAAGGGCGGCCTCAAGTCCCGCGCCGGGCGGCGCGAAGCCGCCTTCTTGGTCCAGCCCTCGGTCCAGATCCACGACGACATTTCGGCCGACTATACGGTCATCGACGTCGCCGCGCGCGACCGGCCCGGCCTCCTGCACGAGGTCGCCGAAGTGCTGGCAGAGCTGAAACTGTCGATTCACTCGGCGCACGTCGGCTCGTATGGTGAGCGGGTGTTCGACGCCTTCTATATCCAGCCGGACGGCGCCGCCGGCGGCCTGTCAAAGGCCCGCAAAGAGGCCCTGAAAGACCGTCTTATGGCCGTCTTGTCGCGCGAAGAGCCGGACGGCCCGCAAACGCCGGCGCGGAAACTCAAACGGTCACGCGCCGTGGACAGCTTCTGAGAATTCAGGGAAAGCGGTTCGCATGAGCCTGGTTCGCAACACCGCCGTACAGGCGTCCCTCACCTTCGCCAGCCGTATCCTCGGCTTTGCGCGCGACATCATCCTCGCTGCCAAGATCGGCGCCGGACCTGTGGGCGACGCGTGGGCCACCGCGCAGCAGTTCCCGAACCTGTTCCGCCGCATCTTCGCCGAGGGCGCCTTCGCCTCGGCCTTCGTGCCGACCTATGCCCGCACGCTGGAGGCCGACGGCCCGGAAGCCGCCCGCGCGGTCGCCGAAGACGCGCTGAAGGTCCTGTTCGCCGCCACTGCGGCCCTCACCATCCTCGCGCAGGTCTTCATGCCCTGGGTGCTGCTGATCATCCATGGCGGGCAGGCCGGCGATACCGAGAACTACAATCTCGCCGTGCTGCTCACCCGCATCACGATGCCCTACCTCACCTTCATGGCCATCGCCGCGCTGTTCTCCGGCGTGCTGAACTCGCTGGAGCGCTTCATCCTCTCGGCCGGCGCGCCGACGCTGCTGAACCTCTGCCTCATCCCGGCGGGCCTCGTCGGCACCACGCCGCAGCTGACCGCCACCTACGCCGCCATCGCCTTCTTCATCGCGGGCCTGCTGCAGGCGGGCGCGCTCTGGTGGGGTGTCTCGAACCAGAAGGTGAAGCTCAGCCTGATCGGCTGGCCGCGCCTTACCCCCGCCGTGAAAAAGGTGCTGCTGCTCGCCGTGCCCGGCACGATCGCGGCCTCCGGTACGCAGATCAACATCATCGTCAGCCAGTCGCTCGCGAGTTTCGAGGTCGGCGCCAAGAGCTGGCTCTACGCCGCCGACCGGCTCTACCAGCTGCCGCTCGGCCTCGTCGGCGTCGCGGTCGGCGTCGCCATCCTGCCGCGCCTCAGCCGCGCCGCGCGGGCAGGGGACACCGCCGCCGGCGCCCGCACGATGGACGAAGGCCTCGGCCTCGCTATGGCGCTGACCTTTCCCGCCGCCGCCGGCCTGATGATCGCGCCCGTCTACCTGATCGACGCCTTCTTCGTGCGCGGCGCCTTCCTGCCTTCGGACGCCGCCGCCGCCGGCGCGGCCCTCTTCCACTTCGCCTGGGGCGTGCCGGCCTTCGTGCTGATCAAGGTTCTCGCGCCGCCTTTCTTCGCCCGCGAAGACACGAAAACGCCGATGCGCTTTGCGCTCGTCTCTGTGGTCGTGAATACGCTCCTCGGGGCAGGCCTCTTCTTCTGGCTCAAGCAATCCGGCCAGGACGGCTTTCCCGGCCTCGCCATTGCCACGAGTTCTGCCGCCTGGGTCAATGCCGGCCTGCTCGCGCTCAGCCTCGCCCGGCGCGGCTGGTACCGGCCCGGCCCCCGGCTCTGGATAGGCCTCTTCCGGGCGGCGCTCGCCACCGCGATCCTCGGCGCCGGCATCTGGCTGATGCTCTGGCAGCAGCCCGCCATCATCGAGGCCGTGGGCGGCTCCCATGCCCTTGCGGCCGGTGCCACGGTGACCGCCGCCGCCGTCATCTACGGCCTTGCTGCCCTGATCACCGGCGCGCTCCGGATCAGCGACATCCGGCAGGCTTTGCGGCGCTGATCAAACACGCTAGACGCCTGTCATCATGACAGAAAACACGCCCGCCTATACCGGCCCGAAAAGGGTTTTCTCCGGCATCCAGCCGACGGGAAACCTGCATCTTGGCAACTATCTCGGCGCCCTGAAGAAGTTCGCCGACCTGCAGGCCGAAGGCCATGACTGCGTGTTCTGCGTCGTCGACCTGCACGCCATCACCATGCCCATCGAGCGCGGCGCCCTGATCGACCAGACCCGCCAGATCGCCGCTGCCTTCATGGCCGCGGGTGTGGATCCTTCGAAATCCGTGATCTTCGCGCAATCCTCCGTGCTCGCACATGTCGAGCTGGCCTGGATCTTCAATTGCGTCGCCCGCATGGGCTGGGTCGAGCGGATGACCCAGTTCAAGGACAAGGCCGGCAAGGATGCCGAACGCGCCTCCGTCGGCCTGTTCACCTATCCGGTGCTGCAGGCCGCCGACATCCTCGCCTACAAGGCGACCCATGTGCCCGTCGGCGAAGACCAGAAACAGCACCTCGAACTCAGCCGCGACATTGCCGACCGCTTCAACCGCGAATACGGCGTACCCGGATTTTTCCCGCTCCCCGAGCCGATGATCAAGGGCCCCGGCGCCCGGATCATGTCGCTCAAGGACGGCACCAAGAAGATGTCGAAGTCCGACCCCTCGGACCTCTCGCGCATCACGCTGGTCGATGACGCCGACGCGATCTCGAAGAAGATCAAGAAGGCGACCACCGATACCGGCGTCATCCCGGCCACGGCCGAGGAACTGAAAGGCCGCCCCGAAGTCGAGAACCTTGTGGGCATCTATGCCGCGCTGTCGGGCCGCAGCGTCGAAAGCGTGCTGGCCGAGTTCGAAGGCAAGGGCTTCGGCGTCTTCAAGCCCGCCCTCGCCGATGTCACGGTGGCCCACATGGCCCCGATCACCGCGCGCTTCCGCGAGATCCTCGCCGATCCGGCGGGCATCGACCGCGTCCTCGCCGAGGGCGCCGGACGCGCCAATGCCATCGCCGCGCCGATCATGGACGAAATCCGCCGCGTTGTCGGTTTCTGGCGCGCTTAAGCATACTGCGACGCAGGCAGCGCTTGTCTTTCGGCGCGACGCTCCGCATCTTCCCTCCAAAGCCACTTGGAGGATTGCCCCATGCGTTTCCTGTCCAGCCTGATCCTGCCAGCCGCGCTCCTGCTCGGCGCCTGCGGTGAAACCGCGGCAGCCCCGGCCGTCGCTGGCGCCGCCGTCATCGAAGTGCGCGATGCCTTCATCGTCGAGCCTCCGGAAGGGCGCGACATCACCGGCGGCGGCATGCATGTCAGCGTCCAGGGCGGCCCCGTCACCCTGATCGGCGCCCGCACCGACGCCGCCCAGAATGTCGAACTGCACACCATGTCGATGGAAAACGATATGATGCAGATGCGCAAGGTCGAGAGCTTCCCGGTCACCGAGGAGACGCCCCTCGTGCTCGAACGGGGCGGTAACCATCTGATGCTGTTCGGGGTCGGCCCGATCGAGGCAGGGTCCCAGATCGACGTCATCCTGACGTTCACGGACGAATCGGGCACAGAGACGGAAGTTGTCACAAAAGCAGAGATTGTTCCTCCGGCTGGTTAATGCTGTTTCTGTAGGCAATAGGGGCGGTTATCCGAAATTTCATGCAGTGCCGCCCTGTTATTGCCATGCTGATGACCGCATAGTCCGGGAATATGACATCGACCCGGCCACCCGCTCAGGACAGGCGTAAACCCATGCCCTCACGCTCTGCTGCAGCGAAGCTTCCGAAGGCGTACGACGAAGACCTGCGCGCCAAGCCGCGCCCCACGCCGATCCCGCCGGAACACTTCATTTCGCTGGAGCATGCCGAGCCGAGCCCGATGATGCTCAGCTTCCAGAAAGGCTGGCGGCGGATCGTCGGCTTCTTCAAGCTGACGCTCGTTCTGGCCGTCATCGGCGCCTATCCGGCCGCCGTGGCGATCTCCAGCCATATCGATGACAGCCCGGTGGTCTTCCCGCCGAACGAGAGTTGGTCCGTGTCCGGCGTTGGCGTCGCCATCCATAAGGTTGCGCGCGAACTCGCCGGGGCAGGCTGGGCCGATGACCGCGCCGAATGGCACCCGCAGGCCCGGCTCACCGCGCTGCCCGCCTGGCAGGAAGCGACCGCCGCAGGCCTCTCGGATCACGTCAAGCTGCTCTCCGAAGTCGCCGCCAACGCCGATGGCCCGGACGATGACCTTGCCGCCGCCTCGCGCCTCCTGATGGCCGTGCCGGGGGAGGACATGCTGCCCCGCCTCACCGCCGCGGCCGAAGCGCTCAACCGCTTCGACACGCGCGCCTCGCGCGGCCTCGCCCTGCGCCCCTCGCCGGAAGAAACCCTGCCGCTCGAGATGGCCCTGTTCGCCGGCTGGGCGAGGGAAGACATCGCCGCCCTGTCGGACCGGATCAATGCCGAACAGAGCGCCTGGCTCGCCAGCAAGGAAGACATCACCGCCTTCTACACCGCCAAGGCCCGCGCCCACCTGGCGCATGAGCTGATCCTTGCCGGCAAGGCCCGCGCCTATGGCCTGACCGGCAATGCCGAACTGGCCGCCACCCTGGCCCGCGCCGAAGCCTCCTGGAAGCGCGCCGCCGAGATGAAGCCCGTCTTCGTGTCCAACCAGCATGGCTCGGGCGCCATCCTGCCCAACCATCTCTCCAGCATGGCCTATTACCTGGTCGAAGCAGAGAAGGCCTCGGCCGATCTCGCCGCCCGGCTGGCACCCCCGCCCGCCGCCGTCGAAGACGTCGCTGTGACCGATGCCGCCGCTGACCCGGCCGCCACCGAAGTCGCTGTCCCTTGAACTGAGTGGCCTTGTAGGCCATCTCTGGGGCCAGACAGCGAGGCGCCATGTTCATCCAGACTGAAGCGACACCGAACCCCGATACCGTAAAATTCCTGCCCGGCCTGCCGGTCGCGGGCTTCCACGGACCGTTCGACTATCCGGACGCCGCCAGCGCAAAGGCCAGCCTGCTGGCCCGCGCCCTGTTCCAGGTGGACGGCGTCGACCGGGTCTTCCTTGGTGCCGATTTCGTCTCGATCAGCAAGGCCGCCGCCAAGGATTGGAAACACGTCAAACCGATGGTCCTCGCCGCCATCATGGACCATTACATGGCCGGCCTGCCGGTCGTGGACACCGACGCCGCCTCCGATGAGGACGAGATCGCCTACGAAGGCGAGACCGCCGAGATCGTCAACGAGATCAAGGAACTCCTCGAAACCCGCATCCGCCCCGCCGTGGCGCAGGATGGCGGCGACATCACCTTCCGCAGCTTCGATGCCGCCACCGGCGTCGTGATGCTCAGCATGCGCGGCGCCTGCGCCGGCTGCCCGTCCTCTACGCAGACACTGAAGATGGGCATCGAGAACATGCTGCGCACCTATGTGCCGGAAGTCACCGCCGTCGAGGCCGTGATCTGATTTACCCGCGCCCCCCGCGTCTACCGTTCCCAGACCTCCCGCAAGGACCCGCCCATGGCCCATCCCGTCAACGACCACGCCCTTGATGTCATCTTCCGCGATGCGCGCAGCCAGAACGGCTTTGTCGACAAGGACGTCCCCGAAATCCTGATCCGCGCCGTCTACGACCTCACGAAGATGGGCCCCACCAGCGCCAACTGCTCGCCCGCCCGCTTCGTCTTCGTGCACACGCCCGCCGGCAAGGAACGCCTCCTCCCGCTGATGAGCGCCGGCAACCGCGAGAAGACCGCGCAGGCCCCCTGGACCGTGATCATCGCCCACGATCTCGCCTTCCAGGAAAAGATCCCGAAACTCTTCCCCCACGCCCCCGGCGCCAAGGACTGGTTCAACTCGAACCGCGACGAGACCGCCGTCCGGAATGGCACCCTGCAGGGCGCCTATCTGATGATCGCCGCCCGCGCCATCGGCCTCGATTGCGGGCCGATGAGCGGCTTCGACATGGCCGGCGTCAACCGCGAATTCTTCGAGAACGACGAAGGCGAGCTCAAGAACTGGCGAGCCAACTGGATCTGCAATCTCGGTTTCGGCGACAAGACCAAGCTGTTTGACCGCAGCCCCCGCCTCGAATTTGACGAGGCCTGCCGCATCCTCTAACCGCGAGGAATGTTGGTTCTAGGCCTCAACACTGCTTTCAGCACGATGGAAGCCGCTTTCGTCCGGGACGGCGAGATCCTGTGTGACCGTCGCGAAGCCATGCCGCGCGGCCAGGAGCGCCGCCTGCCGGGCCTCGTCGCTGAGCTCTGCGCCGAAGCCGGCGTCACCCTCGCCGAGCTAACCCGCATCGGCGTCGTCGCCGGCCCCGGCAGCTTCACCGGCCTGCGCATCGGGGTCGCCTACGCGCGCGGCCTCGCCCTCGTCACCGGCGCCCAGGTCCTCGGCATCACCAGCCTCGAAGCCGCGATTCCCGCCGGCCTCGAAGGCCCCGCCCTCGGCTGCCTCCAGGCCCAGCGCCGCCCACCTGAGCAGACCTGGTGGGTGCAGGGCATCTCGGAAGGTGAGGGCAGTGCCGGCGTCATGGAAGTTCCGCTCACGGAGCTTCTCCCCATGCTCACCGGCTTCCATGCCCCCGTCTTCATGGATGGCCACGACGCCCTCGGAGACCTCGCCGCCAAACTCGACCTGCGCCCGATGCACCCCAGCGCGATCACCGCCGCCCTGAAAGCCGGCGTCTTCGATCCCGCAAGGCATCCGCCCGCCCCGGTCTACGCCCGCGCGCCGGATGCGGCGCTTCCAGCCGTGAAGGTTTAGGTGCAAGCGCAAGCCGCGCGGCGCGGTTTGGCCCTATCCGGCCGTTCGCGCGCATAGGGAGACTGCCTATTAAGAACGAGTTGACCATGGTCAGCAGGGGTTCATAGTAATGATCAGGGCTGCCGTACCCAGAATATACTGGTCCAGGTACTTAAGCGATAAAATGCGAAGACAGTCTGCTCAATTTCAGCAAGTGTGAGGTGCAGCTGATGCGGCAGGCTGTCTTGTCTTTCATAGTGTGGATGTGTTGTGGGTTTGTAGCCCACGCGGACATCCGTGAAGAGTTGGGTGCGATTGAGCTTTTCGAGCGAGTCTGTCTGCAAGGGGATTTGCAAACCGACAAGATGAAGCGGGAAGTTCAGGCAATGGGACTGCCCGAAATTGGGTCTCGCACGCTCGATGGTTTGATGCGCGGTGTTCTGCCTGCGGAGCGAATTGGTTTTCAATGCGCTCCCGATGACGGTTCCCAATGCTATATCGTATTGGCTGCCTCAGGAGAGATTTCTGCGCTAGATCGGAGGTTCACGAGTTTGGGGCTTTTTGCTGAATCGGAAAGGATCGACCCAGCGGTCGAACTCGTGCACCCGCTCACCAGGGAGGGAACAGGGCGGATTGGGGGAAAATCCTGTGTGGTTTACGGTCAGGAGAGTGCTCGGCTTGTATTGGATTTAGTTTCATCCATTGATGTCAACGGGTCGGTGTTGCGCTCGCCAAAAAGGGTGACGCATTTCAACGATGACAAGAAGGCTGAAACCGGGAACGCTGGAAAAAATGCGCGCTGGACAAACTATTTCTGGTCGATTCCCGATGGCAATCAACTGAACTTGTCTGTCTTCTTGGACCGCACCGATGCAGAGGTCAATTTTGCGCTGTCATACTCCGGTCCCGTTAGATTGGGCGAGAAGAGGGAGAGCTATTCTGTGCAGGATTAAGCTGCTGCGTGTGACCTGTAACGTCGGTCCATAGAAAGCAGGAAACTAAAAGCGCACCGCCAAATCAAGCATCGGGAGAACGACCGTTTCCGGCGAAAACTTGACGGTCGCCTGCTCTTACAATTTCGCCAACCAGGGCTCCAGGTCGTCCTCCTGCGCGATCAGCGCCAGGCCGTTGGCAATCGACACGAACTGGTCGCCCGTCTCCACCTTTCCCGCGCCAAACCGCTCTTCGAAACTGCGGCGCAGCGCCGGCACATAGGATGTGCCGCCGGTGAGGAACACGCGGTCAATGCCGGCCTCGCCAAGGCTCGCACGCCGCAGGGCTTCGCTCACCGTCGTCTGGATCGCGCGCACGTCCTCGCCGATCCAGCCCTCGAACTCGGCGCGCGCAATGGTGCGGTGCAGTTTCAGTCGCCCGGCTTCCAGATCGAACCGCGCGTCCTCCGCATGCGACAGCGCCGTCTTCATCTGCGCCACCGCGCGGTAGAGCAGGTAGGTCGCGTCCGCATCGAGGAAGGCAATGAACGCCTCGATCAGGCGCGGATCATCCGCCATGTTCGCGAGTTTCACGAGGTCGGCATAATCCTTCGTGTGCCGCATGATCGACAGCTGGTTCCATTGCGCAAACCGGCTGTAGAAGGCGGCCGGCACGGGCAGCGTCTTGCCGTCGCTCTTGAACGTGCTGCCCTTGCCCAGCAGCGGCGAGACGACATGGTCGATGATCTTCTGGTCGAACGCGTCGCCCGCAATCCCGATGCCGGCATGCGACAGCGCCTGCGCGCGCACTTTGCCTGCACGCGGATCAAACCGCAGGATCGAGAAGTCGCTCGTCCCGCCGCCGAAATCCGCCACCAGGATCGTCGCCGGTTCGCTGAGCCGCTGCGCATAGAAGAACGCCGCCGCCACCGGCTCGTAGACATGGTGGATGGTCTCGAAGCCGAGCCGCTTCAGCGCCGTCTCGTATCTCTGCTGCGCCAGTTTCTCGTCCGGCAGCGCGCCGGCGAACTGCACGGGCCGCCCCATGACAACCTGCATGGGCCAGTCGGCCCCGCTCCGTTCCGACAGGCGCCGCAGGTAGGCCGCCAGCAGGTCCTCGAAATACCAGTTCTTATTGTGGATCACGGTCGAGGAAAACAGCGGGCTCGCCGCGAAGGTCTTGAACGACTGGATGAACCGGCAGTCCCCGCCGAGTTCCAGGAACTGGTCGATCGCCCAGGGCCCGATCTCCATCATGGCGCGCGGGCCGCCCCGGTCCTCATCCTTCCAGAAGCACAGGACCGAGCGGCACGCCTCGAACGCAGCATTGTCATGCCGGAAGGTCATCGCCTGTGTGGAGCCATCCGCTTCGGCGAGCACAGCCACGCTGTTGGTCGTGCCGAAGTCGAGGCCGAGCGTGGTGGCAGCTTGTGTCATCGGAGGCTCTTGTGCTGCGGCAAAGGGCAGGCGAACTAGCAGCTAGGCGGGCTCGCAATCAATCCCGCGTTTTCGTTCCCGTCCTTTTTCTCCGCTGCTGCCCGCCGATGACCTACACCACGCGCGCCCTGACGCCGGCCGATGCGCCCGCCGCCGCCGCCCTGCACGCGCTGGGCTTCGCCGACCCATGGAGCGAAGCGAGCTTCGCCGCCCAGTTTGCCGATCCTGCCGCCCTCACCCTCGGCCATCTCGAAGACGGCGCCGTGATCGCCTTCGCGCTTTTCCGCGACATTGCCGGCGAGGCTGACCTCCTCACCGTCGCCACCCACCCGGCGCGCCGCAGCCAGGGCCTCGCCCGCGCGCTCCTCATCGCCCTGACGCAAACCCTCGCGGCGCGCGGCACGGCCCGCCTCACTCTCGATGTCGCCGAAGACAATGCCGCCGCCCGCCACCTCTACGCATCCCTCGGCTTCACCGAGGACGGCCGCCGCAAGGGCTACTACACCGCCGGCCGCGCCGTGCCGGTCGACGCCGTGCTGATGTCGAAGTCCCTCCAAGGCTAGCCGCGCGCGGGCAGGGGCCTATACTCCCCAAAGCACACGGGAGCGAAACATGGCCGACACCGAACAGAAGATCGAAATCCCACCGGAAGTCTTCAAACTCTACGACGCCTATTGCCATGGCGACCTTTCCCGCCGCGCCTTCTTCTCGAAGCTCTCGACCTACGCCGTCGGCGGCCTCACCGTCTCGATGCTTGCCGCCTGTGTGATGCCGGACTATGGCCGCGCCCAGACCGCCGAAGGCGAGCCGGACCTGATCGAGGAAACCGCGATCTATCCGTCTCCGAACGGCGCCGGCGAAATGTCGGGCTACCTCGTCCGCCCGGCAAAGGCCAAGGGCAAGCTCGCGGGCATCATCGTCGTGCACGAGAACCGCGGCCTCAATCCGCACATCCGCGATGTCACCCGCCGCGCCGCCAAGGCCGGCTACGCCGCCTTCGCACCTGACGCCCTGCACCCCCTCGGCGGCTATCCCGGCAACGATGACGCCGGCCGCGAACTGCAGGCCAAGCGCACCCCCGCCGAAATGTACGCCGACTTTGCCGCCGCCGCCGAGTTCCTGCGCGACCATGACGCGACCAATGGCAAGATCGCCTGCACCGGTTTCTGCTTCGGCGGGGCCATCACCAACCTGATGGCGGTGAACCTGCCCTGGCTGAAAGCCTCCGTGCCCTATTATGGCGGCTGGCCCACGGCCGAGGAGGCCGCCAGGGTCGAGGTGCCGCTGCAGATCCACCTCGCCAGCGAAGACGAGCGCGTCAATGCCGGCTGGCCTGCCTACGAAGCCGCGCTGAAAGCCGCCGGCAAGGCCTACGAGGTCCATTGGTACGAAGGCACGCAGCACGGCTTCCATAATGACACGACGCCCCGCTACAATCCCGAGGCCGCCGCCCTCGCCTGGAGCCGCACGCTGGACTTCTTCGCCAGGCATCTCGCCTAGATCAGCTTAGCGCCGCTGCGAGGCCCAAGGGGCAGGGCCGGAAGGCCACCTTAACCGGTGAGGCCTCTGGCCGTTCGGGTTTGTCCTCTGGCGCTTTCGCTCAAATATGGACATTCCCCGCAGGGAAAGGCAAAAGGGCCGCCATGGACCGTCTAGAAAAACTCTGTATCGAAAAAGGCCTCCGGATGACCGAGCCCCGGCGCATCATTGCGCGGGTCCTGTCGAGCTCGGATGACCACCCGGACGCCGAGGAATTGCACCGCCGCGCCAACTCGCTCGACGGCTCGATCTCGCTCGCCACCGTCTACCGGACCGTCAAGCTGTTCGAGGATGCCGGCATCATCCAGACGCATGCCTTCCGCGATGGCCGCGCGCGCTACGAGGAAGTGCCCGAAGAGCACCACGACCACCTGATCAATGTGAAGACCGGGGCCGTCGTCGAGTTCCACTCGGAAGAGATCGAGAAGCTGCAGGAGGAAATCGCCCTCAAGCTCGGCTTCCGCCTCGTCGACCACCGGCTCGAACTCTACGGCATCCCCATCAAGGACGGGGAGTGATCCCCTTCGGCCTTACTCCGCCAGCACGACCTTGAAGATGCCGTCGAAATCCTTGTTGGCGACATAGAGATACCCGTCGGGCCCCTGCACCACATCGCGGAAGGACTGGTTTGCCTCGCGCAGCAGGTCTTCCTTGCCAATCACCTTGCCGCCTTCCAGATCGATCCGCACAAGGACGAGTCCGCTCGGACCGTTCATGCCGCCCACGAACAGGTCACCCTTCCAGCCCGGATACACATCGCTGGTCAGCATGGTCAGGCCCGACGGCGCAATCGAGGGCACCCAGTAGGTCTGCGGCGCAGTGATGCCTTCGTCTTCGGTCGCCTCAGTGATCACCGTGCCATCATAATTGACGCCGTAGGTCACTTTCGGCCAGCCATAGTTGGCGCCCTTGGTGATGATGTTGAGTTCGTCGCCGCCCTTCGGCCCGTGCTCGGTCGCCCATAGAGTTCCGGAAACCGTATCGAAGAAGAGGCCTTGCGAATTGCGGTGGCCGTACGACCAGACCGCCGGATTGCCTGCCGTACCATCCGCAAACGGATTATCCGACGGGATAGACCCGTCCGGATTGATCCGGATGATCTTGCCATGCGACGTCTTCGGATCCTGCGACAGGTCCATGTACTTGTAGCCTTCACCGATCGTCACGAACAACGTGCCGTCATTGCCGAAAGCGAGGCGCGAGCCGTAGTGATAGGTCGTGTCGCGCAGGTCGCCCCGGAACAGTTCCTCGACAGTTTCCAGTGCCGTGTGGTCGTCGCTCAGCCGGCCACGCACCACGAGCGTGGAGTTGGCTTCCGGCGTGCCGGACGACAGCGACACATAGACGAGCCGGTTGGCTGCAAAGTCAGGGTCCAGCGCCAGCCCGAGATAGCCCCCTTGGTCCGCCACCAGCGCGGGCGGCAATCCGGTGACTGGCGCCGACGCCGCAGCGCCCGGCGCGAGATACTTCAGCCCGCCTTCCTTCTCCGTGAATAGCAGGCCGCCATCGGAGAGGAACGTCATGCCCCAGGGCTGCTCGGCCGCCACCAACGGCTCGAGCTTCACTTTCGTGTCGCTGACCGCGATCGGCGCCGATGGCTCCACCGGCTCGGAACAGGCGGCAACCGCGGCGATGACGGCAAGGGCAGGCAGGCGGGCAAGGGTGTTCATGGCGCGGGCTCCGGGCAGTGTCGTGAAAGTTGCCTGCAGGCATAAAAGGTTCCGCGCCGCCGCGCCAATGAAAAAGGGGCGGCCCCGAAAGGCCGCCCCTCAATCAGGTTACGCAGAGGCGTCTGTTACCAGGACTTCGTGACCGACACGCCGTAGGTGCGCGGCTCGGTGAGGAAGATGTTGGTGAAAAGGCCCGAGGAGTCGTCGGTCAGGTAGGCGCCGGTGATGACTTCCTCGTCGGAGATGTTCTTGCCGAACAGATCGACCCGGATGCCATTCTCGTCGTTGAAGAGCGAGACGGTAGCGTTCAGGTTGTCCCAGCTTGGCAGCACGTCCCGCTCGGTATTGTAGACGCGGCTGAAGCTGTCGGACTGGCGGTAGTAGTCAACCCGGCCGGTCAGGCCCCAGTTGCCGAACGAGCCCGGCTCCCAAGTGTATTCGACACCGACGTTGAAGGTCGATTCCGGTGCGCCCGGCTGCGAGTTGCCGTCTAGGTTCTTCGCGTCGCCGTCGAACGGCGTCAGGCCGCCGAAGGTGGACTGCGTACCGTCGGTGTTCGTCACGGTGACGCTTGCGATCGGCACACCGCCGTTGAACGGCGCAAGTGTCGTCGTGAGACCGGCAAGGGCGCCCGAGCAGAGGCCGCGAGATGCGCCGACCGGCAGGGCCGAAGCGTTGATCGCGCGGAGCACGGCTGCGTAGCCCTGGGCCGAGACGACGCAGTTCGCGTAGGACGAAGCGTTCTTGAGCGTCACGAGGTCTGAACGGCCGTTGGTGCGGTCAAGCACGTCGATGCCCCAGGTGTCCTGGATCTCGGTGTTCAGAAGGCCGAGGTTGGCGTTGACGATCAGGGTCGACACCGGGTTCCAGATCGTTTCGATCTCGAGGCCCTGGATCTTCGTGTCGATGTTGAAGTTGGCCGACGCCCGGTTCACGATCTGCGTGATCTGGTAGCCTTCATAGTCATACATGAAGCCCGTGACGTTGGCCTGCAGCGCGCCGCCGGCCAGCGTGTTCTTCGTGCCGAGTTCGTAGGAGTTGATGAACTCGGGATCGAAGACCGGCGGGAACAGGTTTGAACCGGCGGGCTGGGGCGGGTTGATACCGCCGCCCTTATAACCGCGCGAGTAGAAAGCATAGAGCAGCGTGTCTTCGGTGAAGCCCAGGTCCGGGGTCCAGTCGAAACCGGCGCGGCCTGTGGTTTCTGCGAAGTTCGCGTTGAGCGTGCCGTCACCGCCTTCGTCCGGCGATGCGCCGACGATCGGGCGCGGGGCCAGCGGGTCACCGCCCGGGATGGCGGCAATCGGCGTGAACAGGAAGGTCGGGATGATGTCCTGTTCCTTCTTGTCGTTGGTGTAGCGCAGGCCGAGCGTGAACTTCAGCTCGTCGTTGAGGTCGTAATAGCTTTCACCAAACACGGCGTAGGAATCGAGCGTGTAGGGCGACAGTGAGCGGAAGTAGTTGCCGCCGGTGCCGGTGATTGCGCCGCCAAAGACAGGAACACCGCCGACGCCGCTGTCAACCGGAACCTGCCCGCCGAAGAAGGCGCCGCCAGCGGCGTTGTTGATCTGGGCCAGGGCGGTCAGCGAGTTCGACAGAACCTGATAGCCGTCGGTCGGAATTTGCGGGTCGATCGACTCGAAATCCACCTTGATGGCGCCAAGGTTGAAGTTGAACGGGCCATCATAGGACGACTGAAGGCGAAGTTCGTGCGTCGTCTGTTCGCTGCTTCCGCCGGCAATGTCGAACGTCCGGAAACGGTTCGAGGCACCGAGTTGTGGATCGTTGACCACACCGCCCGGGAACAGGAGGCTGTAAAGAACCGGAACAGCGGCGAAGGGGCCAGCCGTTGCGTTGAAGCTGATCGTCGGGGCGATCTTGTTATAGTCCTCGAGCGACTCCAGCGACGTTTCGCTGAAGCTGCCGATATAGCTGAGCTTCAGGGAGTCGGTGACGTCATACTCGCCCTTGAGGGTGTAGAGCGTCTGGTCTGCAAAATAGGTCGGGTCGAAAGCCGACTCGATATTGCGCAGGTTAGGATCGACTGGCGCGGTGAACGCATCGCCGTTGAGCAGGCCAGCCGTGATCGCGAGACCGCCGCCGAGCGTGGCAGCCGAGTTGACGCGGTCGCCCATGTCTTCCAGGCGATCTTCCCGGCAGCCGAGCGAGGTGACCAGCTGGTCAACCGCGCCAATGGCAATGCCGTTGAAGGACGTCTTGAACGGGTCCTTGGTGCACAGCTGCTTGCCCGCGCGGAGACGGTCATCTTCTTCTTCGAAGTGCTCGACAATGAACGTCGCGCGGAAATTGTCAGTGGGCTCAAACAGGATGGAGCCACGCACACCAAACAGTTCACGGCCGTCGATCGATTGCCCGGTAACGGTGTTTGTTGCATAGCCCGAACGCTCAAGTGCGCTGCCGGCAACACGAACGGCGAGCTTGTCGCCGATCGGCACGTTCAGCATGCCTCTGTACTTGAGTGTGTCGTAGTTGCCGAGGGTGACCGTCGCGCTGCCCTGGTACTCGTCGAGTACAGGCTTCGCGGTGATGGCGTTGAACACGCCGCCGGTGGCGTTACGGCCGTACAGCGTGCCTTGCGGGCCGCGCAGCACCTCGACGCGCTCCATGTCGAAGAACTCGGCTTCGAGGAGGCGGTTGGCGCCCAGCGGCACGTCGTTCTGGTGGATACCCACGCCCGCGTCGCTCGATTGAGCCACGGCGTCGACGCCGATACCGCGGATGCGGAAGTTGAAGCCGCCGAAGTTGCCAGCCGTGAAGGCGGTGTTCGGGATGGCTTTCAGAAGGTCAGGGCCGCCGGTCAGCTGCATCTTGTCGAGGGCAGCCTCGTCAAAGGCCGAAACGGCGATCGGAACGTCCTGGATGGACTCTTCGACTTTCTGGGTGGTGACGGTGACCGTGCCAAGGCGGCGGTCATCTTCCGGTGCGGCGTCTTCCTGGGCGACAGCCAGGGGGCCGAACAGGCTCATCGCCAGGGCCGAAGCACCTGCCAACAAGACGTATTTCGAGTCTGTGATTCGGGTCATTCGAATTTTCCTCCCCTCGGGCCGCACTTTGCAAGGCACCGATTTTGTTGCTGAATTACGAGCCATCCTCTTTGGCGGGACCGCTTCGAGGCTCACACAAGTGCAGGAACAGTGCCGTGTCAATTGGTCTCGCTGGGGGAGGGGCCAAACACTTGGCCGGGGTGTCAAAAATGTGACGCAAGCTTCCCTTGCGTCTTGGCCGCCCCCGGCCGGACTGTTAGACGCCGCCGATGTCTCAGCATTCCGACACCGCCCTCGTCCTGTTCTCCGGAGGCCAGGATTCCGCCACATGCCTCGCCTGGGCTCTGGACCGATATGCCCGGGTCGAGACGGTCGGATTCGACTATGGCCAGCGCCACCGGGTCGAACTTGCCTGCCGTCCGGTCTTCCGGGACCGCCTGGCCGAGGCCTTTCCCGGCTGGGCGGCCCGTCTGGGTCCGGATCATCTGCTGGATGCCGGCGTGCTCAAATCCCTCGGCCAGACCGCGATGACCGAAGACGTCGAAATCGAGATGCAGGCGAACGGCCTGCCGTCCACCTTCGTGCCGGGCCGCAACCTCCTTTTCTTTACCCTCGCCGGCGCCCTCGCCCTGCGACGCAGCGCCTCGGTTCTCGTCGGCGGCATGTGCGAGACGGACTATTCCGGCTATCCCGACTGCCGCGCGGTGACCCTGAAGTCGCAGGAAAAGACACTCCAGCTCGGCCTCGAGTCCGACCTGATCATCGAGGCGCCCCTCATGTACATAGACAAGGCCGGCACCTGGGCCCTCGCCGAAACCCTCGGCGGCCAGCCGCTCGTCGATCTCGTTACCGAGCATACCCACACCTGCTATCTCGGCGACCGCGCCCGCCGCCATGCCTGGGGGTATGGCTGCGGCACCTGCCCGGCCTGCGAGCTGCGCGCCAATGGCTGGTCCCGCTGGCAGGCTGCGCGATGACCTACTCGGTCAAGGAAGCCTTCTATACGCTGCAGGGGGAGGGCGCCCAGACGGGGCGCGCCGCGGTCTTCCTGCGCTTTGCCGGCTGCAATCTCTGGAGCGGGTTGGAGCGTGACCGCGCGGCCGCAGTCTGCCGCTTCTGCGACACCGATTTCGTAGGCACGAACGGCGAGGGCGGCGGCAAGTTCCGCGAGCCCGCGAGCCTCGCCGCCCACATCGTTGACCTGTGGCAGGCCAGCGCTGCCACCGCCGGCAAACCTTACGTCGTCTGCACCGGTGGCGAACCCCTGATGCAGCTGGATCAGCCGCTGATCGACTCACTTCACGAAGCTGGGTTTGAAATTGCTATCGAGACGAATGGCACCCTCCCGGCGCCTGCCTCCATAGACTGGATCTGCGTCAGCCCGAAGGCCAATGCCGCCCTCGTCCAGACGCGCGGCCACGAACTGAAGCTCGTCTACCCCCAGGCCGAGCCCGAAGCGCACCCCGAACGCTTCGTGTCACTGGACTTCCAGCACTTTTTCCTCCAACCGAGGGACGACGGGCCGGGTGTGTCTCACGTTGCGGAAACGGCCGCTTACTGTTTGAAGAATCCAAAATGGCGACTGAGCTTGCAAACCCACAAACTGACCGGGCTGCCCTGATGTCTGGCTTGAGCGCCGAGGGCCAGGTGTTCGAGATCTCAAAGGCGGTCACCTTCGAGGCCGCGCACTACATGGGCGGCAAGCCCGAAGGCCATCCCTACCGCGCCATCCACGGCCACTCCTTCCGTCTCGCAGCGACCGTCGCCGGCCGGGTGAAGCCCGGCGAACAATGGGTCGAAGACCTCGGCCACCTGACCGAGTGCCTGAACGCCACCGCTGCGAAACTCGACCACCGCCTGCTCAACGAGATCGAAGGCCTCGAGGTTCCGACCCTTGAACGCCTCTGCCTCTGGGCCGCAGCCGATCTGAAACCCCATCTCCCGGGCCTCACCCGCGTCGCCATTGCGCGCCCGAGCCTCAACGAGCGCTGCGAACTGGTTCTGAAGCAGGGCTGAGCGAAAACCGGTGCACAAGCCCGGCCCCCGTCCGTACTTTGGCGCCCCCTTTGCCCGATCTCCCGAAACCAACTTTGTGTCGTCCCTGCGAAAGCCGAGACGCAGAAACCCTGCTGCTGCTCAGCATCATGAGCGCCCCGAAATACCTGCGCGTCTGCGCCGCCCGCGTCTGCAAACTGGCCGCCGTCGATGCCCTGCTGGATCCAAGGCGCCTGGCGCCGCGCTCACAGCCGCCAAGGGTTGCGCCTTGATGGCCGCCCGGTAAGGTCACGCGGGTCACGCCGAATCCCGATGTTTGCGAGGTCTGCTTGTTCCAGCAACTCTCCGTGCCTTTCCCGGCCGCCGTGCCGGCGGTTGAGCGGCTGATGCGGGTCGCCTCGAACTGGGGCCGCGAAGCCGTCGCCGATCTTGCCTCGCCGGATACCGTCTGGCAGATCGCCGCCATCGTCGTGGCCGCCGCCATCGGCTATGGCCTGTCGCGCTTCCCGCGCAAGCGCCTGATGGCGGTCGCCGAGGCGCGCGGGCGGATCGACTTTGTGCTCCTCGCCCTCGTCGCGGTCCTGCGCATGCTCTGGCCGGCCTTCACCGTGCTCCTGCTCGTCGCTGTCACCGCCGCCTTCGAGGCGGCCGGCCTCGGCAGCCGCTCGCTGCACATCGCCATCAGCCTCCTGACGGCCTGGATCGCGGTGCAGGTTGTCACCGCCAGCATGACCCGCGGCGTTGTCTCGAAAACCGTTGCCTTCTCGCTCTGGGCTTTCGCGGCGCTCTACATTGTCGGCTGGCTCGGCCCGCTCGGGGAGGGGCTCGAATCGGTCGTCGTCCGCTTCGGTTCAGCGGAAGTCACACTGCTCCGCCTGCTGACGAGCCTCGGCCTCGCGGCCTTTGCGCTCTGGCTGGGCTGGCTGATCGGCAACCTCGCCCAGTCGCAGATGCGCAGCTCGCAGAACCTGCCGCCCTCGGTCGGCGGCCTGCTCGGCCAGACGCTGAAGGGCGTCGCCATCATCATCGCCTTCGTCGTCGCGCTGAACCTGATCGGGGTGAACCTCGGCGCGCTCACCTTCTTCTCCGGCGCCCTTGGCGTCGGCATCGGCTTCGGCCTGCAGTCGATCTTCTCGAACTTCATCTCGGGCGTCATCCTGTTGATGGAAAAGACGCTGAAGGTCGGCGATTTCATCGAGTTGCAGGGCGGCCTCTCGGGCCTCGTGAAGGAGATCAACTTCCGCTCCACGGTGCTGACCACCAACGACAATATCGACATCATCGTGCCCAACGAGGCGTTCATCAAGAACCAGCTGATCAACTGGACGCACATGGATGCCAAGCGTCGCATTCACGTGCCGTTCGGGGTCGCCTATGGCACATCGAAGGAACTCGTCCACAAGGCCGGTCTCGAAGCAGCGTCTCGTCTACCCTGGACCTTTGACGATCAGGGCGACCGCAAGCCGCAGGTCTGGCTCGTCCGCTTCGGCGAGTTCCGCCTCGAATTCGAGCTGATCGTCTGGCTGACGGACGAGGCGGTGCTACGTCCGCAGCGCGTGATGGCGGACTATGTCTGGGAAATCCATTCGGCGCTGGAACGCCACAATATCCAGGTCCCGCATCCGCAGCGCGACCTGCACCTGAAAACGCCGGATGTCCTCAGTGTGCGGATTGAACCGGGCGACAAGTCTTAGTCGAGGGTCTTCGCAAACCGCGCGGCAAACCGGCTCGAGGCCCTGCGCGCATCCTGCCAGGTGGTCAGGCCGGCCTGATGGATGTCGTGCTCAAACCATTTGTACTCGAACGGCTCGGACGCCGCGCCTGCCGCATCATACGCCACCGCCTCCAGCTTCATGCCGCCGAGGCTGACCGAGCGGAACATGTCGAGGCCGGGGGTGTCGGCGCCCTGCTTGAAGGTCGGCCGCGAGGGCTTCGCGTCAACAATGGTCACGTCGATGCGCGCCACATCGGCGCCCGCCTTGGCGAGTTCGCGCTCCAGGTCCTCGCGCACACGCTTGGACAGGTACTCGCCTTCCTTGACGCCGTAATCCTCGGTCAGCGTCTTGGAAAATTCCGGCGCGTAGGACACGTTGATTTCCGCTGCCATCGCCGCCGGGGCGAGGCCAGCCAGAAGGGCAGCTGCGAGAAGATGTTTCATGTGAAAACTCCTGTCGAACGCGTGAAAACCCGGTCAATCGCGGGCACGTTACCAGCGATTGACCGGGGGAAGAAGTCACACACGCGTGAGGGCGCCTCAGACCGTGTCGACGAGCACCAGCTCGGCCGAATTGACGCCTTCCACCGTCAGCGTCTCGCCGCCCGAAATGGCCGCGCCGTCGCGGGTCCGCAGCGGCTTGCCGTTGAGCGTCACCTCGCCGTCGGCGACCACCAGATAGCCATACCGGCCCTCGGGCAGGGTATAGGTCAGCGTCTCGCCGGCCTTGATCGTGGCGCCGAGCACCTTGGCGTCCTGGTTGATCACCAGGCTGTCATGCTCGCCGGTCCCCGAGGCCAGCACGGCCCAGTTGCCGGACCGGTCGCCCTTCGGAAACTTGCGCGCCCCCCAGTTCGGCTTGCCGCCCCGAATCCGGGGCATGATCCATAGCTGGAACAGCTCGGTCTTCACATCCTCGGCATTCCACTCGGAATGCTGGATGCCGGAACCGGCACTCATCACCTGCACGTCGCCGGCCTCGGTGCGGCCGGTATTGCCCAGCGAGTCCTTGTGCGTGATCGCGCCCTTGCGGACATAGGTGATGATTTCCATCGAGTCGTGGCCATGCGGCGGAAAGCCGGTGCGCGGCTCGATCTCGTCATCATTCCAGACGCGCAGGGCGCCGTGCTGGATCCGGGCGGGATCATAGAATTGCGAGAAGGAGAAGTGGTAGTGGGCGTTGAGCCAGTCATTGCGGAACCGGCCCAGCTTGTCGAACGGACGAATGTCAATCATTGAAGGCCTCCATCGGAAGGGTTGCTGTTGGACCCCATATGCGCAGGCAAGGCCGTGAAGAGAAGGGCGCCCCGGCCATGACATTCATGCAGACGCTGCATGAATGCCGGGAGGACGAGCGGCGCGGCACCTCGCCCCTTGCCGCGACTCGCGCACCGCCTCACAACACCCCGATGCCTCCCGCCCCAGCCCTCAAGGACGCCCGCGCGCTGCTGAAGCGCGTCTACGGCTATGACGCGTTCCGCGGCCTGCAGGAGAACGTGATCGCGGATGTCCTCGCAGGACGCGACGGCCTCGCGGTGCTACCGACCGGCGGCGGCAAGTCGCTGTGCTACCAGATCCCCGCGCTGCTGCGCGACGGCTGCGGGATCGTCGTCTCGCCGCTGATCGCGCTGATGGCCGATCAGGTCGACGCGCTGAAACAGGTCGGCGTGCGCGCCGAACGCCTCGACAGCTCGATGGACCAGCACTCTCGCAATGCCGCGCTCAGCGCAGCCGAGCGCGGTGAGATGGATTTGCTCTACGTCTCGCCCGAAGGCCTCGGCACCAGCCTCGCCGAACGGCTCGCGGACATGAATATCTCGCTGATCGCCGTGGACGAGGCGCATTGCGTCAGCCAGTGGGGCCATGACTTTCGCCCGGACTACCGCGCCCTCGGCCGCCTGAAGGGCCTGTTCCCCGGCGTCCCCCGCCTCGCGGTCACCGCCACCGCCGACGCGCGCACCCGCGCCGACATCCTCGCGCAGCTCAATCTCACCGACCCGTCCGTACACGTCGCCAGCTTCGACCGGCCGAACCTGACGCTCTCGGCGGAGCCCAAGGTCGGCAACCGTACCCAGCGGGTCGTCCAGCTCGTGAAGGCCCGCGCCGGAGCGAGCGGCATTGTTTACGCCGCCACCCGCAGCGCGGTGGAAGATGTCGCCGACGCGCTGGAAAAAGCCGGCGTGCCCTCGCTGGCCTATCATGCCGGGCTCGATACTGGCATCCGCGCGGCGCGCCAGCGCCAGTTCCTGCTGGAAGAGGGGCGCGTGATGTGCGCCACCGTCGCCTTCGGCATGGGCGTCGACAAGCCGGACGTGCGCTTCGTCATCCATGCCGATCCGCCCAAGACGCTGGAGGCTTACTGGCAGGAAGTCGGAAGGGCAGGGCGCGACGGCGAGCCGGCCGAAGGCGTCGCCCTCTACGGCCCTGCCGACATGAACCGATCGCTGCAATGGACCTATTCCAGCGATGCACCGGACGAAGTGAAGCGCGTCCAGCTGACCAAGACGCGCCAGCTGTTCGCATTTTTCAATGGCGACGAATGCCGCCGGGGCGCGGTGCGCCGCTATTTCGGCGAGGAGAAGGTCGACCCCTGCGGCGTCTGCGATGCCTGCCGGGGCGAACTTGGCGCCAGCCATGACGCGACCCGCTGGGCGCAGATGGCGGTCTCCGCCGTGCTGCGCTGCGGCCAGCGCATCGGACGAGGCCGCCTCGTGCAGCACCTGCTCGGCGAGGCGAAGGACGACTTCGATACGGAGCTGTCGAAACTCTCCACCTTCGGCATCGGCAAGGACCTGCCCAAGCAGGGCTGGAACAGGGTGTTCGATGCCCTGATGTTCGAGGGCCTGATCGCCGAAGGCGGCGAGGCGATGCGCCCCGTGGTGATCGTGCCGGACGCCGAAGAAGCCAAGTCCCTGTTCCGGGGCGAGCGCACCGTCAGCCTGCGCGAGGACCTTGAAGCCCCCCGCCGCCGCAGCCGGACCAAGGGCGCGGCCCGCGCGGCCGGGCAGGCCGATCTCTCGGCGCGCGACCAGGCGGTGTTCGACGCCCTGCGGCAGTGGCGCACCGGTCTCGCTAAGTCGCGCGGCGTGCCGCCCTATGTGATTTTCCATGACCGCACGCTGGCCGAGATCGCCCGGGAGAAACCCTCGAGCCCCGAGGCCCTGCGCGAGATCAGCGGTGTCGGGGAGAAAAAGGCGCATGCCTATGCCGGTGATGTCGCCCGGATCGTCGCTGAAGCCGCCTGAACGGCGCTGGGGAATAGTGAGGCTGGCGCCTTGACCCGGTGCCTGCGGCACCGCACCTATACGGCCCACAGACAGATTCCCCTCTCCGGAGCCCGCATGACCCATTTCCGCCTCGACGATGAAGATGACAAAGAAAAAGGCCCGACGACCGAGCCGAACGCCTTTCTGGAAGCGGCCCTGTTCAAGGCCCGCACGGTCCTCCTGACCGGCGGGATCGACTTCAAGCAGGCCCAGCGCGTCTCCGAGCGCCTGCTGGCCCTCTCTGCCGAAAGCATGGACCCGATCCTGCTGGTGCTCTCCTCGCCCGGCGGCCATGTCGAGAGCGGCGACATGATCCATGACATCATCAAGTTCGTGCAGGCTCCCGTCAAAATCCTCGGCACCGGCTGGGTCGCCTCGGCCGGCGCGCTGATCTATTCGGCTGCGAAGAAGGAAAACCGCTACGCCCTGCCGAACACCCGCTTCCTGCTGCACGAGCCCCGCGGCGGCGTCGGCGGCCAGGCCACGGATGTCGAGATCCAGGCCCGCGAGATCATCAAGATGCGCCAGCGTCTGAACCAGATCTTCGCGGACGCCACCGGCAAGACGCTGGAGCAGATCAAGAAGGACACCGACCGTGACTTCTGGATGAGCGCCGAAGAAGCCGTCGAGTACGGCCTCGTCGGCAAGATCGTCCGCCACCGGAACGAGATCGTCTAGCGGGTCATCGGAGGCCTGTTTGCCTCCCGGTAAGGTTTATGGGTGATGCTTCACCCTTAACCATAACCGGGTGTTTCAGCCTCCATGCCTGCCCGCCTGAAGGATCTCGCGCTGCCTGTGACCCCGGTCACACCAGCGACCACGGCTGCTGCCGCATTTTCGTTGTTCCTGTCGGACGCGGCCCTGTTTGCCGTGCCCGTCCGCCTGTCGGAAGGCGGCGCGGCCAGCTATGGCCTCGTGACCCGGCTTCGCCTGACCGAGGCGCTCGCCGGCCCGAACGGGCGTGATGTCTACGCGGCGCGTTCCGTCACCCACCTCGTCGGCGCGCAGCCGGTGATCGCCTCGGGCGAAACTCCGGCCGCCCTGATCGCCAAGACCGCCGCGGAACAGTCCAGCAGCGCGCTGACCGACGGCATCATCGTGATGGACAAGGGCAATTATCTCGGCATCGTCTCGCCGACGGCGCTGCTGAAGGCGATCGCGGAGGAGAACGCCGCCCGAGCCCGCTCGCAGCAGACCGCGCAGAAAAAGCTCGACGACCTGAAGCGCCAGCTCGCCCGGCTGTCGGAATCGCGGGCCCGCACGCTCGCCTTCATCGGCCATGAAATCCGCACGCCCCTGACCGGCATCATGGGCGTCGCCGACCTCCTGGAAACCCAGCTGCCCAGCGGCGAGCCGAAGCGCCTGGCCCGGACGATCTCGCAGAGCGGCCAGCACCTCGAACGCCTGCTGTCGGACCTGCTCGACCTCTCCCGCATCGACGCCGGCAAGCTCGCGATCACCAACCAGCCGATCGAGCTGCGCCAGTTCGCGGTCGAGACGCGCGATCTCTGGCTGCCGCAATTCGACGAGAAGCGCATCAGCCTGCGCATCGGGGTCGCGACCGGCGCCGAAGCCCGCATCGAAAGCGATGCCGGGCGCTTGCGCCAGATCCTGTTCAACCTCGTCAGCAATGCGATGAAATTCACCGACCGGGGGCAGGTGACCGTAACGCTGGCCACCGCGCCGTCGCCGGACGGCCTGATGCTGACGATGCGCGTCGCCGATACCGGGCGCGGCATCACCGACGCCGACAAGGCGCGCCTGTTCGAGGCGTTCGAGCAATCCGAAAGCGCTGACGCATTCTCCGGCAGCGGCCTCGGCCTCGCCATCGCGCGCAGCCTTGCGCGGCTCCTCGGCGGCGAAATCATCCTCTCCGACAATCCGGGCGGCGGCTGCGTGTTCACCGTAGCGCTGCCGGTCATCAAGGCGGGGCCGCGTCTGGCGGTCGAGAACAAGCCGGAAGGCCACGCCGCGCGCTTCGATCTCGGCGAAGTGCTGTTGGCGGAAGACCATGAAGCGAGCGCCTTCGTGATCCGCGAAGCGCTGATCGCCGCCGGCTGGCGCGTCGAGACGGTGCCCGATGCCGCTGCTGCGATCTCGCGCATCGGCCAGCGCCGCTATCAGGTGATCCTCACTGATGTGCACATGCCGCACGGCGGCGGCGAAGCGGTGCTGCGCGCCGCGCGCTTCGGCAGCGGCCTGAATGCGCTGACCCCGGTCGTGGCCGTGACAGCGGATGCGAGCCCCGAACGCCGCGCCGCGTGCGACCGCGCCGGATTCTCGGGCCTGATCGAAAAACCGATCCGCCCCCGCCCGCTGGTGGCCACGCTCGCCGACATCCTGATCTCGAGCGGCCAGCCGAGACGCGCCGCCGGGGCCTAGAACGTCCGTCCAATGAGCAGATAGGCCGATTGCCGTCCGCCCTCGGAACGTCCGAAGGCTAGGTAGACGGGACCGAAAGCCGTGCTGGCGGCGACGAAGGCGCTGCCGCCGAAGCGGACATCCCCGGCGTCCACGCCCGTGCTGCCCGGCCATACATCGCCCAATTCCACCGACCCGCCGACGAACAGGGGCACGCCGAAAATCTGCTGCGAGTCGCCCAGCAGCTGGCGCCGGTAGATCAGCTGTGCGGTCAGGAAGTTCTCGTCCGTCAGCTCCTCCTTGCGGTAGCCGGACAGGCTGAACAGCCCGCCGATGCGGTAGAGCGCATCCAGCGGCGCTGTGCCGTTGAGGCTCTGGCCAGCGGCGAGCGAGCCGATCAGCGTGTTAGGTCCATGGCTGGTGGCCGAGAGCACGGACCCGCTGACGGTCTGGAAGTCTGCATTGTCGCCGAGGGCCGTCAGGCCCTGCACCCAGCGCGCCCCGGCGCGCACCCCGTCGCGCGGGAAGAAGGGATCGTCCAGCGTGTCAAACGCCCCGGTCGCCACGAGGCGGCCGATATCGACATCGACTTCAGCGAAGGGCGCAAAGCCCTCATTCAGCTTGGCCCGACCGGTGCCGAGTTCGACGCCGAGACGGACCTCGCCGACATTGCCGAACTGGTAGCCGCCATCCAGCGCCGCGAGGCCGTAGGTGAGATCAAAGCCGGCCTCCTTGAAGCCGCGCTGCGAATAAATGTTCACCGGCCGGTTCTGGATTTCGCCGCGCACGGCGGTAAACCAGTTCTGTCGGGGATCGAGGAAGCGGAAATACTCGCCCGCGATCTCGTTGAAATCGCCGATGGTCGCGCGGGCCTGGATCTCGGAGCCGTAGGAATCGAGCACAGCGCTGCGGAAATCCACGGAAACGGCCGCGTCAGATTCGGTGTTGAAGTCATTCTCGACGATCAGGCCGAGGCGGACCCGGCCCGCATCCGGCACGCGGTCCACCGCGCGCACGACGAGGCCGGTCTGGCCTTCACTCTCCTCATAGACATAGTCGACGCTCTCGAACGGCCCGAGCGCATAGATGCGGTCCAGCGCGTCATCGATCGCAGCGGCGTCGGCGGGTGTGCCCGCGAGATCGATCACCTTGCCTTCCAGCAGCGACTGGTCGAGACGAGAGGTATTCTCGATACGGACGAAACCGATGACCGGCGCCGTCTCGGTCCCGTTCTCGGCATAGACAACCGGCAGGCGGCCTTCGGCGAGGCCCGCGAGGCGCTCCGTTTCGGTTGCCATCGCCACGCGGCCGGTCTCGATCAGCTCGTCGCTGCGGGTGAAGGCCGTCGGGCCGATGTCTCCGGTCTCGACGCGGATCAGGAAATCCTTGTCGGTAAGGCTTGCGATCTCGGCGCGCTCGTTGGTGAGGATCAGCAGGCTGACGGTCTGCGACAGGACATCGACGACCGAACCGATTTTCTCCTCGGGCAGGAGGTCGTTCGGTGTCCAGACCGCGATGACGATATCGGCGCCCATGTCGCGCGCAACGCTGATCGGGATATTGGCGGCAAGTCCGCCATCGACCAGCAGCTGGCCATCGAGCTGAACGGCGGGGAACACGCCGGGCAGGGAGATCGAGGCGCGCATCGCCATGGGCAGTTCGCCCGAGCCGAGCACGACCGCTTCGCCGGTGGCGATGTCGGTGGCAACGGCCCGGAAGGGGATCGAGAGTTCATCAAAGTCATCGACGCGGGTGCGCGCCGGGGTGAAGCGGCGCAGCTCTTTCATCAGCATCTGGTCGGAGACGGCGCCAGTCGGCAGCAGGATGCCAGCGGCCGTGACGCCAAGGCTCGCCGTGCCGGGAAAGTCCGCCTGCTGCTGTTTCTGGCGGAAGGTCAGCTTGTCGCGGTCCGCCTGGGGCGAGAAAATGCCGGCCCAATTGACGCTTTGGACAACCTCTTCGAGTTCCTCGCCGTTGAGGCCTGAGGCGTAGAGGCCACCGACCACGGCGCCCATCGAGGTGCCGACGACTATGTCCGGCCGGATGCCGAGGCGTTCGAGTTCCTGGATCGCGCCGACATGCGCTAGACCCAGCGCGCCGCCGCCGGACAGGACGAGGGCAACTTTCGGGCGAGGGGGATCGGAGGGCGCGGTCTCGTCGGCCAGTGCCAGGCCGGGCAGGAGGCCCAGGCTTCCGGCCGCCAGCAGCGGGCGCCAGATGTTCCGCCAGTTCAACGCAGCCGCTTGCAGCATGAGGCTTCTCCTCGGTCCAAATTGGTTAAAGGAGAACTGCTAACAGTTTATGGTGGTTCGGGAGAGACTTGAACTCTCGACCTCGCGATTATGAGTCGCGCGCTCTAACCAGCTGAGCTACCGAACCGTTCGCCGCGTCAGCGAAGGCGCCTGATACACATTGGGGCGGGGCCGTGCAAGCGCCCTATCCGGCCGCCGGGCCTGCCAGTTCCGCGACATGCCCGGCAATCGACAGGGACGAGGTCAGCCCCGGGCTTTCGATGCCGAGGAGGTTGATCAGGCCGGCACTGCCATGGGTTTCGGGCCCTTCGATGCGGAAATCACCAGAGGGGGCGCCCTGCGGCACCAGTTTGGGCCGCACGCCCGCATAATCGGGGCTGAGGCGTTCGATCGTCAGGCCCGGCCAGAAGCGGGTCACTTCGGCATGAAACAGCTTCGCCCGGGCCGGGTCGACGCGGTAGTCGAAGGGCGGGCGGGCGTCATCGGGGAGCCATTCGGCATCGGGACCCAGCTTGCCGCGCCCGGCCATGTCGATGGTCAGGTGCAGGCCGAGGCTGGAGCTGGTCGGCATCGGATAGATCAGCCGCGAGAAGGGCGTGTGGCCCTGGATGGAAAAATAGCTTCCCTTCACATAATGCGGCTGGGGCAGGCCGGCAGTGTGCGGGCCTTCGATGGCGGCCGCAATCTTGATGGCATGGTGGCCGCCCGCATTGACGACCGTTCGGGCGCGGATGGTGGCGGGCGAGGCGCCGCCGGTCTCGAGGCGGACATGGCCGGTCTCGACGGCGCCGGAGAGCAGCGGCGTGCCGAAAGCGATGGAGCCGCCGGCATCCTCCAGTTCGCCCTGCAGGGCGAGGAAATAGGCATGGCTGTCAAAGATGCCTGAGACGGGCGAGACGATGGCGCCGGTGACATTCGCGCTGAGGGCGGGCTCGATCTTGCGCACCGCAGGCCCGTCGATCAGGCTGAGCTCCTCGACACCATTGGCTTCGGCGCGGCCGAGGATGGCCTGCAGCTCGCTGGCTTCGGCGTCGCCCACTGACACCACGAACTTGCCGCAGCGTTTCACGGTGACACCGTGCGCATCCAGATAGGCATAGAGCATCCGGCGGCCGTTGACGCAGTGGCGCGCCTTCAGGCTGCCCTTGGCATAGTAGAGCCCGGCATGGATGACCTCGGAATTGCGCGAGGACGTGTGCATTGCGATCTGGTCCTCGGCCTCCAGCACGATCACCTCGCGGCCCGCCCGGGCTAGGGCGCGTGCCGCGGCAAGGCCAATCACGCCGGCGCCGATGACGACCACATCTGCCTCGAAACTGTCCGCCATGAAGTGCCCGCTGCTTATCCGTTCAACCTCCCGCTCGCCGGGGAGGCGTAAACGGTCTAGTATCAGGGCTCATGATCAGAAGCAGCCTGATTCTCGCGGCGCTTGTTGTCTCAGGGGCGCTGAGTGCGTTCGCCGATGTTGCGAGCGCGAATGCGGCGTTCCGGGCAGGGGACTATGACCTGGCGCTCAGCGAGGCGGCCGGGGAACGCTCGGCCGATGCGCATGCCCTGCGGGCGCGGGCGATGCTGGCCAAGGTGATGTGTTCGGGGCGCGAGCCGGAACTCGCCTCGCTCAAGGACGCGCTGGCCGCGGCCGAAGCGGCGCTGAAGCTGGACGCCGATCACGGGGAAGGGCGGCTGCAGAAGGCGATCACCCTGTCGCTGCTGACCCGGCCGATGAGCCTCGGCGACGCGCGGGACTCCGGGTACGGACCGAAAGCCCGGGCGCTGGCAGAAGCCGTGCTGGCGGATGATCCGGCGAACCACTATGCGCTGGGCTTCCTCGCCGTCTGGCATGTCGAGGTGCACCGGCGCGGCGGATCGCTCGGCGCGGCGGTGATGGGCGCGAGCCTCAAGACGGCGCGCAAGAATTACGCCGAAGCCGTGCGCCTCGCGCCGGAAGACGCCGGCCTGCGCTGGCAATGGGCGCGCGCGCTGGCCGCCTTCGACGCGGAGAAGTATCATGGCGAAATCGAAGCCGAGCTTGAAGCGGCCCTCGCGATTGATCCGGCCACGGAGCTTGACCGCGTGATGCAGGTGCGGGCGGTGGCGCTGCTGGAAGTGGTCAAGACGCAGAAGACGCGCGACGTCGAGAAGACGGCGCAGGGCATGCTCTAGGCCTACTCCGCTGCAACCGCCTCGCTATGCGCGGCCTCTTCCGACAGCCAACGCTCTGCTTCCAGGGCGGCCATGCAGCCCATGCCGGCGGCCGTGACGGCCTGGCGGTAGGTCTCGTCGGTGACGTCGCCGGCCGCGAACACGCCGGGGATACTGGTGCGGGTGGAGCCGGGCTCGGTGATCAGGTAGCCGTTCGGGCGCATCGGCAGCTTGCCGGTGAAAAGCTCCGTGGACGGCGCATGGCCGATGGCGATGAAGATGCCGTGGACGGGAATGTCGCGCACCGCGCCGGTCTTGACGTTCCGGATGCGCGCGGCGGTCACGCCCAGCGGTTGCTCGTCGCCCAACACGTCTTCGAGCGCGGTGTCCCAGATAACTTCGACCTTCGGATTCTTGAACAGGCGGTCCTGCAGGATCTTCTCGGCGCGGAAATGGTCGCGGCGGTGGACGACGGTGACCTTGGAGGCGAAGTTCGTCAGGAACAGCGCTTCTTCGACGGCGGTGTTGCCGCCGCCGATGACCATGACTTCTCGGCCCCGGTAGAAGAAGCCGTCACAGGTGGCGCAGGCGGAAACGCCGAAGCCCTTGAACTTCTGCTCGCTCGGCAGGTCCAGCCACTTGGCCTGCGCGCCGGTGGAGATGATCACGGCGTCGGCGGTATAGGTCGTGCCGTTCTCGCCGACGGCCTTGAACGGGCGGCTTTCGAAATCGACGCTGAGGATGTGGTCGCTGACGACCTTGGCGCCCATTTTCTCGGCATGCTCCTGCATGCGCACCATCAGGTCCGGCCCGAGCACATGGGCATCACCCGGCCAGTTCTCGACATCGGTGGTGATGGTCAGCTGGCCGCCCGGCTGCATGCCGGTGACGACGAGCGTTTCGCGCAAACTGCGCGCGGCATAGACGGCGGCCGTCCAGCCGGCCGGGCCGGAGCCGATGATCAGGATTTCAGCATGTCTCGTTTCGGCCACCGCAGGCTCCTATCGTCTTCGAGGGCCCTATATGGGCGCTGGACGGCAGGGTTAAAGCGCTGCGGGCGGCTTCGCAATGCGGCTATGCGGCAGCGGGGCTAACCTCACCGATCACTTCCACGGTGGCGTGGCTCGCGCCGAAGGCGTGGGCGAGGCGTTCCTTCACCGCGCGGCGCACCGCTTCGGCGGTGGCCCCGGCCGCTAGGGTGACTTCCAGCGTCACCAGCGGGCGCGATTCGGTCAGCGCCCAGGCATGGACATGGGTGACATTGGCGACGCCCGGCACGTTGGCTTTCAGGTCATCAATGATCTTCGCGGCCTCGAGGCCTTCGGGCGTACCCTCGATCAGGATATGGCCGGACTCGCGCGCGATACGGATGCCGCCGAACAGCGCAAGGCCCGCGACTAGGATCGAGAGAAGCGGGTCGGCAACGTACCAGCCCTGCCAGAGGATCAGCACCGCGGCGAGGATGGCGGCGACCGAGCCGAGCATGTCGCCCGCCACGTGCCAGAGGGCGCCGCGCAGGTTGAGGTCGTCCTTGTGGCCGCCGCCATGCAGGATGGCGAAGGCGATCACGTTGACGACAAGGCCGAGCATAGCGACGCCCAGCATCAACTCTCCCAGCACCGGCGAGGGCAGCAGCAGGCGGTTGACCGCTTCCCAGACGATCCACAGCGCCAGCAGGATCAGCAGCACGCCATTGGTGAAAGCCGCGAGCACCTTCATCCGGCCAAAGCCGAAACTGCGGCCCGGATCGGCGGGGCGGGCGGCCAGCTTGTAGCCGAGCCAGGCGAGCATCAGCGAGCCGGTATCGGTCAGCATGTGGGCGGCGTCCGCCATCAGTGCCAGCGAGCCGGACAGGATGCCGCCGATCACTTCGGCAAACATGAAGCCGCCGGTCAACAGCGCCGCCAGCACGACGCGGCGCCGGGAATCGGCGCTGCCCATGTCGGCATGGTGCTGGTGGTGGGCGTGGCCCTCATGGTCATGCGTATGGGAAAGCCCATGCGCATTCGCATGCGCGTGGGCGCTCTCTTCGGGGCAGCAGGGGTCGGTATGATCGTGCATGCGGGAGGGGGTGGCGTGTGCAGGCGGATACGTCAACCGGCGCGTGATAGCATTACGCGGCCGTTATGGGGTATGGTCAGCAAACACGCATGGCCACGCAAGAAGGCCAGCAGTGAGGAGGAAAACATGGGGTATGTGCGCCTACGGCAGCTGGTGATTGCCGCTGCATCACTGGAAGTTGCCGAAACGCTGGCGAATGTTCTGGGCCTCGGGGAGGCGTTTCTCGATCCGGGCGTTGCCGAATTCGGCCTCGTCAACCGCGTCTACGCCATCGGGGACCAGTTCCTGGAAGTGGTCGTGCCGACCGCGCTGACCGCGCCGGCGGGCCGTTTCCTCGCGCGGGGCGGGGACGGCGGCTACATGGCGATCTTCCAGACGGACGATCTCGCCGCCGCCCGGGCCCGCGCCGACGCGCTGAAAATCCGCCGCGTCTGGAACATCGACCTGCCCGACATTTCCGCCAGCCACCTGCACCCCGCCGATGTCGGCGCGGCGATCGTCTCCATCGACGAGGCACGCCCCGCCGCAAGCTGGCGCTGGGGCGGACCGGACTGGGAGAAACACGCGGCTCGCGGCAAGCTGACCGGCGCGGTGATCCACACCGCTGATCCGGAAGGCATGGCTGCGCGCTGGGGCGAAGCGCTGGGCATTACGCCGAAGGGCGGTGTGATCCAGCTCGCCGATGCCACACTCGAATTCCGTCCGGGTACGGAGGAGCGGCTGGTGAAATTCAAGGTCAGCGTTCCGGACGTGGGTGCCGCCGCAGTGCGCGCCGCGCGGCGCGGACTGGATGTGGTGAACGACGAAGTGCAGATCGGCGGCGTTGGGATCGTGCTGGTCGGATGAGGAGCTTCCTGAGCCGGACTAAACATCCACCTCAGCTTCCAGCGCAAACTCCTCGATGAACTCGCGGCGCGGCTCCACCACGTCGCCCATCAGCTTCGTGAACAGCTCGTCCGCCTCATCGGCGTGTTCGACCTTGACCTGCAGGAGCGTGCGCGCGTTGGCGTCCAGCGTGGTTTCCCAGAGCTGGTCGGCGTTCATTTCGCCGAGGCCTTTATAGCGCTGGACCTTGAGGCCCTTGCGGCCGGATTCCAGCACGGCGTCGAGCAGGGTGGCGGGTCCGTGTACGGCAATTTCGCCGCCCTTTTCCTGGCGCAGGATGGCCGGCTTTTCATAGATCTCGCGCACGCCCGCCGCGCGCTCGGCAAGGCGGATGGCATCCTGGCTGGCGATCAGTGACGGCGGCAGCACGGCGGTCTCGTCAACGCCGCGCACGGTGCGTTGCAGCACCAGCGCGCCTTCGACGAAGCGGCCTTCCCACGTGTCCTCGCCTTCCTCGGCAAGCCGGTTGAGACGCACGGCGGTGGCTTTGGCTTCCGCTGCATCGGCGCTCCCCGCAAGGGCGCCTGCAAGGGCCGCATGCTCGATCAGGTCGGCCGGCGCACGCAGGGCGAGACGGCGCAGGCTGGCGCGGAAATTCGCCGCCTGGCGCACCCGGTCGCGCAGGTCCTCGGAAGCGATCTGCGTACCGTCGGCGAGGATCAGCGTTTCGCCGCTGGTGCCTTCGCTGATCAGGTAGGCTTCCAGCTCGGAATCATCCTTCACGTAGCGTTCGGACTTGCCGCGCGTCACTTTGTAGAGCGGCGGCTGCGCGATGTAGAGATAGCCGCGCTCGATGATCTCCGGCATCTGGCGATAGAAGAATGTCAGCAGCAGCGTGCGGATGTGCGCGCCGTCGACGTCAGCATCGGTCATGATGATGATCTTGTGGTAGCGCAGCTTGTTGATGTCGAACTCGTCGCGCCCGATGCCGGCGCCGAGCGCCATGATCAGGGTGCCGACCTGGTCGGAGCCGAGCATCTTGTCGAAGCGCGCGCGCTCCACGTTGAGGATCTTGCCGCGCAGCGGAAGGATCGCCTGGTTGTCGCGGCTGCGGCCCTGCTTGGCGGAGCCGCCGGCCGAGTCACCCTCGACGATGAAGAGTTCGGATTTCGCCGGGTCCTTCTCCTGGCAGTCGGCCAGCTTGCCGGGCAGGGACGTGATGTCGAGCGCCGACTTGCGCCGCGTCAACTCCCGCGCCTTGCGGGCGGCCTCGCGGGCGGCAGCAGCCTCGACGATCTTCTCCATGATCTGGACGGCTTTTTTCGGGTTCTCCTCGAACCACTCGCCGAGCTTCTCGCCGATCAGGCTCTCGACCACCGGGCGGACCTCGGAGGAGACGAGCTTGTCTTTCGTCTGTGAGCTGAACTTCGGGTCCGGCACTTTCACAGACAGCACGCAGGTCAGGCCCTCTCGTGCGTCGTCGCCGGAAATCTCGACCTTCGACTTTTTCGCGATGCCCGTCTCGTTGGCGTATTTGTTGATGATCCGCGTCAGCGCGCCGCGGAAGCCCGCAAGGTGCGTGCCGCCATCGCGCTGCGGGATGTTGTTGGTGAAGCACAGCACGGACTCGTGATAGCTGTCGGTCCACTCCAGGGCCGCTTCGACCGTGATGCCGTCCTTCTCGCCGATGACATAGATCGGCTCGCCGATCAGCGAGGATTTCTGCCGGTCGATATGCTGCACGAAAGCCTTCACGCCGCCTTCGTATTCCAGCGTGATCTCGAACGGATCGGCGCCGCGCTCGTCGCGAAAGATGATCTTCACGCCGCTGTTGAGGAAGGCGAGTTCGCGCAGGCGGTGTTCCAGCGTCTTGCGGTCATAGTCCGTCATCGTGAAGGTCGAGGGCGACGCGAAGAAGCGCACGGCTGTGCCGGTATACGGCTTGCCAGTCTCGCGCTTCGGCGAGGCCCCGCGCCGGACGAGGGGCGCTTCCACGCGTCCGCCATCGACGAAGCGCACGAAATGCTCAAAGCCTTCGCGGTGGATCGTCAGGTCCAGCCAGTCGGACAGTGCGTTGACGACAGAGACGCCCACACCATGCAGGCCGCCGGAGACCTTGTAGGAGTTCTGGTCGAATTTGCCGCCGGCATGCAGCTGGGTCATGATCACTTCGGCCGCCGAGACGCCTTCGCCGGCGTGCAGGCCGACCGGGATGCCCCGGCCGTTGTCGGTCACTTCAGCCGAGCCGTCCGGGTACAGCGTGACCGTCACGCGGTCGGCATGGCCGGCGAGCGCTTCGTCGATCGCGTTGTCGACGACTTCGTAGATCATGTGGTGAAGGCCCGAGCCGTCGTCGGTATCGCCGATGTACATGCCGGGGCGTTTGCGCACCGCGTCGAGGCCCTTCAGGACCTTGATGGAGTCTGCGCCATACTCGCCTTCGCCGCCCTCTTCGGGGGCCTCGGGGACCGTGTCATCCGCCATGGGAAATTCTTTCTCGGGTGATTCTTGAAATCGTCTTGAAATATACGGGATTTACGCCCCCTTGGGAACGTCCCGGGGGCGTATTTTGCAGTGCCGAAACGAATATAAAAACGCTATTCAGAACAAGGCGTTCTGGAGCGATTTTCAGCCGTTTTGCAAACCCGTCAGTCACGCCCGCCCGAGGGGCCGCGTTTGGCGGGTTTCGGGCCGGATTTGAAGCCGGTTTTGGGGCCCTTGGAGGTGCTTGGCTTTCCCTTGAAGCCGCCCTTGGCGCGCGCAGCGCCGGGGCCGGTCTTGGCGGCGTACTTGGCGCTCGGTTTGGGGCGGGGCTTGCCGCCCTTGGTGCGGTCGTCCTGCACGTATTCAGACGGCGCGAAGGCACGCGGCGCCGGGGGCTCGTCGAAACCGCGCTCGCGCGGCGCCCGCTCGCGGGCAGGGCGTTCTGCGCGCTCTGCAGGCGGGCGATCCTTGCGGTAGGCCGGGCGGGGGGCGTCGTCGCGGCTGCGCTCGCGGCGCGGCGGGCTGCGGTCTTCGGACGGCGAAAACGGCTCTGGCTCCGGCACGCCGTCCAGCGGGAAAGCCTGCAGGCTGCCTTCAAGGCGGCCGGACTCGCCGACCTTCTCGAACAGGCGCATTGCTCCTTGCGGCGTCAGCTCGACATGCGTGTTGCCGTTGTTGATTCGGATCTGGCCAATGTCGTCTCGCTCCAGGCCGCCGGCCTTGCACAGCATCGGCAGCAGCCATTTCGGATCGGCGTTTTTCTTGCGGCCCACGTTGATCGCAATCCAGATCGCGCCGGGTAGGTCGGCGCGTTCGGTGCGGGCACGCTTCTCGCGCGGCGGGCGGTCTTCGCGGGTGGGACGATCCTCGCGGGTCGTCCATTCTTCGCGTGGGGCGCGTTCCGGACGATCCGGGCGAATGCGTTCCGGCCGGTCGCGCAGCGAGCGCTCGGGGCGTTCCCAATCCGGCTTGGCCTTGCGGTCGCTGGCGCGGTCATCGACATCGCGCAGCTCTTCCGGCGCCGAGCGGCCCTCGCGCTTCGCGCGCACGAACGCGGCGGCAACGGCTTCGGCGCCGTGCTGGGCGAGGAGTTGCTCGACGAGCTTTTTCTCATGCGCGTTGGCCGGTTCGCTGATCGCAGCGTCGGAGAGAAGTCGGGCATCGTCCTGGCGGGCGATCTCGTCGGCCGAGGGCGGCTTGCCCCAGGTCGCGGAAATCTTGGCATCGCCCAGCAGGCGCTCGACGCGGCGGCGGGCCTTGGGTGCCACCAGCAGCGCGCTGACGCCCTTGCGGCCCGCGCGGCCCGTGCGGCCGGAGCGGTGGAGCAGGGTGGCGGGATCGCGCGGCAGGTCCGCATGGATCACGAGGCCGAGATTCTGCAGGTCGAGGCCGCGGGCGGCAACGTCCGTGGCAATGCAGACCCGGGCACGTCCATCGCGCAGCGCCTGCAGTGCGTTGGAGCGTTCCTTCTGGCTGAGTTCGCCGGACAGGGCGACGACCGGGAAGCCGCGGTTGCCCATCCGGCTCATCAGCTTGTTCACGGCGGCGCGGGTGGAGCAGAACACCAGCGCGCTTTCGGAATCCGAATGGCGCACGATGTTGACGATGGCGTTCTCTTCATCGCCCGGCGCCACGAGCAGGGCCTTGTATTCGATGTCGACGTGCTGGCTCTTTTCAGCGTCGGTGGTAACGCGCGCGGCGTTCTTTTGATAGCGCGCGGCGAGGGCCGCGATACCTTTCGGCACAGTGGCCGAGAACATCAGTGTACGGCGCTCTTCGGGTGTGCCCTCGAGGATCAGCTCCAGTTCCTCACGGAAGCCCATGTCGAGCATCTCGTCGGCCTCGTCCAGCACCACGACGCGGACGCCGCCGGTGACCAGCGAGCCGCGCTTGATGTGGTCGGCCAGGCGGCCGGGTGTACCGATGACGATATGGGCGCCGCGTTCGAGGGCGCGGCGCTCGTCGCGCATGTCCATGCCGCCCACGCAGGTGGCGAGGCGGGCGCCGGCAATGCCGTACAGCCAGGCGAGTTCGCGGGCGACCTGCACCGCGAGTTCGCGCGTCGGCGCCACGATCAGCGCCAGGGGGGCGGATGCAGGTGCGAGCGTGTCTTCGCCGGACAGGAGAGCGTCCGCCATGGCGAGGCCAAAGGCGACGGTCTTGCCGGAGCCGGTCTGTGCGGAGACGAGCAGGTCCTTGTCGGACAGGTGCGGCACCAGGACGGCAGACTGGACCTGTGTGAGATCAGTATATCCGCGTGCGGAAAGTGCGCCGGCGAGTGCGGCGGGGAGCGTGTCAGGGAGATTCATAAAACGGCTTTCGGGCGATAAGGGGGCCTATTGGCACGTTTGGAGGCTTGCGGCTATGGCCAACCTGCCGTTGCGGCGGGCCGCGCGGGCCTGGAATTAGGGATTTATCCCTAGATGAGACGCTTGCCCGGATGTGTAAACCAAGGCGCATGAACTCCGACTGGATCCCCTTCGCCGCGCGCGCCGTGCCCCGCTACACCAGCTATCCGACCGCGGCGGACTTCACCGGCGCCGTCAGCGAGAGCGACGCAGGCGCCTGGGCCGCGAGCGTTGCGCCGGGCAAACCCCTCTCCGTTTACCTTCACATCCCCTTCTGCGAGACGCTTTGCTGGTATTGCGGGTGCGCCACCAGTGTGCCGAACGGCTACCGCCGCGTCGGCGAGTACGCCGCGCGCCTGAAGGCGGAGATCGATGTCTGGGCCCGCGCGCTCGGACCGCATGGCGGCATCGGCCACCTCCATTTCGGGGGCGGCTCGCCCAACGCGCTGCAGGCGGACGATTTTGCCGCACTCATCGAGGCGCTCCGAGGCAGTATCGGCATCCGCCCCGGCGCCGAAATCGCCGTAGAGCTTGATCCGCGCACGATGCATGACGGTCAGGTGGAGGCCTTCGCCGCGGCCGGCGTGACGCGGGCGAGCCTTGGCGTGCAGACGCTGGCGCCGGCGGTGCAGACAGCGGTCAACCGGATCCAACCGCCGGACATGGTGGCGGGCCTTGTCGCTTCCCTGAAAGCGGCAGGCGTCGCCGCGATCAACATGGACCTGATGTACGGCCTGCCGCACCAGACCACCGAAGATGTCGTCGCCGCCGCGCAATTCGCAGCGGAGCAGGGCGCAGCGCGCATCTCCGTCTTCGGCTACGCGCACCTGCCCTGGTTCGCGAAACACCAGAAGGCGATCGACGAGGCCGCGCTGCCGGATCTGATCGAGCGGCTGGAGCAGGCAGGCGCGGCGGCGGACGCCCTCGTTGCCGCAGGCTACCTCCCCATCGGTCTTGACCACTACGCGCGCGCAGATGACGCGCTGGCTGTTGCCTACCGGGAAGGGCGCCTGCGCCGGAACTTCCAGGGGTATACTGACGATCCGTGCGAAACGCTGATCGGCATGGGCGCGACCTCCATCTCGCAATTCCGCGAAGGCTTCGTGCAGAACCTGAAAGACCGAAAGGCATGGAGCGAGGCAGTTGCCGCCGGTCGCCTGCCGGTGGAGCGCGGCATCGCCTTTACACCGGACGACCGGCTGCGCGCCCGCGCCATCGAACGCCTGATGTGTGACCTCGCCGTGGATGCGACAGAGGTGTGCCGCGAGATGGACGCGCCGGAGAGCAGCCTTGACGATGCGCTGGACCGCGCGCGGGCTTTGCAGTCCGCGGGCCTCTGCACCGTGAGCGAAACGCGCATCGATGTGCCGGACGCCGCGCGCCTGTTCCTACGCACCGTCGCCCAGTGCTTCGACGCGCGCACACCTGCTGCGCCGCAACAGCGGCATGCGAAAGCAGTCTAGGCTTTCAGCACTTTCGCATGGTGGGCGATGTGTTCGTCCATGAACGTCGCGATGAAATAATAGTCGTGGCCATAGCCTTCGCGCATCCGGTAATCGAGGCGCTGGCCTTCCTTTTCGCACGCGTCGATGAAGATCTGCGGTTTCAGCTGCGGCTCCAGAAACTGGTCGGCGGTCCCGGTGTCTACGAGGATCAGCGCTTTCGACGCGCCCTCCTTCACCAGTTCGGTCGCGTCATACTGCTCCCAGTCAATCGAGGGCGGGCCGAGATAGGCCGTGAACGCTTTCTCGCCCCAGGGCACGCGGGCCGGCGACGTGATCGGCGAGAAAGCCGAGCAGGATTTGTAAGTCTCCGGATGTTTGAGGTGCAGCGTGATCGCCCCGTGCCCGCCCATCGAATGGCCGAAGATGCCCTGCCGCGCCATGTCGGCCGGGAAGTTCGCGGCGATCAGGCCGGGCAGTTCATCGGTGATGTACTGGTCCATCTTGTAGTGCTTGTCCCACGGCGCCTGCGTGGCAGTGAGGTAGAATCCCGCGCCCTGGCCGAGGTCATAGGCATCATCATTCGGCACGCCCGGCCCTCGCGGGCTGGTGTCGGGC
The DNA here is from genome assembly GCA_001464545.1 of Acidobacteria bacterium Ga0077551. Taxonomy (GTDB): domain Bacteria; phylum Pseudomonadota; class Alphaproteobacteria; order Caulobacterales; family Hyphomonadaceae; genus Hyphomonas. Next base: position 420,680 of record LNFC01000022.1, read on the forward strand.
GCGATGATTATCACCCCATGCCGCGCCGCATGTTCCTGCACGCCGGATTTCTCCATCATGTTCGCCCAGGTGCAGGTCAACCCCGACAGGTACCACAGAACCGGCACCGGCCCGTGCGCCGCCTGCGGCGGCGTATAGACCGCAAAGCGCATCGTGCAGCCGAGGAGCGCGCTTTCATGGTCGTGCACGGACAATGTGCCGCCGAAGGATTTCCAGGAGGAGACAGGCGTCAGGGTCATCAAACTAGTCCTTTGAACTTGGGGTAGGGCGCGGCCTCGGAAACACCACGGCGAAGCCATCCTCGGCATAGCCTTCATCGGGCTCATTGTGCGGCGTGCCCGCCTCGATATAGTAGGCGAGGCCCGGCCAGTGCGCCTCGACTTCGGCTTTCATCTCCGCCGTCAGCCCGCGTTCCATGTGCGCCACCTGCGCTTTCGACCATTGCGCCAGCGAGACGACCCGGTTGCCACCTTCCACCGCCCGCACGATCACCCAGCGGATGGCGAGCGAGCCCACGGGGGAAAGATCCACCGGCGCCTCGCCGCGCCAGCTCATCCGGGCAATGCCGCAATGCACTCGATCTCCAGCCCTGCGCCGAAGGCGAGACCGCTGACGCCCACGGTCGAGCGCGCCGGTTTCGGGTCCGGCACCGCGGCGGCATAGGCGGCGTTCATCTCGGCATAGTCTCCCATGTCGCCGAGAAAGACAGTGCATTTCACGAGGTCTGAAAGGTCCGCGTCATAGGTCGCCAACGTGCGCTCATAGTTGCGGAAAATCTGCGTGGTCTCCGCGCCCGTGCCGCCCGGGACGAGTTCGTTCGTGGCCGGATCAATGCCCAGCTCGCCGGACAGGTAGAGCGTATGCCCCACGCGCACGGCGCGCGAGAAGGGCAGGGTCTGCCCGCCGATCGGCTGGCCGGTATTGTGCGAGACATCCGGCGTTAGAACGGCCTCGTCGACATCGACCGAGACACAGGCAGGGAGCAGGAAGGCGGCGGCAAGCGCCAAAAAAATGCAAATGCGTGTCATGCCGCAGCCCTCCCTCAACTCACTTGCGGTGCAGCGCGCAGAGCTTGTTGCCATCCGGGTCGCGCAGGTAGGCGAGGTAGAGCGCGCCCGCGCCTTCGCCGCGCCAGCCCGGCGGGTCTTCGATGGCCTTGCCGCCGGCGGCGACGCCGGCCGCATGCCAGGCATCCGCCTGCTGGGTGGAGGCCATGGCGAGACCGATAGTCATGCCATTGCCGCTGGTGGCGGGCGCGCCGTCAATCGGCGGGGTGACGAGGAAGATGCCGCCATTGTGCATGTAGATCAGGCGGCCCTTCGGGTCAGTGATGCCGGGCTTTCCGCCCACGGACGAAAACAGGGCGTCGTAGAACGCCTTCGATTTTGCGATGTCGTTCGAGCCGACCATCATGTGACTGTACATTTTCAGTTCCTCCTTTTGAGTTCAGTTATCAGTAAACCACCACGCTCCGAATGCTCTTGCCCTCGTGCATCAGGTCAAACGCGTCGTTGATCTTGTCCAGCGTCATCACATGCGTGATCATCGGGTCGATCTCGATCTTGCCGTTCATGTACCAGTCGACGATCTTCGGCACATCCGTGCGGCCCTTGGCGCCGCCGAAGGCCGTGCCGCGCCAGTTGCGCCCGGTGACAAGCTGGAACGGCCGCGTCGCGATTTCCTTGCCGGATTCCGCAACGCCGATGATGACGCTCGTGCCCCAGCCGCGATGGCAGCACTCCAGTGCCTGGCGCATCACGGTCGTGTTGCCCGTGCAGTCAAACGAATAGTCCGCCCCGCCGCCGGTCAGCTCCACGATATGCGCCACGATGTCCTTCACGTCCTTGGGGTTGACGAAATGCGTCATGCCGAACTTGCGGCCCCATTCTTCCTTGGACGGATTGATGTCGACGCCGACGATCATGTCCGCCCCCGCCATCCGTGCGCCCTGGATCACGTTGAGCCCGATACCGCCGAGCCCGAACACGACGACATTCTCGCCGACCTGAACCTTTGCCGTATTGACGACGGCGCCCACGCCGGTCGTCACACCGCAGCCGATATAACAGGCCTTGTCGAACGGCGCGTCCGTGCGGATCTTTGCCACGGCGATTTCCGGCAGCACGGTGAAGTTCGAGAAGGTCGAGCAGCCCATGTAGTGATACACGGTCTGGCCCTTGTAGCTGAACCGGCTCGTGCCGTCCGGCATCAGGCCCTTGCCCTGTGTCGCGCGAATGGCCGTACACAGATTGGTCTTGCCCGAGAGGCAACTTTTGCACTGGCGGCATTCCGGCGTGTAGAGCGGGATCACGTGGTCGCCCGGTTTCACGCTGGTCACGCCCGCGCCAACCTCGCGTACGATGCCCGCGCCCTCATGGCCCAGCACGCTCGGGAAAATGCCCTCGGAGTCGAGCCCGTCCAGCGTGTAGGCATCGGTATGGCAGATGCCCGTCGCCATGATTTCCACAAGCACTTCGCCTGCCTTGGGCCCCTCTAGGTCCAGCTCGACGATCTCGAGCGGTTTCTTGGCCTCGATGGCGACGGCGGCGCGTGTTTTCATTTGAAGACTCCTCGTTTGGTGCCTTACCTAAAGCGATGCGCCGCCAGAATCCACCTCAGGCCGCGCGGATCGCTTCAAGTTTGATCGTTTCGTCCGGATCATGTGGCGTCGAGGGCGCGTCCGCAGGCAGGCGCGCCACACCGGTAGATTCCCCGACTTGACGAAAGTTCGACGTCAAACTAAAAGGTTGGAAGTCAAACTAAAGGAGGCGGTGATGACAACCCGGCGCGGTATAATGAAACTGATTGGGGGAGGTGTCGTCCTCGCGGCCGCCGGTGCGGGCGGCTTCGTGGCGCTCAACCAACCCAGCCGCGCGGCCCGTGAAGCCTGGCGCGTGGCCGGGCAGGAGAGCGAATTCCGCCGTCGCTTCCTCTCCTATGCGCTGCTCGCCCCCAACCCTCACAACCGCCAGCCCTGGCTCGTCCAGCTCGAAGGCGATGACGCCCTGACGCTGTATGTCGATCTGGAGCGCCGCCTGCCGGCGACGGACCCCGTCGATCGCCAGATCATCCTCGGCTGCGGCGCTTTCCTCGAACTCCTTCGCCTCGCCGCCGCCGAAGAAGGCTACGAGGCGAAGATCAGGGCCTTTCCGGACGGCGCGCCGGACACGACCGGGCGGCTCGATGCCCGTCCCGTCGCCCGTGTGCAGTTCGCGCCGTCCGCGGCCAAGGCCGACCCGCTGTTCGCCCATGTGCTTGCCCGCCACACCAACCGCGAAGTCTACGAGCCGCGCGATGTCGAACCTGCGAAACTCGCCGCCCTCGTCGCCGCAGGCTCGGCCTTCGGACTGGCGGCGCACACCTGCGGCAATGATCAGACGGCGGAGCAGCTACGCTCTCTGACCTGGCGCGCCCATGAACGCGAAGCCACCACGGCCTATACGATGCAGGAAAGCATCGACCTGATGCGCTTCGGCCCCGCCGAAGTCGCCCGGCACCGGGACGGCCTGTCGATGGAGGGACCCTTTCTCGCGCTTGGCACGCTGGCCGGTGTGGTCACACCTGAAGCGCTCGCCGACCCCACCTCTGCGGCCTTCAAACAGGGCCTCGACATGTACCGCCCGCTCGCCGCCTCGGCCCGCGCGTTTGCCTGGCTTACCAATGACGGCGCCACCCGAGAAGGCCAGCTTGCCGCCGGGCGCGCCTACATGCGCCTCACGCTGGAGGCCGCCGCGCAAGGCCTTGCCGTCCACCCCTGGAGCCAGGCGCTGCAGGAATATCCGGAAATTGCGGACCTTTACGCCGAAGTGCACGCGCTCATCGGCGGTGGGCAGACCCTTCAGATGCTGGTGCGAGTCGGCTATGCCAAGCCGGTGCCCCCCGCGCCCCGGCGCGGCCTTGAAGCCCATATGCTGAGTTGATCCTAATGCCCTTCAAGCCGGCCAAGACCGCGCCAGCGACCGACCCCGGCGCGCTGTATTTCCAGCTCTTCAACGAGATCGGCATCATCGCCCAGCTCTCCGGCAACCGCTTCCAGCGCGTGCTCCCTCAGGGTCTCACGGTCGCGCAGTTCAGCCTGCTCAATCATTGCGTTCGTCTCGGCGATGGCTGGACGCCGGCGCGTCTTGCTGCTGCCTTCCAGATCACCAAGGGCACGATGACCAACACGCTGCAGAAACTGGAAGCGAAGGGCTTCATCCGCATCGACCCCGATCCGGACGATGCCCGCTCGAAACGCGTATTCCTCACACCTGCGGGAAAGCAGGCGCGCGAGGCCTCGCTTAAGGCCCTTATGCCGGAGCTTGCTCAACTGCCGGCAGGTTTTCCGCCGGACCTCGCCGCCGAAATTCTCCCGTCACTAGAACGCCTGCGGATCTGGCTCGACACGAACCGTTGAACCTTCCATTATCGCTGCGTCAGGGGTGCGATGCATGAAATGGGTTCTGTGGGGTCTCGGCGGGCTCGTGTTCGCGTTCTGGGCGAGCTGGTCCTGGGCCGGGCGCGACCTCAGGCCCTTGGACGAGATTGAACGTGCCCGCGCGCCCGGCCAGTTTGCTGAAGTGCCCGGCGCCAAGATCCATTACCGCCTGACCGGGCCCGAAGGCGCGCCGCTGATCGTCATGGTGCATGGTTTCTCCACACCGGGATTCATCTTCGACCAGAACGCCGAAGCCCTGCGCGTGGCCGGTTTCCGCATCCTGCAGTTCGATCATCTCGGCCGCGGCTGGTCTGACCGCCCCGCAAGCCGTTACGATACCGATTTCTACGACTGGGAACTCCTCGCCCTCCTCGACGCCCTGAACGTCACTGAGCCGGTCGGCTTTGTCGGCCTGTCGATGGGCGGCCCCATCGTCGCGGAATTTGCCGTACGCCATCCCGAGCGAGTGACGCGCGTGTTCCTGTTTGTCCCGGCCGGGCTCGATGTGGCAGGCATGGAGGGGCCCCAGGCATCCCTGATCCGCACGCCGGTGATCGGCGACTGGCTCTGGCGCATGGTGGCGATGCCCTCAGTCGCGAACGACCCCCAGTACGACGAATCCGGCCTTGCCCCTGGGGACCGGTTGCAGGGCGATGTTCGTGAACAGATGAAATACCGCGGCTATGGCCGCGCGCTGCTGTCGACCTTCCGGCACTTCCCGATGCGCGGCCGCGAAGACACCTACGCCGCGCTTGCCGCCACCGGCATCCCGGTCGCCGCCGTCTTCGGCACCAATGATCCGACGGTGCTGATCGCCAGCGCGGAGCAGATGAGCGGCGTGATGCCCGAGGCGAATGTACACATCCTCGAAGGCGCTGATCACGGCCTCAACTACAAGCGGCACAGGGACGTGAACCCGATCCTCACCGGCTGGTTTGAACAGGAAGCGGCCTGGTTCGAAGGCAAGCCCGAGCCTGAAATCCAGTCGGTTTTCGATACCGGCGAGGAAGAGATCATCGACCCCGCGCTGCTTGAGTCTATGCCTCAACAACCGCCGAACATGATTCCACACGAACCCTCTGGGCCTGCGTGCCGAATGTCTCGAATAGGTACGCGTCGGTGCCCGTAAGCCAGGCCTGACCGTTAAGCGCGGCCAATTCCCCGAACAGGGCGGTGCGCCTGTCCGGGTCCAGATGCGCCGCCGCCTCGTCGAGCAGCAGCAGGGGGGCAGGGCCCTCTCCGTTCACGGACAATGCGCCGGCAGACGCGAGCACCAGCCCGATCAGCAGTGCCTTCTGCTGTCCGGTCGAGGCCTCGCCCGCCGGCGCACCGGAGGGCCGATGGATCACGCCAAGGTCGGAGCGGTGCGGCCCGCTCAGCGTGCGCCCCGCGCCGATGTCGCGCCGCCGCCCGTTTCTGTAGGCATCGACCAGAAGATCGAAGATCGCGCGGAAATCCTCGCCCTGCAGCGCTGCCGCTTCCGCCTCGCCCTCCAGCGACAGGTCCGCCTTCGGAAAATGCCCCTCGGGCCGCGCATCGATCGCCGCCTGCAACTCCGCCAGCACAAGTGCGCGGTTCACCGCGATCTCGGTGCCCGCCTCCGCGAGGCGCGCCTCTATCGCATCCGCCCAGGCCGGGTCCACATGCCCGCGCTCCAGCAGCGCGTTGCGCTCGGCCAATGCCTTCTCGTAGCGCGTCGAGGCGCCGCCATGCGAGGGCTGATGCGCCATCACCAGCCGGTCAAAGAACCGCCGCCGCTCCGAAGCGCCGCCCCGGAACACGCCGTCCATCGTCGGCGTCAGCCAGATCAGCCGCATACGTTCCGCTAGGTCGCCCGGACTCGCTGGCGCGCCGTCGATGCGAACCGACCGTTTGGCGGGCCCCGCGCCTTCCAGCGCAATGCCGATCTTCTGCTCGCCGTCCAGCACGCCCGAAATCGTCCAGCCGCCTGCTGCGCCATGCCGCGTCATCTCCGCCAGCTGCGCCGCCCGCAAGCCGCGCCCCGGCCCGAACTGGCTGATCGCTTCCAGCAGGTTGGTCTTGCCCGCGCCATTGGAGCCATAGAGGCACACCGGCCGCCCATCGAGCACCAGCGTGAGTCTCTCGTAGTTCCGGAAATCGGTAAGGGTGAGACGGGTAAGGGCGGTCATTGTTCGAAGGGCCCGCCGGCCCGCCTGTCTAAACGCGGAGCGGCATCAGCACATAGCGCGCCGACTCGTCCGACGGGTCGAGCACCAGCGCCGGGGATGCCGGATCATTGAACATGAACTCGGCCTCGTCGGATTCGATCTGTCCGGCGATGTCGAGCAGGTACTTGGCGTTGAAGCCGATCTCCATCGCGTCGGAGGAATACTCCGCCTCGATTTCCTCGTTCCCCGCGCCGGTCTCGGCATGGTTCACCGCCAGCGTCAGCCGGCCCTCGCTGAGGCTCATCTTCACCGAGCGCGAGCGCTCCGCCGAGACGGTCGAGACGCGGTCCACGGCGGCTTCGAACGCCTTGTTGTCGACGGTCAACTTCTTGTCATTGCCCTTTGGAATGACGCGCGCATAGTCCGGGAACGAACCATCGATCAGCTTGGAGGTCAGCACGGCGCGGCCCGCGCGCACGACGATCTTGGTGTCGGAGACTTCTACCGCCACCTCATCCGTGCGCCCGTCGATCAGGCGGCGGATCTCGTTGACGGTCTTGCGAGGCACGATCACGCCGGTCAGCTTTTCACTGCCCTTCGGCGCCTTTAGTTCGGCCAGTGCCAGGCGGTGGCCATCGGTGGCGACCGAGCGCAGCACCGGCTTGCCGGCATCATTCTTGGCAGCGTGTAGATAGATGCCGTTGAGATAATAGCGTGTCTCTTCGGTCGAGATCGCAAAGCGCGTCTTGTCGATCAGCCGCGCCAGGTCTGCGGCGGCCAGGCTGAACTGCACGCTGCCTTCATCGGAGGCCATGGTCTGGAAATCGGACGCGGGCAGGGTGGGCAATTCGAATTGCGAGCGGCCGGCCGTGATCGACAGGCGCTGGGTTTCCGGATTGAGTTCGAGCAGAACTTCGGCGCCCGAAGGCAGCTTGCGCACCACGTCGAACAGCGTGCCGGCCGGCGCGGTTACCGCGCCCTCCTTCGACACTTTCGCATCGGCCGAGTCGACGGCTTCGATATCGAGGTCGGTGGCGGTCAGGCGCAGCTCGCCCTTCTTCGCCTGCAACAGGACGTTCGACAGGATGGGGATCGTCGTGCGGCGTTCGACAATGTTCTGCACATGGCTGAGCGCATCGAGCAGGGCACCACGTTCAATCGTCAGCTTCATCTTCGGGTCCGTCCATCACGGGCGCTGCCAGGCAGCGTCCCCCAATCCTCTAGTTTCTGTGTCCGCGAATGCCTGATCCCCGGTTGGCAGGGAATCAGCCCGCCCCTGTCCGGAAGCGGGCTGGAGACCCTTAACCAAGTTCCGCAAAAAGCCAAGCGGCGACGCAGGCCGCCCGGGGTCTTGACTCAGGTTTGACCCGCCTCGATCATGTCGAAGATCACCCCTTCGACGCGCGCGATGTCATCGGCCATACGCGGGTCTTCCGGCAGGGCTTTCTCGATGCGCCGGAAGGCGTAAAGCACAGTTGTGTGATCGCGCTTGCCAAAGGCCCGCCCGATCTGGGGGAAGGATTTCCGGGTCATCGTACGGCAGAGGTACATCGCAACCTGACGCGGATAGACGAAGGCCTGCATCTTGCTCGGGCCCTCAAGGTCGGCGCGGGCGATCGGGAAGATCTTCAGCGTCGCCTTCTTGATCACGTCGATCGTCGGCTCGCGCTGTTCGCCCGAATGCCGGCGGATCACGCGCTCCAGCATCTCCATGGTCGGTGTTTCCTGACCAAAATTGGCTTCGGTGAACAGGCTCCACACGGCGCCGGTCAGCTCGCGGCCCGGGCCGCGGATTCCGGAGTTGAGTTTCTGGATCATGTCGTCCCCCAGCAGGAATTCCGGATGGCTGGCCGTAATATGCGCGGCAAGGCGATTCAGAATTTCGCGGCGCATCGCGGCGTCGGGCAGGCCGATCTCGACTGCAGTTGCGCCCTTCAGTTCGCCGACCAGCCGCTTGCCGAAGCCGACGGTCTCGCCCGGGGCGGCGTCGCCCACGAGGACAACCTGTCCGCCATTGCCGGTCACTTCACGGATGTTCTGGAACAACTCGTTCTCCGTGCCGGGTTTGCCGGCAATCCGGTGCAGGTCGTCGACGATCAGGATCGCCGCCATCCGCAGCCGGCGCTTCAGGCCGCTGGTGTCACGTGCCTTCACGCCGTCGAGATAGGACGACATGAATTCCTCGGCGGTCAGGTAGACCACCTTGCGATTGGCATCGCGCTTCGCGACGTCGTCTTTCAGCGCCATCACGATATGCGTCTTGCCTGTGCCCTGAGGCCCGTAGATCAGCGTGATCGGCGTGCCGGCCGGAAGGCCCGCCGCAATGCGCTTCGCCACTTCTGCTGCCGTCTTGTTCGATGGGCCGACAACGAGGTTGCCGAACGTCATTGCAGGTCCGCCCGACGGCGCCGCGGCAACCTCGGCCTCGTCCGCCACACCGGCGTCGGGATCGACCTCCCACGGGTCGCCGATCAGCTCGCGCAGTTCGGCCGGAGTCGTCCGCCAACAGATCAATTTGATCGGGCGGCTCTGCGGGTCCATGCCCGTCCATAGCCGTTCGATCTCGCGCTTGTACTGGGCGCTGACACGGTCGAGACCCACAGGGTCCTTGGCCGCGAGCAGCATTTCACCGTCAAGCTCTGCGACCAGGCGCAGTTCCGCAATCCAGCGGTCAAACTCTTCACGCGGGAGACGGGACTCGAGCACGGCCTGCACATCTTCCCAGACGCGTTGCCCGGTGGCATCACCACCGCCCTGATCCTGTGTTCCCTTTTTTACGCGAGAGACAAACAATCTTTTTCGGTCCATCACCGACCCCGTTTCTAGTTTTGATCGCTCTTTCCAACTCGCACACGACGCGCCCGGCAGGCCCCCGCCTGATACTCTAAAAATACTCTTTACCGGGACGATATTAGCTGGTCCGCTCAAACTAATCGCCACAGAATTTCAACACAAGCCCCACTTTTTTGCGAACGTCTCAGTTATCGTGTTGACATGCGGGGTGTCTCAAAAATGCACAGGAAATTCATGTGGTTGCAGCGGAAAACTATTTTTTAGTGAGCGTTTGCTGACATTTGTTCCCCGAATTTCTGTCAACTGGGAACATCCATAACAGGCTGTGGAAAACGCACATTTCGCTGCGCCTTTGCAGCCGTGCAACATGGTCGGCAAAAGGTATCAGAGCGCACCCGCAAAGGTTGCGGACGGCGCACATTTCTGCGTGCGGCAATTCTGTTCTCTGGAGCGGGTGAAGGGCAAAAACAAAGCCCGCCAGGATCATCCGGCGAGCTTCGATTTCAGGTCGCCGGGAGCGCCTGATCTTTCAGGTTCAGGCCATCGCCTTGACGCGGGCCGACAGGCGCGAAACCTTGCGGGAGGCCGTGTTCTTGTGGGTGATGCCCTTGGTCACGGAGCGCATGATCTCCGGCTGGGCAGCCTTCAGCGCTTCAGCAGCGGCCGATTTGTCGCCCGAAGCAATCGCTTCTTCGACCTTGCGGACATAGGTGCGCACGCGGGAGCGGCGAGCTTTGTTGACCTCGGTGCGCGCTTCAATCTTGCGCACCATTTTCTTGGCAGATTTCGTATTCGCCATCATAAACTCCTGGAGCCCCGGGAAAGTCCCCCGTCAGGCCGAAGGCGGGGAGATACATAAACGCCGGGTGCACGTCAACCAGACTCAGACCGGAAAAGCAGCATTCCGGCAGGCCTTTCAGCGATCCTTGAAGTGGGCCGTGCGCTTTTCGACGTAAGCCTTCATGCCTTCTTTTTGGTCATCGGTGGCAAAAAGCGAGTGGAATAGGCGCCGCTCGAACTGGATGCCCTGTGCCAGCGGGGTTTCGAAGGACGCGTTGATGGCCTCTTTCGTCATCATCGCCGCCGCCCGCGGCATCAGCGAAATGGTCCGCGCCAGCTCCCGGGCCTCGTCCATCAGGTCGTCAGCCGGCACAATCCGGCTGACCAACCCGCAGCGCTCGGCCTCCACGGCTTCCATCATGCGGCCCGTCAGGCAGAGTTCCATGGCTTTCGACTTGCCGATCGCCCGCGCCATCCGCTGTGTCCCGCCGGCGCCCGGCATCACGCCGAGGCGGATTTCAGGCTGTCCGAACCTGGCATTGTCGGCCGCCAGGATGATGTCGCACATCATTGCCAGTTCGCAGCCCCCGCCGATCGCATAGCCGCCCACCGCCGCGATCAGCGGCTTGCGGGTGCGCGCCGCGCGTTCCCAGTTCCTTGTGATGAAGTCCTCATAATAGGATTGCGGGAAGGTCTTGGCCTGGATTTCCTTGACATCCGCCCCGCCGGAAAACGCCTTCTTGGAGCCGGTCAGGATGATGCAGCGGACATTGTCATCCGCCTCGAACCGGTCAAACGCCGCCGACAACTCCGACATCATCTCCTCGCAGAGCGCGTTCAGGCTCTCCGGCCGGTTCATCTGGATCACGGCAAAGCCGTCTTCGGTATCGATCTCGGTGATCAGGGTCTTGTAGGACATGGGAGCTTTCTGGGAGGGGAGCGCTGGGAGGGGCTGCGTTAACGCGGTGGGTCCGGCGGATGCGAACAGCGGCGATGGGGCAGGTCGGGCCTCGGTAAATGTGGCAAACTCGCGGCGCTATACGCCAAGGCCGCCGGCTTGTCACCCAGTGCGACCTTGCGTCCTGTCAAAGCGGGCGCCGCCCCTCTATATCCGCTGCATGACCGACAAGCCTTCCCAGCCTGCCGACCCCGAACGCAACCGCCTCTCGGGCCGTATAGCGCGGACCGCAAAAGTCGGCGCCAACCTTTCCGGTGCGGGCTTCGCGTTCGCGGCCCAGTCCCTGTTTGGCGGTGACGAGGGGGACCAGCGCACCGCCAAGGCCCTCGCCGCCGCCCTCGGCAAATCCAAGGGCCCGCTGATGAAGATCGCGCAGCTGGTCTCCACAATCCCGGATTTCCTGCCGCCCGAATACGCCGCCGAACTCAGCCAGTTGCAGGCCGAGGCCCCCGCGATGGGCTGGCCCTTCGTCAAGCGCCGCATGCGCGCCGAGCTCGGGGCGGGGTGGGAGACAAAGTTCGCCAGCTTCGCCCACGAGGCCGCCCACGCAGCCTCCCTCGGCCAGGTCCACCGCGCTACCCTGCACGACGGCCGCGAAGTTGCCTGCAAGCTGCAATATCCGGACATGTCCAGCGCGGTTGAATCCGATGTCGGCCAGCTGCGCACCCTGCTCGGCGTGTTCAAGCGGATGGACGGCTCGATCGATGCCGATGCGATGGTCGAGGAGATCACCGACCGCCTGCGCGAGGAGCTCGACTATGCCCGCGAGGCCAAGCACATGGCCCTCTACGGCGCCATGCTCGCGGACAAATCCTTCGTCACCGTGCCGCAGCTCGTCCCGGATCTCTCCGCCGAACGCCTTCTCACCATGACCTGGCTTTCGGGGGAAAAGCTCAGCGCTTTCGAATCCGCCCCGCAGGACGTCCGCAACCATATCGCCGAAATGCTGTTCTGGACCTGGTGGGCGCCGATGAACTCTTACGCCGTCATCCACGGCGACCCGCACCTCGGCAACTACCAGGTCACCGGCGGCGGCACCGGCATCAACCTGCTCGACTTCGGCTGCGTGCGCATCTTCCCGCCGAAGTTCGTCGGCGGCGTTGTCGATCTCTACCGCGCGATGCTGACCGATGATTTCGATGCGGCCTATGCCGCGTACGAAACCTGGGGCTTCGAGAACCTTTCGCGCGAACTCGTCGAAGTTCTCAACGTCTGGGCCCGCTTCATCTATGGCCCGATCATCGACGACCGCGTCCGCTCCGTCGCCGACGGCATCAAGCCCGGCGAGTATGGCCGCAAGGAAGCCTTCCGCGTCCGCCAGCTCCTGAAAGAGAAGGGGCCCGTGAAGATCCCGCGCGAATTCGTCTTCATGGACCGCGCCGCCATCGGCCTCGGCGCCGCCTATCTCCGCCTGGGCGCGGAACTGAACTTCCATAAGCTGTTCGAGCAAAGCCTCGAAGGCTTCTCCATCGACAGTGTATCGTCGCGCCAGTCCGCTGCGCTGAAAGCCGCCGGGCTCAGGTCATCCTGAACCGGATCGGTAGCTCCTTCGGCCCGGACACAAAGTTCGCCTGTGTGCGGCGCGCCGGCCCGTTCAATTCAAAGGACTTGAGTCGCGGCAGGAGTTCTTCCCAAAGCACCCGCATCTCCATGCGGCCGAGGTGCTGGCCGAGGCAGACGTGGGCGCCGTAGCCGAACGCGACATGCTTGTTGGGCGTGCGGTCTGCCTTGAACACGTAGGGAGCGTCGAACACCGCTTCATCGCGGTTGCCGGACGGATAGGACAGGAACAACCAGTCACCCTTGCTGATCGCCTTGCCGGCCACTTCTGTGTCGGCGGTCGCCGTGCGCATGAAGTGCTTCACCGGCGTTTCCCAGCGGATCGATTCCTCGACCATCGCGGGGATGAGCGACAGGTCGTCCTTCACCTTCCGGAACTCGCCGGGGTTTTCCGCCAGCGCCCACAGCGCGCCGGCCGTGGTGTTGGACGTCGTGTCATGGCCCGCCGTCGCTGCGATGATGTAGTAGCTCATGGCTTCGAGATGACCGAGTGGTTGTCCGTATACGGAGCCATTGGCAATCACGCTGGCCAGATCCTCGCGCGGATTCTGCCGGCGATCCTCTGTCATGGCGTTGAAGTAGGTCATGAAGTCGACAACCGTGGCGTTGATCATGTTCAACGCTTCACCGGCATCGTCCATTTCCTTGCCGGCCCGGTTCACGTCGGGGTCCTGCGTGCCGAACAATTCCTGCGTCAGCTTCAGCATACGCGGCTCGTCGGCTGCGGGGACGCCGAGCACTTCCATGATCACGTGCAGCGGGTAGAGGAAAGCCACATCGCGCGCGAAGTCGCACTCCGTCCCCTTCGCAGCCATGTTGTCGATGAAGCCGCGGGCGATTTCCCGGATCCGGTCTTCCAGCTTCCGCAGGTTCTGCGGCATGAACCAGGACTGGGTCAGCCGGCGGTATTGCATGTGATCGGGGTTATCCATCTGCACCAGCGAGCGCAGCAGGTTCGGCGAGCCGCCCATCATCTCGCGCACCCGGCGGTCCGCCTCGATCGTCGTCAGAGTCGCCGAGCGGTCCTCGTTGTGAAACAGGTCGTTCTGGCGCTCGATGTTCAGGATGTCCGCATGCCGGGTCACCACCCAGAAAGGATCGAACCCTTCGATCTTGGCGACATCCAGCGGCGCATTCTTCCGCAGCCAGGCAAACGCCGCATGCGACCGGTCCCAGTCGCCATAGGCTTTCGGATCAATCACGTCTTTTGCGATTTCATCGGGTATGGCCATGAGTGTCCTCCCAGAACACGCTTGCCGGTTGATCCGGCGAATGGGGTAGGACTACAACAAACTTGCTATACAGCCAACAATTATGTAAGGGGTGCGACATGAAGAACGCCGAGGCAGAGATCGACAGTCCGGCCCGCCGCCTGACGCAGGCAGAGCGGCGCGACAGGTCCGAGCGCGAGTTGATCTCGGCAGCGATCAAGGTCGTCGCGGAGCAGGGCGTCTCCGCCGCCACGTTCGATGCCATCGCCCGCGAAGCCGGCTTTTCGCGCGGCCTCGTCACCCAGCGCTTCGGTTCAAAGGAAGGCCTGATCCGCTCTCTCATCTGGCACTTGCACCAGTGGCAGGGTGAAGTCCTCGAAGCCGGAAATGTGGACGGGATGGACGGGCTCGATGCGCTCTGCGCCTTCGTCCGGCTGCACTGTGACGCGATGCCGGCCCAGTCCGAAAGCGCCGCCTACTTCATGCTGCTCGCCGCCGCAGTGGCCGGCCGGCTGGAGACACGGGTCGCCTTTGCCGAGTCTCATGAACTGGAGCGTGTTTTGATCCGCGCCTTCATCGAACGCGGCCAGAAGAGTGGCCACATCCGTCCCGAAATCGACGCCGACGCCGAAGCGCTGATGGCAGGCTGCAGCCTGCTGGGCCTGCGGATGCAATGCCTGATCGATACCGCCTTCGATCCCGCGCCGGTTCGCGACGCCCTCATCGGCGCCTTGCGGGATCACCTGAAGATCAAGACCGGAAAGGGGAAGCGCCCATGAGCGCGCCATACAAGACCTGGCAATGCCGGACCTGCGGCTACATCTATGACGAGGCCGAAGGCGATGCAGGCGAGGGCCTCGTGCCCGGCACCCGCTGGGCCGACATTCCGGAAAGCTGGATCTGCCCGCTCTGCGGCACACCGAAAACCGAGTTCGACATGGTCGAACTCTAGCTCGCCTTCGCGACCCGCACGCATTTCCCGCTGGCCGTCTCGCAATCCAGCCGGTCAACATCCAGCAGATCCCCGAACGGATTGATCGTCGACGGATCATCCACCTTCAGCGTCAGGGCGTAGGCATCGCCGATATTCGCCGCGTTGCGGAACCACGAGACCGACGTGCCCGCGCACAGCGTCTTCACTTCTCCCGGCTGCAGCGACAGCGACGAGACGCCCGGCGCCGTCGCGATCCATTTTCCGTGTGCATCATGCAGCGTCAGGAAAAAGCGCAGCTTCCGGTTCGAGGCATTGCGCGCCTCGGCGCAGGCTTCGAGGTGGCGCGTGCCGTTCATCCCTTCGCTGACCGTCTGGCTCACCTTGCCGAACTGACCCTCGGTCACGCCGCGCGGATACAGCATCGAGCCGAACCGGGAATTGACCGCGCGGTAATAGGTATAGGCCGCCACTTCGCAGGCCGCATGCTTGCCGGCGGCGCTGGCCTTCGGCCAGTTGGCATCGCAGGCTTCGCGCATGTCACTGAGGAAGTCGGCGTCGCATACGCCCTGGTCAAGCTGGCCGGAACGGTAGCAGGCATCGTGGAACTTGCAGGCTTCAAGGAAGGGCCCGTCCGGCACCACCGCGTCGAGCAGGTCACGCCCCCCACAGGCATCCAGCGGCTCGCGCGCGCTCATCACCGAGGCCGAGACGACGGCGTTGTCTCGGGCCCGGCCTTTCGCCAGGGCGGGAGGAGCCAGCAGGCTGGCGGCGAGGGCGGCAGCGAACAGTGTGCGAAGCATGGAGAAAATGCTTTCCGGTCTCCGATGGCAAATTCAAGGCATCCCTTGCAGTCGCCCTGCTCCCGGGTTTATCCCGCCTGCCATGACCGATGATTTCAACCGCTACCAGACTACCGAACTCCCCCCCGGCTACAGCCAGCTCGCCTGGCACCGGGGCTTCGGCCGCCAGATCGGCCCGCTCTTCGAGAAGCGCGAAAACGGTCACCTGACCCGCGCCTTCCGGGTCGAGGAGTATCACACCAACGGCATGCTCAACGCGCATGGCGGCATGCTGATGACCTTTGCCGACATGGCTTGGGGCGGCGCAGTCGAGAATGACGAGGACACCTGGTGGGTGACCGTCCGTCTCCTTTGCGACTTCCTCGCCGGCGCGCCGCTAGGCAGTTTCGTCGAGGGCGACGGCGTCGTTGTCGGCCAGCAGGACGACATCATCACCGTTGAAGGCCGCATCTGGACCGGCGACAAGACGATCATGCGCGGCACCGGCATCTTCAAGATCATCCCCCGCCGCGACGGCGCCCCGATGCGCGAAGCGGCGGCCGCGAAGGCGAAGGTTTAGGAAGTTCCCTCGGAGCTTGATGCGCGCTCTGAACCCCTCTCCCCACTAGGGGAAAGGGGGCTTGAAGTCAGTGCGCCGACTTTTCCTTCCCGCCAGTCTTCCACAGCGAGTAGAGGATCGCGCCGCCGAGGAAGGCGATGGTCAGCATCAGCGACCACTGCGGCTCAAGGTAAGGCACCAGGTGCAGCTGCTTGTAGAGCAGGAAGTTCCAGAAGATCTTCAGGCCGATCAGCACCAGCACCAGCGACAGGCCGTACTTCAGATACTTGAACCGCGCGATCGCCGCCGCCAGCATGAAGTACATCGAGCGCAGCCCCAGGATGGCGAAGATGTTCGAGGTGTAGACGATGAAGGGGTCCCGTGTGACCGCAAAGATCGCAGGCACGGAATCGACCGCAAAGATGATGTCCACGACTTCGACCATGATGACGCAGAGCAGCAGGGGCGTGCCCCAAAGGACCAGCTTTCCGGTCACTGGATGAGGTTTGCGCACGACGAAATTGTGGTTCTCGATCGTGTCGGTCACCCGCAGGCGTTTCCTCAGGAATTTCAGGACGGGGTTGTCGTTAAGATCCATGTGATCGTCATCGCCGCCGCCGGAGAACAGCATTTTTCCGCCGGTGAAGATCAGGAACGCGGCAAAGAAATAGAGCACCCAGGTGAACTCGTTGACGATCGCGGCGCCCAGCGAAATGAAGATGCCCCGGAACACGATCGCCCCGATGATGCCCCAGAACAGCACCCGGTGCTGGTATTCCCGGGGTACAGCAAAAAAAGTGAACACCATGCCGATGACGAAGATGTTGTCGAAGGCCAATGCGGTTTCGAGAAGGTAGCCGGTCGCAAACTGGAGCGTCGCCTGAGCGCGCAGGTTCTCCGGCTCGTTGTAGTATTGCGGGTCCGGCTGGTAGCCGAAGTAGATGTAGAAGCCGAACGCCACGGCGAGCGAGGCAAAACACCCCCACATGATGGCGCTCTTCTTCGGAGAGACGACCTGATCCTTCTTGTTGAGGAGGCCCAGATCGACCCATAGCAGAAAGCCGATGAAGGACAGGAATGCGATCCACAACCAGACGGGTTGGCCCGCGTATATGACGGTCAGTAATTCAGGCATGGGAATTTAGGGGTCCGGAAAGGCGCGCCGCGTCAGCGCAATATCCGTGAGGGATCCGACATCGTATCTGCCGCCGCAGATACCAGAGGGGCCCGGTTCCGAGTCTGGGGGCACACATAGAGAGTCGCGCCCAGCCGTCAAGCGATGGCGGGCACGGCTGACCGGACAAGACCCGCCGCTGCGCAGGCGAGAACGACCAGCAGGATGTTGGCTTTCAGCCGGATCAGGGCGACGGCCGCTGCGGCCGCGATCAGCAAGGCGACGGGGTCGAGCGTCCCCGCGACGGGAAGGGTCAAGGACTGTCCGAAGGGCATTGCGGCCTGGAAGGTCGCCCCGAACAGGACCGCGAAGCTGAAGACCAGCGCGATCTTGCTGATGATCCCGAAGACGGCCGCCGTGATCGACCGGAGTATGCCGGCGGCAAACCGGTTCTGCCGCAGGCGTTCCGAGAAGGGCGCCCCGGCGAAGATCCAGACGAAAGACGGCGCGAAGGTGCACCAGCTCGCCATCGCGGCGGCGAGGGCCGCGAGCATCAGGCCGCCGCCTTCTGCCTGCCAGCCGGCCATGAAGCCGACGAACTGGTTGACCAGCACGAGGGGGCCGGGCGTCGTCTCGGCAAGGCCAAGCCCGTCGATCATCTGCGGCGCGGTCAGCCAGCCTTCGGCCTCGACCGCCTGCTGCTGCAGGTAGGCGAGCACGGTGTAAGCGCCGCCGAAGGTGACGAGGGCGAGCTTCGAGAAGAGCAGACCGACCCGGGTCAGCACATGGTCCGGTCCGAGCAAGGTGAAGGCGGCGGCGAGCGGGGCAAGCCAGAGGGCAGTCGAGGCGGCGGCGGTGGCGAGGGCGCTGCCTGCCTTCGGCGATGCGGCGGCCTGTGATGGCGTGAGCGCCGGTGCGGCGAAGCTGCGGGCAAGACCGAAGGCCGCCGCGGCGGCGATCACCAGCGGGAAGGGCAAGGCAAACAGGAAGAGGCCGAGGAAGGCGAGCGCCGCGATCGCGAGATCAGCGCCCGTCTTCAGGGCTCGCTTACCGACTTTCCAGAGCGCTTCGAGAATGAACCCGATGACGGCGGCCTTGATGCCATAGAAGAGCGCGCTCACGACCGGTGTGGTGCCGAGCGTGGCGTAGAGCCAGGTGAGGCCGAACACGATTCCGGCGCCGGGCAGGACAAACAAGGTGCCCGCAATGATGCCGCCAGCGACGCCGTGCAGGCGCCAGCCGGCATAAGTGGCCAGCTGCTGCGCCTCGGGGCCGGGCAGCAGCATGCAGTAGTTGAGGGCGTGCAGGTACTCTTCCTCGCCGAGCCATTTTTTCTCGTCGACGAAGATGCGGTGCATCAGCGCGATCTGCCCGGCCGGGCCACCAAAGCCGAGACAGCCGATACGGAAGCTCGCGGCGGTCAGTTCGCCAAGGGAAGGAGTCGTCATCGATAGCCTCATCACTCATGGCCCAAAGGCCGAAGAGTGGGGCTTGGGCGCACGCACGCCTGTCCGGGCGCCCACGTAGCCCGGTAGAAGATGACTAGCCGATTTGCGACGGCCTGCAAGCACCCCTGCTTCAAGGCCCGTTTAATCCGGCTGCAGTTGACTCTTCCGGGCCGCCTCAGTATCCGCCCGGACCATGAACACGAACTCGCACCACCATCATCATCACGCATGACGCGCCGGCGAGGCGCGAACCGGTCCGGCTGCGCCTCTGATAGTGTTCCCCTTCCAGAACCGAACCAGAAGATGCAGGCCGAAACCCGGCTCCCGCGCCGCATCGACGCGCCGCCTTCCCATTCCGGCCCGCGCCGTCTAAGCGGGCTCAGCCTGACACAGGACCTGGAACGACCATGAGCGACAAGGCAAACCCGCCCGCATCGGCTAAAGATCTCGCCCGCAAGCCGCGCGGCTTTCCCGACAAGCGGGAAGGATTGATCCATGCCCAGGCCCGCCTCGTCGAAACGGTCACCGGTGTCTACCGCCAATGGGGCTTCGAAGCACTGGAGACGAGCGCCTTCGAGTATGCCGACTCGCTCGGCAAGTTCCTGCCGGATGCCGACCGCCCGAACGCAGGCGTGTTCGCCATCCAGGACGATGACGAGCAGTGGATGGCCCTGCGCTATGACCTGACCGCGCCGCTCGCCCGTTTCGTGGCGGAGCAGGGCCAGGGCCTCGGCCGCCCGTTCCGGCGCTACGCCGCCGGCCCCGTCTGGCGCAACGAGAAACCGGGTCCCGGCCGGTTCCGCGAATTCTGGCAGTGCGACGCGGATACCGTCGGCGCGCCCGGCTTCCATGCCGATGCCGAGATGATCGCGATGGGCGCCGAAGCCCTGCGCGCCATCGGCATGAAGCCCGGCGAGTTTGTCATCCGCGTCAACACCCGCCGCCTGCTCAACGGCGTGCTCGACTCTGTAGGCGCCGAGAACGCCGGCACGCGCCTCGCCATCCTGCGCGCGCTCGACAAGCTCGACCGCCTGGGCGCCTCCGGCGTTGCCGACCTCCTCGGCGCCGGCCGCAAGGACGAGAGCGGCGACTTCACCAAGGGCGCCGGCCTGGATGCAGCCGCCGTGAAGCGCCTGCTCGCCTTTGCCGAAGCGGGCGCGGCGACGCGCGCCGTGACGCTCGCCAATCTCGCCAAGGCTGCCGGCTTCACCGAAGAAGGCAAGGCGGGCCTCGCCGAACTCGAAGCCATCGCCCTCGCGCTCGAAGCCCTCGGCGCACCGGAGGACGATGTGAAGATCGATCCGTCCGTAGTCAGAGGACTTGAGTACTACACTGGCCCCGTCTTCGAGGCCGAGCTGCTGCGAGAAGTCACCGGCGAAGACGGCAAGACCTACCGCATCGGCTCCATCGGCGGCGGCGGGCGCTATGACGATCTCGTCGCGCGCTTCACCGGCGAGACGGTCCCCGCCACCGGCTTCTCCATCGGCATCTCGCGCCTCGCCGCCGCGCTCGCTATCCTGGGGGAGGGCGCGAAACTCGACGGCCCCGTCGTCGTGCTCAATCTGGACAAGGACAATCCGGGCCTCGCGCTCGGCCTCGCCGCAGAACTGCGCCGTGCCGGCCTGCGCGCCGAGGCCTATATGGGCGCCTCCGGCATGCGCCCGCAGATGAAGTATGCTGACCGCCGCGCCTCACCCGCCGTCGTCATCGTCGGCGGCGACGAAGTTGCCAAGGGCACCGTCACGATCAAGGATCTCGAGATGGGCGCGCTGAAGGCGCAGGCGATCACCTCCAACGAGGAATACCGCGAAGCCCGCCCCGGCCAGATCGAAGTGCCGCGCGACCAGATGGTCGCCGCCGTGCGCGCCATCGTCGAGGCGCAGACATGAACCATGACGCCCTGGTGGCGGTCGCGCGCGCGGTGTTCGAAGCCGCCGGCGGCACGCCCATC
The DNA here is from genome assembly GCA_001464545.1 of Acidobacteria bacterium Ga0077551. Classification (GTDB taxonomy): domain Bacteria; phylum Pseudomonadota; class Alphaproteobacteria; order Caulobacterales; family Hyphomonadaceae; genus Hyphomonas. The sequence continues at coordinate 441,313 of LNFC01000022.1, forward strand.
GATCCCGATTATGTTCTGCCGACGGACATTCCGCTGGAACTCTCCGGCGAAGCCGTGCGCGCGCGCCTCTGCGTGTTCACCGACAATCGCGGCGCCGAAATGGCCATGCGGCCGGACCTGACGCTGCCGGTGGCGCAGCGCGAGGCGGCCCGTCTCGAAGCCGGCCCTTCGGCCAAGACCTACACCTACGCCGCGCGCGCCTTCCGTCTGCCCGCCGCGCCGGACGATCCGTTCGAATTCACGCAGGTCGGCCTCGAGCGCTTCGGCTACGCCGCGGATCCCGCCGCTGACGCTGAACTCTTCGCGCTGGTCCACCGCGCGGTCGAGGCCTGCGGCGTGTCGCCGAAGGCCATCGTCACCGGCGACCTCGCGATCTTCCCGGCCTTCATCGATGCACTGGACCTGCCGCCCGTCACCTCCGACCTCTTGAAGCGCGCCTTCCGGCAGGAGGGCGGCGTGCGCGCCGTGCTGGACGCGGCGTCGCGTCCACTGGATACGGATGTTCTGGCCGCGCTGGACGCCCCGGACGCCCAAGTCGCGCTCGGCGCCGTGCTCACCGCGCGGGATGTGCCGCTGGTCGGTGCGCGCAGCCTTGCTGAAATTATCGGCGGCCTGCGGGCCCGCCGCGCCGCGATCGAAGCGGGCGGCTTGCCAGACGCTGCCCGCGCGGCGCTGCTGGCCTTGCGCGAAGTGGATTGTCCGTTGTCGGACGCTCCAGCCACGCTCTCCGCCCTGGCGAAGACCTATGGCCTGACCAGCGCTGATGCCGCGCTTGGCGCCTTCGCGTCGCGCGTCGAGAAAATCTTCGGCCTGGTGCCCGGCGCTCGCCGCACGGCCGAGTTCCGCGCCGGCTTCGGGCGACGGTTCACCTATTATGATGGCTTTGTGTTCGAAGTCCTCGCAGACGGCCTCGCGTCTACCCAGCCGGTTGCGGCCGGCGGGCGGTATGACGGGCTGATTGCCGGCCTCTCCGGGGCCCGCGTCTCCGCCACCGGCATCGGCGGCGTGGTGCGGCCAGACCGGATGGTGCGTGTACGGAGGACGGGCGCATGAGCCGGCTGACGATTGCGATTCCCTCCAAGGGCCGCCTCAAGGAACAGACCGAGGCCTGGCTTGCCAGCATCGGCCACCCCTTGCGCCAGATTGGCGGCGAGCGGGGCTACACCGCCGAGATCGACGGGCTCGACGCCGAAGTGCGCCTACTGTCTGCCCGCGAGATCGCGCAGGGCCTGATCGAAGGCAGCCTGCATTTCGGCGTCACCGGCGAGGACCTGCTGCACGATCTCGCACCTGACGGGCCGGAGGATTTCCGGGTCCTGCGGCGTCTCGGCTTCGGCGGCGCCGATGTCGTGGTCGCCGTCCCGCAAGCCTGGTTTGACGTCGACATGATGTCGGATCTCGAGGCGGCCGGCGCCGCTTTCCGCAAATCCCATGGCCGCAGGCTCCGCGTGGCCACAAAATATCTGCGCCTGACGCGCCGGTATTTTGCCCAGAAGTCGGTCGGCGAATACCGTCTGGTTGAAAGCGCCGGTGCGACGGAAGCGGCGCCCTCCACCGGCTCGGCCGATGTTATCGTCGACATCACCACCACGGGCGCCACGCTCAAGGCCAACGGTTTGAAGGTCCTGCGCGACGGGGTGATCCTGCAAAGCGAGGCGGCTTTCACGCAATCTGTGCGGGCAAGCTTCACCGGTGAGGCCAGGGCTGTTGCAGATACGCTGGTTGGCGCCTTTTCGAAATCGGATCACAAATTCTGAAAAAATGTTTCGACACATTCTTGACACGAATTCGGATTCGATGCCGTATGGGCAGGCAAGTTTCTGGGAGGAAACGCTGCAAACGGTGGAGGGGCGCAGCTAGCCGGCAACGGCGCTGCGCCTCTTTTTCATTCCGGGGTCCATTTACCGTCAAACCAGCTGTTCCGGGCCGCCTCGTGAGGTGAAGGCCGGGTCCCAGTGCGTCAAGACTTCAGGTGAGAGTCGAGGGGCGTTGAAGGTCTTGGCGTCCAGAACCCGGCTTCACGATTAACAATAAGACCATATCGAATAACGTCAATATATATTATTGTTTTTCGATCATGATCTCGATTAAATCGGCGTAATCCTGCGGGCTGAGTTGACTTAGGGTCCGGCCCCCGCCAAGCGTGGCCCAAACCCCATTCCCGCACTGTTTCCGGAGCCGCCGAGATGCCAGAGGACAATTTCCACGAGGACCCCCGCCAGCACATCCTGCCGGTCTACCGTCCGCCGGAGGAAGTGTTCGTCGAGGGCCAGGGCGCCTACCTCTTCACCGAGGATGGCCGCCGGTATCTCGATTTTATCGCCGGAATCGCGGTCACCGCCCTCGGCCATGCCCACCCGGCCCTCGTCGATGCCCTGCGCGACCAGGCCGGCAAGCTCTGGCACACGTCCAATATGTTCCGCGTCAAGGGTCAGGAAGAGCTCGCCGACAAGATCTGCCGCGACACCTTCGCAGACCGGGTGTTCTTCACCAACTCCGGCACCGAGGCGGTCGAGTGCGCCATCAAGACCGCGCGCAAGTATCACTGGTCGAAGGGCAACGCCGAACGGCTGGACATCATCACCTTCACGGGTGCCTTCCACGGCCGCTCGATGGCCGCGATCAATGCCGGCGGCAATCCGAAATACCTCGAAGGCTTCGGCCCCAAACTCCCCGGCTTCGTGCACCTCGAATGGGGTGACCATGAAGCGCTGAAGAAGGCCGCAGCCGAACCCACCGCAGCCGCCATCTTCGTCGAAGTCGTGCAGGGCGAAGGCGGCGTGCGCGCCATGCCGGAAGCCTGCATCCACGGCCTGCGCAAGATGTGCGACGAGCACGGCCTGCTGCTGATCTTCGACGAAGTGCAATGCGGCATGGGCCGCACCGGCAAGCTCTGGGGTTATCAGTGGGCGGACGGTGTCGAGCCCGACATCCTGTGCGCCGCGAAAGGCATCGGCGGCGGCTTTCCGTTCGGCGCCTGCCTGATGACCGAGGCCTGCGCCGAGCCGATGCAACCCGGCAGCCACGGCTCGACCTATGGCGGCAACCCGCTCGCCATGGCTGTCGGCAATGTCGTCTGGGACGTGATCTCGGACGAGGCTTTCCTCGCCAATGTGCGCCGCGTCTCAGGCGCGCTGCAGCAAGGTCTGAAAAGCCTGGCCGATACCCATCCGGACAAGGTGGAAGCCGTCACCGGCAAGGGCCTGCTCACCGGCATCAAGCTGAAGGCCGACCCGAAATCGGTGCAGGGCCTTTGCCGCGATGCGAACCTCCTGGTCGGCGTCGCCGGCAACAACGTGCTGCGCCTCGCCCCGCCGCTGGTGATCGAGGATTCGCACGTGCGCGAAGCGGTCGGCATCCTCGACGCCGCCCTGACGGCCTGGAAAGTTTCCTGACGGCCGTGCCGGCGTATGAGGGTTCGTGCCATTGCGGCGCGGTGCAATTCCGCATCGCCGCCGAAATCACCGACGTCTACCGCTGCGACTGTTCCCTCTGCCGGATGAAGGGCGCGCTGATGACGACCGTCCACGAGGACGCGTTCACGCTGCTCTCCGGCGCAGACAGCCTCAGCGAGTACAACTGGAACACCGGCATTGCCCGGCACTTCTTCTGCTCGAAGTGCGGCATCTATCCCTTCCACCGGAAGCGGGCGATGCCGGACCATTACGGCGTCAACGTCCACTGCCTGACCGGATTTGACGCGTCCGCGCTGGCGGTTCGTCAGGCGGAAGGGCGCGGCATGTCGGTACGGGCCAAGGCTGCACGGGATCTGTGGACCGGGCCGCGAGAGGCCTGACGGGCTCCGAAGACCCGGTACAAAAGTGCGGGGGCAGGCGAGAGAGCGGTGCCTACCCCCGTTTTCTGGCGCGTGCGTCCCACAGCTCGCAGGAACAAACTAAGGAGGATTTGGGGCGGCCGCTTCGGTGGTCCTACCCAAATTTGAGGCTGACCCTACCCATTTTTAAGGCTTTCCCTCGGAAATACAGGCCCTAAGTTAACCCTTGCGTGATCGGGGCCTGTCTTGCCGGTTTATGGCTGGACTGTGCCGCCGGGGGAACAAACTTTGTTGATTGAGCGCGACAGGCAGCTTTCCCTGCTCACGGCCCTCGCCGCCTCGGCCGGGGCCGGGCGCGGGCACATTGCGCTGCTCTCCGGCGAAGCGGGCATCGGCAAGACCACGCTGATCCGCCAGTTCAAGTCTTCTGCGCCGGACACCTGGCGCACCGCCCTCGGCGGCTGCGACCCGCTGTTTACGCCCCGACCGCTTGGGCCGGTGCAGGACATGGCCGAAGTGCTCGGCCCAGATGTCGACACGCTGGTCCGCGCCGGGGCAGACCGCCAGGCCCTCTTCGCCGCCTTGCTGAACGCGCTCGGCGACGGGCAGGGGCCCTTCCTTCTGATCTGGGAAGACCTGCACTGGGCCGACCACGCAACGCTCGACTTGCTCCGCTTCCTCGGCCGCCGGATCGCGCTGCTGCCCGTGTTGCTGGTGATCACCTTCCGGGGCAACGAAACCGGCGAGGACCATCCCCTCCGCAAGGCCATCGCCGACCTGCCGGAGGCCAGCTGCACCGAGATCGCGTTGACTCCGCTGACGCCGAAAGCCGTGGGCCAGATTGCGCGCGCGCAGGGCCTCACCGGCCAGTGGCTGTTCCAGGCCACCGCCGGCAACCCCTTCAAGGTCAGCGAAATCATCGCCGCGCATGCGGGCGACGGCGCCGCCCCGCCGGTCTCCGTGCGCGAGGCCGTCACCGCGCGTCAGGCCCGGCTCGATCCCGCCGCGCGCGACCTGCTGGAACTGATCAGCGTCATCCCCGCCGCCGTACCCGCCGCCCTGGTGCGCCAGCTCGCGCCGGACACCGCAGTCGGACTGATCGCGGACCTCACGGCGCAGGGCATCCTGCAGGCCTCCCCGTCCGGTGACCTGCGCTTCCGACACGAGATCGCCCGGCAGGCGACGCTCGACCGTATCCCCGCCGTCCGCCGCCGCGCGCACCACGCCAGCATCCTCGCCGCCCTGCGCGCGCTTGGCACCGGCGCGCATCTCGACCAGATGGTCCACCACGCCGCCAGCGCGCTCGACGGCGCCGCCGTGCTGGAGATCGCCCCGGAAGCCGCCGCCCGCGCCGCCGCCAGCGGCGCCCACCGCGAGGCCGCCGCGCACCTCGGCACTGCGCTGAAATTCGTCGACGCCGCCCCGCCCGAACTCGCCGCGACGCTCTACGAGCAATGGGCCTATGAAAGCGGGCTCGCCGCCCGCATCGATGACGAGGTGCTGGACGCGCGGCGTCATGCCATCACGCTCTGGCGCCTGCTCGGGCGGCAGGACAAGGTCGGCGAGAACCTCCGCTGGCTGTCGCGCCTCCACTGGTACCGCGGCGAGGCACCGGACGCTGCCCGCCTCGCCGACCAGGCCATCCGTGTGCTGGAGAACATGCCGCCCTCCGCCGAACAGGCGATGGCCTATTCCCTGCGCTCCCAGCTTCACATGCTGAACGACCAGATGGACGATGCCGTCGCCTGGGGCGAGCGCGCGCTGGCGCTGGAGGCGCAGTTCCCCAACCCTGAAATCCGCGCCCATGCGCTGAACAATGTCGGCACCGCGCTGGTTTTCCGGGGACGGACGGAAGGCGAGGCGATGCTGCAGGAAAGCCTCAAGGTCTCGCTCGCGAACGGCCTGCACGAACAGGCCGCGCGGGCCTATACGAACCTCTCCGAATACGCGGTGGAATTCCGCCGCTTTGACCTCGCCGAGCGCGTGCTGGCCGAAGGCATCGCCTTCGACACCGAGCACGACCTTGATGCCTGGACCCATTATCTCTCCGGCCGGCAGGCCCTGCTGCGGCTGAAGCAGGGGCGGCTCAAGGATGCCGAGACGATCTCGCGGGGCGTACTGGCGCGCCAGGATCTGACCCTGGTGATGCGTCTGCCGGCACTGCAGGTTCTGGCGCGGGCCAGCGTGCGGATGGCGGCGCCCGATGCGTCCGCGATCATCAACGCCGCCTACGAGGATGCTCTGGCGACGGATGAACTGCAGCATGTCGTGCCCGCGCGCCTCACCCTGATCGAGCACGCGTGGCTGAGCGGCAACCTCGCCGCCGGGCAGGAACATCTGGACGCGCTGCTGGCCCTGTCGGGCGCCGACCGCCACGCCTGGAATCTCGGCGAGCGCGCCGTCTGGGCCCGCCGCTATGGCCGCGCAGCGCCGGACGAGCGGCTGAACGATCTGCCAGAACCCTTCCGGCGCGAGCTGGACGGTGATCTCGCGGGCGCTGCCGCTGCCTGGGACGCGTTAGGGATGCCCTATGCCGCCGCCCTCGTCCGCCTGCAGAGCGATACCGGCGAGGTGCTTGGCGCCGCTGTGCGCGAACTCGGCGCCATGGGCGCGCAGGCCGCCGCCGATCTTGGACGCCGCCGCGCCGCCGAGCTAGGTGTAACCCGCGCCCTGCCGCGCGCCCGGCGCGGCGCTTACACCGCCGCCCGCGACCACCCCCTCGGCCTGACCCGCCGCGAACAGGATGTGCTGGCCCTCATCGTCAAGGGCTACTCGAACCGCGAAATCTCCGAAGCCCTCAGCCGCTCCCCGCGTACGGTGGAACACCATGTCTCCTCCGTGCTGGCCAAGCTCAGCGCCGCCAACCGCATGGGCGTGATGCTCCGTGTGCAGAAGGAGCCGTGGCTTCTGGGGTAGGAGGCGGGAGCCGCCCTTTACCCCTCTCCCGCTCTGCGGGAGACGAGGGGCCCATTGCGAAGCAATGGGAGGTGAGGGCCTACCGCCCCAGCCGCCGCCGGAATTCCTCATACCCGAAATCGGAGATCATCTCGACGCGCCCGTCTTCCCAGCGGATGGCGAGATTTGCCAGCGGCGTGCCGTTGAACGTGTTCGTCTTCACGAAGGCATAGTGCATCTGGTCGGTGAAGATGATCTCGTCACCGGGCTGCAGTGGCTTCTCGAAAGAATAGTCGCCGATGATGTCGCCGGTCATGCAGGTCTTGCCGCCGAACCGGTACGTATGCGGATGTTCGCCGGGTTGGCCTGCGCCGATCACGTCCGGGCGGTAAGGCACTTCCAGAACGTCCGGCATATGCGTTGAGGCCGAGGCATCGAGGATCGCCAGGTCCATCGCGTTCCAGTGCAGCGCCAGCACGGTCGCGTACAGCTCGCCGGTATTCACCACGAGCCCCGCGCCCGGCTCGAGGATCACCTCGACACCGAAGCGGGCCTTGAACGCCTTGATGGCGGCGATCAGCTTGTCGACATTGTAGCCCGGCTTGTTGAGGAAGTGCCCCCCGCCGAAATTCACGGCCTTCACCTGGCCGATATAGGCGGCGAAGTGTTCGGAGACATATTCGATCAGGCCGACCGAGCCTTCATGCAGGCTCTCGCACAGCGCATGCACATGGAAGATGTCGACGCCCGACCAGTCGACCTGCGCCAGCTTTTCCGGCACTTCGCCGAACCGGCTGGTCGGCGCGGTCGGATTGTAGAGGTCGCCGCCGAGCGTGGCATTGGAATAGCCGGGATTCACCCGCAGCCCGACATGGCAGCCGGCATCGCGCGCAATGTCGCCAAACCGGGCGAGCTGCTCAGCCGAATTGAAATAGATATGCTGCGCCACTTTCGTCAGCCGGCGGACTTCGTCTTCCGTATAGGCGGGCGAATAGACGTGCACTTCCTTGCCGAACTCCGCTTGACCCATGATGGCTTCCTGCTCGCCGGACGCGGTCGTGCCGTCGAGATAGTCCCGCATCAACGGAAACGCCGCCGGCATGGCAAAGGCCTTGGTGGCGAGCAGTATCTTGCACCCCGCCTCTTCACGCACACGCTTCGCCGTCTCCAGGTTCTTCCGGAGGCGGGCCGTGTCGAGCACGAAGCAGGGGGTCTTGATCTTGGTCATCTGTTTTTTCCGCTCATCCCCGCGAAGGCGGGGATCTGGTGAGGCAAATTCTCCCGCCTGCGATCCCCGCCTTCGCGGGGATGAGCGGAAGTAGAGGACTTAAGTCACCACCTCAAACAGCTCATCCTGATCATCCGGCCCGATGTCGATGATCGTCGTCGGCAGCCCGCGCTCGGCCACATCATCCAGGAACGGCTTCGAGGGGAACTGCTCGACGTTGAACACGCCCGGACCTTTCCAGATGCCGTGGAAGAACATCGCCGCGCCGGAAACCGGCGGCACGCCCGTGGTGTAGGAAACAGCCTGCGCGCCGACTTCCTTGTTGGTCTCGGCATGGTCGCAGACGTTGTAGAGCATCTTGGCGATCTCCTTGCCGCCCTTCCGGCCACGGACGATCACGCCGATCGATGTCTTGCCGGTATAGTTCTCGGCCAGCGACGAGGGCGGCGGCAGCAGGTCGCGCAGGAATTCCATCGGCACGATGTCCATGCCCTTGTGCTTGATCGGTTCGAGCGAAATCAGCCCGATTGATTTAAACACTTCGAGGTGCTTGATGTAGGCATCGCCAAACGTCATCCAGAAGCGGATCTGCTTCAGGCCCTTGATGTTCTTCACCAGGCTTTCCTCTTCCTCATGATAAATGAGGTAGGATTTGCGCGGGCCGACTTCCGGATAGTCCACCATCGTCTTGATCGACAGCGCCGGAATCTCGATCCACTCGCCCTCTTTCCAGTATTTGCCGTCCTGCGTCACTTCGCGGAGGTTGATCTCCGGGTTGAAGTTCGTCGCAAACGTCTTGCCATGGTCGCCGGCATTGCAGTCGACGATGTCGATATAGTCGATCTCGTCAAACAGGTATTCCTGCGCATAGGCGCACCAGACGTTCGAGACGCCCGGATCGAACCCGCAGCCGAGGATGGCCGTCAGGCCCGCGGCCTTGAACCGCTCCTGATAGGCCCACTGCCAGGAATACTCGAACTTCGCCACTTCCCGCGGCTCGTAGTTGGCGGTGTCGAGATAGTTCACGCCCGCCTCGAGGCAGGCATCCATGATCGGCAGGTCCTGATAGGGCAGGGCCATGTTGATCACGAGGTCAGGCTTCACCTTCTTGATCAGCGCGACGGTGGCGGCCACGTCATCGGCGTCCACCTGCGCAATCTCGATCGGCGTGACACAATCCTTGGCGACCTTCTCGCAGCTCTCGATCCGCCGCGAGGCCAGCGTGATGTGCTTGAATGTCTTGCGATCCATCGCGCATTTCTTGGCTACGACCGAGCCGGCCGCGCCGGCGCCGATGATGAGGACGTTATCCATGTCTGGCAATACTCCCGGGAGGATGGAAAAGGATGGCCTCCCTTAGGATAGTTCGCCCCGGGCGGCTAGAAGGCGGCTAGATAGGCCGGGCCTGCCTGCGGCACAATGACAGGAATTCGGAAGGGGCACATCTCCATCATCGCCAGAACCCCGCCGCCGCCCAGCCGGGCCGTGTTCAGCGGCAGGGACGGGGCGAACCCGGAGGCGATGGACGCCCCGCGGCACGGCCGCAAAAACCCGTGTTCCGGCTGTTCCGTCCGCATCTGGAAGGTCGAGCGGGCGTGCGGCGTCTGATCAAACCTCCCGTCCCATGCATCCTTTCCGGGCCCGGCGCGTTAGTGCGCAGGGACTGATCCCTCAACATGGGAATATTTTGACATGACACTTGAGAGCCTGCTTATTTTCCTCCTCATCGGCGCCATCGCCGGCTGGCTGGCCGGCGTGATCGTCAAGGGCTTCGGCTTTGGCCTCGTCGGTAACATCGTGGTCGGCATCGTCGGTGCCTTCATCGCCGGCCTGCTTTTCCCCGCCATCGGGTTCGGCCTCGGCGGCGGCATCCTGGCGGCGATCGTCCACGCCACCCTCGGCGCGGTGATCCTGCTGATCCTCATCCGCGTCCTCAAGCGCGCCTGATCCTGGACGGTATCTAGAACCCCTCTGCCCTCGGGGCAGAGGGGTTTTCCATGAAATCACCCATGACATGCCCCCCATAACAGGCTATGCGGCGCGCTTATTTTTGCGGGGGCCGCGCCCATGACGATCCGCCACTTTCTCGACATCTGGCCGCTGGAGCAGGCGGAGCTGCGCGCGATCCTCGATGAGGCGCACCGGGCGAAGAAAGCCCGCGCCGGCTGGCCCAAGGGCCGCATCGACACCGGCGCTCCGCTCGAGGGCCACACCCTCGCGATGATATTCGAGAAGGCCTCCACCCGCACCCGCTTCTCCTTCGACATGGCGATGCGCCAGCTCGGCGGCAGTTCGATCACCACTTCCGCCGGCGATATGCAGCTCGGCCGCGGCGAGTCGATCGAGGACACCGCCCGCGTCCTCTCGCGCTATGTCGACGCCGTGATGATCCGCGCCAACGACCATACCGACATCGAAACCTTCGCCGAAGCCGCCGGCGTGCCGGTCATCAACGGCCTGTCGGACCGCTCGCACCCCTGCCAGATCATGGCCGACCTGATGACGCTGGAAGAACACGGGCTTACCCTCCGGGGCGCCCGCCTCGCCTGGGTCGGGGATGGCAACAATGTCTGCGCCAGCTTCATCCACGCCGCCGCCAAGTTCGGCTTCACCCTCGCCATCGGCACGCCCCACCGCTACGCGCCGGACGAGGATGATCTCGACATCGCCACCGAACTGCAGGGCCGCATCGAACTGTTCGAGACCGCCGAGGAAGCCGTCGCCGGCGCCGACGTGGTGATCGCCGACACCTTCGTCTCGATGGGCGACCTCGACGCCGAACGCCGCCTCGAAATCCTCGAGCCCTTCGCCGTCACCGACGAGCTGATGGAACTCGCCAATGGCGGCGCCAAATTCCTGCACTGCCTGCCGGCCCACCGGGGCGAGGAAGTTGACGCCGAAGTCATCGACGGCCCGGCCAGCCTCGTTTGGGACGAAGCGGAAAACCGCCTGCATGCCCAGAAGGCAATCCTGCGCTGGTGCCTGGGCAAATAGGCCGGCGCCGGATCACGTTCCGGGGAGCCGCAGCGTCAGCCCTTGGCGCGCAATCCGGCTGGCTTTAGGCAGGAACTCATGGCCGACACCCTGATCCCGAACGCGAAATTCTCCGACCCCCACGTGACCGCGAAGGGCGAAACCCGCGCCAGTGTCGCCTGGTCCGGCCTCAAGACGCTCTGGTTCAACACCGGCACGCTCTGCAACATCACTTGCGCCAATTGCTATATCGAGAGCAGTCCCACCAATGACCGGCTGGTCTACCTGACCCGCGCCGATGTCGAGCCATACCTAGACGAACTCACCCAGCCCGCCGAAATCGGCATCACGGGGGGCGAGCCTTTCATCGCGCCGGAAATCATCGCCATCATGCAGGCGGCGCTGGAACGCGGCCACACGCTCCTTGTGCTGACGAATGCGATGCGCCCGATGATGCGCCCCCGCGTGCAGGCGGGTCTCGCCGATCTCGCCGCCCGCTATCCCCACAGCATGACCCTGCGCGTCTCCCTCGACTCGCACGACGCCGCCACCCATGACGCGGAGCGCGGGCAGGGGGCCTTCGCCGAAGCCTGCGCGGGCCTGAGCTGGCTGGCGGCCAACAACATCCCCCTCGCGCTCGCCGGCCGCAAGGCGCTGCACGAGGACGAAGCCGCCGCCCGCCAAGGCTACCGCGCCCTCATAGCCTCCCTCGGTCTCGCCCTCGATGCCGCAGACCCGAAACAGCTCGTCCTCTTCCCGGAAATGATCGCCCGCGATGATCCGCCGGAAGTTACCACGGCCTGCTGGGGTATCCTGAACAAGACGCCGGACTCCATCATGTGCGCCAGTCAGCGCATGGTCGTGCGCCGCAAGGGCGCCGCCAACCCCCGCGTCCTCGCCTGCACCCTGCTGGTCGACGACCCCGCTTTCGACCTCGGCGCCACCCTCGCCGAAGCCACCGCCCAGCCAGTCAAGCTCAACCACCCCTGGTGCGCCAGCTTCTGCGTCCTAGGCGGGGCCAGCTGTTCGGCCTGATGCCTTGATGACCGGGGCCCCCTTGTTCTGGCCCCCTTGTTCTGGAGCGCCCCCGCTGCCACATGGGGCACCTTGAAAGCCCCCCGCAAGGCGCCCCTCCCATGACCCAGATCCCCCACGAAACCGGCGATTTCGCCGCCACCTTCCAGATCGAAGGCCGCCCCATCCGCGGGCGCGCCGTCCGCATGGGCGCGCTCAGCATCTCCCCGATCCTCGACCGGCATGACTATCCCCACCACCTCGCCCAGATCCTCGGCGAAGCGGTGACATTGGCCGCCCTCGTCGGCGCCTCGCTGAAATTCGAAGGCAAGATCCTCGTGCAGGCCGAAGGCGACGGCCCGGTCACGCTGCTCGTCGGTGAGTACAACACCAATGGCAATGTGCGCGGCTATGCCCGCTACAATCCCGAAGGCTGGGCCAATCTGGAACGCGTCAACAAGGGCGGCGAGCCCCACATGCCGCAACTTTTCGGCCGCACCGGCCGCCTCGGCCTGATCCTCGTGCAGGACAATCCCGACATCCAGCCCTACCAGGGCATCGTGCCGCTCAACAAAGCGACGCTCGCTCAGTGTGCGGAAGACTATTTCGACATGTCGGAGCAGGTGCCCTCCAGCATCCGCATCGCCGTGGACCGCGCCGCCACCGGCGAATGGACCGCCGGCGGCATGTTGGTGCAACGCATCGCGGCCGACGACACGCGCGGCGAGACCGACGAAGGCTGGCGCGAAGCCGAAGTGCTGTTCTCGACGCTGACGCCCGCCGAACTGATCGATCCGGCCCTGCCGATGACCGAACTCCTCTATCGCCTGTTCCACGAACAGGGCGTGACGCTGGAGTCCGGCATGGCCGTGCTCGACCAGTGCACCTGCAGCGAGGAACGCCTCGTCACCACCCTCAGCCAGATGCCGGACGAGTCGCTGCGCGAACTCGTGGAAGAGGACGGCAACCTCTCCATCGACTGCCAGTTCTGCGCCCGCCACTACAACGTGGACATCTCCCGCGTCACCGGCCCGGTGAACTGAATCGGCGAGAACAGGCGATAAACTCGCGATACCAGGTGATAAAAAATGAGAATCTTTGAGAAAAGTTCGACACGCAATGTAGATTGAACGCAGCCGGATGAAGCAGTCTGGCGGGGGCGACAGGCGGGACTTGCGCCTACGAAATTCACCCCGCCCGAAACATAAAATCCAGCCTCTTCAAGCCGTTACAAGTTACTTCTCCAGCCCTTCCGCTACACCTCCGTGAACGGAGGTGTACTTCGTGCATGATTTCTTCGAACTGGATTCAACCTACCCGTCTCCGCGCATCCCGGCGGAAGCCGGGACCCAGACTTGAGCCTCGTTGCAAAGCCACCTCACAGGATCCCGTCCTTCGACGGGATGAGCGGAAACGGATGCGGGAAGGGGTGGAACCGGCGAGTCTACGCTCTGAACCTACTCCGCCGAATCCATCGCCAGGATCACCTGCGCATACCCGCGCGCCAGGCGACCCATGTTCTCGACGCTCGTGCGCTCATTGGTGCCGTGGAACCCTGTCAGCTCATCCGGCGTCAGCACCGCCGGCGCGAACCGGTACACATTCGCCGAAATCGCTTCGGCATAGCGCGCATCGGTGGCACCGAGCACAAGGCCAGGCGCTGCCGGCGCGCCGGGATAGGTCGCCTCCGCCACGCTCGCCAGCACGGCATAGGCGCGATTGTCCGTGGGCGACACATTCGAGGCGCCCGCGCCGCGAATGCCCTGCTGGCCGACGGCGATCTCGATGCCTTCGATATCCTTCGTCACCTCTTTCACATGTGCGATGATCTCTTCCTCAGTATTGCTCGGATGAATGCGGAAGTTCACCGTGGCCTTGGCGCGCTGCGCCAGCACGTTCTCCTTCGCCGAGCCTTCCAGCATCGTCGGCGCGGTGGTCGTGCGGATCATCGCATTACCTCCGGGAATCTGGCTCAGCTGGTCATCCACCATGCCCTCGAACAGCCAGAGGTTCGCGAAGGCCAAACGTTGCATGAACGGCATATCCTTGCCGGCGGCACGGAACATGTCGGCGGCAGGCGCCTCCTTCAGGGCGGATGGCATCTGGTTCTCGTCGAGCGCGACCACGGCGCGGGCGAGGTTCACGGCGGCCGAGTTGCGCGGCGGTGTGGACGAGTGCCCGCCCGCCGCCGTGGCGATCACCTCCAGCGTCACATAGCCCTTTTCCGCAATGCCGATGAATCCCGCCGGCTTGCCCGAAAGCGGCGAGGGGTCCAGCACCATGAAGCCTTCATCGAGCACCATTTCGGGCTCGATTCCGCGCGATTTCATCAGCGCCACCGCCGCCTCGGCGCCGGAGCCGGAGACTTCCTCGTCATGGCCGAACATGAAATAGACCGTACGCTGAGGTTTGAAGCCCGAGGCGGCCAGCGCCTCGGCGGCTTCCATCAGCGCCACCAGCGAGCCCTTGTTGTCGATCGCGCCGCGCCCGTAGATGTAGCCGTCGATGATCGCGCCTTCGAACGGCGCGCCGTCCCAGTCACCCTCGGTGCCGATATTCACCGGCACCACATCCTGGTGTGCCATCAGCATGACCGGTTTCAAGGAAGCATCCGATCCGGCCCACGTGTAGAGCAGCGTCAGCGTGTCCGGCACCAGTTCCTTCGTCATCGCGGCATGTGCTGCCGGATAGGCCTCCTCGAGCCAGACATGCAGCGCGAGCCACTCGCCTTCTTGACCGGGCCGCGGATCGCCGCTCGCCAGCGTGATCGTCTTGAACTGGATTGCGCGGGAGAGATTCTGCGCTCCGCGCTCGGCCGATATTTCCGGCGGCGCCGGCAAGGTCACGCGCCCGCCCACCGGCTCGGCGCCGTAGTTCATCGCATTGAACACCAGCAGCCCGGCGAATGCTGCAACTGCGAGCAAAAGCCCGATGAGAATGTTGCGGATCATGTGCGGCGGCCCTCCGGCTTTCTGTTGTCCGAGCGATTGCGCCGGGGCCTCGCCGCGTCAAGCTTGCAGCCACAAAAAAATGACTTGGCCGTCACGTTTTCACGCGTCACTGTGCCCCCATGACCGAAACAAAACCTAAGCGCCTCGGGCTCCCGCGCGTGTTCGCGCTGTCCACTTTGGCCTTCCCGCTCGCCGGTATAGGGTTGCCGGTCGGGGTCTATCTTTCGCCATTCTACGCCGACGAACTAGGCCTCGGTGTTGCCCTCACCGGCTTGCTTTTCATGCTGATGCGCATCTGGGATCTGGCGGTGGATCCCATCATCGGATCGCTGGTTGACCGGTTCAACAGCCGCTACGGGCGGGCGCGTCCCTGGATTGTTGCCAGCGTGCCGATGCTCATGGTTTCGGCCTACTTCGTCTATCTGCCGCCGCGCGAAGGCGTCACGGCTTTGTACTTCGTCTTCTGGATGGTCATCTTCTATCTCGGCGCCACGTTCCTGCAGATTTCGCGGAATGCCTGGGTGTCGGATGTGGCGGTCGATTATGACGACCGTTCACGCCATTTCGTGGTGATCGAAGTGGCCAGCATTCTCAGCGCTCTTTTTCTGCTCCTGTTGCCGGTGTTCATTGCGGCGAATGGAGGCGAAAACGGTGACCGGTTCGCCCAGGTCGGCGCAATGGGCTGGGCTCTGATCATAGCCCTTCCGGTCACAGCGTTCCTCGCATGTGCTTTCGTGCCTGACCCGCCGAGGATCAGTACTGGCAGCGATGATCACAAGCTGAGCTTCTCGATGCTGCGCAAGGCGCTTGAGAATCCTCTCTTGCGTGCGGTCCTTCTGCTCGAAGTGATGGTCGGTATCAGCATTTCGGTGACCTCATCGCTCTACCTTTTCGTTGCGGAATCGGTTTTCGGTCTCAGCGACCTGCAAGCAAGCCTGTTGCTGGTCGTGTTCTTCCTGTCGTCGGTTGTAGGCCTGCCGTTCTGGATGGCGATTGCCCAGCGCACAGAAAAGCACAAGGCGATTTGTGCGGCTGTCCTGATGTCGGCAGGCAGCTTCGCCTTTTACTTTGTCGTTGCCCAGTTTCCCAGTTTCTGGTCGTTCGCCGCTGCGGCTGTTTTGAACGGCTTTGCCTTTACCGCGCCGCTGGTGATCGGCCGGTCGATGACGGCAGACATTGCCGAAGAAGAGGTCTCCCGCACCGGCGTCAACCGGGCGGGGCTTTACTTCGGTCTCAACGCGTCGGCCTACAAGGTCGGTGCGAGCGTCGCGATTGGTGTGGGTTATCTGTTGGTCGGGCTCGTCGCAGGTTACGAAGCAGGCGCCGAAAACACACCGCAAGCCGTGCAGGGTCTCTTGATCATCTTCTGTGTACTGCCAACGCTGTTCTACATCGCCACCTACTTCATCATCCGCAACTATCCGCTGGACCGCAAGATGCAGGCCGAGATTGCCGCGAAGCTGGAGGCTCGGAACGCCAATATGAAAGCTGACGATCCTCTCGACCTGATGCCGGGTTGACGCCGCACGGTACGCTTCCCGTTCTGGATGACTTCAGAGATCTAGAACCCGCCGCCTTCGGCGAGCCAGTCCAGTTCGTCTGGCGTGCTGACCCGTCCGACGACGGCATTGCGGTGCGGGAAGCGGCCGAACTGCTGGATGGCGTCCCGGTGCTGGCGGGCATAGTCGAGCGTGGATTTCGTGAACTCGTCGAAGCCGGGACGCGCCTCTGCGTGGAGCGACGTGAACAGGTCCACCGAGCGCGCCTGCAGGCCTTCGTCTTCGGCATGTTCGAGCGGCAGGTAGAAGAACACGCGCTCGGCTTCCGAGAGGCCCAGGTCCTCGCGGGCGAGCAGACCTTCCTTGCACAGATGAAGCGCCAGCCGGTCCTGCGCAAACGCGCGCGGGGACTTGCGGAAAATGTTGCGGCTGAACTGGTCGAGCACGATGATCGCCGCAAGGCGCCCCTTCGCGCCACGCGCCGCCCAGTCCTCGGCCAGCGGTCCGGCGGACAGGGTCTCCAGCAGCGGCTGGAACCGCGCGGCGATCTCGACGTCCAGCGCCGCGCCGCCCTTGAACCACCTCTTGTTCTTCAGCTTCAGTTCGGCCGGTGAATTCGCCGCCTCTCCAATCCAGAAGGTCAGCACGTCCCCGGGGGCGGGCAGCGGGGTCATGGTGCCGGGCGCCGGGCGACGATCATGTAGTTCACCGACGCATCGCCGGTCAGTTTCCACTGGCCGGACAGCGGATAGAAGCTGACGCCAATCGGCGTCTCGGGTTTCATGCCAGCCCCGGTCAGCGCCGTTTCGACTTCTTCCGGCGTCACGAACTTCGACCAGTCATGTGTCCCCCGCGGCAGCCAGCCCAGCACATATTCGGCGCCGATCACGGCGGTAGCGAGCGCCTTGGCGGTGCGGTTGAGGGTCGCAACGATCATCAGCCCGCCGGGGCGAACAAGGCGCGCGGTATCGGCGAGGAACTGCGCGGGGTCCGCGACATGCTCGACGACTTCCAGGTTCAGCACGATGTCGAACAGCGGCTCGCCGGCGGCCAGCAGGCCTTCGGCGGTCCCGGCCCGGTATTCGATCTTCAGGCCCTGTTCGCCGGCATGGGTCAGCGCGGTCTTGATGTTGGCTTCGGAGGCGTCCACCCCGGTGACCGCAGCGCCGAGCCGCGCCATCGGCTCGCAGACGAGGCCGCCGCCGCAGCCGATATCCAGCAGGCGAAGGCCCTCCAGCGGTTTCAGGGCGCCTTTCGCAATCGAGAAGTGCCCCTCGGCCGTCTCCCGGATGAATTTCAAGCGGACCGGATTGAACCGGTGCAGCGGCTTGAACTTGCCGTGGGGATTCCACCAGTCCGCCGCCATGGCCGAGAATTTAGCGACTTCGGCCGCATCAATGCTCGGCGTCACCGGCGTCTCGAGAGAGGCCTCAATCGTTTTTGCCATTGTTTAGCAATCCTGTTTGATCCGCGCCGCAGTTTACCCTAGAGGGGCCGATATAGGACGCCCCCAGCGGGGCAGATAGCCGGTTGGGGCGAAATGGCGCGCACAGTACTGAAATTCGGCGGCACATCGGTCGGCGATCTCGACCGGATTGCCAACGTTGCCAACATCGTGGCCGCGCGCGCGGCCAAGGGCGAGCACATGGCCGTGATCGTCTCGGCCATGTCGGGCGAGACCAACAAGCTGGTCGCCCTGGCGGACGGGGCTGCCGGCAAGGACCTGCCGCGCCACCTCTATGACGACGAGTATGACGTGGTGGTCGCCTCGGGCGAACAGGTCACCGCCGGCCTGCTGGCGCTGGCGCTGCGGCGAAAGGGCCTGAAGGCGCGCTCCTGGCTCGGCTGGCAGCTGCGGCTGAAGACCGACAACAGCCACGGACGTGCCCGCATTCTTGGCTTTGACGACAGCTCGCTGCCGGATTCCATCGATAGCGGCGAGATCGCCGTGGTCGCCGGTTTCCAAGGCGTGACCGACGATTTCCGGGTGACGACGCTTGGCCGCGGCGGCTCGGATACGAGTGCGGTGGCGGTGGCGGCGGCGCTCGGCGCCAAGGTGTGCGACATCTATACGGATGTCGACGGCGTCTACACGACCGATCCGAGGATGGTGCCGAAGGCGCGCCGCCTCGACAAGATTTCGTATGAAGAGATGCTCGAAATGGCCTCGCTCGGCGCCAAGGTGCTGCAGACGCGCTCGGTCGAGCTGGCGATGAACCACAATGTGCCGGTGCGCGTGCTGTCGAGCTTCGTGAAGCCCGGCGAGGAAACCCCCGGAACGCTAGTCTGTGCAGAGGAAGAGATCGTGGAAAAGCAGGTTGTCAGCGGCGTCGCCTATTCGCGGGATGAAGCCAAGGTAACGCTCTATGGCGTGCCGGACCGGCCGGGATCGTCGGCGAAGATCTTCTCGGCGCTGGCGAAGGCCGGGGTGAACGTCGACATGATCGTGCAAGCCTCCTCGCGCGAAGCGTCCAAGGCGAACCTCGTGTTCACCTGCACCGAGCGCGACAGCCCGTTTGCCCGCGAGACGCTTGAGAAGCTGAAGGACGATGTCGGCTATGAGCGGCTGGAAGTGGTCCGCGACGTGTCCAAGATCTCGATCATCGGCGTCGGCATGAAGAGCCATACCGGGGTTGCCGAGAAAATGTTCACGGCTCTCTCGGAAAAGAGCATCAACATCGATGTCATCTCCACCTCCGAGATCAAGATATCCGTGCTGATCGCCGCGCCCTATACCGAACTGGCCGTTCGCGCCCTTCATACGGCTTTCGGTCTAGACTCAGAATAATCCGCCATCCCGAACGGGAGAGCATGCCCTACAACATACCGGCCACCCGTGTGCTCATGAACAACCTCCGCCAGGTGATGGCGGAGGATGGCGACACACGCTCCCGGCTTGACCATGTCGTGCGGCTGATCGCCTCCACCATGGTGGCGGATGTCTGCTCGATCTATGTGCGCGAGACCGATGGCGCGCTGCTGCTGATCGCCACCGAAGGCCTGAAGCCGGAAGCCGTCAACAAAACACGCCTCGCCGCGCACGAGGGCCTTGTCGGGTTCGTGGCGCGCACGGCCGAGCCGATTGCCATCGAGGATGCCCCGCGGCATCCGGCCTTCTCCTACCGGCCGGAGACGGGGGAGGACCCGTTCCACGCCTTCCTCGGCGTGCCGATCCTGCGCACCGGCGGGGTGACCGGCGTGCTGGTCGTCCAGAACCGGACGGAGCGCGCCTACGGCGAAGAGGAAATCGACACGCTGCAGACAATCTCGATGGTGCTGGCGGAAATCGTCCATACGCTCGAGACGGTGCCGGCCGCGCAGCAGGCGCCGGAGCGCAAGGTGCGCGGGCCGGGCGGCGGCAATCTCAAAGGCCGCATCTTCTGCGAAGGCCTAGGCTTCGGCCGGGCCGTGCTGCACGATCCGGTCGTCCCGGCGGCGAAGTTCTTTGCGACCGACATGACCGCCGAATCCGAGCGGCTGAACGAAGGCCTGATCGGCCTGCGCGCCTCGATTGACCGGATGATGATGATCGACGGCGCGGCCCTCGGCGGCGATCCGCGCGATGTGATGGAAGCCTACCGGCTGCTCGCCGAAGACCCGTCCTGGGCCGAGAAGCTGCATGAGGGTATCCGCTCCGGCCTGTCGGCGGAGGCTTCGGTCGACCGGGCCCGGCGCGAGCACCGTGCCCGGCTGATGAATGCGCGCGATCCCTACCTGCGTGAACGGCTGCATGACCTCGAAGACCTCGACAACCGCCTGCTGCGGGTGCTCGGCGGGGAAGAGGGCAAGCCCAAGATCAAGGGCGACCGCAGCGTCCTCGTCGCCAGGCGCCTCGGACCGGCGGAGCTGCTGGAATATGCCAAGTCCGGCCTGCGCGGCCTGCTGATGGAGGAAGCGGCGGCGTCGTCGCATGCCGCCATCGTGGCGCGCGCGCTCGGCATCCCGGCGATTGGCGGCATCGAGAACCTGACGACGCGGATCGAGCAGGGCGACTACATCATCGTCGATGCCGAGGAGGGCACGGTACACGTGCGCCCGGATGACGTGGTGTACGATGCGTACAAGGCCCGGGTCGGGCTGCGGTCGGAGCGGCAGGCGCGGTATGCGGCGCTGAAAGGCCTGCCGGCGCAGACGCTGGATGGCACGCACATCTCGCTGATGTTGAACGCCGGCCTCGATCTCGATCTCGACATGCTCGACCAGGCGGGCGCCGACGGCGTCGGCCTGTTCCGCACCGAGTTCCAGTTCCTCGTGTCCGAGACGCTGCCGCGGCTCGATGACCAGATCACGCTGTACCAGCGGGTGCTGGAACGGGCGGCGGGACGGCCGGTCGTGTTCCGCACGCTTGACCTCGGCGGTGACAAGGTGCTGCCGGCGCTGAACCTGCAGCGGGAAGAGAACCCGGCGCTCGGCTGGCGGTCGATCCGCTTTGCGCTCGATCACAAGGGCCTGTTCCGGCGCCAGCTCAGGGCGCTGGTTCGCGCGGCCGGGGATGGCCCGCTGACGGTGATGTTCCCGATGGTGACGGTGCCGGCAGAGTATCACGCGGCCAAGGCCCTGCTGATGGAAGAGATCGCCTGGAGTGCCCGGCAGACCGGCAAACAGCCCTCGAAACTGGAAGTCGGCGTGATGCTGGAGACCCCCGCGCTGGGCTTCTCGATGCAGGACCTGGTGGGGGAAGTCGATTTCCTTTCGGTCGGGACGAACGATCTCCTGCAGTTTTTCTTTGCAGCCGACCGGATGACCCCGTCGGTCAGTGAACGGTATGACCTCGTGGATCCGGCGGCGTTGCGCTATCTCAAGATGGTCGCCGATACCTGCAAGGCCGGGAACATCCGCCTTTCGGTCTGCGGGGAAGCCACCGCCTCACCGCCGGTTGCGCTTTGCTTTGCGGCGCTTGGGTATACCAGCCTCTCGATGGCGGCCTCGGCCATCGGCCCGGTCAAGCAGGCCCTGCGCGGGGTGGACCTGAACGCCTTCCGGGCGGGGCTTTTCGAGCGGATGGAAAATCCGAACGGATCGTTCCGTAACCAAGTGTTAGCACTCGCGGCCGAACATGGAATTGACACAGCTGACAGTTGAAGCGTGTTGCGGCGGCGAGAACTCGGCCTTACCTAGACTCTGGACCGGTTCTTGCCCCGATTTCATTTGGTGGCAACCGTGGTCAGTGAGACTGGTATACAATGGCACAGAACGTATCGCCTGAGCCGGCAAACGACAAACCCGAGGAAACAGGGCGGGTGGACGATAACGGAACGAACCGTTCGAATGTAATGCCGATCTCGCATGAAGCGGCACGGCAGCTTGATGCGCATGGCCGCCGCCTGCGCGCCGACGAGATTTTCCGCACCGGCCAGTATGAGGGCGAAGAGCTCCGCATGGGCCAGGTGCTGCGCCGCGTTCGCGAAGCGCTGGATCTGAACCTGGGCGAGATCGCGCGGTCGTCGCTGATCCGCGAGAATTTCCTGATGGCCATCGAGCGGATGGAACTGCAGACCATCGCGAAGGGCTACTTGGTGCCCTACCTGATCGCCTATTCCAAATATCTTGGCCTGCCGGAGCAGGACGTTGTGCAGCGTTATACACGCGAGTGCGGCGCGGTCGAAGAGGTGAAAACCTCGGCGCCGGTTCCGAAACTGGGCAAGATCACGAAAACCGGCACCGGCCTGCCCATTATCCTCGCGGGTGTGGGCGCGCTCCTGCTCTTCATCGCGGGCGGTGTCACCGCGGCGGTGCTGATGAACCGGGGGCCCGAAGAAGTGGTCTCGCCGACGGTTGTTTCCGTCAGCGGCGCCCGCGACAGCCTGTTTGCCGAGAACGCGACCACCACCACCGTTCCGGCCGACCTGCCGCTCGAAATCGTTGCTGTCCGCCAGGCCTGGCTGGAAGTGCGCGGCGCCGATGGCACGATCTTCCTCAGCCGCACGATGGCTGCGGGCGAGAACTATTTCCCCCGCCTGAAAGCCGGATGGACCGTGTCGGCCCGCAATGGCGGCGCCTTTGAATGGCGCGCCGGCGAGCTGGTGATCGGGCCGCTCGGACCCGAAGGGGCGCAGGTGTTCTCGATCAATGTGGACGACCAGCTGATCCGCGCCGCAGAAGTCTCTGCCCAGATGGTGGCGGACGCAGAGGCGGCGACGGCGGCTGCGAGCGGCAACGCCACACGCTAGGCCCTTTACCTGAGGCCTGCCCGGCGCCACATGTGAGCTCACAGGAAGCCCGAAAGGCGCTGGATAGCCCGATGAGTCACAATCCGATCCGCCCCTGGCGCAATATCGAGCGCCGGAAGTCCCGCCAGATCCGCGTCGGCAACGTGCTGGTCGGGGGCGATGCGCCGATTGCCGTCCAGTCGATGACCAATACGCCGACGGAAGACGCCGGCGCGACGATTGACCAGATCATCCGCTGCGCCGAGGCCGGCGCCGATATCGTGCGCGTCTCGTGCCCGACCGAAGAGTCGACCAAGGCGATGCACCAGATCGTCAAGGCGAGCCCGGTGCCGCTCGTGGCGGACATCCATTTCCACTACAAGCGGGGAATCGAGGCCGCCGATGCGGGCGCCGCCTGCCTGCGGATCAATCCCGGCAACATCGGCTCACAGGCGCGGGTGAAGGAAGTGGTCGCGGCGGCGCGGGCGAATGGCTGCTCGATCCGGATCGGCGTGAACGGCGGCAGCCTCGAGCGCCACCTGCTGGAGAAATATGGCGAGCCGTGCCCGGACGCGATGGTGGAGAGCGCGCTGGACCATGCCCGCATCCTCGATGACCTCGGCTTCCACGAATACAAGATCTCGGTGAAGGCCTCGGACATGTTCCTGACCGTGGCGGCCTACCAGCTGCTGTCGGAGGCGACCGATGCGCCGCTGCATCTCGGGATCACCGAAGCGGGCGGACTTCGCACCGGTACGGTCAAATCCTCCATCGGCATGGGCTCGCTGCTCTGGGCCGGTATCGGCGACACGATCCGAGTCTCGCTTTCGGCCGAGCCGGAAGAGGAAGTGAAAGTCGGCTTCGAGATGCTGAAGTCGCTGGGCCTGCGCACCCGCGGCGTCAACATCATCGCGTGCCCGAGCTGCGCGCGTCAGGGCTTTGACGTGATCCGGACGGTGGAGACGCTGGAGAAGCGGCTGGCGCATATTTCCGAGCCGATTTCGCTGTCGATCATTGGCTGTGTGGTCAACGGACCGGGCGAGGCGGCGATGACCGATCTCGGTTTTACAGGCGGCGGCAAGGACAGCGGCAAGATGTTCGTGAACGGACGGGCCGACCACAATGTGTCCACCGCCGACATGGTGGAGCATATCGTCAAGCTGGTCGAGGACAGGGCTGCAAAGCTGAAGGCTGAGCGGGAGACGGAGCAGGTTCCGGCGGAGTAGGGTTCAGGCGGGACCGCAGGTGCTGACCGGTACCAGCGCCGCCGCGGCATCGTACAGGCCTTGCGAGGGCGCAAGGCGGCGGATGAGGGCGAGCGCTTCCGGCTTCTTCACGGTGACCACATCCACGCCTTCGGCCGCTTCCACGGCCTGTCCTTTCAGGGCGACAATGATCGTCCGCGCGCCCGGCGCGTCCGGCAGGCGGGCGTCGAGCGAGCCGGCATAAACATTGTCCGTGGACGCATCAAAGATAGAAAGCGAGCCATATTCCGGCCAGGTCGGCACGGAGAGCGTGACCGGGCCGCCGGAGACATCGATGACGCAGATGGCGTAGGCGAGGTCCGGCGAGGGGCGCACGATGGTCTGGGTTTCGGGGGTGACGCGCGGGCTCATCTGCCAGGCGTGGACCGATATCCCGGAGCCGGTCATTCGCTCCCGGGCTTTCGACATGATGTAATCCGGCAGCGCATTCAGCACGATGAAATGCGCGGCGACGAGGCCGATGACGAAGGCAGAAAGGCCGATGACGGGCAGGCGCATCAGTTGGCCTCCCTGCAGCCGAGCTTCTCGATGGAGGGCGCCTGGAGCACCCGCTCCGGATCGGCGATGAAGTCAGCATCCGGTTTGTAAAGGCGCAGCGTCAGGTCGAAGTTTCCGCCCGCGCGGCTGGACACCCAGCCAGATCCCGCATCCGACGGGCTCGCCGACACGTCAAATAACCAGTCGGCAGGGTCGCCCGCCGAAGCGGCCTCCGTGAGGTCATAGGACAGGGCGTTGTCGATATTGTCCGGCAGGTAGCTTTCTGAATTGTACAGCGTGATCGACCACCATTGCGCCGGCATCGCTCCGCCTTTGACGCGGTAGTCGCACCCTTCGGCCAGGCGGTCACCGGCGTCGTCCGTGTTGCGGGTGAAATACACCGCCTCGTCCTTGGTGAGTGCGAGCAGGCCGTGCCGGGCGACGCGGGCGCGGGTCCACGGGTTGGCGGACTCGGAGCCGATGGTCCAGTCGCTGGTCCAGCCGCTGACATCCACCGCCCCGCCGAACCGGGCGCCGGGGCCGATGATGCCGGCTGCGGCCAAAGCTGTTCCGAGGCCCAGGAGGGCACCCAAAAAGAGACCGGCGAAGGCACTGACAATCTTCATTTGAACACGCTAACGTGACCGTTGCGGGATGCAAGCTGCAGGTGCGAAGACTGTCCGCCGTGGGCAGAAACGGCTAGCACTGGCCGCGTAACGAGGGATCTGACGGGCGCCATGTTTTTCCGGATTTTGCGATGGATAGGCCTGACCTTGCTGGCAGGCATAACCCTGCTCGTGGCGTCCAGCTGCACGATGCTGGGGCTCAATTATGCGAGCCTCGATACCGGCAACAAGCCGGCCGCCGTGCCGGCGCTCGACATCGACCGGCTGATGACGACGGAAGGCCGGGCCGAGGCGATGAAGCTGCTGGAGGACACGCTGTACGGTCCCTGGCCACAGGGTCTGCCGGTCTCGGTAGGCGACTGGCGGATCATCAATCCGGACTATCTGGACGGGCGCGGCACGCTTGAGGAAATCGACATCACGATCGGCCGGGGCGACGGCGCGCGTACCTTCCAATTGGTCGCGGCCTTCCCGGCGGTGGCGCTCGCCAACCCCCTGGTGCTGAGCCAGACGTTCAGTTCGAACTGCGCGACTTTTCCGGGCGAAGCCGTGATGAGTGAGGACGGTGATCCGTGTACGGCGCGGGATTTTGGGCCAATAGCGAGTTTCATCGTCACGCAGCTGTTCGGCGAATACATCGCCGAGGCACCGGTGGGCATGTATTTCGATTCCGGCTTTGTCTATGCAAGTTTCCATGCCGGGGATTTCATTCCGGACAGCACGCAGCTCGCACCGAACGCCATGGCCGAGCTTGGCGCGGACGTGAACCCGACCAGCACCCTGATGGCCTGGGCTTATGCCTTCTCGGCAGCGATGGATGTTCTCGAAGATGATCCGCGCGTGGCCACCAACCATACATCGGTCATGGGGCATTCGCGCCATGGCAAGGCCGCCTTGCTCGCGACGATCTGGGACCCGCGCATCGAAGCGGTGATCGCGCACCAGACCGGCTTTGCCGGGGCCTCGCTGTCGCGCTCGCCGACGGGCGAGCGGCTGGAGCGGATGGCGGAGACCTATCCGCACTGGCTGGCGCCGGACGCGCAGAAGTATGGCGATGATCCAAGCCTGCTGCCGTTCGACCAGCATCTCGTGCTGGCCCTGATCGCGCCGCGACGGCTGTTCCTCGGCAATGCGCGGCGGGACGTGTGGTCGGATCCGAACTCCAGCTACCGCGCAGCGCAGGCCGCGAGCGCGATGTGGGAAGCCTATGGCCGGCCGGGACTGAACGATAACGGCATGCGGTCGTTTGACCCGACGGACGGGATCGTCTGGTGGATGCGGGCCGGCGGGCACAGCGTCGTGGACAATGACATCCCGGCCTTCATCGCGTTCCTGCAGGCGCGCCCGATGCCGGAGGACTTGTCGTCCGCAATCGAGTTGCCAATGGCAGACGGGTCCAGATAAGGCTTGCCTGCAAACTCAGTTGGGAGGCTGATCCATGACCATCGACGTTGATTTCCTGAAACCCGTGCTCGCGCTCGTCCTGTGGACGCTCGTGATGTGGATCTGGATGTACGCCCTGCGCCTGCCGGCGTTTGCGAAGTACCAGATCAATCCCGACGATGCCCGCCATCCCGGCACTTACAGCGACAAGCTGCCCGCGCATGTCCGCTCAGCCGCGGACAATTACAACCACCTGCACGAGCAGCCGACGATCTTCTATGCCCTGATGTTCTTCATGGCGCTGACCGGCGGCAACGACAATCTGGCCGGTCTGGTGGCCTGGATCTATGTCGGCTTGCGGGTCCTGCATTCCTTCGTGCAGGTCGTGGTCGGCAAGGTGGCCTTGCGCTTCCTGGTATTTGCGGCGGGCACGTTCTGCCTGTTCTTCCTCGCCATCAAGGAAGCCCTGCGCATCTTCCTGATGTCCCCGGCGCTGTAAGGCTTCCAAGCGGCGTGAAACCGGATTAAAGGGCGGCCATGTCCTCCCTTTCCGTTACACGTCTCCAGCAGGTGATCGACCGGTTCGAGGAGGTCGAGGCCCGCATGGGCGCGACCTCCGATTCCAAGGAAATCATTGCCCTGTCGAAGGAGCATTCCGAGCTTCGCCCCGTCGTGGAGAAGGCGCGCCAGGTGCTGACCGCCCGGCGCGGGCTGGCCGATGCCCAGGCGCTGGAATCCGCTGGCGACTCCGAGATGGCGGAACTCGCCCGGATGGAGATCGAGGAGATCAAGGACATCCTGCCGACGCTTGAGCAGGAAATGCAGATCCTGCTGCTGCCCAAGGATGTCGATGACAAGGCCGACATCGTGCTGGAATTGCGGGCCGGTACCGGCGGCGACGAGGCGGCGCTGTTCGCCGGCGACCTGTGGCGGATGTACATGCGCTATGCCCAGATCAATGGCTGGAAGGTCGAGATCGTCGACGCCTCGGAAGGTGAAGCCGGCGGCTACAAGGAGATCATCGCCAACGTGTCGGGGGACGGCGTGTTTGGGCGGATGAAATGGGAAAGCGGCGTGCACCGGGTGCAGCGCGTGCCGGCCACGGAAACGCAGGGCCGCATTCATACCTCGGCGGCGACGGTGGCGGTTCTGCCCGCGCCGGAGAATATCGAGATCGAGGTGAAGGCCGAAGACATCCGCATCGACACGATGCGCTCGTCCGGCGCCGGCGGCCAGCACGTCAACACGACCGACTCGGCGGTCCGCATCACCCACTTGCCGACCGGCATCATGGTGACGAGTTCGGAGAAGTCCCAGCACGTCAACCGCGAGAAGGCGATGGACCAGCTGAAGATCCGCCTCTACGAGCGCGAGCGCGCCGAGAAGGATGCGGCGCGCTCGGAAGCGCGTTCCAGCCAGATCGGCTCCGGTGACCGCAGCCAGAAGGTGCGCACCTACAACTATCCGGAAAACCGTCTGACCGATCACCGGATCGGCCTGACGCTCTATTCGCTCGACCGGATCGTGACGGGCGACAAGCTCAACGATGTCGTGGAAGCTCTGATCACGGAAGATCAGGCGCGCAAGCTGGCCGCGATGGAGGAAGGCGCCTGAGCGTCCTGAATTTTGAACAGATGATCCGGGCCGCCGCAGAACGCCTGCGGGCCGCCGGTATCGACAACCCGCGCCATGATGCGCAGCTGCTGATGATCGAGGCGTTCGGCGATACACGCGCCGCGCTGATCACCGCCGCGCTCGCGGTTGTGCCGGCCGAGGTGCGGGCGCGGTTTGAAGCGTCCGTCGTGCGCCGCGAAGCGCGCGAGCCGTTGCAGCATATCCTCGGCTGGACGGGATTCTACGGACTGGAGCTGAAGACCGATGCGCGCGCGTTGATCCCGCGGCCAGACAGCGAGTGCGCGGTCGAGGTTGCGCTGGCGCTGGTACCGGAAAAGGGCAGGTTGGAAATTGCCGATCTGGGGACGGGTTCGGGCTGCCTGCTCGCGGCCTTGCTCGCGAATCTGCCGGACGCCGAAGGAACGGGGGTCGAAGCCGATCCCGCGGCTGCGTCGCTTGCCCGGGAGAACCTCGCGCTCTGCGGTCTGGAAGCGCGCGCCTCGGTTTTCGAGGGCAGATGGAGTGACTGGACCGGCTGGAAGACCGCCGACCTGATCATCTCCAACCCGCCCTACATCCCGACGCGGGTGATCGAATCGCTGGAGCCGGAGGTGAAGGATTTCGACCCGGCCGCCGCCCTCGATGGCGGCGCGGACGGGTTCGCAGCCTACCGGGAAATCATCCGCCTCGGCGGGACCTACCTGAAACGGCGCGTGCCGCTCGTGCTCGAAATCGGGCATGACCAGCGCGCCGCCGTGCTCGCCCTGCTGGGCGCGGCCGGCTTTACCGAAATGGGACACCGCCTTGATCTTGGGGGAAATGATCGCTGCGTGTGGGGGTTGGCGCCCGGCCGGGCCAACTGATTTTCCGCTTGGCGCCGGGCGCGTTCCACAGTAGAACCTTACCTGCGAGGGGCAGTCTGCCGGAGAGGCAGATAATTAACGCTGCCTTCGTTCGGGTTCGGTGGAAACGGATAAGTCCCTCCCCAATCCCGCCTGCAAGCAAGATGACCATTCGAAAACTTGGCTTGCCGGTGACCGCTGGTTTACGAACACAGGACAAGACCATTCATGAAACGCTCACGCGGTCGCAACAGGCGCCCAGGCGGAAATCAACAGAACGCCTTCAACAATCCGAACCGTCACTTTGAAAGTGTCGGCCCGGATGTGAAGATCCGCGGTTCGGCCCAGCAGGTGCTCGAGAAGTACCAGCAATATGCGCGCGACGCCCACACGAGCGGCGACCGGGTCCTTTCCGAGGCCTATTTCCAGTATGCGGAACATTATCAGCGCATCGTTGCCAAGCAGACGGACGCCCGCAACCAGCAGCAAGGCGGCCAGCCGCAACAGAACCGCAACAATAACGGGAATGGTAACGGCAACGGCAATGGCCCGCGCGACGACCGTGACCCGCGTGGCAACAATGACCGCGATCCGCGCGGCGGCAGCAACGAAGACCAGAACCAGGGTTATGACGACCAGGGCGAAGCGGAAGTCGTGACGCCGATGAGCGCCCGCCGCAATGACGAGGATGAATCCGATTCGCTGCGTGTCATCGACCGCGACGATGACCGGGACGAAGTGACCGATTCGAGTGAAGGCGCGCCAGCCGAGGCCCGCGGTGACCGTCAGGGCGGTGACAAGAACCGCCGTCCGCGCAAGCCTTACCGGCCGCGCGAAGAAGGCGCTGCCAGCGAAGATCGCCCACCCCGCGAGGAGCGCGCCCCACGCGAGCCGCGTGAGGCCCGCGAACCACGCCCGCCGCGTGAACCGGTGCCTGAAGTTGTGTCGGAGACGGACGGCGTGATGAAAACGCTGTCCCGCGGCCGCCGCAAACCGGCGCCGGAAGAAGGCGCCCCCGCGCCCGAGACGACGGACTAGGTATAAACCCTGCGACCAGATGCCAGCGCCCGCCCTCACCGGCGGGGCGTTTCATTTGCGGGCAGATGCTTGCGCCGGGCGGGCAGCCTTCCCAAATCCCCCTCAACAGACTGGCCGCCGCTGAGCGGGGCCGGACAGGACCCTTCAATCTGCCTTTCACAGGGGATGCAAAGCCATGAATATCGAACAGTATACAGAACGTGCGCGCAGCCTGATCCAGAGCGCCCAGACGCAGGCCCTTGCCGGCGGACACCAGGTGCTGACGCCTTCCCATATCCTCAAGGCGCTTTTTGACGACCGCGATCAGCTCGCCGTGAATCTGATCCGCGCCAGCGGCGGGCGGCCGGAGCTGGCGGTGCAGGGCGTCGACGCGGCGCTCGCCAAGCAGCCGAAGGTTTCCGGCGCGGGGGCAGGCGGTCTGCGGCTCGAACAATCGGGCGCGAAACTTTTCCAGGAGGCCGAAGCCGGCGCCAAGAAGGCGGGAGACGCATTCGTGACGGTGGAGCGCTTGCTGCTGGCGATTGCCGGACTTTCCGGTGATCCGGCGGCGGACGCGTTGAAGGCGGCGGGCGTTACGGCGAAGGGACTTGAGAGCGCGATCGCGCAGCTGCGCCAGGGCCGCACGGCCGACAGCCAGAATGCCGAGGAAGGCTACGAGGCTCTGAAGAAATATGCGCGCGACCTGACGAAGGATGCGCGTGAAGGCAAGCTTGATCCGGTGATCGGGCGCGACGAGGAAATCCGCCGCGCGATCCAGGTTCTCTCGCGCCGTTCCAAGAACAACCCCGTGCTGATCGGTGAGCCCGGTGTCGGCAAGACGGCGATTGCCGAAGGCCTCGCGCTGCGCATCGTCAATGGCGACGTACCGGAAAGCCTGAAGGGCAAACGCCTGCTCGCCCTCGACATGGGCGCTCTGATTGCGGGCGCGAAATTCCGCGGCGAGTTCGAGGAACGGCTGAAGGCCGTGCTGACCGAAGTGACGCAGGCCGAAGGCGGCGTGATCCTGTTCATCGACGAGATGCACACCCTTGTCGGCGCCGGGAAATCCGAAGGCGCGATGGATGCCTCGAACCTCTTGAAGCCGGCGCTCGCACGCGGCGAACTGCATTGTATCGGCGCGACGACGCTGGACGAATATCGCAAGCATGTCGAAAGCGACCCGGCGCTCGCCCGCCGCTTCATGGCGGTGTTCGTGGACGAGCCGACCGTGGAGGACACGATCTCGATCCTCCGTGGTCTGAAGGGCCGCTATGAGGCGCACCATGGCGTGCGAATATCGGACGCCGCAATTGTCTCGGCAGCGACGCTGTCGAACCGCTATATCACCGACCGTTTCCTGCCCGACAAGGCCATCGACCTGATGGACGAAGCGGCGGCGCGTCTGCGCATGCAGGTGGATTCGAAACCGGAAGAACTCGACGAGATCGACCGGCGCCTTATGCAGCTGCGGATCGAAGCGGAAGCGCTGAAGAAGGAAAAGGATACCGCCTCCAAGGACCGGCTGCACTCCATCGAGGGCGAGATTGCCGGGCTCGATACGCGCTCGCGCGAACTGGCCACCGCCTGGGGCGCCGAGAAGGACAAACTGAAGGGCGCGGCCTCCGCCAAGGAAAAGCTCGACCGGGCCTATTCCGACATGGCCGAAGCGCAGCGCCAGGGCGATCTGGCGAAAGCGTCCGAGCTGAAATTCTCGACCATTCCGGCGCTCGAGAAACTGATCGCCGAAGTCGAAGCCAAGGGCGACGCCGATGGCGGGCTGGTTTCGGAAGTCGTCCGTCCAGAGCATATCGCCGGCGTCGTCTCGAAGTGGACCGGCATTCCGGTCGACAAGATGATGGAAGGCGAGCGCGAGAAGCTGCTGCGCATGGAAGATACGCTGCGCGGCCGTGTGGTCGGGCAGGAAGATGCGCTGCTCGCCGTCTCGAACGCGGTGCGCCGCGCGCGGGCTGGCCTTCAGGATCCGAACCGGCCGATCGGCTCGTTCCTCTTCGTCGGCCCGACCGGTGTCGGCAAGACGGAGCTGACCAAGGCGCTCGCCGGCTTCATGTTCGATGACGAGACCGCCGTGCTGCGGCTCGACATGTCGGAGTATTCCGAGAAACACTCGGTCGCCCGCCTGATCGGCGCGCCGCCCGGCTATGTCGGCTATGACGAAGGCGGCGCGCTGACGGAAGCCGTCCGCCGGCGACCGTATCAGGTCGTGCTGTTCGACGAGGTCGAAAAGGCGCACCCGGACCTGTTCAACACGCTGCTGCAAGTGCTCGACGATGGCCGACTGACCGATGGCCAGGGACGTACCGTGGACTTCAAGAACACGATCATCATCATGACCTCGAACCTCGGCGCCGACGCGTTGGCGAGCGGGGAAGAGGGCGAGGTCTCCGAACACGCCCGCGAACAGGTGATGAACGCGATCCGGCGGCACTTCCGCCCCGAGTTCATCAACCGGATTGACGAGATCGTCTTCTTCAAACGGCTCGGCCGCAGCGAGATCGACCATATCGTGGACATCCAGATGGGCCGGCTCGAAGGCTTGCTCCGCGAAAGGAAGATGAAACTCGACCTCAGCCTCGCCGCTCGTAACTGGCTGGCCGCGCGCGGCTACGATCCGGTGTACGGCGCGCGCCCGCTGAAACGCGTGATCCAGAAGGAGCTGCAGGACCCGCTCGCGCGCCTGCTGCTGGAAGGCCGCATCCTCGACGGCGAGACAATCCTCGTCGATGTCGAAGGCGACGCGCTGTCGATCAACGGCGTGCCGAACAACTTCGCCAAAGGCCGGACGGCATTGAACTGAAACCTAACGCGAACCCTGCTGTGTGGCTTTCAGGTCCGCTGTCTGCGTCGTGCCGGCAGCGGGGCCCACCGGATCTGCGCCGCGCAGCTTGTCGATCACGTCGCGCTGGACCTTGAAAGCGTTGAAGGCGCTGGCATTTCGGCTGAGGTCGCGCCCCGTGGGCAGTTCCAAGGTCATCGGGTTCACATAGGCGCCGTTGCGCAAGACTTCGTAGTGAAGGTGGGCGCCGGTGCTGGAGCCGGTCGAGCCGACATAGCCGATCGTGTCGCCGCGCATCACGGTGCGGCCGGGTGTCAGGCCTTCGGCGAACGCCGACATGTGGGCATAGACGGTCTCGAAGCCGCGATCATGCTGTATGCGGATGAACCAGCCATATCCCTCGCCGTACTTCATGTCGGTGATGAGGCCCGAGCCTGCGGCGCGGATCGGCGTCCCGGTGGGCGCGCGGAAATCGACGCCGGCGTGCAGAAGCATGTCGCCGGTGATTGGATGGATGCGGTTGCCGAAGCCGGAACTGATCTCGCCGCCGCGCACGGGGTCGCGCACGAGGAACTCGTCGCCGGCCGCGCCGTTGCGATTGAAGAACTCCGGCACGCCTGTGTCTTCCGGCGTGTACCGATACCAGCTGCCGGCAGCCTTTTCGCCGTTGAAGGCGGCGAAAAGGAGATCGCCCGCCTCGAGGAAGTTGCCGCGTTCGTCGGCGATCATCTCGATGACGATGTCGAAGCGTTCGCCCTTGCGGCCGCCCTGCGCGAGCGCGCTGTCTTCCGGGAAGAGGCTGGCGAACGTGTCCGCATGGGCGCGTGTGCCGCCTTCGTCCTGGATGGCGTCGGCTAGGGTTGTGCTGATCTTACCCGAGATGCGATGCAGCGCGATGGACGTCTTGGCGGAGAGCACACTGGCGAAATAGGTGCCGTCCTCGCGGCGGGTCGCCGCCAGTGTCGTTTTCGGATCGATCCGTATGCTGACACCGGTCAGGACCGGCATGTCGTCGGGCCCGGTTTCGTCGAAATAGGCGATGAACGGTGAGCCGGGGCGCAGGCGCGCGCCGCGTGTGGGCGCCGCTTCGCGCAGGGCAGTCGCGGCGGCGCTGGCGTCAATCTGGGAAGCGCCGAGCACTTCGAGCGCATCGGCGGTGGCAACGTTCGCGGTGATGCGGCCGTTGCGGGCGGATGTGGCCTCGGAAGGGGCTTCAAGGCGGAAATCGGTGGAGGCGAAGCCCTGCGTGGCTGCCGGGGCCGGCGCCGCACGAACCGTCAGGAACAGTCCGGCCATGACCGCGAGGACGGCGACGGCGCCGAAGCGCTCAAGCCACCGGTACGGCGATTCGAGCCGCCTCACGGTTGCGGGTATCTGCGGCTTCGGACTCGCCATGCATTAACCTCGTTTCCTGAAGAAAAGGCCTTCAAGCACGGGCTGAGCAAGATCGGGGCCAGATTCCCCTTTCTGGCGAGACTACAGGGAATACTCGCGCTGCAAGCGCAGGATCAGGGCGTCGGGGGCGGGGCTGTATCAGACGGCGCCGCAGGAGCGGACGCATTCACCAGCGAGGCCGTGGCGATTGCCCCGCCGTTGGCGACACGCAGGGCGTCCACCATGGCCTTGTGGGCCTTGAACTCGGCCAGCATCGCCGGCTCTTCCTCGAGCTTGCGGCCATTCGGCAGCTTCAGGGACATCACATTCACCGGTTTGCCGTTGATGTAGACCTCGTAGTGCAAGTGTGGGCCGGTCGAGGCGCCAGTCGAGCCGACATAGCCGATCACGTCGCCCTGGATCACCTTCTTGCCGGGTTTGATGCCTTTGGCATACTTCGAGAGGTGCGCGTAGGCCGTCTCATAACCACGTGTATGCTTGATGCGGATATAGTTGCCATAGCCACCATTCCGGCTCGCGCGTTCCACCGTGCCGTTGCCGGCTGCGTAAATCGGCGTGCCGGTCGGGGCCGCGAAGTCCGTGCCCTTGTGCAGGCGGGTGAAGCCGGAGATCGGATGTTTCCGGGTGCCGAAGTTCGATGAGATGCGGGCGCCGTTGATGGGCGTTTTCATCAGGAACTTGGTGGCGCTCTCTCCATTCTCGTCGAAATAGTCGGCAACACCATCATCGGAGGGCGCGAAGCGGTAAAAGCCGCGCTTCAAGGCCTTGCCGTTCAGGGCCGCGTAAAGCACTTCGCCGTTGCGCACGCGGTTTCCGCGTTCGTCATACGACGTTTCAAAAAGGAGTTCGAACCGGTCACCCGGATAGATTTCGCGCTGGAAGTCGATGTCATAGGCAAAGGCGCTGGCAAAGTCGGCGACCTGTTGGTCCTCGGCGCCAAGCGCAAGCGCGGCAGAATAGATCGAGGATTCGATCTCTGCTTCGACGCGCAAGTGGCCTGGTGTGAGCTTGGCGTAGAGGGGCGTGGCAGACCAGCTGTCGGTCGCCGTGCGCGTGATGAGGAGGCTGCGATCGGCTTCTGCGCGGACGGAGACGGCTTTCAGCTGGCCGTCCTCGAAGTAGGCTTCGGCCTGGGTCTTGCCCGGCAGCAGGCGGCGGCTGTCGATCAGGTCGGTGCCCGACAGCGTGTGCAGGGCGGCGCCGGCGTCGCGCGGCTCTGCGCCGAGGCGCGTCAGCAGGCCGGTGAGGGTTTCGTTACGCTCCAACTTGCCTTCGATCCGCTCCAGCGGCTTCGCATCGACCACGTCCCAGGCGGTGACGAGGCGGGCGGCGAGGGGCACGGGAATGGCCGCGTTGGCGGTTTCGGTCAGCGGGCCCGGCGTTCGCCCGGCCATGACGATGCCCGCAATGGCAGACGCGCTGCCGAGGATGGCAAGGACGATCAGGCTCTTGATGCCCTGCGACAGGCCGGATTTCGGGCGCGCAAGGGCTTCCGGGGTCTCGGCGGTCTCGTATGGAAGCAAGGATCCGTTTCCTGTCATTCTGACGCCCCCCGGCCCAAAAGGCTGACACGCCCACTGCTTGCCCCACTATCGTCTCGCTTCCCGCTTAAGGATTCAAGAACTTGCGGCGGAAGTGTTAGATGCCAAGTTAGGACTTTAAGTCGTAGGAAAAGCAAGAAGCAAGCCGGACGAACCAGTGATCCCTGATGACGCCCCCGAACAGGCCGTGCCTGCGGAGCCTGCACAGGGGCGCCGCGGACCACGCCTGTTGTACGTGATGGGCGGATTCTTCTTTGTTTTTCTGGGCGGTTCGCTGCTTCTCTGGTTCCTGCGCAAACCCGTGGCCGAACAGGCGCTTGCGGCCTGGTGCGCCGAGCGGGACCTTCAGTGTGACGCAAATTTCACCGAACTCGATACCTCGGGGCTAACCGTATCGGCAGTGAAGGTCACCTCTGGCGCCGCTGTGCCCGCCGAGGCGTCACAGGTCCGGGCCGACATCCGCTGGACCGGATTGTTCACGCCGGAAGTCACCGGCGTTACGGTTAACGGACTTTCCCTGCACGGCACATTAGATTCCGAAGGCTTGCACTTCGGCGGTCTCGAACGCTTGGCCACATCCGGCAGCGGGGGCGGAACGATCCCGGCCATCGACATCCGCGATGCGCGCATCCTGCTCGATACACCGGCCGGGCAGGCGAGCGCCACGCTTAACGTTTCCGGCACCTTGCCACGCGACGGCGTGCTGTCATTGCAGCTTGATCCAGGTGTGCTGTCCAACCCGCTCGCCCGCGCCGACTTGCGGGAAGGGCGGCTGGATGTGCGCGCGGTGGACGGCGAGGTCGATGCAGAGCTGGGAGTCGTCATCAGCCAAGCCGCGCATGAAGATTACGGCCTCGACGATTTCGACCTGCTGGCCCGCGCCGAATTCCATGAGGACGCTGGCCATCCCGGCGCCTTCGAATGGTCGCTGCGCGCCGCGCGGATTGCGTCACCCGACTTGCGCGCCACGGATATCCGCACCACGGGGCGGGCCGAGTTTGCGGCCATGCCGGATGCGACGCTTGTCAGTGTGCTGAGCGAACTCGCGGGCGCCGTGTTCCAGGGCGAGGCGGCCAGCCTGACGCTTTCGGGCTACACGTTCAATTCCGCCCAGTTCAACGGTGAACTTGCCGGGCGCGCCGGAGACGTGTCCGGGCCATTCATCGCATCGACCGGCATTGTGACCGGTCCGGCAGGCTCAGTGACGTCGCTCTCGCTTGCAGGCGAAATGCAACGCAGTGCGAACGGCAAGGCGGGTTTCGAGGGCAAGGTGACGGCCACCGGAGCGGCGCTCGACAATGACCTTCGGGCGAGCACTGGCGCGGCTTTCAGCCTGCCGGGTGTGCTCGCCGGACATGCAGATGCTCTCCGTGCTTCGCTCGACCGGGCGCTGACCAAATTCGATGCGGAAATGGGCGTCGCCCTGAGCACAGAAGGGACAGCCTTCACCGCGTCCGCCATCGGGGAGGGCGTTCTCGGCGCGGCGTCAGGGCTGAACCTGACCGCCTCGCCCGCTGAAAACGGTACGTGGGTCACGGTCTCCGGGAAAGGCGTCGCGGCGCAAGGCCGCGTTGCGCTGTCCGGCGGAGGGGCGCCGTCCGTGTCGATGGATGTCGGCCGTTTCGACGTTCGCCCCGAAGGCGTCAGTCTCGCCGCCAAATCCCTTCGTCTCTCCAACTGGTCCGTGAGCGGACGAACCCTTGCCGCCAATCTGAACGCCATCACGCTGGAGAGCCGCCCGGACGACCTGGTCATCGTTGGCGCGGGACAGCTGTCCTTTGCCGGCGAGGCAGGCGGCGTCACGCTGGCGCCCACCTCCCTCAAGGGGGGGCTGGACGCCGCGCGCGACGCGTCCGGCTGGCGCGTGCAGGCGGCAGGCGCGCCTTGCCTTGCGGTGGATACGCGGGGACTGACCCTCGGCGCGATAGACGTTGAGCCGGCAAAATTTAACGTCTGTCCCGTCAATGGCCGCTTCATGCGCCAGGCTGCAGAGCCGGGCGGCTCGGCCTCATTGGGCAACCTGAGACTGCCCTTCACAATGGAATCCGGGGCCGGCGCCCTGTCGCTTGCGGGCGCGGAGATCGACTGGACGGCGGCCAAGGGCTTCGCGCTTGCGGTCAGCGCAGATAACCTCGACATGCCGCTGACAATCGGAGACCGTACACTGACGATTGCCGGCAAGGCGCCGCGCATCGATGTGGCCACGGGCAAGGGGCCGGCCCGGATCGCTGCGCGCCTCGGCGCCACTGTCTTTGGCGGCACGATGATCCCGGCAAATGTATCGGCCAGTGCGTTCACGTTCGATGGATCGAGCGCTGCGTCCGGTGTTGAGGGCGCCGTGACAGGCAAGGGCGTGCTGATCACCGATCTCAATTCCGACCCGATCTACCGGCCAATCGCGGCGGAGTTTTCCGGGACTGTGGGCGACAACCGGCTGCGCATCACAGGCCCGTTGAATCTCAAGTCGATCGGCACGCG
Source organism: Acidobacteria bacterium Ga0077551 (assembly GCA_001464545.1). GTDB lineage: Bacteria > Pseudomonadota > Alphaproteobacteria > Caulobacterales > Hyphomonadaceae > Hyphomonas. The sequence continues at coordinate 479,229 of LNFC01000022.1, forward strand.
GCTCGCTGATGCGACGCTGGATCTCGACATCCTGAAGCTTGACGGCACGGCGAAGGTCACGTCCCGGCCACTGGTGTTCCGGAACGGTGGTTTGCAGCCGAACATGATCTCGGACCGGTTGACGGGCCTGTTCACGGATGCAAACGGCAACGTCGCCGGCGATGCTCGCTTCACGATAAACGACGGCAAGATCGCCGGTACGGCCGACGTGCGTATCCAGAATTTCGGTTTCCAGACGACCCGCCTCGGCCGCGTGTCCGGCATCAACGGCACGGTCAACTTTGCGGACCTGATGGGCCTCGTGACCGCGCCGAACCAGGTGTTCACGCTGGCCAGCGTCAATCCGGGTATTCCGCTCACGGACGGCCGCATCGTCTACGACCTGCGCGAAAACGGTATCCTTCATCTCGACAGTGTCACGTTCCCGTTTGGCGGCGGCAAGCTGGCGATCGCGCCGTTTGACTGGGCGCTCGAAGGCGGCCTGAAGGATCAGTCCGTCGCGGTCACGGCAGACGCGATCAGTATCACCCAACTGGTCGAGATCCTGAAATTGCCAGACACCGTGGCAACCGGCACGCTCAGCGGCACGTTCCCCATCGTGTTCACGGACAACCGCGTGCAGATAAAGGACGCGCGCCTGAAGGCCGACGAGCCGGGCGGGCGCTTGTCCTATACCGGCGGCGCCGTAGATGCGGCGGCCGGGCAGGATGCCAATGCGAGCCTGGCATTCGATGCGCTGCGCGATCTCAAGTTCGAAGTGCTCGAAATCGGGATCGACGGCGACCTTGCCGGTGACCTGCGGGCGGAGTTGTTGCTCGTTGGCGAGAACATCAACCCGCTGCCGATGGGCAACCGCCTGACACTGCCCGCCGGCCAGGCCTTCGAGTTTGCGATCGGGTTCGACCTGCCGATCGGCAAGTTGATCGAGAACAACCTCGGTTTCGTCAACCAGCAGGACCTGATCGACGCGACGGTAGACCTTTTGAATGCCGAGGAGGTCGCGGACGACGCAGAGGCCAAGCCGTCTGGCACACCCGCGGGTGAATGACGGGCAACGCGCCAGTCGATTGACGTTAAGGCGGGCCGTGTCATTGTCCGCCTGTTATCTCAGGAGACTGCCGTCATGGCCTACAAGAGAATCCTGCTTGTCGCAGCCAGCGCCGCCACGCTCGCGGCCTGCACGCCCACCATCCGGATTGAGCCATCCGACAAGCCCATCAAGATCGATCTGAACGTCAAGATCGACCAGACCGTGCGTATCCAGCTCGACCGCGAGGTCGAAGACCTGATCGCCAACAACCCAGACCTGTTCTAGCCGCGAAGTAGAGGAGACATTCAATGACTGCCCTTCGCACACTCCTGATAAGTATCAGCCTTGCCCTTGCGGTCTTCGCCTTCGCGCCCACCGCCTCGGCGGGTGACCCGGTGATCGATGCCGCCATCTCGTCCGGCACCGTTGGTGAACGGATCGACGGTTACCTCGGTGTGGTCGGCACCGCCGACGCCACAACCGTCCGTAAGGTCCAGGACATCAACAACCGCCGCCGCGCTGTCTACGAAGAGACGGCCCGGGAAAACAACACGACCGTGCAGATTGTCGCCCAACTCGCCGGCGAAAAGCAGATCGCCAAACTTGAGCCGGGACAGTTCTACATGGACGATTCGGGCGTCTGGCAGAGTAAATAGGCTTGTATCGCGTCCGCCGGGCCTTAGCTTGGCGGACGCATGTTAAGCATCATCATCTGGACAGCTCTGGCTCTCGTGGCCCTTGGCGCGCTCCTCTGGGGCGCGACCTTTTTTTGGCAGGGCCTCGGCAGCGGGATGAGCGGCCATGGCTGGTTTGCCTACATTCTGGGCGGTGTGCTCACCCTCGGCCTGTCTGCCGGTCTTTTCGCGCTCAGCTTCTACAGCGCGCGCCACGGACACGACGATATTGACCCACCGCAAGGCGGGTAGTCCGGGTCGCAAACGCGGGCGTTACAATCGTGTCACTCACGCTTGATTGACACACCGCCCGGCGCACCCGATTCTAGCGTATGGCTGGATCCAAAGACGGGCTGAAACCAATGAACCTCGACCCTGCGCGTTTCGCGGCGTTTATCGCTGCGCGTCTCTGTCACGACATTGTCTCGCCGGCGGCCACGATGTCGCTGTCGCTGGAGATGCTCGATAGCCCCGGCAGCCCGGAAGAAAAGGCCCACAGCGAGCGCACCTTGCGCGAAGGCGCCCAGAGCGTGGCCGCGACCCTGCAGTTCCTGCGGTACGCTTTCGGCTCGATGGGCCTGCAGCCCGGCACGGCTGACCTCTACCAGTTCAAGAAGCTGACCGACGACTATGTCCGCTTCCAGAAGCCGAGCCTGGAATGGGACCTCGCCACCACCGAACTCGGCTATGGCCATGCCCGCCTGATCATGAACCTCGTGATGGTGGGCCTGACAGCCACCGTGCGCGGCGGCGTGATCCATATCCGGGTGCGGGAAGAGGGCGGCGTCAAGAACGTCGTCATCACCTGTAAGGGCGACCGGGTGATCCTCAAGGAAGACGTCGCCAAGGCGCTGGCGGGCGACGAGCCGGAAAGCGGCTGGCGGCCAGAGAATATCCAGCCCCTGTTTGCCAAGATGACCTGCGACGGCCTTGGCGGCACGCTGCATGCCAAAACAACGCCCGACGGTATCGTTTTCATGGCCACAGGCCTGCGCCAGCAGACCCCCTGAGGCCAAACGTAAACGTTTTGGTCAGGGTTTGTTAACACCTCTGAGGCACCCCTTAAGGCGTGTAAAAGCTCAATCCAGCGGAATTTCGCGCCATGAAGACCTGCCTGATAGTGGACGACTCGCGGGTTGTCCGGAAGGTCGCGTCCCGGATTGTCCGTGACCTGGGCTTCTCCGTGTCCGAAGCGTCCGATGGCGGCGAGGCGCTCAAGATGTGCCGCGAAGCCATGCCTGACGCGGTGATCCTCGACTGGAACATGCCGGTCATGAACGGCATCGACTTCGTGAAGGCCCTGCGCCGCGAGGACGGGGGCAAAACGCCCCGGGTAGTCTTCTGTTCGATAGAGAATGATGCCGAGCACATACGCGAAGCGCTCAGTTCGGGCGCCGATGAGTTCATCATGAAGCCGTTTGACGCGGATATTCTCGAAAGCAAATTTGCCGAAGTCGGCCTTATCTGAAGCCTTTCTTAAGATTGGGCCGCCTACTGGTAACGTTTGAGGCCCCGCGCCTCGAAGCGGAGCAGCGGATGCAGGACAATATTTTCAACGCGCTCGCCGATCTGGCCCTTAATGCGTCGGGCCAGTCGGTCCTGCCGTCGAAGGCCTACCTGATCGAGGCGCGCCTCGCCGGCATTGCCCGGCGTGAGGGCTTCGGCAGCCTCGACGACCTGGTCCACTGCCTGGAGTCGCGCCAGAATCCCGTTTTCCGCGCGGAAGTCGCCGCGGCCATCCTGTCGCGCGACACCTGGTTCTTCCGCGAGACGGCCGTGCTGGAGGCGCTCGTCGGCACCACGCTGCCCGAGCGCCTCGCCGCCTCGCCGGCAGGGCGTATCCGCATCTGGTGCGCCGGGGGAAGCACCGGGCAGGAAGCCTATTCCCTGTCGATGCTGCTGGAGGACGAAACGCCGCCCGGCCTTTCCGGCGCGAAAATCGAAATCCTGTCCACCGACTTCTGCAAGCAGGCGACCGAAAAGGCCCGCCTCGGCACGTTCGGCCATTACGAAGTGCAGCGCGGTCTTTCGATACAGCGGCTGCTGAAACACTTTACCCGCCTCGACTCGGGCGACTGGCAGGCCTCCGAGGCGCTCCGTGCCCGGATCAGTTTCCGCGCCCACAACCTGCTGGAGCCGGCGGGCGGTCTCGGCAAGTTCGAGATCATCCTGTGCCGGAACGTCCTCTCCGGCATGGCGCGCTCGGCCCGGACCCGCGTCGTCGAAAGCCTCGCCAACCAGCTCGCCCCCGGCGGCCTGATCATGCTGTCAGATGGCGAAACCCTTTATGGTCTCAGCGACCGGCTGGAACCCGCCGGCGGCGTGCGCAGCGGCTGGGTCGCCGCAGGCACGGCCAACGCCAAGGCCAGCGCGGCCTGAAACCGGCCTCTCGCGTTTTCGCCGCCAATCGCCTATATCCCCGCTTCCAACTAGCTGCTCCGGGCCTTGAACCCGGTGGGAGTACAAGATGACGACGCCAGATACCACGTGGCCGCCCGGCCGCCTGAACTCGCTTGGGTTTGCCAAGCCCCCCCATGAAACACGGGTTGTCGCGGCCATGTCCGGCGGCGTGGATTCGTCCGTGGTCGCCGCCATGCTGAAGGCCGAAGGCTATGACGTGATCGGTATCACGCTGCAGCTCTACGACCATGGCGCGGCGATCGAGAAGAAGGGCGCCTGCTGCGCCGGACGGGACATTCACGACGCGCGCAACGTGGCCGACCAGATCGGCATTCCGCACTATGTGCTGGATTACGAAAGCCGCTTTCGCGAGCAGGTGATGGAGGATTTTGCCGACACCTATCTCGCGGGTTCGACGCCGATCCCGTGCATCCGCTGCAACCAGACGGTCAAGTTCTCGGACCTCCTGCGCACCGCGAAGGAGCTTGGCGCCGACTGCCTCGCAACAGGCCACTACATCCGCCGCGCCGAAGGCGAGCATGGCCCGGAGCTTCACCGCGCGCGCGATGCGAGCCGCGACCAGTCCTACTTCCTGTTCGCCACCACGCGCGCGCAGCTGGACTACCTGCGCTTCCCGCTCGGCGATCTTCCGAAGACGGAAGTTCGCGAACTGGCTGAAAAGTTCAGCCTTCCGGTCGCCGCGAAGCCGGACAGCCAGGACATCTGTTTCGTGCCTGAAGGCTCCTACGCCAAGGTCGTCGAAAAACTGCGGCCGGGCTCCGGACGCGCGGGCGAAGTCGTGCACCTCGATGGCCGCGTACTCGGTGAGCATGAGGGCGTGATCAACTATACGATCGGCCAGCGCCGCGGGCTCGGCGTCGCGACCGGCGAGCCGCTGTTCGTCGTCAAGATCGATGCACCGAAACGCCGTGTTCTCGTCGGCCCGCGCGAAGCGCTGATGACCCGCGGCCTGTTGCTGGAAGAGCTGAACTGGCTCGGCCAGGGCAGCCTCGAGGACGCCGCGCGGTCAGAGGCGCGCGTGCTGATCCGTGTGCGGTCTACCCGGCCGCCGGTGCCCGGCCATCTGGGCTTCGAGGACGGCCTGCCGGCCGTATTCTTCGATGCGCCGGAAGAGGGTGTCGCGCGCGGGCAGGCCGCCGTTCTTTATGATCCCGAGGGCGGCACCCGCATCCTCGGCGGCGGGTTCATTGCCCGTGCCCTTCCGGTCGATGTGCGCGTGACCGCGTCCTGAGAAGGGCGCCGTCCCGGAAATTGTTCCGGAAAGCCAGTTGACGATTGAGCGGCTCAGGCTAGCGTCCGGCCCGTCAGGGGGAGACGTCCATGGGTTTGAAATCATTGCTGTCCGAGTTCCTGCTCCGGAAGGCCGAGGAGCAGCCTGCGCCTTTGCTGGACGTCCGGTTCGAGCCGGCGTTGCCGTCGCGGATTCTCGATGCCGACGAGCCTCATCCGGAAGGCGCGGTGCTGGATGAAAGCCTTGATGCCGAGGGCCAGAGCTTCGTGATCTGCTACATCAATGCCGAAGGCGTCAAAAGTGTCCGCCGGATTACGGTCTGGGCCCTCAAACGGACGCCGGAATCACGCATCCTCCTGCATGCGCGCTGCGCGGAAACGCGGGAAATGATGGGCTTCCGGGCCGACCGGATCAAATACTGCATGGATATGAACGGCGACGTCTTCGAGCCTCCCGCCGCCTTTCTCGCCGGGATATTCGGTCTGAACGTGCCGGACGCGCTGCTCCTTGCCTCGACCAGTGCGGCGTCCTCGGGCGTCTGGCCGCCTCTCGACCAAGCCTATTCCACGCTCCGCCAGCAGCTGCGCCACGAACTGACCTTGCTGGTGGCCATGGCGCAGTCGGACGGTCAGGTTTCGGTCTCGGAAACCGGAGCGATCACCAGTTTTGCCCGTCACCGCGCTGAGCGGCTGGGTATCGAACTTGATGAGTCCCGCGTCCAGAAATTCCACGGCCTTGTGCGGAGACTGCGGCCAACCGGCGATCAGATCCGTGCCGCGATTGACGAGATCGCCTCACGCCCGCCCAAGGCGCAGATGGAGATCATCGAGGCGTGCCATGAAATCATGCTGGCCGATGACCATATGCATGCCGATGAACTTCACCTGCTGGAGCAGATCCGGACCGAGCTTGCCGCCAGTTGAGGCTCAGCTCAGCCAATCCGGTGCCTGCACGCCGGCGCTGAAGGCCGGCGCGGGATAGCGTTCCAGAAGCTTTGCCACAATGAGGTCCGCCACCCGGTCGGCTTCCCGCAGCGGTTCATACGTCCACTGATCAAGCGTTCCTGTAAAGTGCCGCGCCGCGCCGCGGGCGATCAGGCTTTCGTGCAGCTGGGTGAATTTCGGAGCGTAGCCCTCCAGCGGCGCTATGTGCACCGGCAGGCCGTGCCAGGCCGCTTCCGACAGCATGTTGGCGCTGTCTTCAGTAACGATGGCGGCCTTCGAGAACATCAGCCAGGCGAGGTACGGATTGGCGCCGTCCTGCGCGCCGGACCAGAACTGCCCGCCGGTTTCGTCGGCCATCTTCCTGAACTGCGCAACGATCCCGATCGGCGTGCGGCGTGATGTGGTGATCCGCAAGCGCCAGCCTTGCGCGGCCAGGGCGCGCAACTGCGCCTCCAGCTTTGCCGCGGCCGCCGGCGTGAACTTGTGGACCTTGGAATGGCCGCCGAGGATCACCATGACGCTGCGGCTTGTATCGTCCGCCAACGGAGCAAAGGCCTGCGCGGTCTCTTCCATCGCATCCGGCGCAAAGTAGGCAGGCGAGCCCACGGTCGATATGACGTTTGACCCCGTCAATCGGTCATGCTCGGGCACGACCAGGAGGTCAAAGTTTGACGCATCGATGTAGGGATTCAGGATCTGCACGGTGAAGGTCTTGCCTGCCGAGCGCTTGCGCACCAGCCGGGTGAACGCGGCCGAGCGCCGCCCGGCGGCAATCCACAGGGTCGGCCAAGGCGGCGCGACCAGCGCGCGCTGGGCGTCGGGCAGGGCGTTCAGCGGGGCGGGCCACTTGTCGGCGGAAAACCAGGTCCACGGCGCGCCGGGCGTCAGCACCATTGGCTCGGCCCGGTGCGCCTCGCCCATGATGTGCGCAATCCGCATCCAGCGGCCGGGCTCCCCAAGGGCGTGCACCAGCGCACGCACCTGCGACGCGTTGCCGGCGCGGCCATCGGAGACCGCCCAGACGGAAGGCCCGAGCGTCCTCATCGGCGCGTATCCTTACTTGTAAACGACCTTCGACACTTCATAGGCGCGCGCGCCCGACGGGGCGGCCACCTCGGCTTCGTCGCCTTCTTCCTTGCCGATCATCGCGCGGGCGAGCGGAGAGGTGATCGAGATCTTGCCCTCTTTGACGTTCGCCTCGTCTTCGCCGACGATCTTGTAGGTGAACTTTTCTTCGGAATCGACGTCGATGATGGTCACGGTCGCCCCGAAGCGGATTTTCTTGCCGCCGAGCTTGCTGATATCGATGATATCGGCGCGCGCGAGCTTGTCGTCGAGCTCGCTGATGCGGCCCTCGATGAAGCTCTGCTTCTCCTTGGCAGCATGATACTCGGCGTTCTCGGAGAGATCGCCGTGCGAGCGCGCTTCGGAAATGGCCGCAATGATGCTGGGCCGCTCAACGGATTTCAGCACCTTGAGTTCAGCCTGAAGGGCAGCGTGGCCTTCGGCAGTCATCGGAATGCGTTCCATCGTGAGTTTCCCTCATCTTGCGCGGCTAAAAAGCGTGGTTTCAAAAAGCAATCGCGTCAAGTGGGGCCAGGTCAGGTGCTTTGCAAGGCACGAACCGAGATTTCCTGTGTTTTGAGGCTCGCGATCGCCTGAACCGCGGCAATCGAAGCGGCAAGCGTTGTGAAATAAGGGATTTTGCGCGCCACGGCCGTCCGCCGGATCGAGGCGGAATCCGCCAGGGATGCGGCGCCTTCGGTCGTGTTGAACATGAGCTGGACTTCGCCGTTGATCATTGCGTCCACGATGTGCGGCTGGCCTTCGAGCACCTTGTTGACCCGCCGGATCGGGATGCCGCTGGCTTCCAGGTGGGTGGCCGTGCCGCTGGTGGCGATGATGGTGAAGCCCATCTCGACCAGGTTGCGGGCCGCTTCGACGGCGCCGGGCTTGTCATTGTCGCGCACCGAGATGAACACGGCGCCCTCGGCCGGCAGCCGGATCCCGCCGCCGAGCTGGCTCTTGAGGAAGGCCATGCCGAAATCATCATCCCAGCCCATCACTTCGCCGGTCGAGCGCATCTCGGGGCCGAGCTGCGGATCGACGCCGGGGAAGCGCGCAAACGGGAAGACCGCTTCCTTGATCGCGATGCGGCGGGGGTTGGCGTGGCGCAGGTCGAAGTCCGTGAGCGGACGGCCGGCCATCACTTTTGCCGCGATAGCAGCGATTGGCGCGCCGACGGCCTTGGCCACGAACGGCACCGTGCGGCTGGCACGGGGGTTGGCTTCGAGGACATAGATTTCCTCGCCCTTCACCGCGAACTGGATATTGATCAGGCCCTTGACGTTCAGGGCCCGCGCGAGCGCCATGGTCTGTTTGGCGAGGCGGCCCTGCATGGCGGGCGACAGAGTGAAAGGCGGCAGCGCGCAGGCGGAGTCGCCCGAGTGCACGCCGGCCTCTTCGATATGCTCCATGATGCCGGCGACATGCACATCATGGCCGTCGCAGATCGCATCGACATCCACCTCAATGGCGTCCGACAGGTAGCGGTCGATGAACAGCGACGCGTCGCCGGAGACTTTCAGCGCTTCGGCAGCGAACTTGCGCAGGTCTTCGTCATTGCGCGCGATTTCCATCGCCCGTCCGCCGAGCACGAAGGAAGGGCGCAGCATGACCGGATAGCCGATCTCGTGTGCCTTCACTTCCGCTTCTTCGACACTGCGCGCGGTGCGCGACGGCGCCTGCTGGATGTTCAGCTCGTCGAGCAGGCGCGCGAATTGTTCGCGGTCTTCGGCGAGGTCGATGGAGGCGGGCGTTGTGCCGAGGATGGGCACTTTCTCGTCAAACAGCGGCCCGGCCAGTTTCAGCGGCGTCTGCCCGCCGAACTGGACGATCAGTCCAAGAAGCTCTCCGTTGAGCTGTTCCTTGTGCACGATCTCGAGGACGTGTTCGATGGTCAGCGGCTCGAAATACAGGCGGTCCGACGTGTCATAGTCCGTGGACACCGTTTCCGGGTTGCAGTTGACCATGATCGACTCGATGCCGAGGTCGGACATCGCGAAGGCGGCATGGCAGCAGCAATAGTCGAACTCGATGCCCTGGCCGATCCGGTTCGGGCCGCCGCCGAGGATCATCGCTTTCTTGCGCGCCGAAGGCAGGGCTTCGCAATCGGGTGCGGCCTGGCCGAACGAGGCGTGCTCATAAGTCGAATAGAGGTAAGGTGTCTTGGCGGCAAACTCTGCCGCACACGTATCAATCCGCTTGTAGACAGGCCGCACATTCATCGAATGACGCAGGCCGCGCACCCAGCCTTCGGCCTGGCCGGTCAACTCGCCCAGGCGTTTGTCGGAGAAGCCTTTGGATTTCAGCTCGATCAGCTCGTGCGCCGTGCGCGGTAGGCCCTTGGCCTTGATCTCGCCTTCAGTCATTACGATGTCTTCGATCTGGCGCAGGAACCAGCGATCGAAGGACGTCACATTGTTCACGTCCTCGACGCTGAGGCCCATGCGGAACGCCTCGGCAATCACGCGGATACGGTCCGGGGACTGAATACCGAGCGCCTGGCGCAGCGCGTTTTCGCTATCGAAGTGCATCTCGTTGAGACCGGACAGGCCTGTCTCCAGCGAGCAGAGCGCCTTCTGAAGGCTCTCCTGGAAGCTGCGGCCGATGGCCATCGCCTCGCCCACGGACTTCATTGCGGTCGTCAGCACGGGCTCGGCGCCCTTGTACTTTTCGAACGCGAAGCGCGGGATCTTGGTGACGACATAATCGATCGTCGGCTCGAACGAGGCCGGCGTGACGCCGGTGATGTCATTGGTCAGCTCGTCCAGCGTGTAGCCAACCGCCAGTTTCGCGGCGACTTTCGCAATCGGGAAGCCGGTAGCCTTCGACGCGAGCGCTGACGAGCGCGAGACGCGCGGGTTCATCTCGATGACGACGAGGCGGCCGTCCTTCGGGTTGACGGCGAACTGCACGTTCGAGCCGCCGGTCTCCACGCCAATCTCGCGCAGCACCGCGATCGAGGCGTTGCGCATCACCTGATACTCTTTGTCGGTCAGCGTCAGGGCCGGCGCCACGGTGATCGAGTCGCCGGTGTGCACACCCATCGGGTCGATGTTCTCGATGGAGCAGATGATGATGCAGTTGTCCGCCGTGTCGCGGACCACTTCCATCTCGTATTCCTTCCAGCCGACGAGGCTTTCGTCGACGAGAATCTGCGCGGTAGGTGAGGCGGCGAGACCCGTGCGGCAGATCTCTTCGTACTCTTCGACATTGTAGGCGATGCCGCCGCCCGTGCCGCCGAGCGTGAAGGCGGGCCGGATGACCGCGGGCAGGCCGACGATGTCGATGGCGTCCATCGCCGCCTTGAGGCCGGTGATCCGGTCGTACCGTTTCGGCTTGCCGGGTTCTGTAGGCAGCTCCGGCGAGGCGATGATGGCGGCGCGCGGGTTTTCGAGGCCGATACGGTCCATCGCCTCGCGGAACAGCTTGCGGTCCTCGGCCATCTCGATGGCTTCGGCCTTCGCGCCGATCAGCTCGACACCGTACTTCTTGAGAATGCCGGAATGGTGCAGGTCGAGCGCGCAGTTGAGCGCCGTCTGGCCGCCCATCGTCGGCAACAGGGCATCTGGTTTCTCGATCGCGATGATCTTCTCGACGATCTCGGGCAGGATCGGCTCGATATAGGTCGCGTCCGCCAGGTCCGGATCGGTCATGATCGTCGCGGGGTTCGAGTTCACGAGAATGACGCGGTAGCCCTCGGCCTTCAGTGCCTTGACGGCCTGTACGCCGGAATAATCGAACTCGCAGGCCTGGCCGATGATGATAGGGCCGGCGCCAATAATGAGGATCGAGGAGATATCTTTGCGCTTCGGCATGGGGACTCTCCTGAGGGGGCGGGCAAACGGCTGCCCTATAGCGGGGAGTCGGGGCGGCGGGCAAGCGCCGCAGTGTTCTGAAACGCTTGGATTACGCCGCCGAATCCTGCTGGCAGTGGCGCCGCCCTCTTTTCCCTAGCACAAGGTTTCGCATCATGCGCCGTTTAGTCACCGCTTCTCTCGCTGCCATTGCCGCGCTCGCCTTGCCGGCCTGTATCTCCATTGGCGGCGAGACAGAGCTTCCGGCGGCGCCTGCCGCAGCGGAAGTGACAGCCATCGAGATCATCAAGGAAGTGAAGGTCACGACCACGCCGAACCTGTTCATTCTCTACACGCTGAAAGAGGGCGTCACCCCGGAAGCGTTCGAGACCTGGGTGCGCACCACCGACCAGCCCGCGATGCGCTCGCTGGCCCGCGTGCAGGAGTTCCGCACCTACCGGGCCGAGCGCCTGCTCATGGGCGAAGGCACACCCGGCATCGCCTATATCGAAGCCTTCGCGATTCCGGACCTCGACGGCTTCGTCGCCGAAGACATGGGCGGCGCCACCGTCCAGACCGTCATGGGCGGATTCATGGGGTTGGCCGAAGCCCCGCAGTTCATCGTCGTCTCGGAAGTAAAATAGCGACCGCGCCTGCAAATCAGGGTGGTGCCCGGCATGATCTTCCGTAAACTTTGAAAAACGGAGGAAGTATGCCGGCCACCACCCGCCTTGCGGTTCTCGCCATAGCCCTGTTCGCCGCGGCCGCCCTGCCTGCGTCTGCAGACCCGCAGAAATGCGAACCGCTCGTTCCGCTCACGCTCGAAGCCGTCCAGACGGTGATCAAGGATGGCGCCACCGCAACGGTTCAGGTCCCTTTGGTGGACGGCTATGTAAAAGGCTGTCCCGACCATGGCTGGATCACCCTGCTGGGCGGCGAACTGGACCTGATGGTCTTCAAGGGCCTGCGGAACGCAAACGGCGGGCAACCCACCCAGGACGGCGTCAATTATCTCGCGCGCGCCCTGCTGCGTTCGGACGTGTTCCATAACGCGGGCGCTTCCACCTCTGACAACCGCTACAACGTCGCCACCGGTCACAGCGATTTCAACACGCTCGACTACAACATCGCGGCGACCAGCCGCAGGGCAATCATCGACGAGCTGGCCACGCTCGCCGTCGGTAGCGTCGTGCACCCCTATCTCACCGGAACGGTGCCCCTTGAATGCAAGGGTTGGCTGACGAGTGATGTGCAGACTGTCTCCTACAAGATCGACACGGCAGAAGAGAAAGTGCTTCTGCCTTTTGTCGAGGCGGGCGCCGAGGCCTGCCGGACCGCAAGGACCCAGTCGGACCGTTTCCCGCTCGCCCTGAAGGCCAAGGCCTACATGAAACTGATCGAGAAAGGCATCGTCTCCGACCGGGCCGAGGTCGAGCGCATGCTGATTGCGGCCGAAGGCGACGTGAAGGACTTTCTCGGCCCTGATGGCTATCGGTCACTCTTGTTCGGTGAGGAAGATGCCAACCAGCTGAAGAAGCTCATCCGAAAGCACGGTGTTCATACCGGCGAAGGTCCGGCGACAATTGATCGCTCGCTCTGGTTCACGAAGGAATACATCGGCAGCGAGGTCGCCGTCCGCTCGCTTGCCGCATCCTTCGGCGACTACTGGACCCCTCTGGCCTCCGGTGACACGGACGCAGCCGCCGAAGAAGTGGCGAGAGCCCGCAGCCGGTTTTCAGTTTACATCATCGAACTGAGAAAACAGGGCGCGGAGGCCGGGTTTCCGGAAGAGACGTCGAAGATGCTGGCCGAGACGCTGACAGCGTTCCAGAAGGGCGACATTGGCCCGCCGGAGACCATGAACCAGAAGCCGATCCCGCCCTGGCTCCTGACCGTGCTGATCAATCTCACGAAGCCGCCCGAGCCGGCACCTACCGAATAATCTGCTGGTGCCTGAACGCAGGATCCCCGACCGCCATGAGGGTGGGCGGGGATTTCGTTTTCAATCCAGTTCAGACCTACCAGCGATAGCGATCGTTCGGATAGCGGTCATATGCGTCGACATGGCCGTCGCCGTCGCTGTCGCGCTCATCCGCCTGGTCCTTGATGCCCGGGGCATCGCAGTCCTCGGACTCGATGCAGCCTTTGGTCGCGCCGCCAAGACCGCCGACGACCGCGCCGATGGCAGCGCCCTGGCCGGCATCGCCGTCACCAACGTTGTTACCGATCACGGCGCCGGCCACAGCGCCCGCAGCGGCGCCGTAGGCGGCATTGCGTTCCGTCGTGCCGCTGGATGTGCAGGCGCCCAGGATTAGGGCACTTGCCCCAGCAGCGGCGAATTTGATGTAAAGCATCATCGGTCGTTCCTTTCGGTTCCTCATGGAACCAAAACGTCCGGGCCAAGGCCCGGTTCCGATGTATTTTCAGTAACTTAGGTCCAGCGCTTCGACAGCCGCTGGGCCAGCACGTCCACATCATCGCGGGCTGTGCCGGCATAGCCGGTCACAACATCTGCGACGAATGGATTGTCCTGCCGCTCCTGACCGAACGTGCTCATCGGCCCGTGACCCGGCACGAACCGCATCTGGTCGCCAAGCGGCCAGAGCTTGCCGGTGATCGAGTCTATCAGCTGCTGGTGATTGCCGCGCGGAAAGTCCGTCCGGCCGACCGAGCCGCGGAACAGCACGTCACCGACGAAGGCCATCGCGCCTTCCTGGCTGTAGATCACCACATGGCCCGGCGTGTGTCCTGGGCAGTGGGCGACGCCAAACTTGTTGCCGGCTAGCTCCAGCACATCACCGTCGTCGAGATAGCGATCCGGCGTCACGTTCTTGCCGTCGGTGATGCCGTAGCGTGCGCCCTCCGCCTCGATCTCGTCGAGCAGCCACTGGTCATCCTTGTGCGGTCCGATGATCGGGCAGCCGGTGCGTTCCTTCACCGCCATCGCCGCGCCGGCATGGTCGAGGTGGCCATGTGTCAGCCAGACGGCGACGATCTTGACGCCGAAATGCTCGGCCGCGCCCATCAGCCGGTCGATGTCGCCGCCCGGATCGACGAACACGCCCTCCAGCGTCTCCGTCGACCAGATCATCGACGTGTTCTGCTGCAGCGGGGTCACCGGCACGATCCGGATCTCGAGTTTGGGGGCGGGGGCTGTTTCGCTCATGCCTCTCACATAGCGGCGCAGGGGGCGGATCGCAAACCCGGTCTTCGCCGCTTTCCCTTGCGCGGGTGCTCGGATAACAAGTCTTGAAACCCGGATGTTGAGGATATCTGCCCATGAACCGTGATCCTGGACGTATCCGCGCGAATGGTCTTGGCGACCTGTTCAGCGGCCGGTTCGGCATCCTGCTGATCGCCCTCGTCGGCATCTTCATCTACTGGCAGGCCAACCAGAAGGAAGTGCCGTTCGCGCCGGGCAAGAAACAGCTCAACACGATGTCGATCGAGCAGGAAGTGAAGCTTGGCGCCGAGTCCTACCTGCAGATCCTGCAGGGCGAGCACCAACAGGGCAACACGGTCCTGTGCGCCGATGAGGCCAGTTGTACCGGCAGCGCGCGCGAACTTACCGAAACCGTCCGCGAGATCGGCGCCCGGCTTGAGAAAGCCGCGCTCGAACTCGAAGAAGAATACCGCACCGCCGGCTATGACATGCCGGGCGTCGTCGAGAAGTTCGAATGGACCTATTACGTGGTCGACTCCGCGACCCCCAACGCCTTCTGCCTGCCGGGCGGCTATGTGGCGGTCTATACTGGCATCCTCGACATCACGGGCAATTATGATGGCCGGGTCTCCCTTGAGGATATCAGCGATGTTGACAAGCTCGCCGTGGTGATGGGCCACGAAATTGGCCACGCCCTGGCGCATCATGGCGCGGCACGGATGAGCACGCAGCAGGTGCTGCAGGCCGGCCAGATGGCGGTCGCTGTAGGTCTCGGCGACATGGGCGCGGCGCAGCAGCAGATGGTGATGCAGGCCTTCGGGGTCGCGGCGCAGGGCGGCTTCCTGGCCTTCTCGCGCGATCATGAAACCCAGGCCGACAAGATCGGCCTCGATCTCCTGGTCCGCGCCTGTTACGACCCGCGCGAGGCACCGGAACTCTGGGAGCGGATGGGCGAAATCGGCAAGGGCGAACGCCCGCCGGAATGGATGAGCACCCACCCGGCATCCGAGACGCGGGCCGAGAATTTCCGCAAGTGGATGCCGGACGCCATCGCCGAGTACGAGTCCCGTTGCGGACCGCTACGCTGAGCTGAGAATATGAAAACGGCCTCTGCGTTGCCGCAGAAGCCGCCCAAGGGCCATTCCCCATGCAGGGACAAGCAAGCTTCTCCCAACCCTCCTGAGTGCGTCTAGCTTTGTGTACCTGAACGGTATGCAACAAGCGCCGTGCGCCGCGCCGTGTGGATTTCCCCAAGTCCGCTGGGAAGGGTCACATTTCCGGCATGGCGCTCGACATGGCCGCCTCTGGCGTTAGCTTGCCCCCCTGGCAGTTCGGGGAAGAAGCATGCAATCGCTCTATTGGGTCCTGACGTGGGCCTGCCACCGCAAATGCGTACACTGTTACGACGACCGCTTCCGCCCCTACGTACGCGGGGCGCTGACCGATGTCGTCGCCGAGGGCCAGCGCGCCTATGAGGCGATCCTGGCGAACCTGCCGGACGACATGAGCTGGACCGACGCGGCCGGTGTGCGGCAGCCGACACTGATCGTGCTGGCCGGGGGCGAGCTGCTGATCGACGGGGTGAGGCAGGAGCTGTTCTACCCAGTCCTGGAGGCCATACAGCGGCGCTGGCCGGACGCGCCGCCGCGCCTGTCCGTACAGACAACCGGCGACATTCTCGAGCCGGAACATATCGATGCGATGCTGTCGCGCGGGGTCACCACGATCGCGATTGCGTCGATCGACGACTATCATGTGGGCATGAAAGGGGAGCGCAAGTTCCGCTTCATGGACAAGATCCGCGCGATGATGGCCGAGAAGGGCGTGCGCGAAGTCTCGCTGGGCGGCGGCAAGAGCGAGAAGCTGAAAGCGCCTGATCCTGCGGCGCGGCCGCGGAGCGGGGAGCCGACTTTCCTGTTCTTCGGCGCGCAGGAAGACCTCTGGATCGGCGAACTCTGGCCCCGGGGCCGGGCTTGGGCGAACGGGCTGTCCAATGCCGATTACCAGACGAACTTCTGCGCGCGCTGGTCCGGCGCGAAGAATTTTCTGAAGATGCATGAGGCCGGCAGCGAGATCGCCATCGAGCCGGACGGCTCCATTTACCCTTGCTGCCTCAAAACCAGGTCACCTCTGGGCTCGCTGGCTGAAGAATCCCTCTCATCCATTATCGAAAGTGTCTCATCCCTTCCCGCAATTCAGGCGCTGAATGCCGGGGACCCGGAAGGCATGGGCCTCGCGACCGGATGGAGCCGGGAAGACTTCAAGTCCCGCTCCACAGCCACCGATGGCAAGGGCCGGGAAGTGTCGAACGCCTGTCTCGGCTGCGACCGGTATTTCGAGGAACATCTGGGCGCAGACCTGAAAGCCTTGCGCACCGCCCGTCTCGTCAAAAAGAAAGCCGCGCAAGCGGCGCTGTGAGGCGGCTGGCGCGGCTTATGGTTGGCAGTCCGGTCCCGCGAACGGGCCCCACCCAGCCTGCAAACTCGAGTGTGAGCAAAAGAGCAGTAGTCCCCGCAAAATTAAGCAGTTACGGATTATACATACCACTGGTATCATAGTGCCTCAAGAGGCAAAAGCATGGCGAAACGCACATCCGCGCAGGCCGCCGAAACGCGCGAGACCATTCTTCGCGTGGCAGGGGAATTGTTTGCCGAACGGGGCTATCAAGCCACCTCGATCGCCGACATTGCTTCGGCCGCCGGGGCAACCAAAGGCGCCGTGTTCCACCACTTCAAATCCAAGGACGAATTGTTCGTCGAAATCTGGCGTCAGCTGCAGCTGGACATGGACGCAGATGCCCGGACGGCCGCGCTGGCGGCGCTTGATCCCGCCGATCCGTTCAAAGCCTTTCTGGCCGGTTGCCGGATTTATCTCGACTGGGCCTCGCGCCCCGAGTACCAGCGCATCGTCCTGCTGGATGGGCCCTCGGTGCTCGGCCTTGCACGCTGGCATGAAATGGAGTTCGAGGTCGGGCGGGCGAGCCTTGTGGCGGGCACCAAATTCATCGCCGCCCAGGGCCACTTTCCAAAAAGCCTTGCGGTGCCGGCCGCCCTGATGCTGCAGGCTTCGATTAACGCCGCTGCGTTTGCGCTCACGGACGGCAAGCTGGGCATCACGCGCGAGCAGTATCTTGATACGTTCGAGCGCCTGCTGCGCGGCCTGCGCTAAACTTCGTCCAGCAGTTCGGGATAGTTATTGCGGACATTGCCGACGGCACTCCCGATGGGCCAGGCCATCATATCCTCGCTGGGGAAGGGCTCGAACAGCGGCGTGGGGTCGCCCTTCGACGGATCAAGCCACCAGCCATAATTCTCCGGCGACAGGATCACCGGCATCCGGTCATGGATTCCGGCGGTGAAATCGTTCGGACGGGTCGTCAGGATCGTGAAGGTCTGGATTTCGGAGCCGTCGATCAGCGCGGCGTCCCACAGGCCCGCCACGCAGAACCAGCGCCGGTTCTTCAGCTTGAAGGCAAACGGCGTCTTGGTCTTTCCGCTCACGGACCATTCGTAATAGCCCGAGATCGGCACCAGGCAGCGCTTGTGCCGGAAGGCGCCGCGGAACACCGGCTTCTCGTGCGCCGTTTCGGACTGCGCATTGATGGTCGTGAACTTCTTCTCCGACAGCGGCTTCGTCCACCAGGACGGCACCAGCCCCCATTGCATCGGGACCGTCTCGCGCGCCCGCGTGACTTCGTTCAGGCGCACGACGGGATGGATCTGCGTCGGCGCGGCATTGTAGGTCGCGTTCGGAGCCTCAACGCGCTCCGGCGGATCACCCAGAATGTTCAGCGCCGCATAGTACTCGGCCCAGCTGACATTCTCACGGAAAAAACGGCCACACATGCTGCGTCAGCCTCCGTTCGCGATCCTACTTCCCGCGATAGTCCCGCATCAAGCCGGCAAAGCGCTCGAACAGGTAGAAGCTGTCCTGCGGGCCGGGTGAGGCTTCGGGGTGATGCTGCACCGAGATGATGGGCTTGCCCGCCACTGCGAGGCCCGAGTTCGTGCCATCGAACAGTGAGCGGTGGCTTTCGGCAACGCCTGCTGGAAGCGTGGCGACATCCACGGTGAAGCCGTGGTTCATCGAGACGATCTCGACCTTGCCGGTCGCGAGATCCTTCACCGGATGGTTCGCGCCGTGATGACCCTGCGCCATCTTCATTGTCTTCGCGCCGAGCGCCAGGGCGAGCATCTGGTGGCCAAGGCAGATGCCGAGGATCGGGATGCCGGACGCGATCAGTTCACGGATCATCGCGCCGGAGCGCACATAGGTCGCCGCCGGATCGCCCGGGCCGTTGGAGAACACGACACCGTCCGGCTTCAGCGCGAGGATTTCGGCCGAGGTCGCGTCCCCGTTCACCACGGTCGAGCGCGCGCCGGCGCTCGCGAGGTTGCGCAGGATATTCTTCTTCACGCCGAAATCGACGACGACGGTATGGAACTCGGCATTGCCCATCGCCTGATGGCCGGTGCCCGGCTTCCACAGACCCTCGGTATGCTCGAAAGACTCTTCCTGCACGACATCGGCGGCGAGGTCCGCATTGTCGAGACCGGCCCAGGCCTGAGCGGCGGCGACGAGCGCCTTGAAGTCGATCCCGCCTTCCCGCTGGTGGCAGATCGCGGCTTTCGGCATGCCCAGTTCGCGGATGCGGCGGGTCAGGGCGCGGGTGTCTACGCCCGACAGGCCGATGATGCCCTTGCGGGCGAGCCAGACGCCGAAATCTTCCGCCGAGCGCCAGTTGGACGGCGCCGTGATCGGCTCGCGGAAGATCGCACCCCGGGCGGCGTCGGCAGCCTGCGGGGTCGAGTCTTCATGGTCTTCAGGGTTGGCGCCGACATTGCCGATATGCGGGAAGGTAAACAGCACCAGCTGCTGGGCGTAGGAGGGGTCGGTCAGGATTTCCTGATAACCGGTCATGGCCGTGTTGAAGCACAGTTCCCCGGTCCGGATGCCGACTGCGCCCGCCCCGTGGCCCGCAAACACGGTGCCGTCTGCAAGGGCCAGGGCGCCGGTGGCTGAGTCCATATCTTGATTCTTGCTCACAGACCGATTACCTCACCGCGCTGGACTTGGTTGACTCATCATTAACCAGTCTGGCTAAAACTTGGCCGCTTATTGGGGCTGAGTCTCTGTACCGTCAAGCAATGTGCTCAAGGTACAGGCGTAGAAAGGCAGTGGACGGCATGGGCCGCGAAGATGTGTCAGCGTGTATGGGCCTGAGAGCCCGGATTCTGCAGGCGCTCAAGGATGAATCGGATTCCATCGGCGACGAGACCAAGCGGGCAACCCTGCGTCTCATCGAGTGCGCCATCCGTGACCGGGATGTCTGTGCGCGCGGCCGTGGCCAGGGCGCCGGCTGCCCGGATGAAGACGTCCGCCGCGTGCTCGAAACCCTTGTCCTGCAGCGCGAAGCCTCGGCCCGCGAGCATGATGACGAAGGCCGCATCGAGGACGCGATCCGCGAGCGCAGCGAAATAGAGATCATCCAGCAATTCCTGCCCAAGCCGTTGTCCGGCAAGGCGCTCGAGATTGCAGTGAAGCAGATCGTCGATGACCTCGGCGCCTCAAAGCTGACCGACCTTGGCCGCTGCGTGAACGCGCTCAAGGAGCGCTATCCCGGCCTGATCGAAGCCTCCAGCGCCGGCAAGGCCGTGCGGACCGCGCTCAGCAAGTCCCTTTGATACAACCCTGAAGGCCAACGGAATGGCCCGGCGGTGCCGGGCCAGCCTTGTTTTTGCCGCGAGTCTGAAAAAGCCGTAACCGGCGGAACGCATCCGTGCGGCATTCGTTGTGCGTGTACCTATCCTACTGAAAGGACACACACATGAAATCCCTTCTTGCTACTGCCGGGGCGCTCGCCCTGATGATGTCGGCGGCTGCCTGCGGCGCGGCCGACACCGACACGACCGAAATCAACACGCCGGAAGTGATGGCCGACACCACAGTCGACGGTGACACCACGATGACGACGGACAGGCAGGTTGCCTCCTACACGCTGGCCTCCGGCGAGCACGAAGCGTCCGACCTGATCGGCGCGTCGGTTCACAATCCGGCCGGCGAAGAGATCGCGACCGTTGCGGACATCTGGCTCGGCGCCAATGGCTCTGCCCCGATGATCGTCGTGCGTGACGGCGGCGTGGCCGGCGTTGGGGGCAAACTGCGCACCGTGGCCTATTCGGCGGCGACCATCGCTGCAGACCCGGAAACCAGCGGCGACGAGCCGAATGTACTTGTCCGCCTGACCGATGAAACCCTCGAAACGCTGCCGGAATTCGAGCAGGTGGACGGTAATGACTTCCGCCTCGCCTCGGAGATGATCGGCACGACGGTTGACGTCTCCTTCAACGGTGAATCGGCCCGTATCAACGACCTGATCCTCACCAATACCGGCGAAGCCCGGTATGCGGTGATCTCGCCGGACCTCGTGAGCACCAACCAGATCGTGGTTGATGCCAATGCCATCACCGTCGCCCAGGGCGACACGGACGGCGGTCTGGTGCTGGACCTGGATGCCCAGACGTTCGCTGCTGCTCCCGACTACCCCCGGGAATAGCCTGGCGTTTGTCTGAGCTTAGGGCCCTGCCGCAAGGCGGGGCCCTTTTCTTTGGGGCCCGATTCTTTCTTGAACGGATGAATTGCTGCGTTCCCCCTCCGGTCCGAAAGCGGTAGACTGGGTCAATGTCTCAGACAGTCCGCATCCCTGACGGCTTCGTGGAGGAGCTGAAAGCCCGCATCCGTCCCTCGGACGTGATCGGCCGGAAGGTGAAGCTGACCAAGAAGGGCAAGGAATGGGTCGGCCTGTCGCCCTTCACCAACGAGAAGACGCCCAGCTTCTACGTCAACGACCAGAAGCGCATCTTCAAATGCTTCTCCTCCGGCACCGGCGGCGACGTCATCAACTTCATCATGGAGACCGAGCGCCTCTCCTTCATGGAGGCGGTCGAGAAGCTCGCCGAAGAAGCCGGGATGCAACTCCCGAAGGCGAGCCCGGAAGCGGTCGAAGCCTATGACCACCGCAAGCGGCTCGTCGCCGTCTGCGAAGCCGCTGCAAGCTGGTTCGAGGACCGGCTCCTCTCCGGCGAAGGCGCGGCCGCCCGCACCTATCTCGACGGCCGCGGCCTCGATGCCGCCGCCTGGAAGCGCCACCGCCTCGGCTACGCGCCGGACGATTGGCGGCGCACCCGCGCGCATCTCAACGCTGAAGGCTTCACCGACAAGGAACTGATCGAAACCGGCCTGATCAAGGAAAGCGACAAGGGCGGCGAGCCGTTCGACTTTTTCCGTGGCCGACTGATGTTCCCGATCACCGACGTGCGCGGCGCCGTCATCGCCTTCGGGGGCAGGGGCCTGACGCCGGATGCCAAACCGAAATACCTGAACTCCGGCGATACCGAACTCTTCCACAAGTCGACCGTCCTCTACCGCTACCGCGCGGCCCGGGAGGCGCTCGGCGCCGGCGAAGGCGGCGGGCTGATCGTCTGCGAAGGCTACATGGACGCCATCGCCTTGACCGAAGCCGGCTTCGGCCATGCCGTCGCCCCGCTCGGCACGGCGCTGACCGAGGAACAGCTGCAGCTGATCTGGAAAGCCGGTCCCGAGCCGGTCATGTGCTTTGACGGCGACCGCGCCGGCCTTGGCGCCGCTTACCGCGCGCTGGACCGGGCGCTACCTTTCGTCGAGCCCGGCCGCTCGCTGTTCTTCGTGCTGCTGCCGGACGGCATGGATCCGGACGACCTGATTCGGGCCCGCGGGGCGCTGGCCATGCGCGAGGAAATCGAGCGCCGCCTGCCGCTGTCCGAACTGCTCTGGCGCCGCGAACGCGACGCCGAGCCGCTGGATACGCCCGAGCGGCAGGCAGGCCTCGAAGCCCGCCTGATGGCCGCCTGCGGCCAGATCCGCCACGGCGGCGTCAAGGCCGCCTACGAGCGGGACCTGAAGTCCAGACTGCGCGACCACATGTGGGCCCTGCGCGACGCAAAGCGTAGTGCCAGCTACAGGAAGGGACGGCCCGGATCGGGACAGACTCCCCTCGAAGGCGAGCCCGCGCAGACCGAACTCAAGAAGGGCGCGCCCGCCAAGCTGCGCGGCCTCGGCACCCTCGCCATGGCCATCGACAGCCCCTACCTTCTGGCCATCGGCACCGAAACGCTCGCCGCCTGCGCGCTGGCCGACGCCGATGTGGTCAAAATCCGCGATGTGGTTCTGGACTTCGCAAATGCGGGAAAGCCTATTGACCGGGCGGTATTGACCGCCCATTTAACGCAAACTGGGTTCATGCGTGCTGCCAGTTTGCTCAAAGATTATCCCGTAACGTCTCAGATAGCGGCCGATGGGCCCGAGGCACGGGAGTGGCTGATCGCCCTCGAGCAGTATGTGGCAGCCGGGCGTCCCGGCCAGGAAAACCTCGGCTCTGGCATGGATGATGCGAGCGGGGGAGCCTCGACGTCGCCTTCGGGTTGGCGGCGCAGGCACCAAATGGTCGCGGAGCGACGGGCCCTCAAAGCCCGCATGAACGAGGCAGCAGGCAAACGCAGCGACAGCTGACGGCAGGGCGATTGGCAAAAGGCGTGGGGCGGCAACAGGCGGCCACCTTCGCCAGGGAGAAACCGGACTATGGCGATAGCCACCAAAAAGAAGAAAAACACGGCCGGCGACGGCGAGGGCGAAGACGATAAAGAGACCGAAGCGGGTCTTGTCGATTTCAACGCGACAGACGTCAAAAAGGTCCTGAAGCGCGCCCAGAAGCGCGGTTTCATTACCCATGACGAAATCAACCAGCTGCTCCCGGATTCGGACATGAGCTCGGACCAGATCGAGGACGTGATGTCCCAGATCTCCGAGATGGGCATTGCGGTTGTCGAGACCGAGGAAGAAGCCGAGGAGCAGGGCAAGGCCCTGACCAAGCTCGAGGACAAGAAAGTCCTCGCCAAGAAAGGCAACGCGCGCGGCTCCGACCGTACCGACGACCCCGTGCGGATGTACCTGCGCGAAATGGGCGCCGTCGAGCTGCTCTCCCGCGAGGGCGAGATCGCGATTGCGAAACGTATCGAGGCCGGCCGGGACGCGATGATCCGGGGCCTCTGCGAAAGCCCGCTGACCTTCGAAGCCATGATGGTGTGGCGCGACGAGCTGATGAACGAGCGCATCCTGCTGCGCGACCTCATCGACCTTGAAGCCACCTACGGCGCAGAAAACCCGCCGCCCGAACCGAAGGTCATCGAGGAGAAACCGCCCGAGCCGGTCGCCCTCGCGAAAGGCAAAGGCAAGCGCCAGACCCAGGAAGAGATCGACGAGGTCGAAGCCGAACGCCTGCGCCAGCAGCAGCAGGAAGAGGAAGAGGAAGACGACGCGGCCGCCATGTCGATGTCGGCGATGGAAGGTGAACTGCGCGAAGGCGTGCTCGCCAAGCTCGACGAAATCGCCGAAAGCTTCGGCCGCTTTCGCAAGCTGCAGGACCGCCTCGTCGGCCGCCGCCTCGAAGGCAAGGACCTGACGCCGAAAGCGCAGTCCGAGTATGATGAGCTGTCGCTGCTGATCGTCGAGAACCTCAAGACGATCCACATCAACAACGCCCGTATCGAGGCGCTGGTCGAACAGCTCTATGCGATCAACAAGAAGCTGATGGGCCTTGAAGGCAAGCTGATGCGTCTCGCTGACGCGCACGGCGTGCCGCGCAAGGAATTCCTCGAGAACTATATCGGCTGCGAGCTTGAGCCCAACTGGTCCGAGCGCGTGCGCGCGATTTCGGCCAAGTGGAAGCGCCTTATCGACGGCAAGGGCGGCGAAATCGAAATCGTCCGTACGGAGATCACCGAGATCGCCACCGAGATCGGCATCCCGATCGACGACTTCCGCCGGATCGTGCAGACCGTGCAGAAGGGCGAGCGCGAAGCCCGCATCGCAAAGAAGGAGATGGTGGAAGCCAACCTCCGTCTCGTGATCTCGATCGCCAAGAAATACACCAATCGCGGCCTGCAGTTCCTGGATCTCATCCAGGAGGGCAACATCGGCCTCATGAAAGCGGTCGACAAGTTCGAATACCGCCGCGGCTACAAGTTCTCGACCTATGCCACCTGGTGGATCCGTCAGGCGATCACCCGGTCCATCGCGGACCAGGCCCGCACGATCCGTATCCCGGTGCACATGATCGAGACGATCAACAAGATCATCCGTACACAGCGCCAGATGCTGCACGAGATCGGCCGCGAGCCCACCCCGGAAGAACTGGCCGAAAAGCTCGGCCTTCCGCTCGAGAAGATCCGCAAGGTCCTCAAGATCGCAAAAGAGCCGATCTCGCTGGAAACCCCGATTGGCGACGACGAGGATTCAAACCTTGGCGACTTTATCGAGGACAAGATGGCGCTGCTTCCGGTGGACGCGGCCATCCAGTCGAACCTGCGCGAGACGACCACCCGCGTGCTCGCCTCGCTCACCCCGCGTGAGGAACGTGTGCTGCGCATGCGCTTCGGCATCGGCATGAACACCGACCACACGCTCGAAGAAGTCGGCCAGCAATTCTCGGTCACCCGCGAACGCATCCGCCAGATCGAAGCCAAGGCGCTGCGCAAGCTGAAGCACCCGAGCCGGTCGCGGAAGCTGCGAAGCTTCCTGGATACCTGATCCAAATCCAAAGGGCGGCTTTCGGGCCGCCCTTTTTCTTTCTCTGCAATGCAACGAACCGGCGTTCCGTGCGCTTGATCAGCCACGACTGCCGAAATCTAAAATGCTCCGCCCCTTCAATCCAGGACCCCGCCCATGCGCGTGAAGATCGACGCTTCACTGTCTTACCACTTTGCTCAGCCGGCGGATGTCGTGCTGGCGCTGGAGGCGATCCGGGCGGTGGATCAGGTGATCGTCTCTGACCAGCTCACGCTCTCGCCGATGAGTCCGTTGACGCTGGCGGATGGCCCGGAGCTGATGGGCCGGCGGCAGTGGACGACCGCGGGCGGGGATGTGAACATCCGCTACCAGGCGCTGGTCGATGTCACGCGCGGGCATGTCAACATCGCGGGTCTTTACGTGCCGCCGCGACGGGACCTGCCGCATGAGGTGATCACCTATCTGATGCCGAGCCGGTATTGCGAGTCCGACCGGCTGGCGCCGTTTGCCGAGACGCAGTTCTCGTCCGGTGCGCAGGGCGGCAACCAGGTGCTGGAGATGGCCGACTGGATCTACCGCAATTTCGAGTACGCCCTGGGGGTCAGTGATGCGACGACGACGGCGACGGATACGTTCCTGATGCGTCGCGGGGTCTGCCGGGATTTTGCCCATACGTTGATCAGCTTCTGCCGCGCGGTCGGCATTCCGGCGCGGATGGTGTCGGCCTATGCGCCGGGGATCAATCCGCCGGATTTCCATGCGGTCGTCGAAGTCTGGCTCGGCAATGCCTGGCACCTGATCGACCCGACGCGCCTGTCGGCCGAAGACAGCCTCGTGCGCATCGCGGTCGGGCGGGATGCGACCGATATCAGCTTCATGACGATCTTTGGCGCCGCCGCGCTGGTGGACCAGAGTGTCGCCGTGTCGGTTCTTGCGCCGGAACCAGCGACTATCTGAACGTGTCGCAGGCGTTCGGGTCGCCGCTCTGGTAGCCGCGCTCCAGCCATTCCATTCTCTGCGCGGCGGTGCCGTGGGTGAAGCCTTCGGGCGTGACCCTGCCGGTCATCCGCTTCTGGATCATGTCATCGCCGATCGCGTTGGCGGTCTTCATGCCTTCTTCCATGTCGCCCTGTTCCAGCGCAACGGCGCCGCCCGAGACGCCGGGCGCCTGCGCGGCCCAGACGCCGGCATAGCAGTCGGCCTGCAGTTCCAGCGCGATGGAATACTGGTTGGCTTCTTCCTGGCTGCGCGCGGCTTGCTGCGCTTCGCGTACTTTCTGGGACTGGCCGGTCAGCGTCTGCACATGGTGGCCGAACTCGTGCGCGATCACATAGGCGCGGGCAAATTCCGCGCCTGAGGCGCCGAGCTTGGTTTCCATTTCCTGCCAGAACGAGAGATCGAGATACACGGTCTGGTCCGGCGGGCAGTAGAACGGCCCCATCGCGGCCCGGCCGAAGCCGCAGCCGGTGTTGGTGCCCTGTTCGTAGAGCACGACGGTGGGCGGCGTGTAGCCGGGCAGGGCCTGGACCCAGACATCGTTGATGTTGGCGCCGATCACATCGACGAACAGGCCGGCCTCATCGGCAGGCGTGCCCTCGACGCCGGCCTGCTGCTCGCTGGTCACCTGCGAGGCTTCGCCGAGAACGGCTTGTGTCTGCGAGGGGTCGATGCCGAACACGAAGTAGCCGATCAGCGCGATCACCATCACGCCGAGACCGCCGCCGCCGACCGCTGCCGCAGGGCTCATCCCGCGCCGGTCTTCCACATTGCCACCGCGCCGTCCGCCTTGCCACTTCATCTGAGCTCTCCCTTGGGCGGACCGGTCCTCGGCCGTTGCCTACCTTCTACAGCCATACCGGCGGGCAGGGCCAGCCTTGCTGGCCGCTGAACTCGCTGGCATCTAGTCAACGACGAAGAAGCGGAGCTGTTCCATGCGCCTCAACCAGGTGACCCTGCCTTGTACCGATTATGCCGCCAGCGTGGCGTGGTGGCAGCGGTTCGGGCTGACGCTGATTGTCGACTCGCCGCCGCGCTATGCGCGGTTCGAGTGCCCCGTGTTCGACGGTGAGGAGCCGTCGACGCTGTCGATCCACCAGGTGGAGGCGTCGCTGACGGCGGACTGGCCTGCAGTGTATTTCGAAGTGAAGGACGTTTTCATGGAAGTCGGCGGGCGCTGCATGGTGGGTATCCATCCGCTGGGCGAGCCCGAGCGCCAGGACTGGCGCTGGACAGAGGCCTGGTTCCGCGATCCCGCCGGCAACCGCGTCTGCCTCTACTCGGCCGGGCAGAACCGCCGGTTCCCGCCCTGGCGGGTTGGGGCGGCGGCGGAGTAGGCGGTTGGGGTCTTGGGGATTGAAAATTTCCTGAGAGATCATGCCGGGAGTATAACTCCGTGCACGGAGGTGTAGCGGAAGGAATTGAGGAGTATCCTACAAGGGCTTGAGCGCGTTGGCTTTTTGTTTTTCCGGAAGCGCGGTTTTTGTAGGCGCAAGTTCGGGGTGCTGAGCTCGCCATCCCTCTCCAGGCTGCTTCATCCGTCCGCATTCAACGCACACGGGACTCGAGTTTTTCTCATTCATTCTCATTTTTCATCGCTCGGTATCGCGGCGTTATCGCCGCGTATCGGCCGGGCGGATGTCTTCGGCGGCGACTTTTCGCTTGGCCGTTTCGCGCGCCGTGTGTTCGCACTTGGCGCCCTTGCGTTTGAAGTTTGCCATCGCGGCCTACTGAGCGGATGGGCGATCTGGTGCCAGCAGGCTGAACTGCAACTGAACGGGCGTTGGTACGCTCTAGCGCTCCTTCGGGTCGAGCGCGTCGCGCAGGCCGTCGCCGATGAAGTTGAGGCAGAGGAGGGTGACCGACATGGTGACCGCCGGGGCGATCAGCATCCAGGGCTTGTCTTCCATCATGTCGGCGCCGTCGGCGATCAGCACGCCGAGCGAGGTCAGCGGCTCGTTCACGCCGAGGCCGAGGAAGGAGAGGAAGCTTTCGGCGAGGATGACGACCGGGATGGTCAGCGTCACATAGACGGCGACCGGGCCGATGACGTTCGGGAGGATGTGTCGCGTGATGATGCCGGCCTGCGAGACGCCGGCGGCGCGGGCGGCCTCGATGAATTCCTTGTTCTTGATCGACAGCGTCTGGCCGCGCACGATCCGGCTCATGGTCAGCCATTCGATGGCGCCGATGGCGGCGAAGATCAGCACGATGTTCCGTTCAAAGACGGTGAGCAGCAGGATCACGAAGAAGATGAACGGCAGGGCGTAGAGCACGTCGACGATGCGCATCATGAAATTGTCGATGCGGCCGCCGAGATAGCCGGCGACGGCGCCCCAGGTAACGCCGATGACGAGGCTGACGATGGTGGCAACGATGCCGACCATCAGCGAGATGCGCAGACCGATCAGCAGGCGGGCGAAGAGGTCGCGGCCCTGCAGGTCGGTGCCGAGGATGTGCCAGTTCTCGAAGGTCGGCGGGATGGTGCGCAGGTCCGAGATCGTCTCGTGATCGTGAACCCAGACGAAGGGGCCGATGGCAGCGACCAGGACGATGATGCCGAACAGGATCATCGAGACCACGGCGGCCTTGTTGCGCAGGAGGCGCGCGCGGGCGTCGTCCCAGAGCGAGCGGCCGCCCTGGATGGCCTGGGTGACCGCTTGGACGCGGCCCGTCGGATCAAGAACCGGATCGAGATGCGCCATCAGTCGTATTTCACCTTCGGATCCAGCATGGCGTAGAGGATGTCGGCCACGAGATTGAGCAGGATGATCAGGCCCGCATAGACAATGATCGCGCCCATCACGAGCGTGTAGTCGCGGTTGAGGGCGCCGTCGACGAAGTAGGAGCCGAGACCGGGCAGGCCGAAGATCTTCTCGATCACCACCGATCCGGTCATCACGCGCGCCATCGCCGGGCCGGCATAGGAGACGAGCGGCAGCAGGGCGGAGGGCAGGGCGTGGCGGGTGATCACGTCCCATTCGCTGAGGCCCTTGGCGCGGGCGGTGCGGATATGGTTGGCGCGCATCGTCTCAATGATCGAGGCGCGCATCAGGCGGGAGATGATGGCGATCTGCGCGAGCGAAAGGGTCAGCACCGGCAGCGTCATGTTGTGCCAGCTCATGCCGATGTTCGGATAGGTGCCGAGGCCGCCGACGGCAAAGATGCCGGCGCCGAGGGCGAACAGCAGGATCAGGATCGGGCCGATGACGAAACTCGGCACCGAGATGCCGACCATCGCGATGCCCATGACACCGTAGTCGGTCGCCGAGTTTTGCCTGAGCCCTGCGAAGATGCCGAGCGCGGTGCCCAGGATCAGCGAGATCACCATGGTGAGCGCGCCGATGGTCAGCGAGACGGGCAGGCCGTCCGCGATCAGGTCGTTCACGCTCTTGCCGAGGGTCTTGTAGGAGGGGCCGAAGTCGCCCTGGAGCACGCCGCCGACATAGTTGAGGTATTGTTCGTGCAGCGGTTTATCGAGGCCGAATTTCTCGGCGATGGCGCGCTCGGTGGCCGCCGGAAGCTTGCGTTCGCCATCGAACGGGCCGCCGGGGGCGGCGCGCATCATCAGGAAGGCGACCGTGATGATGGCCAGCATCGTCGGGATCGCGATCAGGAGGCGGCGGAACGTATAGCCCCACGGAATCCGGCGAAATGCGCGTTGCAGCATCGTCACGGTAGCGAAAAGCCTCTGGTCACAACAGGTTGAACGGTTCGGACGGCGACGCCCGCTTGGCAGGGGCCTTTACATTCCTTAGCTTGTGAGGCGTAGCGATCAAGCGACACGTTGCACTCGGGGAGAGCATATCCATGGCCGATATCCGTCAGGTGACGCCTGATTTTGCCGTTGCCCCGCAGCTTTCCGAGGCAGATCTCGAAGCTGTGGCCAAGGCCGGCTTCAAGACGCTGATCGCGAATCGCCCGGATGGGGAAGGCGGCGTGGACCAGCCGCGCATGGGCGCAATTCGCGCCAAAGCCGAATCCCTGGGCCTGACGTTCGCTGCATTGCCGTTTTCGGGCGCGCCGACGCCGGAAATCGTCGAGCGGATGGGGCATATCCTCAACGAGGCGCCCCAGCCCGTGCTGGCGTATTGCCGCACCGGCACAAGGTCGATCACAGCCTGGGCGCTGGTGCACGCTGGACAGGGCGCCGGGGATGATATTATCGACGCCGCAGCCGGCGCGGGGTACGATCTGTCGAGCCTGCGCGAACTGCTTTGAGGCCGTCCAGCTGACACAGTCACGCCATAAAGCGGGTGTTGAAGCCGGGACGAAGCCAGAAGGCAAAACTATCCTTGTTACCGGCCCGGAAACGGGCCCCGAAGATGTACCCGCCGGCTTAAGCGGCGAAACGGGAGCAGTGCAGATGTCAGGCCGGATGTGGATTGACGATTTCAAGCTCGAGCAGGGCGTGATCCTCGTGAAGAAGACCGGCGCGCGGATCGTGCCGGATATTGCCTTGCTGCACAGCGTCTTCACCTGGTTCTGTTTCTATTTCTTCGTCCAGAACTGGCGCACCTGGCGCCTGATAACCGGGCACAAGCGCCCGACCATCGCCTTCTTTCCCGACAAGCCGCGGCCCTGGTATTTCATCTGGTCGGTGATGCACGTCTCCGGCGCCAAGCTGATGGAAGATGTGACCTCCGCCGACATCGTGATGCAGTTTGACGACTCCACCGAAACCGGCAACGGCGCGCCGAAGGTCAAGGCCGGCGCGCGGCTGATCAATTTCGGCTGCAACGACATTTCCAAATCGCGTGTCGCGGCGGCGTTCGGGAAGGCCAGCGGGTATTCGCTGGCGGTCGATCCGCTGACCTTCAAGGGCCGGATGGTCGAGAAGGCGGAAGCGAATGCCGCGCATGATGGCCGGGTGATCGAAGGGCCGCTCAGCGCCGCTGTTGCAGGCAAGGCTTACCAGCAGCTGATCGACAACGAGATCGCCGGCGGCCTGGTCGAGGACCTGCGCTGCTGCCTCGTCGGCGGGACACCGATCGTCGTGTTCCGCAAGCGCCGTCCGCTGGAGCGCCGGTTTCTCAACGAGAATGTTGAAGTTTTGCTCGACGAGCCCCGGAATTGCTATTCTCCCGATGAAATACGCGTGATCGAGCGCTTTGCAGCAGAGATCGGTCTCGACTGGGGCGGGGTGGATGTCCTACGCGATCGCTCGACAGGACGAATCTACATCGTCGATGCGAACAAGACGGACATGGGTCCGCCGGTCGCTCTGAAACTCGGGAGCAAGCTGCGGGCAACGCGGCGCATGGCCCGGGCCTTCGCAGAGACGTTCGCACCGAAGAAACGCTGATTCGCCGCTCGTCCGATAACTGAAGGTTTCTGAGCGAATGGCCATTCCCTACGTCCGCGGCATTGAATTCGAATATGGCCGCGTCGACCAGGTTTCCCCGCTGATCCGCCGTGTGATCGCGAACAATCCCGGCCCGTTCACCTATATGGGCACCGGCGTTTACATCATCGGCCAGGGCGAGGTTGCGGTGATCGATCCGGGCCCGATGCTGGAAGAGCATTTCGAGGCGCTGAAAGCGGCGCTCGCCGGTGAGCGCGTGACGCATGTGCTGGTCACCCACGGCCATTCGGACCACTCGCCGCTCGCCGCGCCGCTGGCGGAATGGGCGGGCTGCAAGACCTATTCGCTGTATCGCGGCATCCACACTGCCAAGGACGAACTGGGCAGCGAGGACGATCTGAGTTTCGTGCCGGACGTGGAGGTCGGCGACGGTGTGGTCATCTCCGGTCCAGGCTGGACGATCGATGTGATCGAGACGCCGGGGCACACGGCCAACCACATCTGCTTCGGCCTGCGCGAAGAGAATGCCTGCTTCTCGGGCGACCATATCATGGGCTGGTCGAC
>LNFC01000023.1 GCA_001464545.1 Acidobacteria bacterium Ga0077551
CCCGCCAATGGGATCTGTTCTACGCGATTGCGAATGCAACGGCGCGGCAGAACGGTCTTAATGAATCCGGCGGTAAGTCCATACTGCAGTCGGTGCCCGGTGTTGCTCCCGTGCCGCCGCAAACAAATACTATCGGCAGATCTGTTGACGTTCTGGTGGCTGAAGACAACGCGGTGAATCAAACCGTCATACGTGCCCTTCTTGGCTCGCTGGACCTGACCTATGAGATCGTCAATGACGGAGAAGCTGCTGTTTCAGCTTGGAAACAATTGAGCCCCAAAGTCATCCTGATGGACATCTCCATGCCGAAGATGAGCGGCATTGAGGCGACGGCCGCGATACGTGAAATTGAGCGGCAGGAAGGTCGAGAGTTTACGACACGGATTGTAGCAGTCACCGCGCACGTCTTGAATGACAGTGAATCACGCTATCGCAGTGCCGGGATGGACGGCTTCGTCTCGAAACCAATCGTCCTCGACGCACTGA
Organism: Acidobacteria bacterium Ga0077551; assembly: GCA_001464545.1. Taxonomy (GTDB): domain Bacteria; phylum Pseudomonadota; class Alphaproteobacteria; order Caulobacterales; family Hyphomonadaceae; genus Hyphomonas. The sequence continues at coordinate 487 of LNFC01000023.1, forward strand.
AAGCAAACCTCGCGGTCTGGCTCGGACGGTCTCTCGAACGCAGGTCTGCTTAACTCTCTGTGCCGGCGGCATGGCTTCATCATTTCGCATCATTGGTTTCAGCGGTGCGATGTCAGCGGACGCGGCTTTGAGCCAGGGGAAGCGGCATTCAGTGCTGTGCCCCCCGATACTTGATCCGTTTGAAGTCACAGCCGGTTCCGCCCGAAGAAGCTGGAATCCTACAAGCCGGTCATCCGTCCGTAAGACCATGACGTCCGACTTCGGCGATCTCCTGCCTGGTTTCGGCTAGGCGGCCGAAGGGCGGTACTGAGGCGACCGTGCCGGACGCCCAGCCCAATAATCGGAGCCGACATGACCCACTTCGGAAGGTCCCGGCAGCTGGGCTGACTAGGAGACGGAAGCGAACTTCAATAACGTGTCTCGATGACAACCTCGGAAGATCAACTAGCTGATTTCCTCAAGCAGGCTAGCGATTTTGAACGAGCCGTGCCGGATGGTGCGGACCTGTTCAAAGCCATGGGTGTTACCGGTGATGACGCATTCGAACTCATGGACAGCTTCTTCGCCGCCTTCGAAATCGACGCATCAGAGTACAGGTGGTATTTCCATCATGCGGAAGAAGGGATGAACGTCGGTGGCTTGGTGTTCAAGTCACCCGATCAATGCGTGGACTATATCCCGCTGACCCCCGAGATTTTGAAGGAAGCCATAAAGTCGAAGCAGTGGCCGATACGCTACCCTGAACACTCGCTTCCAAAAGTGCGTGGCGACATGCTCATCAACCAAGTTCTGATGGTGGTTGGCGGCGCCGGACTTTTGTTTTTCCTCTGGACTCGCTTTGTCACCTAGCGGCGATCTACGGCCTTGTGCCGGCGAAGGAACCGAATGGCAGGAATGAGGCGACATTGCCAGAAGGCGAAATCGATTGTTGGAGCAGGCTTGGGCCGTTCAAGATGTAATAGCCATGGGCTTTCTCTCAGCGGAGACCACCTTGGCTAGCGGGTCGCTGCGATGGGTTGAGAGCCAGGTTTTTTTGCCCGCTTCGTCTGCCCGAACGTATTCACCCAGCGCCGGTCGCCCCACCATTTGGCCGAGCTGATCGACAAGCTTTACCCAAGACGGATTTGCTGCGGTGAAAGAGCCTTTGCTCAAGTCTTCGGCGTGGATCAAATTGAAAGGTGGCGTCAGGTCGCACGGCTCCAAAATGCATGCGCATAGCACGCCGCGCTGGCGTCCAATGGTCGCTTCCGCACGGACCCAATCAGAGGCGTTTGCGCCGGGGGACCAACAAACGAGCACCGCCTTCGCTGCGCGCACCTGCTGATTGATTTCATCGTCGAAAGTTTCTCCAGAGGCCAGATGAGCATCAAACCAAACCTCGAATTTCAGTTCACGCAGCGCGTCGACCATGGCCTCGACGCGCGGACGTTCCTCGCGTTTGTAGGAAACAAACACATCCGGTGTGAGATTGGCGCGAGACGCCGCCGTTTCGAAGAGTTTGCGGTGAGCAAGCGCAAGACAAAGCGGGACACCGACGACAGCAAGAGCTTGGACGCCGGAGAACGATTCCAAAAAAATGGTCGATGAGAACGTATTCGCATCGCCGAGCGTGCGTTCGATTTCGAGGCCAACGTTCCAGGCGATGTCAGTAATGCCGAGCGCCAACACGGCAAAAGTTAGCAGCCTGAAGGAGATGTGGCGCGGCGAGAAAAAGGACAAGACAAGGAAGAGAATGACCCAGACGGCGTACAGCGCGAAATCCGGTACGATAAAAGGGTCACCCCAACGCATGTCGTACACCCAATAGCGAAGGGAGCTCCCGAAAGTCGCTATCCAGAAAAGTCCAAGCATGGCCAAAATTGGCGCTTGACGCGAACGAGCGAAGATCGCCGCAGCAGTCAATGGGAGGATAGCAATTAGCGCGAGCCAGTCCAACTCGGCGCTGCCAGGCTTCGGAATTCGATAACTGATAAACTCATCAACCTCAACGATCGCGCCGAAGAAGATTAGAAACGCACCAGTAACGGCTGCCACTACTGACAACTGATATCGTCGGAAAAATGATCCGAGGATAATGCAGATCAGACCGGTGCCGGCTGCCAACATTCCCAGCGCTCTATCCGCGTAGCTAAACTCGCGGACGAGGCTGGCGCCAAACATTACAGCCACGGTGCCAACGAGGCCGAAAGCGAAAACCCGCCAGAAATTGTAGGACCAAGCCGCAGCTGCGACAGCGCCGAAGCCGACCAAACTTAGGAAATAACCCACCATACTTTTCTCCCGCCTTGAGTACACGGGAAGCCGACTTGTGGTTTCTTGTCCATATATTTCATTCTGAATTCCGAGCGAGCTGGGCTTTTTAATCGACCTCGGCTTGATGCGTTCTTCGGGGTGACATGAACCTCGATTGGTCCGGCGTCCATTTGGAGCATTGTCAGCGGTCTGTCATTCGGCGACAGGCGGTCGATGACCGGATTCGGCGATGTCGAGCCTGGCGATGGTGAGGCGGCTGAATGACAGGACTGGGGTGCCCTTGCCGTTCCCTGAACCGCACGAAGTGAGCCGACCTGGCTCTTGGCGGAAGCTTGTAGGCGGCGGGCAGCCTTGCTACTCGACCTTTATGAGCAGGATACTTGTGGCACTGGTCGCCGTAACGTCGGCACTCGCTGTGGCGCCGTCGGCGTTTGCGCAGAAAACAGTTTCTGAGGCCATGGTTCGAGCAATCGAGAACCAGATGGTGATGCCACGGCGGGCCAAAGAGTTGGAGCTCTATGATCGCTATTACGCATACGATCATGTGAGTGGGCGCGAGGTGATTGCTGGAGTTTACGTTCTTCGCAAGTCTTCGGAGGCAAGAGTGGTTGATGGCGCTGCGCCAGTGCCAAACGTCAAGAACGCATTCACCACTCCGCAAGAGTACATGCCCCCGATAGTGGACGGTGGCTGCTCGGTTGTTCGCCTTTATTTTGACCTGACGACTGAGAGTTTAATCTGGATCAGGAATGAAGGCTCGGACGCATTTGAGCTAGGTGTCTGTAACGGACACGCCTGAACGTCTCCTTTCGGCGATCTCCGGCCTGGTTACCCTGATACGGCCGAACGGCTGAGCTGAGGTGACGCTGCCGGTCGCTGAACCTGAAACATAATTCCGACCTAGGTCGCAGCTGCCATTTACGGTGGCGGTGTGATCCAGTAAAATTTCACTCATGACCCGCACATGGATCAATCCTGAGAATTCGTTTTGGCGCAACGCGGCTGGCGTTGTTGCTGCGGCGATCATCATTCCGATCGCGACTGTCGTGAAGCTGATTTCGATGCCATTCGAGCGGCCAGTCAAACGAACGGCGGCCGAAGTGGCTCAGTACCTACGCGGCGTTATCAACGATTCGGATGGCAATTGGGATTGGGATGAGTTCACTAGCGTTCCGCTCTCCGATCCAAGCTTAGAGTCGATCAGGCAACGGGCGGCTAGCGTGGAAATGCCGGTCACCGAAGAAGGGCGACGCACGCTCGTTGCGTTGCTTAGGGAAGCAGAGGTCGCGAGTAAAATCCGGCGGGCTTAAGAGTCCGCTCTCGACGATCTTCCGCCTAGTGATGATGTGACTGAACCACAGGATAGAGTCGATCCTGTAAGACACCTAAATCAATGATCGGAATCCATCTGGCCCTTAGCTGTCTGTCGTAAGTCTAAGGAGCCTGACTTGTGACACCTAGCCAAACCTTAAACCATGTAAGGGCTAGACTCGTAAAATGAATGAGGGACGCGAAGAGCTCAGCTCAGGCTATGAACACGACTCAAGAACAAAAAACTCGTCGTTGCTGTCGTCTGCGAGTCGCGAACTGATTTCTGCATCTGTTGGTCGGCTATCAAATGCTAGTCGCGAAAAGAGCAATGCCGGACGGTGATTGATGCTGCTGGATTGGGGCGAGGCAAGCCCGGACTCTGATTTGGCCCGTTGGACGATTTCCGAAGGTACCTCGGTAAAAACTGCTAAGGAAATTGAACCATCAGCTTCTTCAGTGAACCCTAAAAAAATGCGGGCCGTGCCGGCTGCCGGCCCTGATATGCGTGTTCCTTCCCAGCTTTCGACTCGGTCAATTCGAAATCTCGCAGGTTCTATCGATCCGGATTTGTCCCAAAACTCACCATTTTGTATCAACACATCCTTCGCAACAGAGTCATCACATATTGCGGGCCCCATGGCGTACTCCCCTTCAATTGAAGGAAAGTAATCCTGCTCATGGCCCAAACTTGCTTGGTCGGGCGAACCGGCGACCCTAGAAACGGGAGCGCACGCGGCCGGTGCGATCAAAAGGATCCAAAGGAGGAAACCGAACTTTTCCATGTAGCGTTCCAGTCGGAGGATTGGAGTTTAGCCGCAAAGACTGAGCTTAAGGTTGCTTCGCTGCGTTTAACTGTATCAACTGTACGATGGTCGATGACCGCGTCGCTTTGACGTGCGCTAGTTCCTCTGTCCGCATACGACTGGCAGCGATTTACTCCAAGCGTGGCGCAAATGACCGCTCTCGGCGAGTCCTGCCTGGTGTATGTGAGGCCGCTAGACGGCACGATTGGATCGACCCTGCCGGTCCCTGCGTTTGACGATCGGAGCCGACCTGGCCCTAAATAGCCGCTCGGTCAGATTGGCTGAAAGGCTAGTTCCCCGCCTCGCCAATAGCGCCTTCAACGGCGGCCGTTGTTGCACATTGCACCAATGCCTCGCGGGTCTCGGCGTCAACATTGCCGGCTTTCTCGATGGCGGCCGGCAAGCCTTCACCGCTAAGACTTTCGCTCACGACATTCTTCAGCGCTTGCAGGTGCTCACCGGTGATCTCGGGCCCCAGGCTGTCCTGCACGCAGCCGCAGAATACTTCCGATTGCCCGGCCAGAACGCAGGCCGTCTTGGTATCCACTGCGCCGCTGGCCGCCTCGAGCGCCTGCCCGCCGAGATCGAGCGCGCCCTGCTTCACTTGTTGTAGGTCGGCCGCATCGCCGCAGGCCGTAAGCACCAATGCGAAACCGGCCACCAGAACAGTACGCATCATGTTTTCCTTCTTTCTTTTACGGCGATAGATCCGCCTTGTTCCATATGCGGATTCATGTGCGCAGCGCTACGCAGATGAGCGCTAGCGACCGCGCCAGTCGCATCTTGATTCGAGGTAGACGATCTCGATCTTCGCTGACCAGCCGGCGCTGCCGGCTGTCAGGCAGCAGCGCCGGTCACGGATCAGAAGTCGAAGATGTCACTGAGCCTCGACCGCTTCCGGCCGCCATCACGGCCACGGCTCCGTTCGTCATCATCGACAGCCCGGGCACGGAACGTCGCTCCGCCACTCGGGTGACCTCGTTCTTCATAGGCCTCTTCCTTGACGAGGGCGATGAGCTTTTCAAGCTCACCCTTGTCGAGCCAGACGCCGCCCGTTGTGGGGCAAACATCGAACTCGATGCCGAAGCGGTGGATTTGGCGCATCGGCGCGCCGTCGATCGGTGAGTTCACAAGCGGCATGGTTCACGCGCCTCCGTTGGGTTGGGGTTGATATGCCTGCGTCAGCCTGGCTGACGCCCTTGGGAAGCGAGATCGCTGGTCACCATTGGTTGGGATGCGCTTCTGAGTGATCGCCTCCTTCATCTGTTCTCGGCACTGCAGGCGGATCTTTTCGAGCCGAGCGATGAGCAGCGCGTCAGGACAAGGCGATTTCTGCGCGTCCTCGATCTGGCGCTCTACGCCGGTATGGCGCCGGACAAGCGCATTGATGTATCTTGAGTTCATGGGTCTCTCCTCTTGTGTGCATTCGGGAGAGGGCGACGCAGAGCGCTTTGGACAATTCCAAGCCTGCACCGGTTCTCCCGGTGCGGTCCGACATCACAGCAGCTTCCTATCTAGGTTGCTGCCGCCAGAGGGGCCCGGTCCGCATGATGCAAAAGTGGTATGGAGCCGGGCTGCGTGCAAGTACGCGCTCAGAGGTTTTCGGGATGTTCATCAGAATTTAATGAGCAAAGGCGGCGACGACGGCGTAGGGGGAGCCGCCCTGCGCCTTGGTCCGCTCGACTAACAAGTTGCGGCCATCGAGCCCCGCTTTGTGCGTGCTGTCTTGAGATGCTAGTTTTCAACTCGATTTCTTCAGGGAGGAATACACGTGCGCTAGTTTGAGCGCATCGGCGTCAGCCTCACGGCTGCCGCCCCAACCGCTTCTTGGGCAGACAGGCGGTGCTTTCAGTCAGTGTTGGGTGAAGTCCAATCGTTGATCGGTGAAAGCCTTGCTGATTTTTTAAACTGATGCGCGTCCATGCGGCGCAGAATATTGTCCACGAACTGCGCGCCGCTGACGATGTGCGGACCCTTGTTCAACATTACGCACTCGGCGCGCTGAGCCATCGCAACATCCGTCACCTCGCCGCGGATCGGCTTGCCGTGCTTGACGAAACTCTCCGCGACCTGCGTGGCCCAGATGACCGGCAGATGCGCAGCGTGGCATAGCCAAAGGATCTGTTCTTGAATTTCGCTGAGCCGCTCGAACCCGACCTCTACTCCAAGATCGCCTCTCGCAATCATCACGGCTGTTGAGCGCTGCGACGCCGATGCGATCATCAAGTCGGGCAAGTTTCGCAGCGCAAGACGCGTCTCGATCTTGAGAGCAACGGAAAGACCCGACGCTTTGTCGCCGCGCGCCGCAAGTTCTGCATCCAGTCGGTCGATGTCTGTGACACGCTGGACAAAGGAATATCCCACGATATCCGCATGTTCCGCTACAAAATCGAGATTTCTCAGATCGCGTTCTGTCAGCGGATCGATCAAAAGCTGCGAGTCTGGGAAGTTGATGCCTTTGCCTTCCTTCAACTTCTCGCCATCGGGGTCTGCGTGGGTGATGATACAGTCTAGAGAAGTTTGTCCAGCCTTCTCGATGCGCCCCCCGATACGGCCATCATCAATCCAGACTTGATTGCCTGCTCTGACCTGGGTGATAACTTCGGGCAGCGAAATCGTCGCTACGAGTGCAACCTCTTCGCTGTGGTCCGGGAGGTGGCCCGAGGTGACATGAATCCGGTCCCCGACGAACAACCGCTTCTTCTGTCGCCTAATGTGTTCCAAACGGCATTTCGGACCCGCGAGGTCCATCATGATGGGAAGTCGCCGGTCATGAGTACGCTCAGCCAGTCGAATCCAGTCAATTGTTCTTTTCCAGACATCGGGGCTGTCATGTGCGCAATTGATTCTGAACGCATCGACACCAGAAGCCACAAGGTCTGAAATCAGGGCGCCGTCGTCAGCGGCCTCGGCGGGAAGGGTGACCATTATCCGCGTATGTGGGCCGGCCGGATCGGGGCCGAACATGGTACGGGTCCGAGCGGCAATTGCGCGGTCGCCTGCGAAAAACTCCTTAGAGCTTTGGGGCGGAACATAGGGCGTTTCACTTGCCAGGGCGGACAACACGCGTTCGAGTGCGTTCAAACTTTCAAGGACGCGGGATTCCGAACGCCCTAGAGAGGACAATCCGTGACCTGACAACCCTGCCTGAACACTGGATAGATCATGCTTGCGAAGCGCTAAATAGGCCGCAAGGTTGCGGGCGCTGGATTCGATTTTTCCGATTGTGCACGTGGCTTCCCATCCGGACAATATTTCACCTGCCTCATGGACGACCCGTTGCTTCAGGTCGCGCAGCGCGGCGAGCAACTCTGCGACGGAGGCTGATGATAAGTCCGGCATGGGGATTTGAACCTTGCTTTTGGTACAGAAAAACGCCGCGAATTTGACCTCGCGGCGCCTCACTGGCTCACGATGGGACCATCAGAACCGGTAGGTCAAGCCAGCGCTAATCACCCACGGGTCAAGTGCATGCTCGGTTTGCAAGGCGATCGCCGAGCCCGCGCGGAACGTTGCTGTTGTGTCAATGAAATAGCGCTTGGCATCGAACGAGAGTCCGAGGCCCCGATCGTTTAGAGGAACGTCCACGCCGGCTTGCAGAGCGAAGCCGAACTCATCCGACAGGTCCGCTTCCGTTGCTCCAAGAGCCGCCGCATCCGCACCGACTTCCTCGTTGAAGATGAAGAAGTAGGCCGGGCCTGCGCCGACATACGGCTTGAAGCGGTCGAAATTGGTGAAGTGGTACTTCGCCGTAACCGTTGCTGGCAGAATGATAACGTCGTCGATCAGCGCGGCGCCGGACAATGCGCCTTCTCCTTCAACTTCGTGCGGTGTCACACAGCAGATCGTCTCGACGGAGAGGTTCGGCGAGAAGAAGTATTCGGCCGCGATTGTTGGGATCACCGAATCCGTGGCGGTCGTTTGTGCGCCTGGCGGGAGTCCGATCAGATCGGTGTTGACTTCTGTAATGGCCGCGTCGGGCTGCACGGTGGTGAGAAAACCCTTAACCTGGAAACGTCCCTCAGACGTTTGTGCGGACGCTGCCCCTGCGAACACTGCAAAGGGCATCAGGGCGGCCGAAATTAAGCGCGGTCGAAAGTTTGTCATTGGGAACTCCTATTGAGATGACATGTCTGGCGGAGTTGCCACCCGGGCGTTGCCTTCCGCTCATTCCGGCATTTGGTGTTCAACGAGAAGATCTGCGTCCGCCACAAGGCGAGCCAGGAAGCCTAGGCTGGTTGGCCTATGAAAGATGGTAAGTTTCGCGATGCCAGAGGCCCGAGACCAAACGGAAAAGGCGCGCTGGAGCGGAGCGCGCCTCTTTGTTGCTTTCCATCTAAGTCAGCTATGTCTTGTCAGTTTTAGAACTCCCGGCCAACGAACAGTTTGAACATGGTGTCATCCGCGCCGCGTGTGACACCAGAACGGACGGCGGTTTGCAGATAAACGCCGTTGTCCCATTCGACTTTCAGAATTGGGCCTATCTGGTGCGCCTGATCCTCGAAACCCGGAATATCGCGGATGTTGCCGTACTCACTGAATGCTTCCAATCCGAGACGCCAGTCTTCGGATCCGAACGCGTTCAAGCTGATCGCCCGTGTAATCTGAGCACGGGTTTCGAACGCAACGCCGCCCTCGCTTCCTTCTCCTGCTTCGACTTCCGCTAAGATGTTTGCGCGCCATTCCCACACATCGGCGAACTTGTCGGTCAGCGTCAGGCGAGTTTCTATCTCGTCCGGACCCGGACCGTCAGAGAAGCCGTAGGTGAGACGAAGGCCACCGTTGAAGCCGGAATTGTCTTCCGCCTCTTCACTCCATTGGAACCAGTTTTCAAAGGTCAGGCCTGAAAAATTCCAGTCTTGCCCGTCAGGTTGACGAAACGTGCCGATCACCCGGACCTGATACCAGTCGTTCAGACCGTAATCGTAGTGAAGCCTTCCGGCGGCGTTGCCTTCGTCGTCGAAACCGGTCCGGAATTCGACGGATCGTTCACCAGCGGTGATGCTGGCGGAGCCAACATTGCCTGTAAGAGATTGAGCGTTCGCTGGCGCGGCAATGAAGCAACCGGCAAGGGTGAGAGTGTAGAAGATGGAGCGCATGCTTTAAGTATCCGAATCACGCTATTTAAAACAGAAATGACCCACCTGCCGGGGAGGAGGCAGGCGGGTCACGGGTGCGCTGAACGCCTCAGTTGGCGCTGTAGGGCAGCGACGAATGATGGAGCACGATCTTCATCTTGCCGTCATCGCCGAGCGTCCAGCCCCAGGTCTTGTCAACTGTGGTCTTGTTACCGTCCTTGTCAGTCAGGTGGACATTGCCCATCGAGATTGCCGTGTCGCCATCAATGAAGATAGCGGCATTGTCGATCTCGAAGCTGCGCCAGCCCTTGAGGGCAAAGCCGCTATCGCCCGGATAATTTGCATCCTGACCGACGAAGTATGCCAGCGCTCCGTCGCGGGTCGTGCGAAAGGTTGTCGGCGGGGCGGCAAGCGTCGGTTTGAAGAGAACCGGCACCATGGCGTAGCCGTAAGCGGAGTCGATCACGCCTTCGGCGACTTTGCGGGCGTCGTCATAGCCCTTGGTGTCGTAGGCGGTTGCGATTGCGACGAGGGCGCTGCCCCAGGCATTCTGGGCGGCGATCACATCGGCCTCAGTAATGGCTGCAGCGGCTGGAACCGCGGTCTGCGATACGACGGCTGGCGTAGCGGCTTGCGTCGCCGTGGTGGGCGTGGCGCAGGCAGCCGGGACAAAGGCAAGAGCGGGCGCAACGAGGAGAGCGGCGAACGCCTTTTTTGGAGCAGAGAACATGTGACTTCCTTTCGATTGAAGCCCAACAGAGCGGCTGGGCGCCGAGCTATCGTGCTCGTGACAGCCAGATGGCACCGATGCGTCGCGCTGAACTCTGTCAGTTGGGTTAGCCTGTCGGCTTAGGCCGAATGGCCTATGCCGAAGGCCGGAACGCCCCTAAATAGGTGCGATGTCTCTCGGTCCCGCACCCGTCCCCGGTTTCCTCGACAGCATCAGCTCGCTGCGCGAACTCTATCGCTCGTCCGAGGCTCGGTCCGCCCGCCTGCGACTGGTCATTGAGGCGGGCCGCGATCTGGCAACCGCCACAAGCGATAATCTTGACGATATCCTGGACGTCAGCGCACGTCAGGCCGCTTATTTTTCAGGTCACGTTTCCGGCGCTATTACGTTCGATGCGGACGCCGAGGGTTACGCACTGATTGCGCCTGGCGCTGACGCAAGGCGCGTGGGAACGCTGGTTCTGAGCCCGCGCAGCCCGGCCTCCCCGATGGAAGCAGAAGACGAAGCGACCCTTGCTCTGCTCTGTCAGCTGATCGCCGCGACAATCGAGCGCGTCGCTCATGATCGGGAGCGCGAAAACCTGCTTGAGGCCTTGCGGGAACGCGAAAAGCGGCTTGAGCAAGTGGTAGACCAGCTTTTCAGGGCGCAGGAAGATGAGCGGCGACGCGTCTCCGGAGAACTTCATGACGGCGTCGCGCAAACGGCGAGCGCGCTCTTCCGGCGGCTCGAGATGCGCAATGCCGACAATCCTGGGGTGTCAAACGCTGATCTTGAACTGGCGAACGTTGCCCAGGGCCTGGTCCGTGAGCTGCGCCGGGTGATTTCAGGGCTGCGTCCCACGGCTTTGGATGACCTCGGCCTTGCAGCTGCGTTGTCCGGAATCGCCGACAGTCTGCGCACGGAGGGATACGAGGTAGATCTGAGGGTGTCGGGCGAAAGGCAATGGCCGCCGCTTGTCGCGACGGCGCTTTTCCGGGTTGCGCAGGAGTCCCTGACCAATATCCGGAAGCATGCTGGCGGGCCGTGCCGCGTCGAAATCGATCTGACAGCCGAGCCGGGCAAGGGGGCGACGACGCTTCGGGTCCGGGACTTTGGCCGCGGCTTTGCTGCAAACACCCCGTCCGATGACTACGGGCAGCATATCGGCATCGAGGTCATGTCAGAACGTATGATGGCGCTTGGCGGGTCGCTGACGGTTCGTCCCCATGAGGCCGGCGGTGTGGTCGTATTCGCATCAGCTGGTGACCAAGGCTGATCATGCCAGGCGAACGAATCATCATTGTCGATGATCACGCGCTGGCCCGCGAAGGGCTTCGTTCGGCGCTCTCTGCTTCGGGGTACGAGGTCGTCGAAGCCGTTGGGACCGGGGAAGAAGCCGTTTCGCGCGTGACCGAGACAAGACCAGATCTCGTCCTGCTCGACATCCGGCTGGGAGAGGGGATCGACGGTCTGGAAACTGCCCGCCGCATCTCGGATCTGGGCCTCGGTGCGCGCATCATGATGCTGACACTTCATGACGATCCAGACTATGTCCGCGCCGCGCTGCAGGCGGGAGCTTCGGGCTATGTCCTGAAAGACGCAAGTTTGGACGAGCTGCGGACAGCAGTACAACAGGTGCTTTCCGGAGCGACAGCGATTCCAGCGGCCTTGTTGTCCACCATTCTTATGCGATCCAACCGAGAGGCCCCGGACTCAGGCGCGATAGACCGGCTGACGGACAGGGAGCGCGAAGTTCTTGACCGGATTGCGCAAGGTCTCACCAACAAAGCCATCGCCCGCGAGCTTGGTATCAGCCCCGCCACTGTCAAAGTCCATGTAGAGCGCGTGATTGCCAAACTCGGCGTCGCAGACCGCACCCAGGCTGCCGTCATGGTGACGCGCTGGCGGGAAACGAGACGTTAGCAGATGCCGGAACCTTCCGCTCCATTGGCGCCCCTGCGCCCAGTAGTGCCAAGTCGATTGCCGCTGGCATGGGCCGATCTGTCGCTGACGGGTAAAGGGTTGGTGGTCATTGCGTTGCCTCTGGTCATCCTAATAGGGTCGTTGCTCGCGCTTTATTTTGCTTTTGACGCAGAAGCCCGCGCCGAGGACGAAGTGAGGCGTGCTTTCGCCATTCAAAGGGACATGTACCAGGTCCACGCGCTTTTGGCCGAAGCTGGTAGCGGCGTAAGGGAATATGTCCTGTCCGGCGAAACCCGGGCTCTGGCGCCCCTTCGCGAGGCACAGGTCCTGCTACCCGAGACGCTGGCGCGCCTCGATACGTCCATCCGGGACCAAGGTGTCAGGCAAGCTTTCAGCGAGTTTCTGTCGCTGTCAGACAAAAAGCTGGCGGGTCTAGAAACGCTTTCCGAACTAGCCGGATCGAATGTTGAGCCGGATGCGCGGATGGAAGCTGTGCGCGAGTCTTTGGCATCGAACCGATTTGTCTTGGATGAACTGCGCCTTCAGATCGACGAGATTCAAAGGCTTGAGCAACAAGTGCTTGATCGCCGACGATCGGATGTCGCATCTGACCGCGCAGGCTTTCTCTGGATGACCGGCATCAGCGCGGTCGTCGGCCTGCTCGGAAGTCTCGCCGGAATTTTGCTTTTCTCCAATGGTATCGTCCGGCGGGTTCAGCTGCTTGAAGCGAACGCTGAAAAGCTGGAGCGCGGAGAAGTGCTTGATCCGTTGCCGGATGAAGCTGACGAAATCGGGCAGCTCGCTCGCAAGCTGAACTCTGCGAGTGCGCTCTTGCGGGCGCGCGAAAAGGACTTGCGAGACGGAGAGGAACGCTTCCGTCTCGTCGTCGAAGGCGTACGGGATTATGGGATATTCGCGCTTACCCCGGCAGGGCTTGTTGCTACTTGGAATGCAGGCGCCGAGCGGATCAAGGGATGGGCCGCCGATGAGATTCTGGGTGCCCACTTCGGTCGTTTCTATCCCGACGAGACCCGTGGTTTTCTGCCGGAAGCTATGCTTGCGCGCGCGCGCCGAGATGGCCGCGCAGAAGATGAAGGCTGGCGCGTCCGTAAGGACGGCACAAAGTTCTGGGCTAACGTCGTGATCACTGCGCTGTTCGACGAGGGTGGGGCGCTGAGGGGTTATGCCAAAGTCACTCGCGACATGACGGATCGCAAACGTTCGGAAGAAGCTTTGATGGCGGCTCAGAGAGAGGCGATCGCGGCCAGCCGGGCGAAGAGCGAGTTCCTTTCGCGCACGAGCCATGAACTACGAACGCCGATGTCCGCCATCCTTGGCTTTGCCCAGATTCTCGAACTGGATCAGAGCGACTTTGATAGTCGTCACAAGCTTGCGATTGGGCAGATCCTGAAAGCAGGCCACCACCTTCTTTCCCTGATTACCGACTTGCTGGATATTTCGAGTATTGAAGCCGGAGGCGACGATGTCGAACTTGGGATGCTCATTCTCGCCGAAGTGCTGGAGGAAGCCCGCGCGCTGGCGCAGCCCGCCGTTGCGCCTTCAGGGGCCGATCTGGCCGTCGAACTTCCTGCTGGCGAAATAAAAATTCTCGGTGACCGGCGGCGCGTCATTCAAGTTGTCCTGAACCTGCTGACGAATGCGGCAAAGTATGGAGCCACGGGCGGCCGGATCCTGCTATCTGCCCGGTTATTGGATAACCGAATTCAAATCGAGGTGAGTGACGACGGTCCGGGAGTAAGCGAAGAGGATGTTCCCCGCTTGTTCACACCGTTCGACAGGCTTGGAAGCCAAAGCTCCAAGGCAATAGAGGGCACCGGACTAGGGCTTGCACTTTCCAAACGGCTTGTGCAGTCGATGAACGGTGAAATTGGTTTCCGAAATCGAGATGCACCTGAAAGAGGGGCAATTTTCTGGTTCACTTTGCCTGTTTGCAAGTCACCTCCTGACGGCTTGGATACGCCGTCGATCGGCCCGCAACCAATTACAGAATCAACACAATGAACGTCGTGAACATCGAAACTCTCCTGACTCGCCGCATCCTCGTGATTGATGATGAGGACGCCAATCTCCTTTTGCTCCAGACAATTTTGGAACGGGAAGGATACGATAACCTGCGCTTCCTCTCCGACCCGCTCTTGGCTGTTGAAACGCTGATTGAGTTCGACCCGCATCTGATCCTGCTAGACCTGATGATGCCTGGCCTTGATGGCTATCAATTGCTGGATGCATTCCGCAGGCAAACTTTACCACACCAGTATCGACCGGTCCTTGTGCTAACCGCTGACACGACAATCGAGGCGCGACGGAAGGCGCTTGCTGTCGGGGCCAAAGATTTTCTGTCCAAGCCTTTCGATGTCATCGAAATCGGACTTCGGATTGCAAACCTGCTTGAGACGCAGGTTTTGTACGAACAGCTGACTAGGCCTGCGAATTGAAAGGGCTCTGAGGTCGGATGCACCGGCGCGCTTGCTACCGGCACATCGAGCGAGTTCCCGGCATAAAAGGGTAAGATAGGAAGCAGCGGGCGCCGCTTGACATCCCGTCCCGATCCCTCGATCCGCCGTTTTCGAAGCAGCAAAAGACACGAAAAAAGGGCACCCCACGACAGTCGATAGCCCTAAACCGCCCGTCGCTATGAAACGAGACTTTGGCTCGAAATTCATGGGGCAGGTCAGCCAAGCACTGGTAACCGCGGCGCCGGAGTAACCCGCTCGAATGCGATGAGGCGAAACACAAGCGCGCAGGCAATTCCGGCGGGGATGGAAAAGGCTAAAGCCAGCAGCATCCCCGCACCGTAAAACAGTATGGGCAATGCAAACGTCATCAGCGCACCTCCGCCAGCGCCGACGAGCGTTGCAAACACAATCGTCAACAAGCTCTCATCTCGACGAATGGATTGCTCCATGGCGCCCAAAGCGCCCAGAAACATCAGAGTGACCGGGATCGCCAGCGGGGCATAGCCGATGCTCAAGGCAAATATTCGCCGAAGGCTTACTGCACCCTTTCGCAACGCCGCCGCGACCATGGCCGCCCCGAATGCAGACGGCGCGCCGATCAGCATCCATGTGCCCATCCAGTCAGCTCCGAAGTGACCACCAGCATAGGGGTTTGCCCAACAGGCAAGGACCGGATTCAGCGGGCCGGCAATGACCTAGGCCCAGAGCAACGCATACTTGTGGCGCAGTTTGAGCGGGCTGGGGACTTCGAGTGGTGCGGCCGGCGTAGCGTGGCTAATAACGGCGCCGTTTTCGCCAAACACGTATGTCGTTGGTTTTGCCTCTGGGGTCTCTTCGGCCATGCTGCAAAACTATTCCAGCAGAGAAGAAAACTCCATGAGTGTCAGTGTCGCAAGACGGCGATGAATTGCCGGATAGCATAAACGAGACTTCGTCTGCCATCGCCCAGATTGCTGCCGTTCGGCACTTTGGAGTACTCGCGCATTTCCAGCGGGAAGTTTGTCCGTCCGGCTCGATAGCGGACGATCGGTCCCCATATTTGGAGAGTTCGTTCTGAGGCACCGCACCGCGGCGAAACAGTTCGAAACACGGCCGCCATTTTGACCCGGTCGCAATCGGGCTCGCTTCGTTGTGTCGATTTCCGAAGGCCGGCGTTTCTTCGCTGCGAGTAAGCGCCTCAAGACGATCCGCGCTCGTGCCCGCAACTTATCGCCAATGGAGTTGGCGATTGCGCGCGCAAGAGACCCGGGGGCTGCAACGAAACGGTCCGTGCCGGGGCGTAACACTTGGGATGCTTCACAGAACCGGATCGCGCCTCGTTGAAGGGAATAGCGCACGGCCCAAAAAACACGAATGCACTAGCGAATGCACTAGGAGCCATTTTTCAATAAAAATATCAATTAAAACAATGCTATATGGCGGAGAGACAGGGATTCGAACCCTGGAGACGCGTTAACGTCTACACACTTTCCAGGCGTGCGCCATCGACCACTCGGCCACCTCTCCGTACGCCGCAGGCGGCGAAGGGGGAGCAGATAACGGATGATGGGGCCGGTCGCAAGCTTGTGATTGCCGCTTTGGACGTTCGTGCCCATATCTGCGGTCACAACAAGGGACTCAAAGCCGATGTTCTTCTCCCGCAAGCCCGCTGCCCTGCCAACCCGTGATACCGCCCTGCCCGGCCGCTCGAAACCAATCCCGACCGCTGCGGCCCATTTCGTCAATGGCCGCCCGATCCAGGCGGATGCCCCGGCCGGATACGAGACCGCCGTCTTCGGTCTCGGCTGCTTCTGGGGCGCCGAGCGGATCTTCTGGCAGACCAATGGCGTCTGGCTGACCCGAGTCGGCTATGCCGGCGGCATCACCCCGAACCCCACCTATGAAGAAGTCTGCTCCGGCGGCACCGGCCATACCGAGATCGTCGAGGTCATCTTCAACCCCGCTGAAGTCACCTTCGCGGACCTGATGAAGCTGTTCCTCGAAAGCCACGACCCGACCCAGGGCATGCGCCAGGGCAACGATGTCGGCACGCAATACCGCTCGGCCCTCTATTTCACGACGCCGGAGCAGGAGCGCGCCGCGCGCGAGATGATCGCCGCCTATAAAGCCGAACTCGCCGCCAACGGCCACCGCGCCCCGGTCACCACCGAGCTCGGCCCCCGCGGCGATGTCTTCCTAGCGGAAGACTATCACCAGCAATATCTCGCCAAGAACCCGAACGGCTATTGCGGTATCGGTGGCACGGGCGTCAGCTGCCCGCTGCCGCAGGTGAAGGCGTAGGGCGGGATTTATCCCGCCGCTCCTGTCCAGATTTCGTGAAATGGCGGGATAAACCCCGCCTTACGAACCGAAGTTCAGCGAGAACCGCTTGCGCGACTCGATCATCGCCTGCGCCTTGAACAGCGCGTCGGAGGCCGATTGCGCGCGCTGGATCACCGGGTCGCCGCGCAGGCCTTCGACGGCTTGCGCCAGGTGGCTGATGGCTTCCTTGACCACGACCTGGTCGAACTGCTTTTCGGCCCGCACGATCAGCGCGCGGCCGAGTTCCAGTTTCGCCTGGATGATGCGTCCGGTATCCGCCGTCATTGTCGCCGCTTCGAGGTGCTGGCGCCGCATCGCGATGACCTTGTCGAGCGCGGACAGTTCGCCGAGTTCCTCGGCCACGCGGACACCGGCGGCGCAGAAATCGGCTTCGATCTCGTTGCGGAGGGTTTGGGAGACAGGAAGTTCGTTCGCCAGCACGCTGTCGAGTTCGCCGGCCAGGTCGCGGATCTTCTCGACGCGGAAGGCCTGCGGGTCGGACAGGGCTGGCTGCAGGTGCTTGGCGATCAGGTAGGCCGCGAGGCGCGCCACATCTTCGGTTTGCGCCTTGCGCGCGCCGGGCAGCGCGATGGTGAACAAGCGCGCATCGGCCGGCGAGAGCCCGCCGCCGCGGCTGAGGCCGTGCACTTCCAGGCCGCGTTCGCCCTTGCCCTGGCGGCTCGCCCAGACGAACAGGTCTGCATCGGCCTTGGCCATGCGCTTGCGCGCCTGCGCCACCGAGGCAGTGCCGAGACCGCCCTTGATCGGGCCCATCGGGACCAGTGAGAAAGGCGCGCCGAACGAGAAAACCGGCAGGTGGCGCGTCAATGCGCCGCCGAGCCATTTGGCGGTCCGCCCGCTCGCAGAGCCGGCCGGACGGGCAAGAAGGATGCGGAAACCGGGGGTCTTGCTGGCCTTGGCGCGGGCCGCGCGGCTGCCATTGGAGACGGCGCTGGCAAGGCGCCCGAGGCCCCGCATCAGCTTGTAGACAAGGTAAAGCGCGCCCAGCACTGCCACGGCAGCGCCGAACAGGGCCAGCCATTCGGCGCCCGGCACGTTGGTTTTCAACCACTTATCAGCTGTCTCAAGCCAACCGGCAATCAACATCTCAGCTACCCTCTAATGCCTCAAGGCGATACGTTTCTTACCAAATCCTTGCAACAGTGAAACTCTGTATTCTCAGGACTCTGCCCGCCTTGCGCACCCGCTTCGCCCCTTCCCCCACCGGCCGCCTGCATCTTGGGCATGCCGCCTCCGCTTTTGCGGTCTGGGACGCGGCCCGGACCGAAGGCGGTGAAGTGCGGCTCCGGATCGAGGATATCGACCAGACGCGCTGCCGCCCGGAGTTCGAGTCTTCCCTTCTGGAAGACCTTGCCTGGCTGGGACTGGACTGGAGCGGCGAGGTGCGCCGTCAGTCAGACCATTTCGCGGACTATAGCACAGTTCTCAACGCCCTTCGCGCCCGGGGGCTGGTTTATCGATGCTTTCTCACCCGCCGCGAGATCGCCGCCCGCCTGCCCGCCGGGGCCGATCCGGACGAAGGCGGCCTAGTCAGCCACCCCCTCGGCCCGGCGGAAGAGGCTGAACGCCTCGCCCACAACGCCCCCTATGCCTGGCGCCTGTCGCTGGACGCCGCGCGCGACGCCCTCGGTCCGGGCTACCGCGACCTCGCCTATACCGAATGGACCCCCGCTGGCCCCCGCCCCGTTCCCGCCCGGCCGGACCGGTTCGGCGATGTCGTGCTCGCCCGCAAGGACACGCCGACGAGCTACCACCTCGCCTGCTGCCATGATGATGCGCTTCAGGTGATCACCCACGTCATCAGGGGCGAGGACCTGCGCGAAGTGACCGCCATCCACGTCCTGCTTCAGGCACTGATGGGCTGGCCCTCGCCCGTCTACCGCTTCCATCCGCTGATCCTGGGCCCGGACGGCAAGAAGCTCTCCAAACGCTTCGGCGACAAGAGCCTCGCCGACTACCGCAAAGAGGGGATGACGCCGGACGATATTCGCGCGATGACCCGCGCCGCATGACCAACGCCGTTCCCCAGCCTCGCCCCGTCCTCCAGCCGCGCCCCTGGCTCGGCCCGCTGATGGTGCTCGGCGGCGGCATCGCCCTCGGCTTCGCGCCGATTGGCCTGCGCCTCGGCCTCGACGAACTCGGCCCCCAGGCCATCGCCTTCTGGCGCTACCTCTTCGCCGTGCCGATGCTGCTGGTCTTGGTCCTCGCGGTCGACCGCCGCCTGCCTGCGAAACCCAACATCGCCGTGTTCCTCGCGGCGCTCTTCTTCACGCTCGACATGGCGCTCTGGCACTGGGCCCTGACTATGACGAGCGTGTCCAACGCCACCTTCATCGTCAATCTCGGCAACGTCCTCGTCGGTCTCGCTGCTTGGGCCTTCCTCAAGGAACGCCCAGGCCTCAACTGGGCCTTCGCTGCCGGTCTCGCCATTCTCGGCGCTGCGGCCCTGTCACTCGGCGGCGACGGCTCCCATCCCGGCGCGCTGCGCGGCGATCTCTTCGCGCTGGCCGCGGCCGTCTTCGTCTCCTTCTACATGCTGTTCTCGAAACTCGCCCGCCGCACGCTGGGCGGCCTTGAAGCGATGTTCTGGCTCAGCGTTTTCGAATCCGCCCTCGCCTTTTTCGTCGTGTTGTTTTCGGGCGAGGATTTCATGCCGAAAACGCCCGCCGGTTTCCTCGTGCCGCTCGCCCTCGCCATCGTCGTGCAGGTGGCGGGGCAAGGCCTCATCATCTCCGGTCTCGGCTCCACCGACACCGCCGTCGCCGGCATCCTTGTCCTCGCCCAGCCCGTCGTCGCCGCCGCGATCTCCTGGTCCCTGTTCAAGGAGCCGCTGACCACGATCCAGGCCGCCGGCGCCGCCGCGATCCTCGTTGCCGTCTGGCTCGCCCAGCAGAAACAGCGCACCCGCCCCCTGCCCGCCCCGTAACGGGTCGCAACTGTCACAAAGCTGGGGTATGGCGTCAGGACAGATTCTGACCGGAGCCGTTCCATGCGCCCATCCCTTGCCGCCCTCGCCGCCAGCCTCGCCGTTCTCGCCGCCTGCGCGACCCCGCCGGAGGCCGCCGCCCCGCAACCGGCCGCAGACCTCGCCCCGGCCCGCGAAGCCGCGCTGCCAGTCCAGTCCGCCGATGCTTATTACACCAGCGCCGCCGCCGCCGTGGACGCCCGCATCGCGGCGCGCGGCGCAAAGCCCGCGAAGAACGTCATCCTCTTCATCGGTGACGGCATGGGCATTTCCACGATCACTGCCGCGCGCATCTATGCCGGCCAGTCCGCCGGCGAAGACGGCGAGAGTCACATCCTCGCAATGGACACTCTGCCCTGGTCTGCCCTGTCGAAAACCTACAGCCATAATTTCCAGGTTTCGGACTCCGCCGGCACCGCCGTCGCGATGGTCAGCGGCATCAAGACGCTGTCGGGCGTGCTCGGCGTCAACAGCAGCGTCAGTTATGGCAACTGCGCGAGTGTTCCGGGTACGGAAGTTGAAACGCTGTTCGAACTCGCCGCCCGCGCCGGCCTCTCCACCGGCCTCGTCTCGACTGCCCGCATCACCCACGCCACGCCTGCCGCTGCCTATGCCAAGGTGCCGCTGCGCGACTGGGAAGCCGACACCGACATGAAGGGCGCCTCCTCGGATACCTGCAAGGATATCGCCCGCCAGCTGATCGAATGGCCGGAAGGCAGCTTCGACATCCTCCTTGGCGGCGGCCGCTCGAAATTCCTCACCAAGGAAACACCGGACCCGGAGTATGCCGGCAAGACCGGCGACCGCGCCGACGGCCGCAACCTCACCGAAGAATGGACCGCCAAGTCGCCTGACCACAAGTATGTCTTCGACAAGGCCGGCTTCGAGGCGACCGACTTCACCACCGGCGTCAAGCTCCTCGGCCTGTTCGAGCCGTCCCACATGCAGTACGAACTCGACCGCGAAGCCGACAAGGCGGGCGAGCCGCACATCGCCGACATGACCCGCGCCGCGATCACGCGCCTGTCGCAGGACGAAGACGGCTATGTCCTGATGGTCGAAGGCGGACGCATCGACCACGGACATCATGCCGGCAATGCCATCCGCGCGCTGGAAGACGCGATGGCCTTCGACGCTGCGATTGCCACCGCGCTCGAAATGACCAATCCGGAAGAGACGCTGATCATCGTCACTGCCGACCATTCGCATACGCTGTCAATTGCGGGCTACGCGCAGCGGAACAACCCGATCCTCGGCCTATCCGTCTCGGGAATGGGCGGCGAAGGCGGCTCCATGGGCGCTGACGGCCTTCCGTACACGACGCTGGGCTATGCCAACGGTCCCGGCGCCTGCCGCGTGACCGGCAAGGACAAGGACGGCAAGGACATTCTCGCTTGCGGCCGCGAGGACCTGACCAGCGTCGACACCCAGGCGCCGGATTTCCGCCAACCGGCCCTCGTTCCGCTCGGCTCGGAGACCCATGCCGGCGAGGACGTGGCCGCCCTCGCCTCCGGTCCGGGCGCCAATCTCGTCACCGGCGTGATCGAGCAGAACGAGATCTTCCACGTCATGGGCCGCGCCCTCGGGCTGATCCCGGCCCCGACATACTGACCCGCTAGGGCGCAGGCCATTTCGAGAGGATCGTTGCGGCGTCGAAATACTCGCGCCAGGCGGTTATCAGCCCGTTCTCGACCTCCCAGACGCCCGCCACCGGCAACTCGACCCAGCCGGTGGCGAGGCGGTGGCGGTCAAGCCGCTCGGTGAACACGGCATTGCCGTTCGTCAGCTCCCGGAGGATCAGGAACTCGTTCTCCAGCGTCGGCGAGAAGAAAGGCTCCAGCACCCCGCGCACCCCGGCCGGGCCAATGGCCTTGCCCATCGGCATGTTCTCGTATTCGCAGCCTTCCGAGATCAGCGTCATTGCGGCGTCATAGTCGAACGCCGTCACGGCATTGAGAAAGGCATGCACCGTTTCTGCGGCAGACATCTGGGTCGTCGTCATGTCAGGTCTCCTTGGCCTGGGGATCAGTGAGCGGATTTCAGCGCGCCGCTGGCCAGCAGCGGCACCATGAGCAGGATCACCAGCACGGTGTTCGACACCGCGTTGAGCGCAAAACCGGTTGAGACCGAGAATGCGCTGTCGATCACGAACCAGATCAGCATCGCTGCCGTCAGTCCCCGCCAGGCGGGTGCGCCGGCCGCATGGATTGCCGGCAGCAGGAACAGGATGGTGAAGCCCCACCCGAGTGTCACGGCGCCCATCAGGGCGACCGAAAACCGCATGCCCGGCGGATCAAAATAACCCGCGTCCACCTCGGCGCCGCCGATCAGGCTGAACGCAAGGCCCGCGATACCCTCCGTGGCCGGAAGCCCTGCCGTCGCCAGCACCGCGCCGAAAAGAATGACACCCCAGCACCAGAGGGTGATCCATGTTTTCCAAAGTCCGGTCATGCGTCGCTCCTGTCTTGATGTTGCCTCATCCTCGCCCCGGCGGCGTAAGCTGCGCAATTACCTGCGAGGTCATGGACTCGCGCGCGCGTGCCTGCGAGCATGCTTCCATGAGCCTGCGTGACCCCGCCCTGCCCGCCACCGAAAGCGATGCCTTTGCCGCCCTCCTGCGCCGTTTCCGCGCGGCGCGCCGGATGAGCCAGCTGGACCTCGCCCTCGATTGCGACGTCTCCGCCCGCCATCTCTCATTCCTCGAAACCGGCCGCGCCAAACCCAGCCGCGAGATGGTGCTGCAAATCTCCGAAGGCCTGACCCTCCCCCTCGGCAGTCAGAACGCGCTGCTGCAGGCGGCCGGCTATGCCGCCGTCTTCCCCGCCTCGCCGCTGGACTCCGACGCGCTCGGACCTTTCCGCGCCATACTGAAAGAAATGATGGACCGGCACGCCCCCTGGCCCGCCATCCTGTGCGACCGTCACTGGCGCGTGCGCGGCACCAATGCCGCCGCCGCCGCCTTGCTTACGCCGCTGCAAGTGGAGACCGGCGAGACCAGCCTCGTCCGCATGCTGACGGACAATCCCGTCGCCGAAGCGATGATCGCGAACCTCCCCGAAGTCGTCCACGAGATGCGCGGCCGCATCGCCCTGGAAGCCCTTGAAGCGGCAGGCGACCCGGTCCTCAGAGACCTCCTCACCGCCCTCGATGCCGCCAGCCTGCGCCACCGCCTGCCCGGCGGCGCGCCCCGCCGCCCGATCGTGCCGCTGATCATCAATGTGCCCGGCGGCCAGCTGAGCTTCCTCTCCACCATCGCCCATTTCGGCACCAGCGAAGACGTCACCATCCGCGACCTGCGCCTCGAACTCCTGTTTCCGGCGGATGACGCGACCCGCACTGCCCTGAAGGCGATGGCGAGCTAACGCAGCGTCACTCTGGTCAATGCCCCCACCTTGCGCGACACTTGGCGCAACAGCCTGAACACAGGCGGACATAAAACCGGAGGAAACACGCCATGAAAGCTGCCGTGATGCGGGAGGCCAACAAGCCTCTGTCGATCGAGGACGTCACCATCTCCAAGCCCGGCCCGCGCGAAGTGCTCGTGCGCCTGAAGGCGATTGGCGTCTGCCACTCCGACGTGCACTTCTGGGACGGCAATTTCCCGACCGAGATGCCCGTGATCCTCGGCCACGAAAGCGCCGGCGTCGTCGAACAGGTCGGCTCGATGGTCTCCGCCGTGAAGCCGGGCGACCATGTCATCTCCATCCTCTCGCCCTTCTGCGGCGTCTGCGAATACTGCATGACCGGCCACATGTCGGTCTGCCACACTGTCAATGGCGACCAGTTCAAGCGCCGCCCGGACGAAGCCCCGCGCCTCTCCATCGGCAAGGAGAAAGTCGGCCAGTTCCTGAACCTCTCGTCCTTCGCCGAGCAGATCCTCGTGCATGAAAACGCCCTCTGCGCCATCGACAAGGACATGCCGCTGGACCGCGCCTGCCTCATCGGCTGCGGCGTCATCACCGGCGTCGGCTCGGTCTTCCATTCCGCCAAGGTCGAGCCGGGCTCGACGGTTGCCGTCATCGGCTGCGGCGGCGTCGGCCTCGCGGCGATCAACGGCGCGGCGATTGCCGGCGCCTCGCGCATCATCGCGGTCGACCTCTCGCCGGAGAAACTCCAGCTCGCCACCCGCTTCGGCGCCACCGACACGGTCAACCCGAAATCCGGCAATGCCATCGAGCAGGTCAAGGAACTCACCAAGGGCGGCGTGCATTATTCCTTCGAATGCGTCGGCAGCAAGCAGACCGCCGAGATGGCCTATCATATGCTCCGCCCGCGCGGCGTCGCCACCATCATCGGCATGATCTCGCCGGGCGTGAACATCGAGATCCCCGGCATCGAACTCCTTGTCACCGAGAAACGCCTGCAGGGCGCCGTCATGGGCTCGAACCGGTTCCGGATCGACTTCCCGCGCTTCGTCGATCTCTACCGGCAGGGCAAGCTGCACCTCGACGACCTGATCTCGGACCGGATCGGCCTCGACGGCATCACCGGCGCGATGCAGAACCTCAAGAACAACAAGGGCACCGTCGCCCGTCAGGTCGTTGTGCTCTGATGATTGCCGCGCGGCAGACCGCTCGCTAAAGAGGGCGCTTCGCCAAGACCGGAGCGCCCCATGGCCCGTACGCCGCCGACCAAACAGAAACGCACGCTGGTACAGCGGTTGATGCGGCGCATCATCTACAAGAACTATGGCCGCAACCTCCTCTACCAGCTGCAGCTGCGCGCCTTGAACGAAGCGGCCGACTACGCCCAGGCCAACATGCCCGAGGCGATGATCTTCGAGAGCTACCCGGCCTATATCGCCTTCCTGATGGAACGCGCGCCGCCCGCCGGCCTGTTCCTCGAGTTCGGCGTCGCCGGCGGCAATTCGATCCGCCAGATCGCCTCGCGCACCAAAGCCCAGGTGCACGGCTTCGACAGTTTCGAAGGCCTGCCCGAAGACTGGACCGGCCACCTCGAACGCCGCGGCGCCTTTTCCCAGAAGCAGCAGCTTCCGGAAGTGCCCTCAAACGTGAAACTGCATGTCGGCTGGTTCGACAAGACGCTCCCCGGATTCCTCGCCGCCCATCCCGGCCGGATCAGCCTGCTGCATGTCGACTGCGACCTCTATGGCGGCACGAAGATCATCCTCGACTTGGCCGGCGACCGGCTGGTTCCAGGCTCGGTCGTTATGTTCGACGAGTATTTCAACTATCCGAGCTGGCGCCACCACGAGTACAAGGCCTGGCAGGAATTCGTCAGTGCCCGGAACGTGAAGTATACCTACATCGCGATGACGGCCGTGGACGGCTGCGTCGCGGTGCGCGTGGATTCCATCGGCTAGAGATCTTTCCCGGTCGCCTCGGCAATCGACGCGAAGCCGTCCTTCGCCCGCGCGGCGTCCAGTTCACCGGCAATCCGCGCCGCAAGGCCGGGGCCTTCATAGACCAGCATCGAGTAAAGCTGCACGGCATGCGCCCCGGCGCGCAGCTTGCGGTACGCGTCTGCGCCGGACGCAATGCCGCCCGCGCCGATCAGGTCGAACTCGCCGCGAAGCTCGCGGGCAAACCGCGTCAGCACCGCCGTGGACGGATGAAACAGCGGCGCGCCCGAAAGGCCGCCCGCCTGGGTTTTCTGATCGTCCTGCAGCGTGGATGGCCGCGCCAGCGTCGTGTTGGAGATGATCAGGCCCGACAGCCAGGCCCCTTCCCCGCGCACCACGCCGCAGATGTCGGCAATCGCCTCGGCATCGAGATCCGGCGCCACTTTCAGGAAGACCGGCTTGCCTTTCCGGTCTGCCGCCCTGCAACGCGTCAGCAGCGCGGTCAGCGAGGCCTTGTCCTGCAAGCCGCGCAGGCCCGGCGTGTTGGGCGAGGAAATGTTGATCGTGATATAATCCGTATGCGGCGCCACCGCCTCGATGCCGGTGACATAGTCCTGCGTGCGGTCTTCCGAATCCTTGTTGGCGCCGACATTTGCGCCCACCGGCACCCCGGGTGAACACTTCGCGAGCCGGCGGACGAAATAGTCGAGCCCGTAATTGTTGAAGCCCATCCGGTTGATCACCGCACGGTCTTCCTCAAGACGGAACAAGCGCGGCTTCGGATTGCCCGCCTGCGGCTTCGGCGTGACCGTGCCGCATTCGACAAAGCCGAAACCGAACCGCGCCATCGCTTCCGGCACTTCGCAATTCTTGTCAAACCCGGCGGCGAGCCCCACGGGCGAGGCGAGCTTCAATCCGGACTTGGGCAGCGTCACCGACAGGCCCGAAGGAAACGCAGGCGCCCGCGCGGGCACGCCGATCCCCTTCGTCAGCAGGCGGAGGGTTGCATTGTGCGCCGCCTCGGGCGGCAGCAGGCGGATTGCCTTGGCGCCAAGATCTGCCAGCATCACACGTCCTCCGGAATGACGGGCGCGCCGTCCGGCCCCGGCGCCAGCCACCAGCTACCCGTGGCCCTGGCAATCTCCAGCGCGCCATAAAGGTGCGGAAACAAGTCCCCGCCCCGGCTTTCCTCCCAGCGGATATCGCCGAGCGTTGCAAGATCGAACCGCAGGAGCCGCACGCGCGCCTGCCCGGAATAATACCGCCGGGCCGTTTCGCGCACTTGCGCGTTGGTGGACAGATGAACGTATCCGTCCGCTCTATCCAGCGCCGTATCGGTGGCGCCCGAGGCTTCGGCCAGGGCCCAGTCGCCTTCGGTCAGCAGTTTGAAAACGGGTCCGGTCGTCATGGCGAAGTCCTGTCGCAGGCTTTGTTCTTGTGTGCAATCATGAGGCGCGATGCAGGAGAGCGAACTTGGGCCTGAAGACCGCCGTTGCCGATGAAGCCCTGCTGCAGGTACGCCTCGAAAGCGGGCGCACCGTGGAGGAAGAATTGAAGGCGCTGCGCTCATTGGCGCGGCTTCTCGATTCGCAGTTCGAAGTGATGGGCGTGAAATTCGGCGCCGACGCGCTGGTCGGCCTCATACCCGTGGCCGGCGACGCGGTGACGCTGGTGACGGGCGGCGCAGCGCTGGCAACTTCGGTGCGGCTGCGCCTGCCCTGGCATGTGCACACGCAGATTCTCGTCAATCTCGTCACCGATGCGGGCCTGGGCGCCATTCCGATCCTGGGCGATGCGTTTGACTTCTTCTTCCGGTCCCACAAGCGCAACTTCCGGCTGGTCGAACACCATGTGCTGGAACGCGCGGCGAAGCAGACGGGCGTCAAACGCGCGCGGCCGACGAAACAGGCTCCTGCCAGCTAGATCGGATTGCCGTTCGTGGTCGAGGCGCGGGCCATCGTCCAGGTGCCATCGGCGCCTTCGCACGCGGCAAACCGGCCGCGTTCCTGGCCCGGGAAGGCATAGGACACATCCCGGCACATGACCGACACCGTGACATCGACCGGCTGCAGGTAGGCGCGCGTGACGAAATCATCCGTCAACGGCGCATAGCCGATCGCCTGGATGCTGGCCTTCATCGGATCGACCGGAACCGTGCGCTCGAAATGGATCAGCAGCGGACGGCCGTCCGGCGTCAGCAATTCGTGGTGCGTGCCGTCGGCGCTGCCTTCGACGAGCTTGAGGAAATCGGTTTTCAGAACGTCCAGCGCCGCCGGATCCAAAGCGCGTCCTGCCGTGTATTCAGCGCGTTCGGCGATGAAATCATCTACCGGGCGCGGCATGTTGGCGAGCTGGCGCACTTCCGGCGTACCGGTGCTCAGCGATGGCGGCGCCGTGCGCTCCACCGGCGCCGCGGCGACCAGCGTGGCGGTCGGGCGCTCCGGCTTCAGCGAGGCGCGGCCCGGCGGGTTGGTCCAGACGCGCGGCGCGGGCGCGGCGGCGACAGCGGCCACCTTAGCCAGGCGCGCGGCTTCCGCTTCGGCGAGCCGGCGCGATTCGAGCGTGGCGAGGCGCGTCGCTTCAGCCGCATCCGCCGCCCGCTTGGCCTCAAGCGAGGCAAGCCGTTTGGCTTCCGCATCGGCGGCGCGTTTCGCTTCGATGTCCGCCAGGCGTTTCGTCTCGGCCGCCTTGGCGGCCTTGTCGGCTTCGATCTGTGCGAGGCGCTTTGCTTCTGCGTCGGCCGCCTGTTTCTTTGCCGCAAGATCGGCGAGCCGCTTGGCCTCCGCATCGGCGGCGCGCTGCGCTTCGACCTGCGCGATCCGTTGCTGCTCGGCAGCCGCAGCCGCTGCGCGCGCAGCCTCTTCGGCGGAGATACGGTCAGCTTCCACTCTCGCAGCCGCAGCCGCTTCCTGCGTTTTGAGCTGCGCGGCAACCGTGGCCGAGGCGGCGCGGGCCGCTTCTTCGGCAGCGACCCGGTCGCGGACGCGGTTGTCGATGATTGCCGGACCGGTGGTCGCGGCGGGCTGTTCGGCGGCGACGCGCGCGGCTTCAGCATTGGCGATGGCGGCGGCCGCCGTGCGGTCCGCCTCGGCGGAGGCGAGTTGGACCGCTGCCTCTTCCTCGGCGCGCAGTTCGGCGACGCGCGCCTTCAGCAGATCGGCCGTGCCGCGATAATCGAACCAGGGCGTGGCCACGGTGCCCATCGGCGCCGACGCCTGTTCAACAGCGGCCGCCGAAACGCTGGCCGTAGTGACCGTCGCGCCATCTTCGGCAGTGTCCGTGTCCGGCTTTACGCCGAGCGCATTTTCGGCGGCCATGACGGACAGGCCTGCCAGGCCCAGCACCGCGAGACCGGCGAAGGCGAACTGCGAGAAATCGCCTACCCGCCCGAAGAAACCGGCCCGGGCATCTTCGCTGTCATCGCCGGAGCCGCCCTGCTTGCCGCCCTGCGGAATGACGGCAACACCGCCCGCCGTCGCCGCGACCGGAACGAGCGGCGCCTTGTTCACAGGCTTCGCCGGCACGGGCTGCTTGCGCAGCAGGCGCACTTCCGAGACTGCATTGTGCGAGACCGGGCCAGCGGTGATCGGGCCGGAATGGGTGAGGATCGACAGCGTCGGCTGCGGGCGCACCGCGTCGCGGGCGCGCAAACGGGCGCGGAACGGCATGGCAGACTGGGCGCGTTCCTCTGCAGCGCGGCCGGTGGCTTCGGCCTCGCGGACCGCCTGGCGCAGGCTATCCGGCAGCGCCGGGTTGCGGCGGGTCGCACTGTCCATCGGGTCGTTCAACATGACAGCCACCTTGTCGCTGGCGGCCACCGAAGCCGCCCTGATCCAGCAAATTCACTATAGCGGCTCAAGGCGCCGTAAACCACAGGAATCACCCAACCTGTCCTGCTTGTCAGGCAGCGGGCGGGACTTTAAGGCAACACTTTCCCCTCTTCGCCGAAAATCACGTCAGGAATCTCCATGTCGAAGCCCCGCACCGCGCCCAAAAAGGTCGTTCTTGCCTATTCGGGCGGCCTCGACACCTCGATCATCCTGAAATGGCTGCAGGTCGAATTCGGCTGCGAAGTCGTCACCTTCACCGCTGACCTCGGCCAGGGCGAGGAGCTGGAGCCCGCCCGCAAGAAAGCGCTGGCCGCCGGCGTGAAGCCGGAAAACATCTTCATCGAGGACGTGCGCGAGGAATTCGTCCGCGACTTCGTCTTCCCGATGTTCCGCGCCAACGCCGTCTACGAGGGCGTATACCTCCTCGGCACCTCGATTGCCCGGCCGCTGATCGCCAAGCGGCAGATCGAGATTGCCGACATGGTCGGCGCCGACGCCGTCTGCCATGGCGCCACCGGCAAGGGGAATGACCAGGTCCGCTTCGAACTCGGCTATTACGGCCTCAACCCCGACATCAAGGTCATCGCCCCCTGGCGCGACTGGAACTTCAAGTCGCGGACGGACCTGCTGAAGTTTGCCGAAGAACACGGCATCGAGATCGCCAAGGACAAGCGCGGCGACGCCCCCTTCTCCGTGGACGCGAACCTTCTCCACTCGTCCTCCGAGGGCAAGGTGCTCGAAAACCCCGGCGAGCCCGCCCCCGAATTCGTCCACATGCGGACGATTTCGCCGGAAGACGCGCCGGACCAGGCCGAAGTGATCAAGATCGGCTTCGAGCGCGGCGACGCGGTCTCCATCAATGGCGAAGCGATGAGCCCGGCAACCCTGCTGACCGCGCTGAACGCCTACGGCAAGAAGCACGGCATCGGCCGCCTCGACCTTCTGGAAAACCGCTTCGTCGGCATGAAGTCACGCGGCATCTACGAGACGCCCGGCGGCACCATCCTGCTGGTCGCCCACCGCGGCATCGAACAGGCCACCCTCGACCGCGGCCAGAGCCACCTCAAGGACGAGCTGATGCCGCGCTATGCCGAGATGATCTATAACGGCTTCTGGTGGAGCCCCGAGCGCGAGATGCTGCAGGCCGCCATCGACCATTCGCAGCGCTGGGTCACCGGCGAAGTGACGATTAAGCTCTACAAGGGCACCGCCTACCTGATCGGCCGCACCTCGCCCTATAGTCTGTACTCGGAGAAAATCGTGACCTTCGAAGACGACCACGGCGCCTACGACCAGAAAGACGCCGAAGGCTTCATCAAACTGAACGCCCTGCGCCTGCGCCTGATGGCCGGCCGCGACCGGAAGTTCGGGAAGAACTGAGTTATTCCGTACATCCCCGCACAGGCGGAGATGACGACCAACTGGCGCCCTACTTGATTTCCTTTGGCGGCTTCAGCCTCCGCTTCGTCTGGTGCACTTCCGCCTTGTCGCCGGTCGGCTTTTCGCCCTTCATGTAGTGGCGCTGCCACCGTTCTTTCATCGCGGTCTGCTCGCCGTCCTTGAGGCGGGTGTTGAAGTCAGCGCGGCTGTCGCGCCAGGCCTTGTACTCGTCGACGAGGTCCGGGTTGGTGCTCATCAGCTTGCGCTCAGGTTCGATCTCCTCAAGGCGCCTGTGCTCCATCAATGTGATGAAGGCGAAAGGCTCGCCCTTGCGGAAGACGACTTCGCCGGGGCGCGTCATCTGCCAGTTCATCGTGAACGGGAACGGCAGCCAGTCGGTCTCGACGAGGCCGGTGAGCGGCGCGATGCCATCCTTCGGCCAGTTCGGCGGGCCGGTGACCCAGACGCCCCAGCCCGGCGGCGTGCGGAACAGGTGCCCCGTGTGGAAGGTGACGATGCCGCGCATGAAATGGCTGTCGGCAAAGCTCGCGATCGCGGCAGGGTCGCCCGTGGTCATCAGGTTGATGTCCTCGATGCGCGGGCCGCCATTCCACTGGATCTTGATGTCCATCGGGCAGAGGATTTCCCAGCCTGTCGAGTTCGCCATGGTCAGCGGCAGGCAGCGATAGGGGTGGCGATCCACAAACGCGTCCATCCAGGCGCGGTCGGACCGGCCGGGGACGATCTGCGGAGCAACATCGTAGATCTTGTAGCATTCGAGGCGCATCGGGCGGACCCTTAAGTGCTTGACGGAACGCGGAACTCTTGGCGAAACGAAACCATGCAAGCAACCCCTGATGACCTGTTCGCCTATCTCGACCGCCTCGGCATCGCCCATTCGACCGTCTGGCACGAGGCGATGTTCACGGTGGAGCAATCCGGCGCACTGAAGGCCGACATGCCGGGCGCGCACACCAAGAACCTGTTCCTGAAGGATGCCGAGGGCACACTCGTCCTGATCGCGGCGGAGGCCCATAACCAGCTGAAGCTCAACCAGCTGCACAAGCTGATCGGCACGAAGCGGCTCTCCTTCGGCCCGGCGGATCTGATGACCGAAGTGCTCGGCGTGGTGCCGGGATCGGTGACAGCTTTCGCGCTGATGAATGATCGCGCGGGCCGCGTGCGCTTCCTGGTCGACGCGGTGCTCGCGGGCGCGGACATCGTCAACTTCCACCCCCTGGTGAACACCGGCACCACGGCGATCTCCCAAGCCGATTTCCGCCTCTTCGTGGAAGCGACAGAACACCGGTTCGAGCTGGTCGATTTTTCGGGGCTTTAGGCCCGCGCGGTGACTTTTTCCGGCTTAATCACGCCGCGGTTCAGCAGTTCCTCGGCGATCTGCACCGCGTTGAGGGCAGCCCCCTTGCGCAGGTTGTCGGAGACAACCCAGAAGACGAGGCCGTTCTCGGTGCTGACATCCTTGCGGACGCGGCTGACGAAGGTCGCCCAATCGCCAACGCATTCCTTCGGCGTCACATAGACATCCTTGGACGGATCATCGAGCAGCATGATGCCGGGGCTTTCGCGCAGCAGCGCCTGGGCCTCTTTCGCGCTCATCGGGCCGTTGAGCTCGACGTGGACGGCTTCCGAGTGGCCGACAAAGACCGGCACGCGTACGCAGGTGACCGACAGCTGGATCGCCGGGTCGATCATCTTCTTGGTCTCGTTCCACATCTTGGCTTCTTCGTCCGTGTACCCGTCAGGCAGGAAGGACCCGATCTTCGGGATCACGTTGAAGGCAATCTCTTTCTCGAACACGACCGGGGCCGGCTCGTCATTGACGAAGATGCCCTTGGTCTGGTTCCACAGCTCGTCCATCGCTTCCTTGCCGGCGCCGGAGACCGACTGGTAGGTCGAGACGACCACGCGCTTGATGCCGACCGCGTCATGCAGCGGCTTCAGCGCGACGACCAGCTGGGCGGTCGAGCAGTTGGGGTTCGCGATGATGCGTTTCTTGGTGTAGCCCATGACCGCATCGGCGTTCACCTCCGGCACCACCAGCGGCACGTCCTTGTCCATCCGCCAGGCGGAGGAGTTGTCGATCACGATTGCGCCGGCGGCGGCGATCTTCGGGCACCATTCCTTCGACACCTTGCCGCCAGCCGACATCAGCACGACGTCGACCTTCGAGAAGTCGAACTGCTCGAGGTCATGGCATTTCAGGGTCCGGTCGCCATACGCGACTTCCTTGCCGATCGAGCGGCGCGAGGCGATGGCGTAGACCTCGTCTGCGGGGAACAGGCGTTCGTCGAGAATGTTGAAGAGCTCCCGCCCGACATTGCCCGTGGCGCCGACGACAGCGATGCGCGTACCCATGATATCCAAGTCCTCTTCCGGTCAGCTTGGGGGCCTTATGGCGCAAACTGGCTCCGGCTTAAAGCGGCTTGTGCAATACGCCCCCGGCTGGCAGGTAGCAGGGACGCCGAAAAGGGATCTGCAAGCCGTGCTGGACGAGATCATCCGCCGTTATATCGCAAGCTATAATGACCGTGACATCGACGCGATGCTGGCCTGCGTGACCGATGATGTCGTGTTCGAGAACATCTCCAATGCCGGCCAGTCCATGCGCCTCGACGGCAAGGCAATGATGCGCCAGGTGGCGGAAGTCTCCGGAAACGCCTTTTCCTACCGCCGCCAGCGGCTGACGAACCTCGTCACCGGGGCCAGCACCGCCGCCGCCGAGATCGAATTCGAGGGCCGCGCCGCCGTGGACCTGCCCAACGGCATCCGCGCCGGCGAGACCGTCCGCGTCCGCGGCGCCAGCTTCTTCGAGTTCCGCGGCCCCCTGCTCTGCCGGATCGCGGATTACAGCTAGGTGGCTCTACTCTTTCGGCTTGAATACGCCCGAATAGGTTATGCCCGCGAAGCTGACGAGGAATGTGCCCAGCAAGGCGTAAATCGCCTTGGCCCATGTCCAGAGTGCGACTTCGTCGAACAGGGTCACCGCCGGCATGGCTGGCAGGAATGCCATCTCTCCGGCCAGGCGCGAGAGCTGGATACCCTGGAACAAGCCAGCCTGGCCGACATCCGCTGGATCACAAAGCGACTCCTGACGCAGGTCGATGATCGGAATGGCCGTATCCAGTGCGTAAAGCGCTGGCACAAGCGACAAGCAAGCTTGCGGGTCGCCACGGCTAGAGAGGTCGACGAACACGTTTCTCGCGAGCATGAACTCGGCACCCACGATGCCGGCGAGCCAGAATGCAAGGAGCGTCACGGTCGCACGCAGCGCCGAAAGACCAAAGCCGAACGGAACTTCCGCAAACAGCCAGACGAACGGCCGGATCCAGAGCGGACGGGCCCGGTTCTCCTCGCGGTAGCCTTCGCGCTGGATCCGCCGCGCGTCGGTATGGCGGCCAGACCGCGCGAATGCGATGGCGCACTCCCGCCAGGGATGCGGTGACACGATGCGCTGTCCCTTGGCGGTTCGGTCGGTGCTGCGTTGCAGCCAGCGCATCCGGGCCTGCCAGGCGACACCGTCCGACTGGTCCACTTCGATCTGGCGCAGGCTGATACTATCGAGGCGGATGCGGCGGGCGCCGCTCCAGGCCGAGTCGGCAAAGCTGCCCAACGTATCGATCCGGGAATTCGACAGATCGACGATACCATCTAGCGTGTTGTCATGCACGTACAGTCCGCCGTCTACGGAACATGCGCTGGCATTGAGCGCGACACCATCGGGACGTGTAAACCGGGCGCCCTGACAGATGAAGTCTCCGGCAACCCGAGCCTTCCAGAACGTGGCCGTGCCGTCCGCCTCGAACTTGTGGTCGTTTATCGCGACGAGCCGGACATGGCCGCCGACGTTGCAGGCGCTCGCATCCAGCGCGTCGCCGTCCGGATGGCTCAGGGCGGCGCCAAAGAAGCTGAGCGACTTGCCGATGCTTCCATTGGCCAGCCTGACTTCACCGGAAGATTCGAACCGGAAATGTTCATAGGCATCAAAGTTGGCAAGGCCGCTAATCTCGATACCGGCGGCGGCGAGCGCGAGCCCGCCGGGATTGTTCAAACGCGCGCCATGGCACACCAGGTCCCCCGCGACCCGCGCGTCCCAAAACAGGGACGCCCCCTCGGCCTCGAATCGCGTCCCGTCGATAGGCAGGAGCTGAACATGGCCGCCGACGCTGCAGGCGTTGGCATCCAGCGCGTCGGCGCCGGGGTTGCAGAGGTGCGCACCGAAAAAGGTGAGGTCTTTGCCGATGGTCGCGTTCGAGAGCTGCACCTCGCCTGCGGCTTCAAAGCGCGACCCTTCGACCATGTCGAAGCCGGCCCGTCCACCCACCTGGATGTTTGCAGCCGCAAGCGCGAGACGACCAGGCGCAGACAAGCGCGCGCCGTTGCAGATGAAGTCGCCGGACACTTTCGTGTCCCAGAAGACCGCCTGCCCATTTGCCTCGAACCGGTGACCTCTGGCGACGGTCAGGCGAACGTGCCCACCGATTGTGCTGGCGCTGACATCGAGCGCGTCACCGTCCGGGTTGGACAAGGCCGCACCGTAGAAGTTGAGATTCTTTCCAACGCTGGCGTTTGACAGGCGTACTTCACCTTCAGCAATAAAGCGGCGCTCATCGAGCAGGTCAAAGGTTGCCTCGCCGCCGATGTTGACGCCGGCCGCATCAAGCGCGAGGCCGTTGCGGCCCGTGATCGTGGCGCCGTCGAATGCAAGGTCGCCGCCAATGAAGGCGCTCGACATCCGAACATCGCCCTCGGCGACGAAGCCCATCTCGAACAGGGCGCTGCCCTCGATTCTGGCAAGCCAGAGGTTCAAAGCCGGGGGCACCATTGTCAGGCCCCTCGGCACGTCGCCGGGGCATTTCAGCACTGCTCCGCGCGCCCATAGATCGCCGCCGATCCGGGCCGCCCGCAAGCGAATATAGGCCACCGGCACTTCCGGCGGCGGCGACGGCAATGGAGAGGCCTCCCTGAAGTCGAAGTCTCCGCTGACCTTGACGCCTTCTCCCCAGAGTTCGCGAAACCGGCTCTGGCGGATCGAAAAGCGGGAGAGTTCCGCATTGGTGATGTCAATGCGGCCTGAGAAATCACACTGCTCAAGGGCAACAACGCCAAAGCCGCCGCCGCCTGGCGCGGTGCAATCTGCGAGGTCGAGATCGCCCTCGACCCGGACGCCGCGAATCCGAAGGCCCGACGGGAGACCGGCAACGCGGCTATCGAGCCCGAGCAGCATGTCCCGGAGGAATCGCGCCGGAACGACCGGCTTCAGCTCGGCGTCATATCCGGGCGCCTGCGTGAGATCGGCCCAGACACCGGCGCGCAGCGCTGCGATCAGCGCCTGCTCATCGGCCAGTGGCCCGGCTCCGCCCCCGCTTTGCATCTCCAAGACCCCCGACCCGGCTTATGCACAAGATGGATAAGCGAGACTCCGGCGGAGGCAATAGGGGTTTGCCAGATGCCTGCTCAGCACAGAGGCTCAGGGTTTCCAGCCCGGAAGTTTCGCGGCCTGTTTCATCCATTTCGCCAGCTGCGCCTCATCGAACTCTCCCTCGTAAAGGTCAATCCAGCGCGCCTCCCCGCTTTTCGCCGTGAAGCCCGGCGGAGGCGGATCGAGCTCTGCGCCCTTGAAGAAAGTAACCTTCACGTACCGCGTCAGCACATGGAACGAGACGAACCAGCCCTGCCCGTCCAAGCCGTAGAACGGTGAGTTCCACCTCACGGCCTTTGTCACTTTCGGCACCGCCTTCACGATCAGCGCATCAAGGCGCGCGCCAACCTCTTGCTTCCAACCGGGCATGGCGGCGATATAGGCCTGCACCGGCGCGTCGCCGTCGCCCTTCGGGATCTGCGGATTGCCGCCGGAGAGGAGGACGACCTTCGCCGGTTTTGCGTCTTTCGCCATGCGCTTCAGGCCGACTGCTGCATCTTCGGCCGCCGCAAATCCGCCGCGAGCCCCTCGCCCATCAGGTCGATGAAATTCTCCGAGTAGAAGTTCGTGATCTGCGCCGGCGTGCAGCCCGCCAACGTTTCGTCGAAACGCTTCAGCGGGTTGCGGCCGCCTTCGACATGCGGATAGTCCGACGAGAAGAGGCAGATCTCATCCCCCGAATTGCGGATGATCCACCCGGCATCCTCATGCGGATAGGGCGCTGCGCGGAACGACCGGCGAACGATTTCGGACGGCTTCGCGGAGAGCTTCTGCAACCGCTCCTCATTCCTCACGAAAGCATGCGCAGCCGAATCCATCGACCGCATCCATCCCGGCACCCAGGCCGCGCCAAGCTCGATGGCGCCCCATTTCAGCCTTGGGAACCGGTCGAACACGCCGTCGAAGATCAGCGTGGCCAGCGTCTGCATCGCCGATTGCGGGATCGGCATGTAGGACACCGACGTGAAATTGTCGTCGCCGCCATGGAAATCCGGCACCGGCGGCAGGCCATTGGCCTTGTAGACCGGGTTCATCTTCTCCTCGCCGCCGACATGCAGCAGGACCGGCAGGCCCGCCTCCTCCGCAAGCCGCCAGACGGGATCGAGCCCGATATGGCTCGGCGAATGCTTTTGTGGGCACACGGACGGAACCATGATGGCTTTGGCCCCCAGCCTGATCGCCAGCCGCGCGGTCGCCTCGGCGCGCGCGAAATCCTCCAGCGGCACATAGGCCACCGGCAACAGGCGCCGGTCGACGGAACAAAAGTCCGTCATCATCCGGTTATGCGCATCCGCCGCAGCATAGCAGAGTTCCATGTCCTCCGACTGGTCGAGCCCGAAATTGCCGAGGCAAAAGGTGGTGAAGACCAGCTGGCTGGCGAAGCCCAGACGGTCCATCGCAGCGGGCCGGTCCTCGCGGCGGAAAGATCCGAGGGCGGTATAGTTCTTGTTGAGCAGGATCGCGTCCGCGGCGGCGGCGCGGTAAGCGGCATCCTCATGCCGCGCGCGCTCCGCGTTCATCCAGTCCGCATGGGAATGTTTCCACTTGTAGACCGGCAGGTCGTGATACCGCGCCAGCAGGCGCTTCTCGAAATACGGGTCGAGCACATCAGTCATCTCCATGAGATGACTGTCCGCGTCATGGATCAGCCGTCCGGCGGCGTAGGACATGGTGGTTCCTCCCGGGTACTTTTTTGGGAGGATGTCACAAGACGCAGGGAAGTCAAAAACTCAGAGCGCCGCGAGGATCGCGTCCGCCATCTGCTTCGTCGTCAAAGCGCCGCCCAGATCGCGCGTGCGCGCCCCTCGGTCGAGCGCCTTGCCCACCGCGGCGAGCAACGCGTCAGCGGCCTTCTCCTTCCCGAGCGACCAGCGCAGCGCCATCTCCAGCGACAGGATAGCGGCGCACGGATTGGCGACGCCCTGCCCCGCAATGTCCGGCGCCGAGCCATGCACCGGCTCATAGAGACCCGGCACACCCGGCGCGCCCAGCGAGGCCGACGGCAGCATGCCGATCGAGCCGGTGAGCATCGCGGCTTCATCCGAGAGCAGATCGCCGAACAGGTTGTCCGCAAGGATCACGTCGAACTGCTTCGGCTGGCGCACGAGTTCCATCGCGCAGGCATCGGCGTACATGTGGCTGAGCGCGACGCCGCCGCCGAACTCGGCATGCGCGAGCGTGACTTCCTGGCGCCAGAACAGGCCCGACTCCATGACGTTGGATTTCTCGACCGACAGCACCCGGCCCGAACGGCCCCGCGCAATGTCGAACGCGACGCGGGCGACGCGCTCGATCTCGGGATGGGTATAGATGGCGGTATCATAGCCGCGGCGCAGGCCGCCCTTCTCGTCGATGCCGCGCGGCTGGCCGAAATAGACGCCGCCCGTCAGCTCACGGACGATCATCAGGTCTAGACCTTCGACCCGGTCGCGCTTCAGGCTCGAGGCGTCGACAAGCGCCGGGAAACAAAAGGCCGGGCGCAGGTTCGCGAACACGTCTAGCCCCTTACGCAGCGCGAGCAGGCCCGCTTCCGGGCGCTTGTCCCGCGCCGCGCCGGTCCATTTCGGCCCACCGACGGCGCCGAGCAGCACAGCATGCGACTTGCGCGCGCGCTCCAGCGTCTCATCGGTCAGCGGCGTGCCATGCGCATCGAAGCTGGCGCCGCCCACAAGACCGGTTTCGATGAGGATATCCGGCACAAGGAATTCCGCGACGCGGCGCGCCTCGGCAATAACTTCCGGGCCGATGCCGTCACCGGGCAGGAGAAGGAGGGTCTTTTTCATGGGTGCGGTAAGGCGGCGGTATCAGCCGCCGCCGCTGGTCGCCGCGCCGGTGCCGACGCGCTGGAACTTGTCGGTCTGCTCTTTGGCATTGGTGGCCATCATCTCGTCGAACTGTTTCCACGCCGCTTCCGACTTGCAGGTCCGGTCCGGGAACCGTGAACCGATCACTTCGAGGTCCCTGCAGCTCACCGCAGTGCCATCCGGCGCGATATCACCGGCCTTGAGGGTCGCCTGAGCGCCGGTCGCCGCCGGAGGGGTCGCGCAGGCCGCAAGGGCGAAGGCAGCGACGAAGGCTGATTTGAGGCTGAGGTTCACGGCAATCTCCTTCCAGTGAGCGGATCGACAAACTTCGTAGCGGGGCAAGGCGCGCAGCGCAACGGATTCAGATGGGCTCCGGATCGGCCTCATAGAGGCGCAGCGACCGGTCGGTCAGCCCGAGCTGGGGATAGAATGCGCGCCAGGTCGCCATGTGCGCCGTCTTGAAGTGGAGGTCGAGCGCCGCGCGGCTTTCCCAACGCTCCGTCACCCGGACAAGCCCCGCGTCCAGCACGTCGATGCTGTAGGCATAGTCGATACACCCGGGCTCGGCGCGGCTGGCGCGGATCATCTGCTCCATGACCGCGCGGGCGCGTTCGACATTTTCCGGCGGAATGCGGACTGTGCCTTCAATGACGATCATGGTTTTGGCGCTTCCGTTTCGGACTTGGATTCGGCGGGGTCTGCCTTTTCAGGAATCTCGACGCCCGGCACCTCCGGCTTCATCCCGAACGGATCAGTCAGGCATCCGCTCAGCGGCACCAGCAACAGCAGCGGCAGGAAAAGTCGGGCGGCGCGGGGCATCAGGTCGTGTCTCCGGTTGCGGCCCGCGATCCGTCAGCGGGCGGGTTCGAGCCAGGGGGTGGCGAGACGGCGCTGCGCCTCGAACGTGTCGATCTCCGGCGCGGCGGTCAGCGAGGCGCCGATCTCGTCGAGGCCCGCCATCAGGTTTGACTTGCGGCCCGGATCAATCTCGAACCTGTGCACCTCGCCGTCCGGCGTCGTCACGGTCTGCGTCGCGAGGTCCACGGTGAACACATGGTTCGCGCCCCCGGCCGCCTTCGCCAGCTTCTCGCAGACGTCCACCGGCAAACGGACCGGCAGGATGCCGTTCTTGTAGCAGTTGTTATGGAAGATGTCGGCAAAGCTCGGCGCGATCACGCAGGTGATCCCCTGGTCCAGCAGCGCCCAGGGCGCATGCTCGCGCGACGAGCCGCAGCCGAAATTCTCGCCCGCAATCAGGATCGAGGCCTTGGCATATTCCGGCCGGTTGAGCACGAAGCTAGGATCCGGCGAGCCATCAGCCTTCGTCTTCAGCTCATGGAACAGCCCGGTCGCAAGTCCCGTGCGCGTCGTCGTCTTCAGGAACTGCTTGGGAATGATCATGTCCGTGTCGACATTCGACATCGGCTTGCCCTTCTCGAGCAGCGGCGCAGCAGTTCCGGTAAGGGCGGTGAACGGGGTCATGGGGCGTTTTTAATCCACGCCGCCGGAAATGAACAGGGTCGGCACGCCCAGCGTGCCGTCTCGGACGGTGAAGACGCGGGTGCCCGCGCGGCGCCCGGTGCGCAAATCGGACACATTGAAGCCCAGCCCCACCAGCCGGTCATGCGCCGCCTCGATATCGCCGACGCGCCAGGTCAGGCCCCAGAAATTGTCCGGCCCGGCAGCGTCCTCCCCCTGCCCCAACCGGTGTGCGATCTCCACCGTCAGGCCGCCGGTGCGGAAGAAGATCAGCCGCACGCCCCATTCCGGCGCCGAGCGATCCAGCGCCAGCCGCAGGCCGAGCTTCGCGCCATACAGCGCCATCGCCCGGTCCGGGTTCGGCGTATTGATGACCAGATGGTCCAGCGCATGGACATGGCCGAGCGGCACTTCCGCCGGCTCCAGCCCGCCCTCCTCCGGCGCCACGAAGAACCATCGGATGCCGGCCGTATGCTCCGGCGGCACCCGGAAACTGCGCCAGGTCCGGCGCGCTTCCCGCGCCATGTCTTCGCTCAGCGCTTCCTCGACAGCCGTAGGCGCCAGCGCAAGGCGCGACATCGCACGATGATCACCCGCAATGTCGGTAGAGCGGAGGGCGAGCGACTTGAGGCCCGGCCCCTCCTCCGTGATCCGCGCCCGCAGGTGCTCCGCCGATGATCCGTGCCCGGACGGCGCGACCAGTTCGAGCGCCGTGTTCCCCAGCTGGAACAGCGCCGTCGCAACGCCCGTATCGCTGACCGCCCGCCAGTCCGGCGCCCGGCCCAGCAGCGCGGCATACACCGCCGCGCCCGCCTCGATCTCAGGCGCGAGGATCACGATGTGATCGACGCCGTCGATCATGCTTTCACGCTGGCCTGCGGCAGGCAGTCGTTGACGCCCTTGAAGCCGGGCAGCGCCTCGACGCGGGCGAGCCATTTGCGGACATTGCCATACGGCGCCAGATCAATGCCCGCCTGCGGGGCATAGGCGGCGATGCCATAGAGATCGATATCGGCAATCGTCGCGCCCTTGCCGACCAGCCAGTCGCGCCCGTCCAGCAGCGTGTTCAGCTCCTTCAGGCCGCCGAGCGCGGACTGCAGGTTCGCCTCGGCGACCTGTTCGGGAAACTTGAAGAAGCCGAGCTTCAGCGCCCGCGTGCGATAGATGCCGGTGGTCAGCGTGCCCGCGCCCCACAGCTGCCATTCGCGCGCGCGCAACCGCTCGCCCCGGTCCTTGCCGCCGAACTTGCCGGTCTCGTCGGCGAGATAGTCGAGGATCACCGACGACTGGCAGAGGCAATAATCCGTCTGGCTGTCTTCCAGCACCGGCACCTGTCCGTAGCGGTTCTTGACGAGAAAGGCGTCCGCCTTGTGCGCCCCGGCGCGCAGGTCGACATGCTCATAGTCGAACGGCGTTCCGGTGAGGCGCAGCATCAGCGCCGCCTTGTAGGTGGGGCCGGACGCAAAGATGCCGTGCAGGATGTAACGGGCCATGATGTTTCCTCGGATGGTTTATCCCCCGCAGTTACCACCCTACCCCGGAACTTGGCGAGCCCCGCCGTCGCAGACCGAAAGACGGCCGCGAAACGCCGGCGAACACCCTTCGCGGCCCCGGTTTCTGGCGCTCTATTCCTTTTCGCGCGTCAGCCGCTCCGCAAAGGAAATTCCGATCGCCGAAAGGACGAACGTGAAGTGAATGACAGCCACCATCGCCACAATCTGCACGTTCTCCAGACTGAGGTCACCGCCCAGGTAAGTCTTCAGGGCGTGAACGCCTGAAATCGAGATGATGGCAAACGCGAGCTTCAGCTTGAGATTGTAGGTGTTGACGTGGTCCAGCCAGTCCGGCTTCTTCATGTCTTTCTCGTCAAAGTGCCGGGTCGTCACGAAGAGTGATACGCCCGCCAGGGACACAACCCAGACAAGCTGCGCCACCATGGTCATGTCCACCAGTTCCAGCACCTTGATGATCAGGTCGATCTTGCTGATCTCTTCAAACAGCAGCGTGTTCATCAGCTTGTAGGTTTCGAGCACGAACTTGCCCAGAATGCCAAGAATGATCGTAACCAGACCCACATAGAAGAACAGCATGGTGAAACGCATGCTGTAGAGCAGCGACCCGACCCATGAGAGTAGTTTTTCCATTCTTGCCCACCTTGAAAAAGAAGAGACGGTCACATCAGACAGCGCTGTCGCTGCAATATCCCGCGCCGCACTGCCGAACACCTCTATGGCGCAGATGCGACGATAGGTGACGCTGTATCTGTCCAGCGCCTGTTTGGACAGACCCGAACAGAAAGCACAGCCAAATAGCTCGGTGCCGGCGTCGATGACAATCGGGCTTTCGCGACCGCGACACTTTCGCAATGTCCCGGGCGAGACGATTGCGGAAGCGCCCGGGGGTAGCCACGTCTCCCCGCGAACGGAAAAACCAATGACCATCCAGCCGCTTCACGGCCTCCGGCTGACCGGGGCTTTCGACAAGCGAGGAAAGATAAAGGGAAAACATGATGCGTACTGTTCTGATGGCCGGTTTCGCTCTGGTGCTTGCGGCCTGCGGCGATGCAGCCGACCTGCAACGAGTGAAGCAGGGCGCGCTCGATCTGGGCGGGCAGGCGCTCGAGGCGGCAAGCGGCGCAGTGGATACCAAGACGGCCTGCGTTCTGGCCGGGCAATCGGAAGCATTCTGCGGCTGCGTGCAGGACAGCCTGGGGTCCGAGATCACCGGCGAGCATCTGGAAGCGCTGAAGAATGTCGTGAGCGAAAGTCTCAGCGGAGAAGGCTTGCCGGCCGCCATCGAGAAAGCCGGCAATGTTGACGCCCAGACCAGCGAGGCATTGGTGCAATGTGCAACAACGGCGGCCGTTGAAGGCGCTCTGGGCGAGGCGGGGAACTAGTTTTCACCCGCACTGACCGAGCGGCTTGAACAGGTCCATCCAATCCGCCCGGCGCGCCAGAGCGTTGCAGCCGTTGGACCAGTGCGGCCGACACACAGCGTTCGGCGCCGGACGCCGTAACTTGGCGAGCCCTGCCGTGGCAGGCCAAAAGCCAGAGCCTTTGGGAATGGCGGGAAATCACCGATCGCGGTCACAACGTACGCATCCGGCCAGCACCGCGGCTAGAGGAGTTTAGGCCGCATTTGCGGTCCGGTTTTGAGCGTGATCAAGGCCGCTCCTGGGCGCCTTCCAGTTCCACGGCGGAGAGCGGCCCACCTTCGGTCCGACCGAACTCCGATAGTCAGACTTTAGCCGCGGTGCCTGCAGCGCTCAGTCCACCCAGCATGATCTCACATCGATCAACTAAGCTCACGGCCGAAACCGCCATGGACGACTACGTGGTTTGCAGGGTGCGGCGACTCTAGGCACACGCGCCGCGGCAAGATATGGAAGGCATTTGGATCTCGCTTGGCGATCAAGACTGCGCCGGTTGGCGCACCCATGGAACGAGCAAGGACAGGACATGCGGCGTTTTATTGCGGTGCTGCTTCTTTCAGCGTGTGCAGCGGTGCCCAAGCCCGTCGAATCGGTGAGCGCTGCGCCGCAATCGCCGCGCGTTGGGCCAGACGACGCCACTAGCAGCGACGCTTGGCGCGCGCCGCCGTCGACGGTTCTCATTCGGGAGGAACGAGAATTTCACAACGGCGACATACGTCTCGCCGGCACGCTGATCCTCCCGGAGAACCAAAGTAATCTTGGCGCTGTCGTTGTTTTTCATGGCGCTGCGTCACCGTTGCGGACGTCGCCACTTTACGCGCACCTTGTCGAAACCCTGCCGTCGCTTGGCATTGCCGTCTTCCTCTTTGACCGCAGAGGATCCGGCGCCTCAGGCGGCGTGCGCGAAGGCGCTAGTTTCGATGACTTGGCAGATGATGGGCTCGCTGCGATCGAGCTGCTGCGCCAGGATCGTCGCATCGACGCCGATCGCATCGGTGTCTGGGGGTTGAGTCAAGGTGGTTGGCTAGCAGTGCTTGCCGCGACGCGCAGTCCGCATGTCAAATACGCGGTTTCGATTTCCGCCCCCATGGTCACCCCCGACGTGCAAATGATGTTCTCATCGACGAACATGCTGCGTGTCTTTGGTTATTCGCAAGCTGACATCACCCAGATGCGCGAAACCCGCGCCGCAGTTGACACCTATATGCGCGGCCGCAGCGATCGGGAGACAGCCCAGCGCGCCGTTGACGCAGCAAGGACCAAACCTTGGTTTCGTTATCTCTACATGGGCGAAACCGTCAGCGATCGCGCAGTTTCAGGATGGCGTCGCGAGATCGAATACGATCCGATGGTCACGCTTGAGCGGGTAAGAACGCCGTTGCTCATCCTTTATGGCGCTACCGATCCGGTCGTGCCTGTCGAAACATCCGTCGCACGGCTCACGGCCGTAACGCTTGAGCGCCAAAACATCGAGCTCGGCGTCATTGCCAATGCCGACCATCATATGCAAATCGGCATCGAGCCGCGCATATTGCTGGATCCCGATCACGATGACGAAGCGCGTCCCGAGGCTCCGGAATATTTTGCCGTCCTGACGAACTGGTTGACCACCCACGGCATTGCGGGACGATCCAACCAAACGACGCCCCAATAGCCCCACCAACGTCAGCCTGACCTGCCCTAGGAATCTTGGACCAGCGATAACTTGCCGACCGACTTTTGGACAGGCACGAATGTCGCGATAGGGCCA
Source organism: Acidobacteria bacterium Ga0077551 (assembly GCA_001464545.1). GTDB lineage: Bacteria > Pseudomonadota > Alphaproteobacteria > Caulobacterales > Hyphomonadaceae > Hyphomonas. Next base: position 45,245 of record LNFC01000023.1, read on the forward strand.
ACCCAAGCCGCTCGCGGCGCTACAGCCCCTCAAACAACGCCGTCGAGACGTACCGCTCCGCAAAGCTCGCGAGGATCACGACAATCGTCTTTCCCGCCATGTCCGGCCGCTTGCCGAGCTGCACCGCGGCATGCGCCGCCGCGCCGGACGAGATGCCGCCCGGAATGCCTTCGATTTTCGCGAGCTTCCGCGCCGCGGCAATCGCGTCGCTGTTCGACACTTTCAGCACTTCATCGATCAGGCTCGTATCGGCGTTGCCGGGAATAAAGCCCGCGCCGATGCCCTGGATCATGTGCGGCCCCGGCGCGCCGCCGGAGAGCACGGGGGACGCTTCCGGCTCGACAGCAAACATCCGCAGGCCCGCCTTGCGCGGCTTCAGCACGCGGCCGACGCCGGTGAACGTCCCGCCCGTGCCGATGCCGGCGATGATCGCATCGACCTTGCCGGCGGTATCGGCCCAGATTTCCTCAGCGGTCGTCTTCTCGTGGATCGCGGGGTTCGCCGGATTGTCGAACTGGCTCGGGCTGACCGAACCGGGGATCGACTCCAGCAGCTCCTTCGCCTTAGCGATCGCGCCGCCCATCCCCTTCTCTTTTGGCGTCAGCTCCAGCTCGGCGCCGAGATAGGCGAGCATCTTGCGCCGCTCGATCGACATCGATTCAGGCATGGTCAGGATCAGCCGGTAGCCGCGCTGCGCCGCGACGAACGCAAGGCCAATACCCGTGTTGCCAGACGTCGGCTCAATCAGCGTCCCGCCCGGCTTCAGCTTGCCCTCGGCCTCAAGGCCCAGGATCATCGCGAGGCCGATCCGGTCCTTGACGCTGGCCAGCGGGTTGAAGAATTCCAGCTTGAACAGAAGGTCCGCCTTGACGCCCTCGGCCTTGGCAAACTTCTCGGCCCGCACCAGCGGCGTCGCGCCAATCGTCTCCAGGATCGACCCATACACCCGCCCCCGCGGGCCATCGAGCGTCACGCCGCTCTCGAGTTTCACGGTTCCGGACATGGCTGTCTCCCTTCAGAGATAAACTTGAACCCCGAATATCGGCCCGCGCAGCACAATGCGCAACCGAAGGCGGTGTTTAGAGGAACTGATCCTCGGCTGCGTTCGTCGCCATCCCGGAATCGGCGAAGTCGAAGGATGGGCCAAGCAGGGTGCCGTCCGGACTTACGCCCACATCCCCGCACCCCAGCAAAATCAACGCGCAGTAAAATGCGTCCCCAAACTTGCCCGACACCCTCCGCACCGGAGTTATACTCCGCGCATGACCCCAGCCCCTCCGCCCCCGGAGCATCCCTGCGGCTCCAGCCAAACTAACCAGCTCATCCTGAGCGAAGCATGCCCCTGCGAAGGCAGGGGTCGAAGGATGGGCCAAACAGAGCAACTTGAACCACAAACGCCCATCCCCGCGCCCAAGTGAGAGCAAATGATAAAAAGTGAGAATCTTTGAGAAAAGAACGCGGCTGAACGCGACAGACTGAGAGAGAATGGAGACCGAGCGAGAGCAAAAGAGAGGGTTTGCGCGCAGCCCGAACGCTCAAACACCCTGTTTCTAAAACAAATTCCGAACGCCGCCCGCGTAAAAACCGGGGAAGCGCCCTGCCAAACCCGAAAAACCGGGACCTAAAGCCTCAGCACTTCGCGCAGCCACCGCCGACCGACTCCAGCAGCCTGGCATCCTTGTCCGCGCCCGGCAGCGGCGTGGTCAGTAGGCGGTCGCCGACGAAGATGGAATTGGCGCCGGCCAGCAGGCAGAGCGCCTGGCCTTCCTGGCTCATCGACTCGCGGCCCGCAGACAACCGCACCCAGCTTTGCGGGAAGACGATGCGGCAGGTGGCAATGGCGCGGGTGAGTTCGAGCGTGTCGAGCTCTTCACTGTTTCCGAGCGGCGTACCCTTGATCGGCACGAGCTTGTTGACCGGCACGCTTTCCGGATGCGGCGTCAGCTTGGAGAGTTCGTGGATCAGCCCGACCCGGTCCGCGCGGGATTCGCCCATGCCGAGGATGCCGCCGCAGCAGAGCTTGATGCCGGCAGTACGGCAGCGGCCAAGCGTCTCCAGCCGGTCGTCATAAGTGCGTGTGCTGACGACTTCGCCATAATACTCGCGCGAGGTGTCGAGGTTGTGATTGTAATAGTCGAGCCCGGCCGCCTTCAGCGCTTCGGCCTGACCTTCTTCCAGCATGCCCAGCGTGACGCAGGTCTCGAGCCCCTCGGCCTTCACAGCGGAAATCATCTCGGCAACCTTCGGCAGGTCCCGGTCCTTCAGCGAGCGCCAGGCCGCGCCCATGCAGAACCGGTCGGCGCCATTGGCCTTGGCCCGGCGGGCCGTCTCGACGACCTCTTCGAGCGGCAGAAGTTTCTCGGCCTTCAGGCCGGTATCGAACTTGGCGGACTGGCTGCAATAGCCGCAATCCTCGGGGCAACCGCCCGTCTTGATCGACAGCAGCTGGGATTTCTGCACCGCGCCATCCGGCCAGTTGGCGGCTTTCACGGCAAGCGCGCGGGCCATCAGCTGGTCAAGCGGGAGTTCATAGACCGCCGCGATCTCTTCGCGGGTCCAGTCCTGACGGGGGGCAAGATCGAAGGCCATGAGCGCGTTCCTTTATCTGTAGACGGATTAACCGATGACGCCGGTGATAGCGGCGCGGGCAGCAAGCTGGGGGCTCATCAGGTGGGTGCGGCCACCGCGTCCCTGACGGCCTTCGAAATTGCGGTTGGAGGTCGATGCGCAGCGCTCTCCCGGCGCGAGGATGTCCGGGTTCATGCCGAGGCACATGGAACACCCGGGCTCGCGCCACTCGAAGCCGGCGGCAAGGAAGATGGCATCAAGGCCTTCCTCTTCCGCCTGCGCACGAACAAGTCCGGAACCCGGCACGACCATCGCGCGCACACCGGGCGCGACCTTGCCGGTCTTCGCAATGGCAGCGGCGGCACGCAGGTCTTCGATGCGCGAGTTCGTGCACGAGCCGATGAAGACGCGCTGGACCGGCGTGCCGGCAATCGGCCTCCCGCCTTCGAGACCCATATAGGCAAGCGCCCGTTCGCAGGCGGCCGCCTTCACGGGATCGGTGAAATCCTCCGGACGCGGAATATTGGCCGAGAGGGCAATCCCCTGCTCCGGGCTGGTGCCCCAGGTCACGGTCGGCTCGACGTCCTCGCCCTTGATGGTCAGCACATGGTCGAACACCGCGTCATCATCGGAGCGCAGCGTCTGCCAGTAGCGTTCCGCCATTTCCCAGGCGCCGCCCTTCGGCGCGGCGGGGCGGCCTTTCACATAGGCGAACGTCTTCTCGTCGGGGGCGACAAGACCCGCGCGGGCGCCGCCTTCGATGGAGAGGTTGCAGAGCGTCATCCGGCCTTCCATCGACAGGGCACGCACCGCCTCGCCCCGGTATTCGATGACATAGCCGGTGCCGCCGGCGGTGCCGGTGATCGCGATGATGTGGAGGGCCAGGTCCTTCGCCGTGACGCCTTCGCGCAAGCGGCCGGACACCTCGACCGCCATGTTCAGCATCTTCCGCGCGCGGAGCGTTTGCGTCGCCAGCACATGCTCGACCTCGGACGTGCCGATCCCGTGCGCCAGCGCGCCAAAGGCGCCGTGCGTGGAGGTGTGGCTGTCACCGCAGACGATCGTCATGCCGGGCTGGGTGCGCCCCTGCTCCGGCCCGACGACGTGGACGATGCCATTGTTGATGTCGCCCATCGGAAAGAACTGGATGCCGTATTCGGCGACGTTGCGCGTCAGCGTCTCGAGCTGGTTGCGGGCTTCGGAATCCTTCACGCCCGCAAGGCCGAGCGACTGGTTCTCGGTCGGCGTATTGTGATCGGCAACCGCAAGGGTCAGCTCCGGGCGGCGCACACGGCGGCCGGCAACCTTCAGGCCGTCAAACGCCTGCGGGGTCGTCACCTCGTGGATGAGGTGGAGATCAATATAGAGGAGGCTCTCGCCGGAAGCGGCGTCAGTATGGACGACATGCGCGTCCCAGATCTTGTCGTAGAGGGTCTTGCCGGGCATTTCGGTCTCGCTCTTGCGCGCCGCACAATAGCGGCGGCGCGGCAGGAAGGAAGCCTGTCAAATGCGAAAACGCCCCTGCCGCGAGGCAAGGGCGCTTTGGAAGTTGGGCCTTGAGCCGAAACCTATTCTTCGGCGGGCTTTTCAGCGGCGGCGGCAGCAGCAGCTTCGGCGGCTTCTGCAGCGGCGACAGCCTCGGCAGCAGCGGCAGCTTCAGCCGCTTCGGCGCGGGCCTTTGCAGCCGTGTCCTTGCGGGCGACCTTTTCGGCGTCCTTCTGGCGGCGGCGCTCGGTTTTCGAAACGGCGAGTTCCTGGGTTTCGATGCCGTGGCCGGTGGTGCGCTCGGCGATACGGGCCCCTTTGCCGCGCAGGTCGCGCAGATAGTAGAGTTTTGCGCGGCGGACGCGGCCCTTGCGGACCACTTCGATGGAGTCGATCAGCGGCGAGACCACCGGGAACACGCGCTCGACACCTTCACCGAAGGAGATCTTGCGGACCGTGAAGCTCTCGTTGAGGCCCTGACCGGCGCGGGCGATGCAGACGCCTTCGTAGCGCTGGACGCGCTCACGATCGCCTTCCTTGATCTTGACGTTCACCGCCAGCGTGTCGCCGGGCGAGAAGGTCGGAATTTTCTTGTCGCCGAGAACGCGGGCCATTTCGGCCGTCTCAAGCTCTTTAATCAGGTTCATCGCCAGTCTCCGGCGCAACAGATGTGGGGGGTCGGGAGTAAGCGGCGTATAAATCGGGGCGGCGGTCAAAAGTCAACGCCTTTGAGCGGTCCAGCCGCCACTCTTCTATACGCTTGTGGTCGCCGGAGAGGAGAATGTCCGGAATCCCCCGCCCCTCCCACTCCCGGGGCTGGGTATACTGGGGGTGTTCCAGCAGGCCGGTCTCGAAGGATTCCCCGGTCAACGAGGCCGCATTGCCCGCCACTCCGGGCAAAAGCCGCACTGCCGCCTCGACCATCGCCATCGCCGCGACATCCCCGCCGGCAAGGACAAAGTCCCCCAGCGAGACTTCCTGCATCCCCCGGGCCTCAAGCACCCGCTCGTCGAGGCCCTCGAACCGGCCGCAGAACAGGACCACGCCCGGCCCCGCCGCCCAGTCACGGGCCATTTGCTGGTTAAACCGGGGGCCGCGCGGGGAAAGGTAAACGAGGGGGCGGCCATTGGCCGGAACACTGTCGAGGGCGGCAGCGGCCACATCGGCGCGCAGCACAAGGCCCGCCCCGCCCCCGGCCGGCGTGTCATCCACCTTGCGGTGCTTGCCGAGGCCGAAGGTCCGCAAGTCCACGGTTTCGAGCGCCCAGATCCCCTCGGCGCGCGACCGGCCGAGGATCGAGGCGCCGAGCGGTCCGGGATAAGCCTCGGGCACGAGGGTGATGCAGGTGGCGGTGAACATGGGCGGGGTGTAGCGCGCGGGCGCTCAACCGCCAACCGAGCTTTCGTCCGGCGCGGTGTCCGGCCCGGCGACGTCTTTCGGTTTCTCGCTGCCGCCATTGCCGATCATCAGTTCGCGGCCGGCCAGCATGCCGCCGGTGAGCTGCAGGGCGAAGCGTTCTTCGTCGCGGCGGCGGAGCTCCTCGATGGCGTCGTCGATGGCGGCTTCGGGCTCGCCCAGCCGGTCGAGCGCGGCGCGGGCGAACTTGATGGCGGACTCGAAGGTCTCGCGCACCGGATAGTCCACCCCGGCCTTCACCAGCTCCATGCCATGCTCGCGGTCATAGGCGCGCGCCAGCAGCAGCGTGTTCGGGAATTCGTGGCGCACCAGCTGGACGATCCTTGTCGCGGCGGCCCGGTCATCGATGCAGACAAGGATCAGCGAAGCGTGATGCGCCCCGGCGGCGTGCAGGATGTCGAGCCGCTGGCCGTCACCGAAATAGACCTTGAAGCCGAAGGACGCCGCAACGCGGATCATCTCGGGATCATTGTCGATGGTGGTGACGGAATAGCCGCGCGCCAGCAGCGGCTGGCTGACGATCTGGCCGAAGCGGCCGAAGCCTATCAGCAGCGCGCTGCCGGTCGCGTCCTTCGGGGTCTCGACGCCGCTCGCATCGACCTCGACCTCCGGCATCAGCCGGTCATGGATCAGCACGAACAGCGGCGTCAGCAGCATCGAGACGATGATGATGGCTGTCAGCATCGCGCTGCCTTCGTCGCTGATCAGGCCGACCGCGAGCGCGGCGGCGTAGAGGACGAAGGCAAACTCGCCGCCCTGCGTCATCAACACCGTACGCTCGGTCGCCTCCCGGTGGCTGGCCTTGAACAGGCGCGCGACGGCGTAGACACCGGCGGCCTTGAGCAGCGTGAAGGCGACGACGCTGATGGCGATCAGCTGCCAGTTGGCGACAACCACATTGAGGTCCAGCGACATGCCGACGGCGAGGAAGAACAGGCCGAGCAGGATGCCCCGGAAGGGTTCAACATCCGCTTCCAGTTCGTGGCGGTAGGAGGATTCCGACAACAGAACTCCGGCGAGGAAGGCGCCCATCGCCGTCGAAAGCCCGCCAAGCTGCATGCCCCACGCGGCGCCGAGCACGACGAGGAGCGCGGCCGCCGTCATTACTTCGCGCGCGCGGGCGGCGGCAAGGATGCGGAAGATGGGGTTCAGCAGGTAGCGGCCCGCGATGACCAGCGCGAGGATGGCGCCGAGGCCGATGGCGACGCCGGTCAGCCGCTCGGCCATGGTCACTTCCCCTGCCCCCGGCGCGAGGAAGGCGACCAGCGCCAGCAGCGGCACGATCGCCAGATCCTCGAAGAGGAGGATGGAGACCATCTTCTGCCCCTTCGGCTTGGCAAGGTCGCCGCGCTCCTGAAGCATCTGCATGACGATGGCGGTGGAGGTCAGCACAAAGCCGGTGCCCGCAATCAGGGAGGTCTGCGGCGAATAGCCAAGCGCGACCCCGACCCAGGAGAGCAGCAGGATGCAGGTGAGCACCTGCGCGAGGCCGAGACCAAAGATTTCCTTGCGCATCCCCCACAGGCGCGAGGGCTGCATCTCGAGGCCTATTATAAAGAGGAACATCACCACGCCGAGTTCGGCGACGTGCAGGATTTCCGCAGGCTCCGTGAACACGCGAAAGCCGAACGGGCCGATGACGAGGCCGGCGGCGAGATAGCCGAGCACCGAGCCGAAACCGATCCGCTTGAAGATCGGCACGGCGATCACGGCCGAGCCGAGCAGGATCACGAGGGCGCCCAGATCGGGTCCGTGGGCAACTTCGGCGGCCATGCTCTCTTTCCCCTTTCGGCTGCAGCCAGCCTTACAGCGCGCAGGCAGGCTCGCAAGACAGGAGATTGGATTCCGGCGCGGGCTGGACTAGGCAGGAGCCGAATGACCCAGACCCCTGCCCTTTCCGTGCTGATCCCCTTCTTCAATGAGGCGGGCAATGTGCATCCCGTGATCGACGAGGTGCATGCCGTGCTGGCGGGGATCGATTTCGAGGTGATCTGCGTCAACGATGCGTCCGGCGACGCGACCGGCGTAGAGCTTGCGGAGGCGAAAGCGGCGCATCCGGACACGGTGACGGTGCTGACGCATGTGCAGCGGCGAGGGAAATCCGCCGCGTTGTTCACGGGGCTCAAGTCCGTACGCGGAGACTGGGTGCAACTGCTCGACGGCGACGGGCAGAATGACCCGAACGATACAGCGCTCCTCTGGCAGGCGCTGATCGCACCGGGCGCGCCCGGCCGGCTCGGCATCATCGCGGGCAAGCGGAGCAGCCGCAACGATTCCGGATTCAAGTGGGTCCAGTCGCGCGTCGCGAACGGTGTGCGCCGGTTCGTGCTGCAGGACGATGCGACGGATACAGGCTGCGGCTGGAAGCTGATCCGTACGCAGGCCTTCCGCGACCTGCCCTATTTCGCGTCGATGCACCGGTTCCTGCCGGCGCTGGTCAAGCGGGCCGGATGGGACGTGCGCGAGGAGTTGGTGAACGACCGGCAGCGCCTGGCGGGCCAGTCGAAGTACGGATTCCTCGGGCGCCTCGGCGCCGGCATCTTCGACCTCATCGGGATGTTCTGGCTGGTGCGCCGGGGCGGATACGGCGTTGCCGCCGAGTGGAACGATCCACGCGGCGGCTAGGCCGTCACCTCAATCATTGTCGCGGCGGCGGGAGCCGTCACGGCCACCATCATCCGGGCGGCTGTCGCTGCGTCCGCCCCATCCGGCGTCATCGCCGTCTCCGCCCCAGCGGCTTTCGCTCGGCGGCGGAGGCGGTGGGGGTGGCGGCGGAGAAACAGCCGCCGGGGCGCTGCGGCCCGCATCTGTGCCGAATATTCCGCCTCCGGACATACCGTCACCGAACCGGCCGCCACCACCGCGCCGGTCATCGCCGCCGCCGCTGGTGGCACCATCACCGCCGCGTCCGCGTCCGCGCACACCGTCTCCGCCGCCGCGCGGCGTTTCCGTGCCCGGACCGCCGAGCAGGCCGTCCGGAATGCCGCCGCGCCCGCCCCAGCCTTCGCGTCCACCCCAGCCTTCGCGCCCACCCCGAGGCTCGCGCGGGGGATCCGCCGGCGGGGTCACGATGGCTGTGTCGATACCGGCGCCAGGAGTCCAACTTCCGCCGTCCCCGCCGCCGCGTCCGTCACGCCCGTCCCTTCCGCCCCGGCCATCGCGGCCCGGACGCGGATCGTCCGGTATCGGTGTCACGGTTCGGGTGCCGCCAGCGCCGGGTCCCCAGCGATCGCCGGGAACATCACGCACCGGACGGTCGTCGCGGTCATCGCGGCCTCCGCGTCCATCACCGCCCCGGCCGTCACCGTCACCCGGGCGCCAGTCACGTCCACCTCCGCCGCGTCCGTCACGGTCATCCCGGTGGTCGCGGTCACCCCGGCGCCAATCGCGCCAGTCATCGCCGTGGCGCCCGTCGCGCCAGCTCCAGTGGCCATGCCGCCAGTCAGACCGGCGCCAGTCCCAACCGGTCCAGTAAGGGTTGATCACGCTCGGGCGCGGGTGGCGCCGGTAGGTCGTCGTGTACCGGATCGTGCCGCGCGGGCCCCAGGCGAAGCCATAGGGGTCGTAGCCCCAGGTCGGGCTGTAGTAGCCGTAGCGGTGATAGTCCGGTGAATAGCCGTAGTGCGAGACGCTGAGGCCCCAGGAACTGGCATAGCCGTAGTTCCAGGTGTCGTAGCCATAGCTCTCGTTGTTGGCGTAGCGGATGTAGCCATACTTGTCGCGCGAGAAAAGGAGGCCGTGCGCGGCTTCGGTATACTCATATATGGGGCGTACGGAGGAGACGCGCCCGGCAAGCCCGAACCAGCCGAGGTCGCTGACGTCTTCTTTGATGAACACGCAGCGGCCCGTGAAGTTCTTGTGCTCACAGAGTTCCCACTGGCCGGCGAAGACCGCGACCGAGCGCGTCTTGTCGTTGAAGGCGAGGTCGTGGAGATTGCCGAAGGGGTCATAGGCGTCTCGAATGTCGCCGTAGAAATTCTCGTCGCTGAAGAGGGCGATGGCGGCCGGAAGATCGTCGCCCCGCCCGTAACTTGTTTCATACTGCGCGAAGGCAGCGGGCGCGGAGAAGATGGCGGGAACCGTCAGTGCGACAACGGTGCGCAAGGATAAGCGGCGCATTTGGGGACCCTTTCGTCCAGTACACCTGCAAAATGACACGGGCGATATGAACCGCTCGCAACATGCGGGCCGTCAGCTGCTATTCGCCGTCCTCATCCGCAGGTTTACCGGTTCCCGGATCGCTCCAGACGGCGAGTTCGGGGATTACGACGCGGCGCGCGGCAACGTCTACAACTGGCACATCGGCCTGCGTGAATGGCACGAACACCGTGGAGGCGAGGCCCGTCACATCAACTTCCAGGAGGTCGCCCGATCCGAAATTCTGCACCGAGCGCACTCGCCCCGCAGACGAGTCGCCGCCGGCGTAAACGTCCATCCCTGCGAGATCCTCGACATAGAACTCGTCTTCCTCCGCCGCCGGCAGACGGGCCCGGGGGACATAGATGAGGCGGCCGCGCAGCGCGTCCCATGCCTCTTTCTGGAGGGCCTCCTTCGGGCGGACGATGAAATGGTCCTTGCCGGCCCGGGCCGATTTCGGCGTCAGCAGCACGGCGCCCGCCTCGTCCAACAACGGCCCATAGGTGAACAGCGCTTCCGGGTCGGCCGTATAGCTCTTCACGCGAACTTCGCCGCGCACACCATGGGCGCCCCGGAGGACGCCCACAGCAATCAGTCTGTCATCAGGTTTGGCTGCCATCCGCCGCTTATTAGCGGCACAAGACGTCCGAGAGAACACTTCCCGGTGCTTTATAGACAGCTTCGGAGAAACCCTGGTCCTGGCAGAAGCGCGTGGCGGCGCCGTCGCGGTTGGAGATCCGGGCGCCGCGGCTGGTCGGCGACGGGTAGAACATCGTCTGTTCGCCGCGCACGCCGCCGGCCCCGATGCCGCCGCCCCCGGGCGGGTAGACCGGATCAACCGGCCGGCGCCACGGGCCTTCGCGGCGCACATCATAGCGGCGGAAGGACGAGATCTTGTCGTTCAGGTAGATGTCGCCGAGATTGCTCATCGAGGCATCTATGAACTCGCACGTGCCCCGGTAATCGGCATGTTCACAGACGAGCCAGGTGCCCCGGTTGACCAGAACCGAACTGGCCGTGTCGTTGAACCGGTACTGGCTGAGCGTCGCCTCGCCTTCGTCAAAACCGAGGAAGGGGCCGCGAAAGTCGCCGTTCGCGAAGAACGCGATGTCATAGCTCTTCGGCCCCTTGTCATAGGCGGTCGCTTGCGCGGAGGAGATGTTGCCCGAGAGGTTGATGTCCCCGAGATTGCGCACCGTGCGGTCGACATATTCGCAGCGCCCGCGCAGGTTCGAGTCCGAACATAGCAGCCACACGCCGCCCTTGACCTCGACGCTGCGGGCCTTGTCGTTGAAGCGGATGGTGTTGAAGTTCAGGGTATCGCCGGTCAGCTCGACCGACGTGCCGCGCAGGCCGGTGTCGGAGTAAAGCACGATGGCGGCCGGGCCTGAGGCAGGCGGTGGGCGGCGGCGTCCCTCCTCGTCGTCGTCTTTCTGCGCGTTGGCGCCGGGAACCACCGCCAGGATCAGCAAGGCGATGGCGAGGATTGACTGGGAGAAGAGATCGCGGTGCATCGGAAAGTCTCCAGGTTGTGGAGAGATTTCTGCCGCGCGGCATCTGAACGGTCCATGCCATCGCCGTTGGCCCGCGTTCACCTGCGCGCCAACGAGAACAGCCAGCGCCCCTTCCGGAACGCTGGCTGGTTGTCGGCCTTGAGGACGGGACTACTCGGCTTCAGCCGGTTCGGCAACGGCAGCAGCTTTCGCAGCAGCTTTACCGGCGCGCTCTTTCGCGCGTTCCTGCGCTTTCTTGCCTGGCTCGCCCTTGTTCGGGTTGTTGCCGTTGGTCCAGACAGCGACCGGTTTGCCGTCGACTTCGACTTTCGAGAGGAAGCGAAGCACGCGGTCGGTCGGCTGGGCGCCTTTCTTGATCCAGTCGGCGGCCTTGACGGCGTCGACCTTCACGCGCTCGGCGGAATCCTTGCCGAGGCGCGGATCATAGGTGCCGATCTTCTCGATGAAGCGGCCATCACGCGGGGCGCGCGCGTCGGCAACGACGATCGAGTAGAAGGGGCGTTTCTTGGACCCGCCGCGGGCGAGTCTGATTTTGAGGGCCATGGGTGTCTCCTGTGTAGTGGCGTCTCTGGGGTTCTTGTCTATTCGGCCTCGTGGCCGCGTATCTGCTCATGATGGCGGATAACTTCCGCCACGATGAAAGTGAGGAATTTCTCGGCGAATGCCGGGTCGAGGCCGGACTCGTGGGCGAGGCGGCGCAGCCGCTGGATCTGCTCGCTCTCGCGCGATTTGTCCGCAGGCGGCATGTTGTGCAGCGCCTTCAGCTTGCCGACCTGCTGGGTCAGCTTGAAGCGTTCGGCCAGCGTGTGGACGAGGATCGAGTCCATGTTGTCGATCGAGGCGCGCAGCTGGTTCAGCTGGAACAGGGCGAGGGTCTGGTCAGGGCTGGTCATTTCTTCTTGCTCCCGGGAAGGCCGGGCAGCGTGCCGCCGCCGAGGCCAGGTAGTCCGCCTGCAGAGGGTCCGCCGAGACCGGGCAAGCCGCCCGGCATGCCGCCTCCCATGCCGCCCATCTTGGCGAGGTCAGAGGGCTTGAGGCCGGCCGCCTGCGCAGCGCCGAGCATGTTCTTCATGCCGCCCTTGGTGCGCATCTGCTTCATCATCGTCGCCATCTGCTGATGCATCTTCATCAGCTTGTTGACGTCGGAGACATCCACACCGGCCCCGGCGGCAATCCGCTTGCGGCGCGAGGCGTTCAGCAGCGCGGGCTTGCGACGCTCGGCGCGCGTCATCGACAGGATGATCGCTTCCTGGCGCTTCAGCACCCGGTCGTCGATGTTCGCCATCGCTTCCTTGGCTTTGCGCACGCCGGGCATCATGCCCATGATGCCGCTCATGCCGCCTATGCGCTGCATCTGGCGGAGTTGTTCGGCCAGGTCTTCGAGATCGAACTCGCCCTTCTTGAGCTTCGCGGCCATCCGCTCGGCCTTTTCGGCGTCCATCTGCTCGGACGCTTTCTCGACGAGGCTGACGATGTCGCCCTGTCCGAGGATGCGGCCGGCGACGCGCTTGGCATCAAACGTGTCGAGGCCGTCGAGCTTTTCGCCGACGCCGAGGAACTTGATCGGGAGGCCGGTGACGGCGCGCATGGAGAGCGCTGCGCCGCCGCGCCCGTCGCCGTCCATCCGTGTCAGGACGAGTCCGGTCAGCGGCAGACGCTCATGGAAGCGGCGGGCCGTCTCGACCGCGTCCTGACCCGTGAGGGCGTCAGCGACCAGAAGAACTTCCGAGGGCTGAGCTATTGCGGCGATCTCGGCCGCCTCGCTCATCATCTGCTCGTCGATCGAGGTGCGGCCGGCGGTATCGAGGAAGAGGACGTCATAGCCGCCGATCTTGGCGGCCTGGATGGCGCGGCGGGCGATGTCGGCGGGCAGCTGGCCCGGAATGATCGGCAGCGACGTGACCAGCGGACCGGCCTGCTGGGCGAGGACCGCGAGCTGTTCCATCGCGGCGGGGCGGCGCACGTCGAGCGAGGCGAGCAGGATGCGCTTCTTGCCGCGGTCGGCGAGGCGTTTGGCGATCTTGCCGGTGGTGGTGGTTTTGCCCGAGCCTTGGAGGCCCGCCATCATCACGACCGCCGGGGGCACATCGACGCGAAGGTGGGATTCTTCTTCGTCCGCGCCCAGCATGTCGACGAGGGCGTCATAGACGATCTTGATGACCTGCTGGCCGGGGCGGACCGAGCGGATGACTTCTTCGCCGACGGCGCGCACGCGCACCTTGTCGATGAAGTCCTTGACCACAGGCAGCGCCACGTCGGCCTCGAGCAGGGCGACGCGGATTTCGCGCAGGGCTTCGCCGACGTCCTTTTCGGACAGCGCGCCGCGCCCGGTCAGGCCGTCGAAGATACTGCCAAGGCGTTCGCTCAGGGCGTCGAACATCGCATCCGTCTCCTCATGACGCGCAAAGCCGAAAAGCCCCGCTGAGCGAAATATCGCCGGGCGGGGGGCCCCGCCGCCTCCCGTTCACCAAGGAACATGGGCAAGTCAGGGCGCGCTTATGGATTGCGCATGATGTGGGGCGCCTAAAGCACGGCGCTTTCCACAGGTCAAGGTACGGGGCGGTAGCGGTAGCCCCACGCGCCACAGACCCCAGCGTTCACTGGGACCTTCAGCGGAGGGCGTTAGTCCTGTTTCGCCTCCGGGAACAGCTGGCGCGCCAGATAGGTAAACTCCAGCGCCGAGCGTTTGGCGCGGGCCGTCTGGTCGGCCGCTGCGGCGTGGCCGCCGTCCATGTTCTCGAAATAATAGAACGGCAGGCCGGCTTCCTCGAAGCGTTTCGCCATCTTGCGGGCATGGCCCGGGTGCACCCGGTCATCCTTCGTGGACGTCACGAAGAAGGGCACGGGGTAAGGCTTCGAGGCATCGAAGTTCTGGTAGGGAGAGATCGTCTCGAGGAAGGCGCGCTCTTCCGGCACATCCGGCGAGCCGTATTCGCCGACCCAGGACGCGCCCGCCAGCAGCAGGTGGTAGCGTATCATGTCGAGCAGCGGCACCTGCACTACGACCGCATTCCAGAGGTCTGGCCGCTGGTTCAGCATGACGCCCATCAGCAGGCCGCCATTCGAGCCGCCCTGGATGCCGAGATGTTCCGGAGAGGTGATCTTCTTCGCGATCAGGTCTTCGCCGACCGCAATGAAGTCATCATAGATGCGCTGGCGGTTCAGCTTCAGGCCGGCCTGGTGCCAGTTAGGGCCGAACTCGCCGCCGCCGCGGATGTTGGCCAACACATAGGCCCCGCCCTGCTCCAGCCAGTTGCGTCCCATAACGGGGCTGTAGCCGGGCGTCATCGACACCTGGAAACCGCCATAGCCGTAGAGCAGGGTCGGCGTCTTGCCGTCGAGCTTGATGTCTTCGCGGTGCACGATGAAGTAGGGCACCTTGGTGCCATCCTTCGACGTTGCGAAGAACTGCTCGACCTTGAGGCCGGCCGTATCGAACTTCGCCGGCAGGCTCTTCAGCGTGGTCACCGCGCCGGTCGCGATGTCATAGTTCAGCAGCGAGTCCGGCGTCAGGAAATCCTGGTAGCTGAGGAAGACGGTGGTCTCGTTGTCGTCCGAAAACGCGATGCCCACCTGCCCCGTGCCCGGCAACTCGACCGGCGTTGTCGTCCATCCGCCTGCGGACGGCTCCAACCGCAGTACCTTGCCGATCACATTGTCGCTGATTGCCAGCAGCGCCGCGCCCTTGGCGACCGCCACACCGTCGACCGCCTGCGTCTCGGTCGGCCGGAAAACGAGGCTCACCGGCGGCAGCTTGCGCGTCGTCAGGAATTGCTCAAGCTCGAAGGCAACGAGGTCGCCGGCCTTGAACGCGGCCTGCCCTTCAGGCGCCCAGTCTTGTTGCAGCGAGAAGAGGAACTGGCCTTTGTAGACACCGTTGATCGACACCATTGGCGGGATCGGCCACTGCACCGGCGCGCTCTCGCCTTCCGGGAACCAGAAATAGTTGGACGTGAAGAAGGTCTCCGCCTGCACCGCGCCTTCGAGGATGCGGCCGTCTTCCAGCTCCATCGTCATCGGCCAGACGCCGACATCGGTCTCCTTGCCGCGGATCAGTTCCGGAGCGGCCTCCAGCGCCGTGCCGCGGCCCCAGCGCTTGACGATGAATGGATAGCCGGACTCGGTCAGCGTGCCCTCGCCCCAGTTGGTTGCAACCAGCAGCGTATCGCGTCCCGCCCAGGCGAGGCCCTGCTTGGCTTCCGGCGTGACGAATCCGCCGTCCACGAACGTCTTGGCCTCAAGGTCGAACTCGCGGTTGATAACCGCGTCCTTGCCGCCATCCGACAGCGACACAAGGCAGCTATACTTGCCGCCCGCCTTCGGCCGGAAACAGTCAGCGCCCTTGTAGACCCAGTTCTTACCTTCGTCGGCGGCCAGCTTGTCGAAATCGACGATCGTCTCCCAGACCGGCGTCTCGTTCGCATAGCTCGCCAGCGGCGTGCGGCGCCAGAGGCCGCGCACGTTCACCGAGTCCTGCCAGAAATTGTAGACGAAACCGTCCCGCACCGTGCCGTACGGAATCCGCTCGCTGGAATTCAGCACTTCCAGCGCCGCCGCCTCATACCCGGCATATCGCGGATCGGCTTCCAGCTCGGCCAGCGTGCGCGTGTTCTGCGCCGTCACCCAGGCCAGCGCTTCGGCGCCCTCGACCTCTTCGAGCCAGAGGTGCGACGCGGCATTGAAAGGCGCAGTCTGAACTTTGGTCTCGGCGGTCACGTTGGTCTCCGGGGTGGGGGCGGAAGCGCAGGCGGCAAGCACCGCTGCACCGATCAGGGCGGGGAGGATACGCATGGAAGTTCCTGTCATCGGGTTCGAGAACTGCACCTATGGCAGGACACTGCCGGCGCAAGAGGCGAAGGCGGCTTGATAGCCAAACCGGCGCGCCGTGCAAACCGGATCAGGACAGCCGGTCGATGGTGATCCGCTCGATCAGCAATCCGCGGAGCTTTTCCGGCACGACCGGGCGCACCGCCAGATAGTCGACGCCCTGCTCGCCCGTCGCCACCGGCACATCGTATTCGAAAGAGAAATCCGTGAAGCCCGGCTGCAGCGCAAACTTCCGCCAGCCCGATTCGCCGACCCGGCCGGCCGAATAGTTGGCCTGCATCTCCATCGCGCCCCGGTCATCCGCCGGGCGCGCCCGCACAGTGACGCGGATCTTGCGTCCCGAGAACTGCACTTCCAGATCCGGCGCGAGCCGGAAGTGCGGCCCGAGTTCCGGCGCCGCCGCCAGCGCCAGCGCCTCGGCCTCGATCTGCAGCACGTAGCCGCGCTCCGGGGTGCGCAGCAGTTTCGTGCGCGCATCGCCCCCGGCGATCACCTTGTTTAGATACCGGCCCTCGATGATGATCCGGTCATAGTTGACCCCGTCGCCCGCCACCACGCCCGTCGGCAGGCGCCCGATGCCGGGCTGCAGGGCCAGAAACACCATCAGGATGACAAGCAGGCCCGCAAGGGGAAAGAAGATCCGGTCGCGCATGCCTGTCCTTATGTCGTCGCAGCCATCGTTCGTGCCCCGGCTGGCCAAGCCGGGAGGCTCCTGTTAGCAGTTCCGCAGGCGGATTGGCGAGCCATTTGCACTGCGCAGCTGAAACCTGGGAGGCAGGCACATGATGACGACCAGCGCCCTGCGCCGCCGCGCCAAGGAAGCCCGGCTCTGGCTGTTCGACAGCTGTTTCCCCCTCTGGGCCGAACACGGGCTGACGGATGCCGGTCTGTTTCCCGAAGTCCTTTCGCTGCAGCATGACGAGCTTGCCCGCGGCGTCACGCGCGTGCGGCTTCAGGCGCGGCAGACCTACCTGTTCGCCGAGGCCTGGCGGCTGGGCTGGAAGCGCGACACCGCCGCCCGCCTCGTCCAGTCCGGCGTCTCGATCCTCACTGGCCCCGCGCTCGCTGCCAGCGGCCTTCCGGGGAAAACCCTGCACGCCGATGGCAGCGGCCTCGCCGACGCCTCGGCGGACCTCTACGACACCGCCTTCGTCCTGTTCGCCCTTGCCGAAGCGGCCAACGGGCCCGGCCCGGCGGGTGAGGCACTGGCGCGTGCCAACGCGGTCCTCGCCGCGCTCGACCGGCTCGCCCGCGACACCGTCCACGGCGGCTATGCCGAGGCCCTGCCCGCACCGGCCGTGCGCCTGCAGAACCCGCACATGCACTTGCTGGAAGCCTGCCTCTCCCTGTACCGCGCCGAGCGCAGCGCTGACCATCTCGCCCGCGCCTCGGAGATCATCCAGCTGTTCGAATCCCGCTTCACCGCCGGCGAAGGCGGGTTGCTGGGCGAGAGGTTTGCGCCCGACTGGTCGGTGCCCACCGGCGAGGCGGCGGAAATCATCGAGCCCGGCCACCAGTTCGAATGGGTCTGGCTGCTGCACACCTGGTCGCGGCTCGCGAACAAGCCGCTGCCGGATGCCGCCACGCGGCTTTATGGCTTCGGCCTGTCCACTCTCGATGAAGCGGGCCGCGCCTGTCAGGAAGTGACCCGCCACGGCATCGCCCACGACGCCTCGCGCCGCACCTGGCCGCAGACCGAAGCGCTGAAAGCCCATCTCGCGATGTACGAGCAGCGCGGCGATGACCGGTTCGCCGCCGCCGCCTGCCGCAGCTTCGATGTGCTGATGGACGAATTCCTCACCGAAGATGGCGGCTGGATCGATCACTTCTCCGCCGATGGCAGCGTTCTTGCGAAGGACATGCCGGCCTCCACCGGCTACCATGTCGTGCTCGCCTTCGCCGAGCTGATCCGCGTCATGGACGCTTGAATTTCTAAAGGGTTACGACGCATAACGCGCCGGATCGCCCCGCCCCATTGTCAGGACACGCATGCCCAAACTCGCCCTCATCCGCCACGGACAATCCGCCTGGAACCTCGAGAACCGCTTCACCGGCTGGTGGGACGCCGACCTCACCGCGCAGGGCGAAGCCGAAGCACGCGCCTCCGGCCAGCTGCTCGCCGCGACCGGCGCCGATTTCCGATACGCCTTCACCAGCGTGCAGACCCGCGCCATCCGCACGCTCTGGCTGGCGCTGACCGAAATGAAGCGCGCGTGGATCCCGGTCGAGAAAGACTGGCACCTGAACGAGCGCCACTATGGCGGCCTCACCGGCCTCGACAAGGCGGAGACCGCCGCCCAGCACGGCGAGGACCAGGTTCACATCTGGCGCCGCAGCTATGACATTCCGCCGCCGCCGCTGGCGGCGGGCGGCACCTATGATCTCGCCTCCGATCCGCGCTATCGCGGCATCGACATTCCGGACACGGAAAGCCTGAAGACGACGCTGGAGCGCGTGCTGCCCTACTGGCAGTCGCGCATCGCGCCGGTCCTGGCGGACGGAAACGATGTGCTGGTCGCCGCGCATGGCAACTCGCTGCGCGCGCTGGTCAAGCACCTCTTCAACGTGCCGGACGAGACGATCACCGAGATCGAAATCCCGACCGGCAATCCGCTGTTGATCGATCTCGATGCTTCGCTCAAGCCGGTCGCCGTGCGCTATCTCGACGCCGCACGGGCCAAGCCCCTCCCCGCCTTGCCGTGAGCTTCAAACCAACCCGGCGCCGCGATCAGCGGATGATGGGCCGGGCGCTCGCGCTCGCCGGCCTCAACCAGGGGCTCACCGGCGCCAACCCGTCGGTCGGCTGCGTCATCCTTGACGCGCGCGGGCACCTTGTCGGCGAAGGCGTCACCGGCCAGGGCGGCCGTCCGCATGCGGAAGAAGTGGCGCTGGACGACGCCGGCGCCCGGGCAAAAGGCGGAACCGCCTATGTCACGCTAGAGCCTTGCCGCGAACGCTCCAGCGGCGCCGCGTCCTGCTCGAACAAGCTGGTCAGCGCCGGCATCGCCCGTGTTGTAGTGGCCATCGAAGATCCCCATCCTACCGCGAGAGACGGGATTCGCATCCTGAAAGACGCCGGCGTCCGCGTGGAGATCGGCCGCGGAAAACTGCGCGCGGCGCGCCTCTATGCCTGGTTCTTCAGGAGCGCCCGGGCGTAATCAGCTATCAAACGGTCCGGCTTGTACGCGGACCTTTTCGTAGAAAGCGAGTGAGTCGCGCTGGAAGGCGGCTTTCGTGAACTGCGCCTCATAGCTGGCGCGGCCACCCGCCACCAGCTTCTGGGCCAGCGCCTTGTCATAGATGACGCGGCCGAGCGCCGCCGCGAGCGCGTCGACATCATTCTTCGGCACCAGCAGTCCGTTGACGCCGTCCTTTACATACGCCGCCGGGCCGACCGCGTCGGCGGCCACCAGCGGACGGCTCGCCGCCCAGGCGTCCACCGTCACTGTACCGAATGGTTCGTACCGGGACGGAAAGGCCACCACATCACAGGCTGCGAGCAACGCGCCCCGGTCATTGCGCCAACCAAGAAAGCGCACCCGGTGGTCGAGACCCAGCCGTGTGCACTGCGCCTTTAGCTCGCCTTCGAGCGGGCCCTCCCCTGCGATCCAGACATGCAGGTCCGGCAACCGCGCGGCTGCCTCGAGCAGGGTGTCGAGCCCTTTCTTCTCGTGCAGCCGGGCGAGCGACAGCGCGACGGGCACGCCTTCGGGTGTCGTCAGGCTCGCACGCGACACAGGCTCCGTACCCTGAAAGTCTGCGTAGGTATGGATGATTGCGGAGCGGTCTTCGCTGACGCCCTGCTCGCGGATATGGCGCAGGAGGTCGATCGTCAGCCCGACATGCCAGTCGCAGGTCCGGAACCGGGCAAGCTTGTAGTAGCCGCCATACCAGGCAATGGACCGCGCACGGTGCGCCGCCGGCGCGAATTGCCCGGCGCGGCCCATCCAGTATTCGATGACGTCCGGCCGGAATCCGCTGATCGCTTCGGCAAGGATCTTGCGCGTCGGGAACGGCCAGGAGGTGTTGAAGCTCGCTGTGTCGACGCCGATCCCTGCGCTGGCAAACTTGGCCGTGCGGAACGTGTTGCCCGGCCGCGTCACGACATGCTGGGCGTGACCCGCCTCGGCCAGCGCCAGCACCGATTCCAGCATGATGTTCTCGGCGCCGCCCTCGTCGGCCCCCGCCATCACATGCATCACCCGCATCACCGTCTCCCGCCCCCGCGCTTGATGGGCGGGGGTATCCTGTCGTCCCTGCGATTAGCGGGGAAACTG
Organism: Acidobacteria bacterium Ga0077551; assembly: GCA_001464545.1. GTDB lineage: Bacteria > Pseudomonadota > Alphaproteobacteria > Caulobacterales > Hyphomonadaceae > Hyphomonas. The sequence continues at coordinate 65,469 of LNFC01000023.1, forward strand.
CCGGCGGGCAAACGGCGCTTGGCAGCCCGGCGTGAACTGCCTAGACAGGCCCCAGCAACCACGAGTGATCCGATGACCGCCAACCGCCTGTTCGGCGCCGAGACTTCTCCCTACTCGCTGAAGGTGAGATCCGCGCTCCTGTACAAGGGCGTCGCGTTCGACTGGGTGAGCCGCTCGGTGGCCAACGAGGCGGAGTTCCGCAAGAGCGCGGCGACGCCGACCGTGCCGCTGCTCCTCTCGCCGCATCACGCGCCTGCGCAGGATTCGACGCTGATCCTCGCCGCGCTGGAAGCGGCCTATCCTGATCCGCCGGCCCAACCGGAAGAACGGGCCGCGCAGGCCCTGTCCCTGATCCTCGAGGATTACGGGGACGAGTGGCTGAACAAGTGCATGTTCCAGCAGCGCTGGGGCCAGCAGCCGGACCGGGACGCCGCGGCGCTGCGCGTGCTCGTGCAGCTGAATGACGGCAAGCGGCCGCGCGCGTTCAAGGCGCCGGCCAAGCAGATCGCGACGCGCATGCTCGCCCGCCTGCCGCTGGTGGGCGCCGAGCCCGAGAATGCGCCGACCCTGGAAAACTCCTACCGGCGCTTTGCGCTGCGGCTGAACACCCACCTGCAGGACCACCTCTTCATTTTTGGCGGCCGTCCCAGCGCGGCGGATTTTGCGATTGCCGCGCAGTTCCAGCAAATGCTGACGGACCCCACGCCGGGAACGTGGATCAGGGAGCGCGCGCCGTTCCTGGTGGCCTGGTGCGAGCTGATGGAAAATCCGAAAGCCTCCGGGCCGTTCGAACCGCTTGCCGCGCTTGAGGCGACGCTGCTGCCGATCTTCGAGGGCGAAGTCTCGCGCACCTACCTGCCCTGGGCGTTTGCGAACGCGGCGAGTGCGTCGCGCGAGAAGAAGCGCTTCTCGGTCACTTTCGATGACGGATTGTTCGAGCAGGCCACGCAAACCTATGCCGCGCGGGCGTTCGGGAACGTGCGGGCCGAGATTGCCGCGCGGATGAACGATCCGGCGCTGCCCGTTTTCCTCGAGGCCGCCGGCGCTTCCACCTTCTTCCGCTGAAACGGAAAACTCCCGCAGGAGGGGCTCTGCGGGAGTTCGTCCGTTAACGGAGGGTCCGGCGCGGATCAGGCCGCGTCGGAGGCTTTCTTCTTGCCGATCAGGCGCGGCTCGGCCGGAACGGCGGTCTGGCCGATCTCGATCTTGCGGGCTTTCTTCTCTTCGGGGATCTCGCGGACGAGATCAATCCGGAGCACGCCGTGCTCAAGATTTGCCCCGGTCACGAGAACGTGATCGGCGAGCTGGAAGCGGCGGATGAAGCTGCGCTGGGCGATGCCGCGGTGCAGGAAGTTGCGGTCCCCCGCATCCTCGTTCCCGGCTTTCTTGCCGGCGACTGTCAGCAGGCCTTCCTTGGTTTCGATGTCGAGTTCCGCCTCGGTGAAACCGGCAACCGCGATCTCGACGGCGAAGGCGTCTTCGCCGACGCGCTCGATGTTATATGGGGGATAGCCTTGCGCACCGTCGAGGCGGGCGGCCTGGTCGATCATGCCGGCGAGGCGGTCGAATCCGACCATCGTGCGGTAGAGGGGGGTGAGGTCAATCGTGCTCATGGAAGTTCAGTCCTTTCACTAAAAGCAACTGGGGGTGGCAAGAAACACCCGGTTTCGGATCGTGTGGACGTCCAGAAATCCGGCCCGGAAACCCGGCGCCGGGAGGGCGTCCCCAGCCGCGGCCCGCTTTGCGGCACCGTGACAAGCCCTATGTGGGTAGCGTATGGGGTCTATCAAGAGGTCTCGGGGATGGAGAAACACCGATGAAAACACTTTTGCTCGTGGCCGTATCGGCCCTCGCGCTGGCCGCCTGCACGCCGGCCAAAACCCCTGCCCCGGCCTCGGTCGAAGCGGCCACCGTTGCCGTTGAAACCGCGCCGGCCATGACCCTCGCCGAAGCGGTCGCCTCCGACCTGCGCAGCGACGAGGAAAAGGCCCGCGATGTCTGGCGCAACCCGGTCAAGACGCTAGAATTCTTCGGCGTGGAATCGGATGACAAGGTGGTCGAAGTCTGGCCCGGCGGCGGATGGTACACCAACATCCTCGCGCCCTGGCTCGCCTCCGGCGGCGGCACGCTGGTCGCGGCCGGCTTTGACGCCGCCTCCATCGAGGACGCCGAACGCCGCGCCCGCACGGAGCAGCGCCTCGCCGAGTTCAAGGCGACCTATGCCGACCCCAAATTCGGCACCATCGAACACACCGCCTTCTCGGCCACGTCAGGCCCGCTGACGGCGGACGGCACGGCCGATGTCGTCCTGACCTTCCGCAACATCCACAACTGGATGGGCGGCGGCTATACCGAGAAATTCTTCGCTGACGCCTATACCGCGCTGAAGCCCGGCGGCGTGCTGGGCGTGGTGGAACACCGCCTGCCCTCGACGCAGGCGCAGGACCCCAAAGCGACCAGCGGCTATGTCCACGAGGACTATGTGAAGGCGCTGGCCACCGCTGCCGGTTTCGAGTTCGTGGAAGCGAGCGAGATCAACGCCAACCCGGCGGACACGGCGGACCACCCGTTCGGCGTCTGGACGCTGCCGCCGAACCTCGCGACCACCGACCGGGACGGCAAGCCGGTCGAAGGCTTCGACCCGGAGAAGTACAAGGCCATCGGCGAAAGCGACCGGATGACTTTGAAGTTCCGCAAGCCGGAATAGGCTGGCGTTCACGTACTTGCGGGCCCTGGGACCCGTCCAGAAACCGTCCACACGCAGGTGTGGACGGTTTTTCTCTTTTGGATTGGGCCGCGCTTCGTGGCATCGTTCCGGCGGAACCGGCGCGGTTCAGCAGCCCTTGAAGTCGCCCGGACGGCGTTCGTTTACGGCCTTCACGCCCTCGCGGAAATCGTCGGTCTTCATCAGCCATTGCTGCTCTGCAAACTCGCGGTCCGTCGCCGCACGGACACTCGCAGCGAGATCGGAGCGCAGTGTCTTGCGCGTCGAGCGCACGGCCAGCGGCGCGTTCTCCGCAATCGAGGCTGCATGTGTCTTTGCTGCCGCAAGCAGATCCTTCTGGAGGACAATCTCGTTCACCAGTCCGATACGTCGCGCTTCTTCCGCGTCGACGCGCGCACCTGTCAGAAACATCACCTCCGCCGGCCCGCGGCCGATCAGGCGAGGCAAGGTGTAGGTCAATCCAAAGCCGGGATGGAAACCCAGTTTCACGAAGTTGGCGGTGAAACGTGCCTCCGGCGAGGCGATGCGCACATCCGCAACCATCGCAAGCCCCAACCCCGCGCCGACTGCGGCGCCCTGTATCGCGGCCACGATGGGCAACTCCGTCGAGAACAGCCTTACGGCCTGATCGTAGAGCGGATTCGTGCCGGGCGAGTCGGCACGGGCCGCGATGCCGATTTCATCGGCGCGCCGCGTCAGGTCCGCGCCGGCGCAGAACACCTTGCCCCGCGTCGCCAGCACAACCGCTCGCGTCGCGCCATCCTTGCCGAGTTCTTCGAGCGCGTCAGCGAGATCGCGCATCAGATCGACACTCATCGAGTTCACTGGAGGCCGGTCGATGGTGACGGTGGCGACGAAGCCGTGGCGCTCGATATGAATGTCGCCGATGCGGGTGGTCATCGCGCTCAACGCTTCAACCCCAAGAGATTTCTTGCGACCACCCATTTGTGCACCTCGGTGGGGCCATCATAGATGCGCATCGTGCGCAGGTGACCGGACATGAGGGAGAGCGGAATCTCTTTCGTCATCCCCATGGCGCCGTACATCTGCATGGCGTGATCGAGCACCTCGTAGGCCATTTCGGTCGAATAGGCCTTCACGGAGGAGATATCGGTGCGCACGTCGGCGCCGTTGTCCAGCTTCCAGGCTGTTTCATACGTCATAAGCGTCGCGGCCTTGATGCGCGTCCAGGCGTCAGCGATCCACCACTGCACGGACTGGCGGTTCGCGAGCGGCTCGCCGAACACCACGCGCTGCGGCGCATACTCCAGCATCATGTCAAGCGCGCGTTGCGCCATGCCGATCGACCAGCTCGCCATCTGCAGGCGCCTCGTGGAAAGCCTCACCTGCATCGGCGCAAAGCCCTGTCCTTCTTTTCCCAACAGGTTCGCCGCCGGCACGCGGCAATCTTCGAGCACCACTTCGTAGGTGAACTGGCCGCCCAGCATAGGAATGCGCCGAAGCACGTTGAAGCCGGGCGTGCCGCGGTCCACCAGGAAGGCCGAGATGCCGCCGCGCGCGCCTTTCTGCTTGTCGGTCACAGCCATCAGGATAGTGAAGTCAGCCTCCTGCGCGCGGCTGATCCAGATCTTGCGGCCGTTGATGATCCAGTCGTCGCCCTCGCGCACGGCGCGGGTGATCATGGCGGCGGGATCGGCGCCCGCGCCCGGCTCGGAAATCCCTATGGCCGAAACCGTGCGCTTCTGCACGTAGGGCACGAGATATCGCTCGCGCTGGTCCTCGTTCACCGTCGCCATGAGCATGCGCAGGTTTGGCGAGTCCGGTGGCAGGTAGTAGGGAACGCAGGTTTTCCCCATCTCGATATTGACGCCGATCATCGCGACGGCCGGCAGGTCCGTTCCGCCCACATCCGCGGGCGCATCCAGTCCCCACAGCCCGAGGTCACGCGAGCGCGCGTCGATCCGGTCACGCTCTTCCTGGGTCAGATAGGCGCCTTGTCCCTGCGCATCGCGTTCGAGGACCTTTTGCTCGAGCGGGATCAGGTTCTCCCGCACGAACCGCGCGACAAGCTCCTGCAACATCCTGTGCTCTTCGATGAGTTCGAAATGCATGAAAACCTCCCGCCGGTCTGACACCGATGGGGCGAACGTGGACTTGCATCCTGGGGAAGTAAAGTCGCCCGGATCGCAAGTCCGGCCTCATGCTTCGAGACGATGGCCGCGCAGGCGACAGGTGTTGTTGATGAGGAGCGCGCAAAAGATGAGCCTCCGTCCGGCTACGCCGGTTGACGGCTACGGCGCACGAGAGAGCATGGGCTTATGGGGGCCCTCGGACTCTGACGCGGCGTGAAGGGGGGCGGCTGACTATACCGGGGGGGCACATTGAGGCATCAATATCCCGGATAACAGCCGGGTGCCCGCGAGCAGCCGCATGAGGGAGGATATCGCCATGGCCACTTCGTCGCCGTCCACATCTGCACAGCCGATTGATGCCCTGATTGTCGGGGCGGGGTTTGCGGGCATGTACATGCTGCACAAGCTGCGCGGGCTGGGCTTCAATCCGCAGGTGGTGGAAGCGGGCACCGGCGTCGGCGGCACCTGGTACTGGAACCGGTATCCCGGCGCGCGGGTGGATATCCAGAGCCTGGAATACAGCTTCGGCTTCGATGAGGAGCTGGAGAAGGAATGGCGCTGGTCCGAGCGCTATGCGCCGCAGCCGGAGCTGCTGAAGTATGCCGAGCATGTGGCCGAGCGGTTCGACCTGAAGCGCGACATCCGGTTCAACACGCGGGTGACGGCGGCGCACTGGGACGAGGCGGCGCAGGTCTGGAAGGTCGAGACGGACGCGGGCGAGGCCATGCAGTGCCGGCACCTGATCCTCGCGACGGGGTGCCTCTCCATCCCGACGGATGTGACCTTCCCCGGGCTCGACACGTACACGGGCGCGGTCTACCGCACCTCGCGCTGGCCGCATGAGGGTGTGGACTTCTCCGGGCAGCGCGTCGGCATCATCGGCACGGGGTCGTCCGCGATCCAGTCGATCCCGATCATTGCGCAGCAGGCCGAGCGCCTGACCGTGTTCCAGCGTACGCCGAACTATTCGATGCCGGCGCATAATGGCCCGATCCCGGACGCCGATTTCGAGGCCTGGTCGAAGGACCCGCGCGGCTACCGCGCCGCCTCGCGTGACACGGTGGGCGGCTTCCAGAACGAGGCCTCCGAAGCGATGGCGACCGCGACCGCGCCGGAGGAAATCCGCGCCGAGCTGGAGCGGCGCTGGGCCTGGGGCGGTTTCCGCATCCTCGGCGCGTTTGCCGACACGGCGGTTGACCCGGAAGCGAACCGGATCGTGCAGGAATTCATTGCCGAAAAGATCCGGCAGCAGGTGGCCGATCCGGCAGTGGCGGAGAAGCTGACGCCGAAGGATCACCCGTTCGGCACCAAGCGGCCGTGCGTGGACACGGGCTATTATGCGACGTTCAACCGGCCGAATGTGGAACTGGTGGACCTGCGCGCGGAGCCGCTGGCGGGGTTCACGGCGGAGGGGATCAAGACGTCGGCGAAGGAGTATGCATTTGACGCCGTGGTGCTGGCCACGGGCTTCGATGCGATGACCGGGGCGATTGACCGGATCGACCTGCGCGGTGTGGGCGGACGGCGGATCAAGGATCACTGGGCCGAGGGGCCGCGCACCTATCTGGGGCTGATGGTGGCGGGCTTTCCGAACCTGTTCACGATCACCGGGCCCGGCAGCCCTTCGGTGCTGACCAACATGATCAATTCCATCGAGCAGCATGTCGAATGGATCGCCGATTGCCTCGTGTCGCTGAAACAGCGCCAGCAGACGAGCATCGAGGCGAGCGAAGAGGCGGAAGCGGCCTGGTGCCGGCATTCGACCGAAGCGGTGACGCCGACGATGCTGCCGCAGGCCAATAGCTGGTACATGGGCGCCAACGTGCCCGGCAAGCCGCGGATGTTCATGCCGTATGCGGGCGGGCTCAATACGTACACGGAGATCTGCAAACAGGTGGTCGGCAAGGGCTATGAGGGCTTCATCATCCGGCAGGGCGACCGGGTGCTGTCGGAGTCGCGGGCGTTTACCAGCCAGCCGGCGCCGGGCGAGATTCCCGAGAACCTGCTGCCGATCATCGTCGGGCGCCTGATGGCGGCGGGGCTGATGCCGGCGGAGTAAGCGGGGCTGCCTCCAGAAGACTGAGATCAGAAACCGTCCACGCGCCCCCCCCCCCCGCGTGGACGGTTTTTCTTTGGCGGAGGATTGACTTACAAACCGACCGGTTGGTATGTGTGTGGACAGGAGACCCTACGCTGTGACCCAACCGACCCCTTCCCCATCGAAAGCCGCGCCCCGGCGCAGTCCGGGCGAGACACGCGAGGTGTTGATGGAGGCGGCGTTCGGGCTGGTGCGGCGGCAGGGGCTGGCGGCGACCAGCGTGGACGAGATCTGCGCGGCGGCGGGCGTGTCTAAGGGCGCGTTCTTCCATCACTTCAAGTCGAAGGACGAACTGGCGGCGGCGGCAGGGTATCACTGGTCGGCGGTGACCGAGCCTTTCTTCGAGACGGCGCCCTATCACGCGCCGGACGATCCGCTGGCGCGCGTGCTCGGCTATATCGACCTGCGCGGCGAGATGATGGCGGGCGAGATTGCCGAGTTCACGTGTTTCGCCGGCACGATGGTGCAGGAGGCCTGGGCGACGAGCCCAGCGGTGCGCGCGGCGGCCTGGGACAGCATGAGCCGGCACGCGGACGCGCTGGTCGCGGACATCGAGGCGGCGAAAGTCTCGCGCGGGGTCGAGCTCGATGCGCGGGGCCTCGCGCTGCACATGGTGGCCGTGGTGCAGGGCGCGTTCATCCTCGCGAAGGCGAGCGGAGACGCGGCGCTGGGCGCGGCGAGCACAGCGCACCTGCGCCGTTATGTGGAACTTCTGTTCGCCGCGCCCGGGAAGCTGAATGATGCGTAGGCTGACGATCCTTGATTGCATCTCGCTCGACGGGATCATCCAGGCGCCCGGCGCGGCATTGGCCGCAGGCTGGGGGCGCGATCACCGAAACGTTCAATGCGTCGACGAAAACCGTGGCGCCCCTTCGGACCGGACTGCCTCGGCTGCCGGCCGGCGACGGCGCAAGGAACGTGACATTCGCAACAGACACGAACTGAACCGAACTCAGGAGAGACTGACATGACCGCCCCTTCCCCCGCCAAACATATGTTGACCCTCGATCGCCTGCTGGACGCGCCGGTGGAGAATGTCTGGCGCTGCTGGAGCGAGCCGAAGCTGCTGGAGGAATGGTTTTGCCCGAAGCCCTGGCGAGCGACCGAGGTGGCGATGGACCTGCGGCCCGGCGGCGAGATGACCTCGATTTTCCGGGGGCCGGATGGGGAGTCCTTCCCGAACGCAGGTGTGTACCTCGTGGTGGAGCCGATGCGGCGGATCGTGTCGACGGACGCGTTCCGGGCCGGGTGGGTGCCGTCAGAGCGCGCCTATATGGTAACCGAGACGCTGCTGACGGAAGCCGGGCAAGGCCGCACACACATGATCTGGCGCGCGCTGCACTGGAGCGAGGAGACGATGAAAGAGCACGAGGCCATGGGCTTCCATGACGGCTGGGGCGCCGCGGCCGCGCAGCTTGAAGCGCTGGCAAAAAACCTCTGACGCGTCAGCTGGCCTGCGCCCAGCTTGCACCGCCGGCCAGCATTTCGAAGCGCTTTTCGAGATTGCGCGCCGACATCGCGCGGCCGAACAGGTAGCCTTGCAGGCTGCTGCAGCCGAGGGACTTGAGCAGGATGGATTGCATCTCGGTCTCGACGCCTTCGGCGACGATCTCGAGATTGCTGGCGCGCGCCCATTGAACGAGCGTGCTGACAAGCATCGCGACGCGGTCGCTGGTTTCCATTTCGCCGATCAGCGAGCGGTCGAGCTTGATCTTGCTGAACGGCAGGCCGACCAGCGAGCGCAGGTTGGAGTAGCCGGTGCCGAAATCATCGAGGGCAATGCGCACGCCGGTGCGCGTCAGTTCGAACAACTGTTCCCGCATCAGATCGAGGTTTTCGATGAAGACGGCCTCGGTGACTTCGACGACCAGGGATTCGAGCGGAAAACCGGTGGCGGCCACCGTGGCCGCGAATTCCTGGGCAAAACCGGGCGCCATCAGGTCGCGCGGCGAGACGTTGACGCTGATCTCGCGGACGCGGCCCGAGCGGAGCCAGGGCAAGGCCTGGATACAGGCCTGCTGGACGAGCCAGCTGTCGAGGGCCACGCGCTGGCCCATGTCCTCGGCAAGCGGCAGGAACTCGCCCGGCGCAATCAGGCAGCCCTGCTCCGGCCAGCGGGCGAGCACTTCCAGTGAAATGGCCTCTGGATCGCGGGGGTGGATGATGGGCTGGAACCAGGGCTCGATCTCTCGGCGCTGGATCGCGCCGCGCAGCAGGATTTCGAGTTGCTGGCGGCGCTCGGTCTCGGCCAGCAGCTTCTCGTCGAACCAGTAGACACCGCGCGCCTTTTCGGCGCGGCATTTCACGAGCGCGGAATCGGCGGCCAGACGCAGCGCATTGGTGGTCCGCTCGGCGAGGTTGGTGCCGGCGGCCGCCATGGCGACCTCAACCCGCACTTCGCGCCCGTCGAGCAGGATCGGCTGCTCGATCAGGGTCAGGATCTCGTTCCCGAGATCTTCAATGCCGCTCGCCCCGGCCTCGAGGAGGATGGCGAACTCGGTGCCGCTGAAGCGGCCTGCAACGGCGGAGTACCTGCTGGCCACTGTGTGCAGCCGCTCGGCAACGCCCCGCAGCACCGCGTCCCCGCCCCGAGGACCGAGCGCCGCGTTGATGAACTGGAAATGCTGCAGGTTGACGAGGAAAAGCCAGACATGCTCGCCCTGCGGCCGCCTGGCGGCGAGGCGCTCGTCAATCAGGTCGAGCAAGGCGCTGCGGTTGGGCAGCTGGGTCAGAAAGTCCGTACGCGACATCGTCAGTACACGGTCGCGCTCGACCTTCAGCGCCCGCACCTGTTTCTCCAGCGCGGCATGCGCTTCGATCAGGGCGGCGTTGGAGTTGTAGAGCTCAAGCGACTTTTGCTCCAGGATCCGCTCGGCTTCCTTGCGCGCCAGCTTCTCGCGGGACATCCGCCGCTGCAGCAGCTCGAGATCAGTCGAGGTAGATTTCGGGAACTGGACCATCAGGAGGCTCGGGCGAGGGTAAACCGTACGGATTTCACTTCGGCCTCGTCATGCGCGGCGGCGGTGATGTGGACCGGCTCATCGAAGATCGTGCTGCAACCATGGAACAGGCCGAACGCCAGGTTTTCCAGCCCGCGGGACGAGACATAGTCGATCACCAGCCGGTCCTGTTCGCGCGAGACCGTGTGGAAGCGCGGCAGTTCCGCATCCGGATAGAGCTTCATCACTTCAACGTGGATATGGGAATCGACCGATTCCACGAAGTCGAAGAAGTCCGGCACCTTGAAATGCTGCGGATAGGCCTTGTGGAAGGTCTCGGCCAGACGCCCGCCGAACTCGTGCAGGATCGACACCGGGTCGCGGCCGGACAGTTCTGCCAGCGCCCCGATAAGTTTACCCATCTCCTCGCAAGGGTAGGTGCCGACGCTCGTATAGACGCCGCCCGAGGCGAGATCGCAGGCGTCGATCACGCTTTCGACCATGGCCGGGCCGAGGGCCTCCTCCACATGGTCGAGAAACTCGGTGAAAACGATGCCCTTCATGCCCAGGCCCTCCTGACGAGAGCTTACTAGAAAGAAAGGGTTGCAGAACCTTTACAGCGATCTTCTGCATTTATGCGACCGGTAGCAATTTCTGGCAACCGGGCCGGGTCCGCGGCGGCGCTTGAAGCCGGCGGGCAGAGCCTGTAACGCGCGGAGGCGCGATGCGAGGCCACCGATGCGACACCTGTTTGCGACGCTGATTGACGAGATGACGCTGGGTGACGCGGCCCTGCGGGGCAGTCTGGAGCGGGCCGTCTGGGTCTTGTCCGAGGACGACACCGCCGGCAATGACTGGTGCGAGCGGGAGGGGTATCCGGGGTATACCTCCTACGCCTCGCTGGATGACCTGCCGGAGCGGTTTCCGGAATTCGGCGCTCTGAAGAAGCTGCTCGACAGGGCAGCGGCGAAATTTGCGGCGGCGCTGCACTGGGACATGGACGGGCTGGCGCTGGAGCTCGACGCGCTGTGGGTTAACGTGCTCGGCGAGGGCGGGCACCATTCCGGGCATATCCATCCGGGCTCGGTCATTTCGGGCACCTATTATGTCTGCGTACCGGAAGGCGCGGGGCGCATCCGGTTCGAGGATCCGCGTTTGCCGATGATGATGGCGGCGCCGCAGCTGGTGGACGAGGCGCCGGAAGCGGCCCGGCGGTTCGTCTACGTGACGCCGGCGGAGGGGATGTGCCTGATGTGGGAGAGCTGGCTGCGGCATGAGGTGATGCCAAGCGCGAGCGAAGAGGCGCGGATCAGCGTGAGCTTCAATTATGCGGTGCGGCGGAAGTAGGCCGCGCGCCGCTCACATGGCGGAAGAGTCATGCGCGCGAGGTGGCGCTGGCGGGGAAGTTCGCGCAGGATCGGAGCCTTGGACAGGAGGCGCCTGATGGCAGACACACCGGTAACGGAGGCGTGGGATTTCGGGCGCGGGCACGCGGGCTATGTCTGGCGCAGCCCCTCGCCCCGGGCGAAGCTGCTGCTGGCGCATGGTTATGGCGAGTATGCCGAGCGCTACATCGAACACTATCACCGGCTGATCCCGCACCTCGTGGCGCTGGGCTTTGATGTGCATGCGTTTGACCTGGAAGGGCACGGGCGCACGGATGGGGCGCGGGGCGTGGCGGACATGCACAAGGCGGTGGCGGACCATATCGCGGCGCGCGCGGCGCTGACCGAAGACGGCGCGCCGGTATTCCTGTTCGGACATTCGCTCGGCGGGCTGGTAACGGCGGCGAGCGTTGCAAAGTCGCCCGGCGGGGTGGCGGGCGTGGTGCTGAGCGCGCCGGCGATCCTGGTCGAGATCGGCGGGGCGCTGAAGGCGGTGGCAGGGCTGGTCTCGGCGGCGGCGCCGGGCGCGCGGCTGACGCCGCCGATTGCGCCAGAGAGCCTGTCGCGGATTCCGGAAGAGGTTGAGGCGTACAGGTCGGACCCGATGATCTGCCTTCTGCCGCCTTCGGCGCGGCTGGGGGCGACCGCGATTGCGGTGTCGGAGGATGGCTGGCGCCGGTACGACACCTGGCGCGCGCCGGTGCTGGTGGTGCACGGGGCGAAGGATGAAGCGACCCCGACGAAGGGGTCCGCGCGGTTCTTCGGGATGATCCGTGCCGCCGACAAGACGCTGGAGATATTCCCCGAGGGGTATCACGAGCTGCTCAATGACCTCGACCGGGACGCGGCACGCACGCTGATCCTTAGCTGGCTGGAAGCGAGGCTGCCTGCGTTAACACACGCGGGGGCGCTCCTGTCTTGACGTTGCGGCCTCGCCGCTGCATCGGGGCGATCTAATTCCTCCCCTGCCCCGCCGAAGGAACTGCGCGCCATGGACCTTTCCAAGATCAAGACCGGGAACAATCCGCCGGACGACGTGAACGTGCTGATCGAGGTTCCGCTGGGCGGGGACGCGATCAAGTATGAGATTGACAAGGAATCCGGCGCGATGTTCGTGGACCGGTTCCTCTACACCGAGATGCGCTATCCCTGTAATTACGGGTTCGTGCCGCATACGATGAGCCTCGACGGGGATCCGATCGACGTGATGGTGGTGGGCAACCGCCCGCTGGTGCCGGGCTCGGTGCTGCGGGCGCGCCCGGTCGGTGTGCTGATGATGACCGACGACAAGGGCCAGGACGAGAAGATCCTCGCCGTGCCGCACCCGAAAACGACCGCCTATTACGACAAGATCGCCACCTATCACGACCTGCCGCAGACGCTGATCGACAAGATCCAGCACTTCTTCCAGCACTACAAAGACCTCGAACAGGGCAAGTGGACGCGCGTCGAAGGCTGGTACGGCGTCGACAAGGCGCGCGAACTGATCCGCGACGCGGTGGAGCGCGGGAAGAAAGCGGGCTGAGCCTCAAAGCATGGTGGAGACGAGGAGGATCGAACTCCCGGCCTCGGCATTGCGAACGCCGCGCTCTACCATCTGAGCTACGTCCCCACGCGGGCGGAAATATAGCGATGCGTTTTTCGGAGCGGAAGTGGGGCCGGCGAGGCTCCCCCTCCGCTTCGCGGCTTGCGCAACAAGCTCCGCCCCCTCCCGAAACAAAATCCGCAAACGTCTCAAGCGCTTGAAAAATTTCTCCGGAAACCTTGCGCCACACCCCTCCGCGCAGTGCTGTACTCAGTCTCACCCCCGCACACCGTCAAACCGTCGGATATAGGCCGCAGGCCGAAATCTGACACCCCCGAGAGCCAGCGATACCGAACGATACCGAACGATACCAAGTGATACAAAATGAGAATCAATGAGAAGGAATCGACACGCCGAGCGCACGGCCCGCAACAGGATGAGGCCGTCTGGCGACGGCAAGAGAGAACTTGTGCCTACACAGAAACGCGCGGTGACAAGATAAAACCCATGCCCGTCGAGCCGGTATGAAATCCGACCCCAGACCTTGCGCAACACCTCCGCCCACGGATCTATGGAAAACAGACGGATTCAGGACTTTCACCCGATTTCGTGGATCGTCATCACAGGCGTTGGCCCTCACCGTAAACCGGGAAAGAAACCAGCGCGCGCTTCCAAACTCAGGGCGCGACGATCTCGAAGCGCTTCGTGTTCGGGTTCCGCCAGTGGAGTTCGCCGTGTTTGATCGCAAACCAGGCGCCGTGGAGTTCGAGTTCGCCGGCGGTAACCTTTTCGGCGACCCAGGGAAAGCTCATCAGGTTTTCGAGCGAGGTTTCGATGCCTTCGAGTTCGAGCGCGAATTGCGGGTTCAGCGAGCCGCTTTCCATGACCCGGGCGCGGGCGCCGTCCAGCAGCTTGACCCAGGGGGCCACGAATTCGCCGATCAGCGGGCTTTTGGATTCGGTCAGCGAGGCAGTGACGCCACCGCAGCCGCCATGGCCCATGACCACGATATGGCGCACTTTCAGGACCCGGACCGCAAATTCGAGCGCCGACGAGACGCCGTGCAGGCCGCCGTCGGGTTTATAGGGAGGCACGAGATTGGCGACGTTGCGGACAACGAACATCTGGCCGGGGGCGGCGTTGAAGATGTCCGACGGCTCGGCCCGGCTGTCGGCGCAGGCGATCAGCATGACACCCGGATCCTGGCCCTCCCCCAGTTCGCGGTAAAGCTGGACCTGTTCGGCATAGACACCGGCGCGGAACCGCCGATAGCCGGCGATGAGATCGTCCACAGTCTTCATCTCTGCTCCTGATAGTTTCTTCTTATGGACCGCAGGCGAGATACGCATTTCCTGACTGGCCGCAAGCAATTTCGAAACCAATTGCCATCTAGAACGGAACGATCTGTTTCGCCCGACCGCCGATTCTGGCTATAACCGCGCGGGGCCCAAGGAGTTCACGATGGATACGCCGACCGACACGCAGAACGCTGCCCCCGCCGCGGGAGGCACCGGCGCGAAGTCCCGCAAGGGACCGACGCGCAGCGAAGTGTCGAAATCTGCAATTCTCGAGGCGGCCCGCGAGGAAATGGCAGAGAATGGCTGGCGGGGCTTCAGCGTCGACTCGGTGGCCAAGCGCGCCAGCGCCTCCAAACAGACCATCTATCGCTGGTGGCCGTCGATCGGCGCAATGTGTGTGGACGCCGCCCTCGCCCTGATCCCGGACGCCCCGGAAGGCGGGCGCGACCCGCAGGAGCGCATTACCGCGCTGATCATTCCGCTGGAAGCCGCCGCCCGGACCGGACAGGGCCATGCCGTGCTGCGCGTGGCGCTGCTGGCGGCCGCCGATGACAAGGAAGCAGGCGAAGTCTGGCGCGCCTGGGTCGGCCGCGACATCCGCCAACCGCTGCGCATGTTGCTGGCGGAACTCGCCGCAAAACGCGTGATCCGCCGCGATTTCGAGCTGGATGACGTGATCGAGCAGCTGCTGGGGCCGATCTTCCACCGGCTGACGATTATGCGGGCGCCGGTCAAGGAAGGCTTCTGCGCCGACCAGTCGGCGGCGTTCCTCAGGACGTATGGGGCGTTCTAAGGCCGGCTACTTCCGGCGCCAAACCATCAAGGGATCGAAAGCGCCGGTTTCGGCGGCTTTCTGGAGTTGGGCGATCTGGTCGGAGACGGCGTTGGTCGCGGGCTTGGCCGACGTGGCGCGGTAGAGCGCGGCGTCCAGCCGGCAGATCTGCTCATACAGGGCTTCGGTGCGGCCGACGAGTTCAAGGAAACGCGGCGGCAAGCCCTTGCCCTGCTGGGCGACGGCGTCCAGCGGGGGATCGTCCCGGCGGATGCGATACTTGTAGGAATTGGCGTCTTCGCGGCGCATTTCGCCGTCGCGCACGGCTTTCTGCATCACCAGCCAGGACGCGGCCTGCATCAGGCGGGTCGTCAGCTCCATGCTCCAGGCGGAATAGATCAGGCTGGCTTCGCGCGGCAGCGTCTTGGCCTGATCGCGGCCCGGGCCATCCAGGTAGGAGGCGGTTTCCTCGACGAGGGCCATGCCGCGCGTGAACACGGTGTCGAAAAGCTTTCCGCCGGTGAAGGCCTCGGTCGGCCCCGAGGGCCCCACCGGATCACGTTCTGCCATGCACCCACTCCGCTTTACCGCGTCCGAACGCCAAACCTTAAAGGCCAGCCCTTTCGCGAGGCTTAATTATCTCCCCCGAACAGCGCGTCCGCAGCACGCTTCTGGGCCTTCTTCTTCTCGATCTCGGCCTCGCAGGCCGCGATCTCGGACTTCAAATGCGCAATGCGCACTTCGAGTTCCGCAACCGACATCTGATCTATGGCCTGGGTGCGCTTCACCAGCACCGGCTCTTCATCTGGCATGGCCATGGGCGGCTCCCGTTCAACGGTTTCAGAAAAGCAGAAAGACGGGCTAGAAGCGACTCCGAATCCACCCCCCGCCCCTGACGAAAGGCGCCGACATGACCGCCACGATGCACGCCGCGTTTGCCCCTGCCGGCGAAAAACTGGTTCTGACCGAAATGCCCCGCACCGCGCCGGGCCCCGGCGAAGTGCAGATCGAAGTGGCGGCGGCCGGACTGAACCGGGCCGACCTCGCCCAGAAGGCCGGCGCCTATCCGCCGCCGCCGGGCGCCTCGCCGATCCTTGGACTCGAGGTGTCCGGCATCGTCTCGGCCGTTGGTCCGGGCACGGAGCGCTACAAGGTGGGCGACCGGGTGGCGGCGCTGCTGGCGGGCGGCGGATACGCGAGCCATGTCTGCGCCGATGAAGGCTCGGTTCTCCCCGTCCCTTCCGGGTTTGATTTGGCGCTGGCCTGCTGTTTTCCCGAAGCGCTGTTCACGGTGTGGGCGAACGTGTTTGACCGGGCGGGGCTGAAGCCGGGCGAGACATTCCTCTGCCATGGCGCGACCAGCGGCATCGGCGTGATGGCGCTGCAGATGGCGAAGGTCTGGGGCGCGCCGAAGATTTTCGGCACGGCCGGATCGGAAGAGAAGTGCGCTCTCGCGCGCGAGTTGGGCGCAACACGCGCGATCAATTACCGCGAGGAAGCATTCGAGGAGATCGTGAAAGCCGAGGGCGGCGCGGATGTGACGCTCGACATGGTGGGAGGAGACTACATCCAGAAGAACATCTCGGCGGCGAAGCTGGATGGGCGGATCATCAACATCGCCTATCAGGACGGCTTTGCCGCGAGCGTGAATTTCGCGCCGGTGCTGATCAAGCGGCTGTCGCTGATGGCGACGACGTTGCGGGCGCGGCCCGTGCCGGAGAAGCGGCGCATCCGCGACGCGGTGGAGCGCGATTTCTGGCCGCATGTGCTGTCGGGGCGGATCCGGCCGGTGCTGGACGGCACATTTCCGCTGGCCGAGGCGGAAGCGGCGCTGGCGCGCATGAACCATGGCGGGCATTCAGGGAAAATCCTGCTGCGGCCCTAGTCGGACGCAGATCTAGAATTTGCTGGCGAACGGGGACACAGCGAAAACATGCAAACCAAAACTTTGATTGCCGCGCTGCTGGCGCTGGGCCTGCTGACCGCCTGCACGCAAGCGGCGCCTGAGAGCGAGGCGGCCGTTGCCGAGGTGGCTGTTCCAGAACCTGAGGCTGAAGCGCCGGAAGCGTCCATCGAGGAAGACGAACCAGAAGCTGACCTCGGACGGCCGTGGAACGAGCAAGGGATGTACTGCTGCCACTATGAGGTGATGACCTATCCGCCGCCGCTCGGCAGCAACGGCGAGACGACCACATTCGACTCCGATTCAACAAGCGCCTACGGGTTTACTGGCGCCGTCACCTTTTCCGTCTTGCCCATTCCGGACGGTTGGAAGTCTCCGACCCATCCCGTGCGCATGCAAGGCGCCAACGGGTTGTCATACGACCTGGATATCGTCGCCGATGGCGGTGTCGACGCGATCGGCACGCTCGACTGGTCCGAAATCATGATGCGGCCCATCGGCATGGCGGACTACCTGAGCGAGGCCGCCGAGGAGGCGGGCACGCTGGTTTTCGTCTTTGAGGTCAAGCCGGCTGACGCGGTTGAAGCCGCCCCCGCCGGTCCTTCATGCGGGAGGGCGCCCCGATACATCGCCCTGACCGCGCAATGGGGAGGCCCTGACGAGGACTATCTCACGCTGGCGACGTTCAGTGACGGTCCTTGGCCGGCAAACGCGGACCGACTGTGCGGGGTTTTCAATTATGCCCCGGGTGTGATTTCCGCCGGAGACTAGTAGGCCTTTCCAGCAGGCTGCTTCTGGCGTATAGCGCGCCTCAAGGTATCCAGTCGTCCTGGACCCCAACCGCCCGGCACCCCAAGTGCCGGGCGGCTGCATTTCAGGCGGCAGATTTTTGAGGAGATTTCCATGTCTGACGTTCTCATGCCGCGCGCCACTGCTGTCTGGCTGCTCGACAACACCACGCTGACCTTCGCGCAGATCGCGAAATTCTGCGGCCTGCACCACCTCGAAGTGAAGGGCATCGCGGACGGCGATGTCGCCGAGAACATGCGCGGCGTGGACCCGATCGCCGGCGGCATCCTCTCGCGCGAGGAAATCGCGCTGGGCGAAGCTGATGCCAGCCATGACCTCAAGGTCGAACAGTCGCGCATCGACCATATCCCACAGCCGAAGCGCAAGGGCAGCCGCTACACGCCGGTTATCCGCCGCGCCGACAAGCCGGACGCCGTGGCCTGGTTCATCCGCCACCACCCGGAAGTGCCGGACGCGCAGATCATCAAGCTGATCGGCACCACGAAAGCGACGATCAACAACGTGCGCGACAAGTCGCACTGGAACGCCACCAACATCAAACCGGTGGACCCGGTGACGCTGGGCCTGTGCAGCCAGATCGAACTCGACGAAGTCATCGCGAAAGCCGCCGACAAGCGCCGCAAGATGGACGCCGAGAAAGCCGCGCGTTCCGAAGGCCCGGGCCTTGCCCCCGCGCAGGACACGCCCGCGCCGTTCGTGCCTGAGCCGGAAGAAGATCGCCGCAGGACGTTCTCGGCTGACGACGTGTTCCGCGATTTCGAGTGATGCCCGCCGGGCGGGCGGGTTTTTTGATTGGTCGCCGCGTTTTCCCGAAAACAGGTCCCCACTTTTCGGAACGCCGCTCTAGTCCGCCCGCCTGAGGAAAACATAGAAGGCCCCTGCCCCGCCATGCTTGGGGTGCGACTCGGCATAGCCCGATACGAGGCGCCGCGCGCCGGGGGATTCGAGCCAGAGCAGGAAGTTGCGGCGCAGGACGCCCTGGCCTTCCTTGCCCTTGCCGGTGATGACAAGCACGCAGCGCGCACCGTCCGTCTGCTGATGTTCGAGGAATGAAGGCAATGCGCGTGAGGCGCTGGCCTGCGTATGGCCGTGTAGGTCGAACCGCGCGGCGATGGAGAGATTGCCGCGCCGGACTTTCTTCTCGCCGCCGCGCTCGGCGGGCGGTGCAGGCGTTTTCGGCGTTTCCGGTTTTAGTGATCTGGGCGCGGCCTTGGGCGGCGGCGCATCGAGTTCCGTGCGGCCGGACTCCAGCGCGGCGGACAATTCCTCGAGGTCGGCGGCGCGCTTGCCGATGGGTTTGACCGTCGCGGCGACGCGGGCCCAGGCGCGGGCCTCTTCGGGCGACAGGTTGCGGCGTGTCATCCGCCGGTCTGGCCGGGACTGTCGATACTGGCGACGAGGCCGGCTTCGAACATCCGCTCCACGACGGCGCGCGGCAGCAGCACCCAGAGGCGGCCCTTAGCGTTCATCGTGCCGGCGCGGTTGCCGGCATCGACCCCGGTGCCGAAATAGATGTCGCCGCGGACCGGGCCTTTGATGGCGCCACCGGTGTCCTGCGCGATCAAGAGGCCGGACCACTCGCCGCCAAGGCCCGGCGCCGTCGTCTGCACGAACATCGGCACGCCGAGGGCGTGGAATTCGGGATCGACCGCCATCGAGCCGAGCGGGGTCAGAGGCACATTGTGGGCGCCGTTCGGGCCGAGATTCGGGTCGCCTTCGGGGAGCGACTGGAAGAAAACGAAGCGCGGATTGATGTTCATCGCCTCGCGCACTTCGGCGGCGCTGGCGCGGTCCATCCAGCCCCGGATGCCCTGCATCGAGCCTTCAGCGCGGGTGATGCGGCCGGTTTCGATCAGCCAGTTGGCGACCGACTTGAAGGGTTGGCCGTTATGGGCGGCGTAGGCGGCGCGCATCGTGCTGCCATCCGGAAAGGTCAGCCGGCCGGAGCCCTGGACCTGCAGGAAGAACACGTCCGCCGGATGCGCGTAGGCGATGGCCGGGCCGCCGCGCGCGGTAATGTCGGCGCGGGCCGGATAGGGCCGGGTCGAGCCGTCCGGCAGTTTCTGGAGCGGGCTGTCACCATTGGCAACGAAATCGGAGGGGACGGAGAAGACCGGTTCAGTGAAAACGCCCTCGGGCGCGCGGCGGGCTTCGTAGCGCGGCTCGAAATAACCGGTGAACTTGTCCTTGCCTTCCCGGTCGATGATCTCGAGCGGGACGAACTGGGTTTCGAAAATCTTGCGGGCCGCCGCCTCGCCCTGAGCGGATTCGAGTGCGGCGCAGCCTGGTTGCCAGTCCCCGGCCGTTCCGGCCCAGGGGGCGCCGCGCGACAGGGCCGCGTCAAAGGCGCGGCGGTTGAAGCGGTCGCACGTGCGCCGGAAGGCCTCGACGGGCGCGGCGAGCGGGGCTGCGCCCCAGCCCGGCAGCTCCAGGTAGGTGGCGGGGTTTGCAGAGGGCGGCGGACCGGAGATTCCGGAGCCCCCGGGGACCGGGCGATGTTCGATTGGCGCAGGCGCCGTCTGGCAGGCCGACAGGATCAGGGCGAGCGGGAGAAGGAATCTGAGATGTCGCATGCCTGCGGATATGCCGCGAAACGGCCCGGGCTGTCACCCGGCGATTCACCTTGCAGGAGAGTCAGGCGGCGACGTCCACGTCGTCCAGCAGCCAGTTCGGATCGTTCGAGGCGACCTCGCGCTTGAAGGTCCAGATTTCCTTCGCCGTGCGGGTCACCTCGCCGTCGCCCAGCTCGGCTTCGTAGCGCACCGACACACGGGCGATGCCGGCTTCGAGGTCGGCGCGGTCGATCTCGGCGCGCTTGATGCGCAGCAGCTCGAAGGCCCGGTCGTTGGAGGTCTCGCGCGCCGAGATGGCCGCGTCCCAGGCTTCGTAGACGTCATCGTCCAGCAGCGGGCGCAGCGCCGCGCGGTCGCCGCGCGCATAGGCGCCGACGATCATCGTGTAGGCGGCCTTGGCGCCGCGCAGGAATTCTTCCGCCGAGAAAGAGCTGTCGGCATTGTAGATTTCCTCAAGCCCGCCGGCGGCCGGGCCGGTGAAGATCGGGCGTTCGGGCTCGGAACGGCGCGGCACGGGGGCATGCGCCTCGGGCGCGCCGCCTCGCTGTTCCGGCGCGGGCGCCGGGCGCTGCATCGGCCGCTCGTCCCCTCCCCGGCCGAGGGCCACATAGAGACGCCACAGCACGAACAGCGCCACGGCAGCCAGGATGAGGACTTCGATCACGGGATTGGACATTTTAGGGGCGAGTTCCTCAGTTTATCCACAGGAGTAAGGGTTAGATAGTGCAGGCCAGACGGACGTGCCAGCCTTTGCGTTGCGCGGCCAAGGGGCGCATGCTAGGCGCGAGGCCCGGCAGCCACCCGGACAGAGTAGAGGATTTATAATGACAGATACCAGCGCGCCCGCAAACCCCACTCCCGGCGGCCCGGCGCAGCCTGCGCCCTCGCTGCGGGTTCTTGGCCAGTATGTGAAGGATCTGTCATTCGAAAATCCAGGCCATGCGCCGGTCCAGACCCAGCCGAACATCGATCTCGGGATCGATGTGGGCGCTGCCCCGCATGTCGACGGCAACGGCCTGTTCGAGGTGTCCCTGAAGCTCTCCGCCAAGGCCTCGTCTGGCGAGACGACGCTGTTCATCACCGAACTCGACTATGCGGGCCTGTTCCAGCTGTCGAACGTGACCGAAAAGCAGATCGAGCCGATGCTGCTGATCGAATGCCCGCGCCTCCTGTTCCCGTTCGCGCGCCGCATCATCGCCGAAATCACGCGCGAAGGCGGCTTCCCGCCCCTGTTGATCGATCCGGTCGACTTCGTGCAGCTCTACCAGGCCCAGTACCGCAAGGCCGCCGAGCGTGCGGGTGAGACACCCGCCTGATCCTTAATGGATGGCTTTCCAGAGCGCGCCGGCGCCGAGCTTTTCAATGAGCGCGGCATGGGCGGCGAGTTCTTCCTCCGTCGCCGATGAAGCAAGCGGTTTCGGCCGCTGAAGCGCGGGCGGACGCACCGGGCCGCCTTCCAGGTCATTCGCGGCGTCGAAGCTGAACGCGCGGGCGCGCCCGCCGAGCAGTTCGAGATAGACGCTTGCAAGCAACTGGCTGTCGAGCAGCGCGCCGTGGAAGGTGCGGCTTTCGAGGGAAATGTCGAAACGCTTGCAGAGCGCATCGAGGCTGGCCGGGGCGCCGGGAAAGCGTTTGCGCGCCATCGCCACCGTGTCGATCCAGCGCTCGTCCGGGATCGGTGGGCGGTCGCAGCGGGCGAGTTCGGCGTTGAGGAAGCCGCGGTCGAACGCGGCATTGTGCGCGACGAGCGTCGCGTCGCCCAGGAAGCTGAGGAAGGCATCGACGATATCGGGATGTTCGAAGGGCGGCTGGTCCTTCAGGTCCGCGTCGGTGATGCCGGTGATGCGGATGGTGGCTTCGGAGACCTGCCGGCCGGGATTGATCAGGCGGCGGAAAGTGCGCCCGGTCGGGATATGGTTGATCAGCTCGACGGCGCCGATCTCGATCACGCGGTCGCCGTCCGCCGGATTGAGACCGGTGGTTTCGGTATCGAAGGCGATTTCGCGGATCCGGGCGGTCATGCGTTTCTCTCGGCAGCGAGGCGAATCATCAGGGCGACTATGGCGCGAACCTGGTCGCGGGCAAAGTCGAAGCCATGCGCGGAGGAGAGGATGAAATCGGCGCGGGCGCGCTTGTCGGCGTCGGGCATCTGGCGCGCGAGGATTGCTTCGAAGGTTTCCGGCGTCATGCCCGGCCGCGCGAGGACGCGCTCGCGCTGGACCTCCGCCGGGGCGGTGACGACGAGCGTGAAATCGCAGTGCCGGTTTCCGCCGGTCTCGAACAGGAGTGGGATGTCGATGACGGCGAACGGCGCGCCTGTCGCATGGGCGCTGCGGCGGAAATCAATCTGCGCGGCGCCGGCGAGCGGATGGACGATGCCTTCCAGCTGCTTCATCGCGTCCGGATCGTCGAGCACGCGGGTGCGCAGGCGCGTGCGATCGACCGCGCCGCCTTCGGTGACACCCGGAAAGGCCGCCTCGATGGGGGCAACGGCCGCGCCGCCCTCGGCATAGAGCGCGTGTACGGCGGCGTCGGCGTCATAGACGGGCACGCCCTCTTCGCGAAAGAGCGTCGCGGTGGCGGACTTGCCCATACCTATGGAACCCGTCAGTCCAAGGATGATCATTGGACAGCCTCCAGAAGCGAGCGTGCGCGGGCGTGCGCGGCGGCGAGATCCGGCGCGGCGCCGAACCAGAGTTCGAAACTGAGCGAGGCCTGCGCGACCAGCATGCCGAGCCCGTCCAGCGCGCGCCAACCCTTGCGGCGCGCCTCGGCGAGCGCGGCGGCGGCGCCCTTGCCATAGCTGATGTCATAGAAGATGCCGCCGGCGGATTCCGGCAGCCTGAGCGTCTCGCCGGAATGGCCGAGGCTCAATGTGTTGATGACGACGCTGGCGCGCGAGAGCTGGGCGAGGCCGTCTTCCAGAGACAAGATGCGCGCCGCGGGCGCGAGATCGAGTGCGAGGGATTCGGCGCGGGCGATCGTCCGGTTGCAGAGGGTCAGGCGCGCGCCGCGCCGGGCGAGCACATCCGCGACAGCGCGGGCCGAGCCCCCTGCCCCGAGCAGGAAGACTTCGCGGCCCTCTACGTTGATATCGCCATAGTCGAGCGTCAGGGCGAAACCGGGCGCGTCGGTGTTCTCGGCATGCCACTGGCCTTCCGGCGTGCGTACCAGCGTGTTGGCGGCGCCGAGTCGCCGGGCCGTATCACTCGCGGTGGCGGCGAGGCGGAGCACGCTTTCCTTGTGCGGCAGTGTGACGTTGAGGCCGATGGCCTCGTGCGCACACAAAGATTCCAGCGAGGCGGCGAGCTCGTCCGCCTTCACTTCGATGGCAGCGTAGACAGCGTCGATGCCGTTCTCGCGCAGCCAGTGATTGTGGATATAGGGGGAGAGCGAGTGGGCGACCGGATCGCCGATGACGCCGAGGAGCCTGGTCATTGTGGCAGGACCTTCCGGACACGGAGATAGTCTAGGAGCGGCAACAGCGGCAGGCCAAGGATCGAGAAATAGTCGCCCTCGATGCGGGAGAAAAGCTGCGCGCCGTGGCTTTCGAGCTGGTAGGCGCCGACTGTCGTGAGCAGCGTGTCGCCGCAGCGGGCCACATAGTCGTCGATGAATTCTGGCGAGAGCGTGCGCATCGTGAGCTTCGGGCGCGCGAGATGGCGCCACACGGAACGGCCCTCCTCGCAGACGACGATGGCGGTCTCCAGCGTATGCGATTTTCCGGAGAGGCGGATGAGGTGGCTTTTCGCCTCCGCCAGATCGCGCGGCTTGTCGAACGCTTCTTCGTCGAGCGCGAGCATCTGGTCGCCGCCGATCACAAGTCCGGGCCGCGACTGCGACACGCGGATGGCTTTCATCTCGGCGAGCTGCATGGCCTGGTCGCGCACGGACACGCCGTCTGCACGCATCGCGGTGCGGTACGAATCTTCATCGACGTTTGGCGCAACGGCTTCGGCGCTGACGCCGGCAGCCGTCAGCAAGGCGCGGCGGCTGGCGCTGCCGGAAGCGAGCGTAACGGCGAGGCTCACGGATGGCCCCGGCGTTCGTGCAGAAGGTTTAGGATCGCGGCGGCGGTTTCTTCGACCGAGCGGCGCGAGACGTCGATGGTCTTCCACTGGTTGCGCTGGAACAGGCGGTTCGCCTGCGTGATTTCCTCGCGCACGGCCTCTTCGTCGGCATAGTCGCCAGCGTCATCCTGGTTGAGCGAGATGAGGCGCTGCCTGCGGATCTGGACGAGACGCTCTGCGGAAATCTTCAGGCCGACGACGAGCGGACCCTTGTCGCCCATCTTCTCCAGGAAGTCCGGCAACGGGGCGCCCGGCACCAGCGGGATGTTGCCGGCGCGGACCTTGCGGTTGGCGAGATAGACGCAGGTCGGCGTCTTCGACGTGCGGCTGACCCCCAGCAGGATGACATCGGCGCCGATCAGGCTTTCCATGTTCTGGCCGTCATCGTGCGCGAGCGTGAAGTTGATCGCTTCCATCCGCTCGAAATAATCCTCGTCCATCGCGTGCTGGCCGGCGACACGGTTGTTGGCGGCGACGCCGAGATGGCGGCTCAGCATCGCGATCGAGGGATCGAGGACTGGCAGCGTCGGAATACTCCGCTCACGGCAGAAGGATTCAAGGCGGGCGCGCAGGCCGGAATCGGAGATGGTGTACCAGACGACACCGGGCGCCGCCTCGATCTCGCGGGTAACGCGTTCGAGCTGGCGCTCGGAGCGGACAAGGTAATAGTTGTGCTCCAGCGGCTGGACATTCTCGAACTGCGCGCAGGCGGCGCGCTGCACGGCGTTCAGTGTCTCGCCGGTGGAGTCCGAGACGAGGTGCACATTGAAGTAGATGGCGGGCCGGGTAGGGCGTGTCATGTGCCTGTCTTGCCGGGGCTTCCTTCTTTGCACAAGGGTTGTGACTCGCCTGTGGAATGCGCTGCAGCCCACAGGGACTCACACGCATTCCACAGCTGGGAGAATTCGACTCCCGCGCGGTCACGGCCTGTTCCGTCCTGTGATTCCCCTTGAGGCTTTAACGTTGCGTTAACCATTGAGAGTCGCCGGGAATCTGCTCGCCTGTCAGGCGAGCGGCGCTTGTGACTCGCTTGTGGATTTTGGTGGACAAAGCCGTTGAAACGAGGCTCTCCAACCTATCTGCAGCTTCATAACTATAAGCGCCCTGACGGGCTCGTTTGAAATGGGATGAAAAGGGGAAGGTGATGACGGCCACCAGCGGGAAAAAATTTCTGGATGTGCTTTCAGGTCAGGCGGTCTCCCCTCCCCCAGTCTGGATGATGCGGCAGGCTGGCCGGCACCTTCCGGAATATCTCGAAACCCGCTCACGCGCGCGCGACTTTCTCGACTTCTGTTATACGCCGTCCCTGGCGGCTGAGGCGACGCTGCAGCCGGTGCGCCGGTATGGCATGGACGCGGCCATCCTGTTTGCCGACATCCTGCTGATCCTTGATGCCATGGGTCTCGGCGTCACGTTCGAAAAGGGCGAAGGCCCCCTGGTCGAAGTGATTAACACGCCGTCAGACCTGCAGCGGGTCAAACCGCAGGCGGCTGCCGACAAGCTGTCGCCCGTCTATGAAACGGTTTCGCGGGTGAAGGCCGAACTGCCGCCATCCTGCGCGCTGATCGGGTTTGCCGGGTCGCCCTGGACCGTGACGCTGTATGCTGTCGAAGGCCGGGGCAAGACCGACAAGTCGATGGCCTGGTGCTGGGCGCATGGACGCCCGGATGATCTGGCGGCGGCGATGGACCTCGTCGGCGAAGCGACCGCGCATTACCTCGCCCGCCAGGTCGAAGCGGGCGCCGATGCGCTGATGCTGTTCGACAGCTGGGCGGAAGGCCTGCCGGACAATATCTTCGAGGAAGTCATCATTGCGCCGACCAAGAAACTGGTGGCGCGCCTGCGCGGCATGGGCGTGACCGTGCCGATCATCGGCTTTCCGCGCGGGGCGGGCGTCATGGTGCCGGACTACGTGGCCGCAACGGGCGTTACGGGCGTAGGCCTCGATACCGCGGCCCTGCCGAAATTCATCAACAGCACCCTGCCCCCGAATTTCCCGGTTCAGGGCCATCTCGATCCCTTGCTCCTGATCGAGGGAGGTGCGCGTCTTGACGCACGGGTGGACCAACTTCTGGACGCCTATCGCGGCCGGCCCCATATCTTCAATCTTGGCCACGGGGTTCGTCCGGAAACCCCGATTGCGAACGTCGAGCGCGTTCTGGCCCGGATTCGAAAAGGATAAGCCTGCCGATGGGCCGCAAGATCGCCGTTGTATTGTTCAATCTCGGCGGTCCGGACAAACCCGCGTCGGTGCAGCCGTTCCTCAAGAACCTGTTCCGCGATCCCGCAATCATTCGGGCGCCGCTGCCGATCCGCTGGTTGCTGGCGCGTCTGATTTCCCGCACGCGCGCGCCGGCGGTGATCAAGAATTATGCGATGATGGATGCCGGCGGGGGCTCTCCCCTGCTTCGCGAAACCGAGCTTCAGGCCCGGGCGCTGGAAGCCGAGCTGGCGAAGATCCTGCCCGGCAACGAAGTCAAATGCTTCATTGCGATGCGCTACTGGCACCCGTTCACGGAAGAAGCCGCAGCCGACGTGAAGCGGTGGGGCGCTGATGATGTGGTGCTATTGCCGCTCTATCCGCAATTTTCGACGACCACGACGGGTTCGTCCCTGACGGCCTGGAAGGCGGCGTTCAAGGGTCAGGCGAAGACGGTCTGCTGCTATCCCTTCGACGAAAACTTTGTGGCGGCGCATGTCGACCGGATCATGGGCGGCCACCGGCGCGCGGGCGAACCGGAGCAGGTGACCTTGCTGCTTTCGGCACACGGCTTGCCGGAACAGGTGGTCCGCGAGGGCGATCCCTATCAGTGGCAATGCGAGGCGCTGGCCGAAATGATTGCCGGCCGCGTGCCGGCGCATTGGGAAGTGATCCCCTGCTACCAGTCCCGTGTCGGGCCGCTGAAATGGATCGGCCCGGCCACCGAGGCGGAAGTTGAGCGCGCCGCGAAAGCGAAGAAGCACATCTTGATCGCGCCGATTGCGTTCGTCTCGGAGCATATCGAAACGCTGGTCGAGCTGGGCGAAGAATACCGCCTCGTCGCCGAAGCCGATGGCGCGGCGAGCTACACGCGCGTTGAAGCGCTGGGGACGCATCCCGGGTTTATCCGGACCTTGGCCGATGAAACCGTGGCTGCCCTCGGCATGAAGGGCGAGATCCGGTCCTGTGCAGGCGGCCGGCTTTGCCCGTCGGACTGGACGGGATGCCCGCATGCCGTCACACAGCAGAAGGCAGGCGAGCGCGTTGTCGAGCGGGCACTCTGAGGGACCGGAATGGAAATCTATCTCTGGGTAAAGTCGGCCCATATCGTCTTCGTGATTGCCCTGATGGCCGGCCTGCTGATTTTTCCCCGCTACAAGATCCATCAGCTCTCCAGCCGGCCGGGCGAACCACTGTTTGAGACGATGAAAGATGCGTCGGCGCGCCTGAAGCGTATCATCCTGACGCCCAGCCTTCTCCTGGTCTGGGGATTCGGCATCTGGATGCTTGTGCTGAACCCAGACTTGCTGTCGCAGGGGTGGATGCACGTGAAACTGGCGTTGGTCGCCGTGATCACTGCCGTGCACGCCTATTTCATGGTGCTGGGCAAGAAGGTGGATGCGGTCACCGGCACCGTCCAGGCGAAAACCCTGCGGATGCTGAACGAAGTGCCGTTCATCCTGATGATCGGTGTCGTGATCATGGTCATTGTCCGGCCATTCTGACCGCGGATCCTTTCCGGCTTGACGTTCCCGGACAAATTGGCGATGAGGGGTGCATGCCGGTGCGCCCAGTCCTTGTGGTGCCACCCATTTTTCCCTGACCGGCACCCCCTCGCTAGATCCAAAATCCGGACCGTTCCGAATGGCTTCCTCGATGCTCGACAACCTCACCAGTGTAACTTTGCGCGAACTCAAGGCGAAATCGCCTGAGGAATTGCTGCTCTACGCCGAGGAGCTCGAGGTCGAAAATGCATCCTCAATGCGTACCCAGGATATGCTGTTCGCGATCTTGAAGGAGCTGGCGGACAGCGAAGTGGAGATCACGGGCCAGGGCGTGCTCGAGGTCCTGGTCGACGGCTTCGGCTTCCTGCGCTCGCCGGAATCGAACTACCTGCCAGGCCCGGACGACATCTATGTCAGCCCCGAAGTCCTCAAGAAAGCGAACATCCGCACCGGCGACACGGTCGAAGGGCCGATCATTGCCCCGCAGGATTCCGAGCGCTACTTCGCCCTGACCGATGTCAGCCGGATCAATTTCGAAGACCCGGACAAGGCC
This sequence comes from Acidobacteria bacterium Ga0077551, assembly GCA_001464545.1. Lineage (GTDB taxonomy): Bacteria > Pseudomonadota > Alphaproteobacteria > Caulobacterales > Hyphomonadaceae > Hyphomonas. The sequence goes on from LNFC01000023.1 coordinate 93,918, forward strand.
AACAAGAAAGTCCACTTCGACAACCTGACGCCGCTCTATCCGGACCGCCGCCTGAAAATGGAGAGCCGCGATCCGACCAAGAAGGATCGCTCCGGCCGGGTCATCGACATCGTGGCCCCGATCGGCAAGGGCCAGCGCGCCCTGATCGTCGCCCCGCCCCGGACAGGTAAAACGGTGCTGATGCAGAACATCGCGTCGGCCATCGAAGAGAACCATCCCGAGTGCTACCTGATCGTCCTGCTGATCGACGAGCGCCCGGAAGAAGTGACCGACATGCGCCGCACGGTGAAGGGCGAAGTGATCGCCTCGACCTTTGACGAGCCGGCGACCCGCCACGTCCAAGTGGCCGAAATGGTCATCGAGAAAGCCAAACGCCTCGTCGAGCACAAGCGCGACGTGGTCATCCTTCTCGACTCGATCACGCGTCTCGGCCGCGCCTACAACACGACCGTCCCCTCCTCCGGCAAGGTGCTGACCGGCGGTGTGGATGCCAACGCCTTGCAACGCCCGAAGCGTTTCTTCGGCGCGGCGCGCAATGTCGAGAATGGCGGATCGCTGACGATTGTTGCCACCGCCCTGATCGATACCGGCTCGCGCATGGACGAGGTCATCTTCGAAGAGTTCAAGGGCACGGGTAACTCCGAGATCGTCCTTGACCGGAAGATCGCCGACAAGCGGACCTTCCCGGCGCTCGACATCATGAAGTCCGGCACGCGGAAAGAAGAACTCATCACGCCGCAGGACCAGCTGTCGAAGATCTACATTCTCCGCCGCATCCTTGGCCCGATGGGAACCTCGGACGCAATCGACTTCCTGATCGACAAGCTGCGCCAGACGAAGACCAACGACGAGTTCTTCGAAGCGATGAAGAACTGACGGGAGGCGCCTGCCGATGGGCACGCGCGACACCATCTGCGCCCTCGCCTCGGGCGCGCCGCCTTCGGCGATTGCGGTTGTCCGGATTTCGGGTCCGGCCGTCTACGAGATCGGCGCCTTGTTGCTGTCGGGCGGTTTGCCTGCGGCCCGGCGCGGAACCCTCACAAGGCTGAGCGACCGGGACGGCAACCTGGTCGATGAGGGCATTGCCCTCTTCTCCCCTGCCCCCAACTCCTACACCGGCGAAGACACGCTCGAACTCTTCCTGCATGGCGGACCTGCGGTCATCACCCATGCGCTTGCCGCGCTGACGTCCATGGCGGACGTCCGGCTCGCCGACCCGGGGGAGTTTACCCGCCGCGCATTCGAAGCCGGAAAACTGAACCTGACCCAGGCCGAAGGCGTGGCTGATCTCATCGAAGCCGAGACCCTTGCCCAGAAAGGCCAGGCCCTCCGCCAGCTGTCCGGCGGACTGTCCGCGACCTATTCATCATGGCGCGATGAGTTGATGGGACTTCTTGCTCTGGTGGAGGTCTTGATCGACTTTCCGGATGAGGGCGATGTGTCTTCGGACGTTGCCGAACCGGTCCGGAACCGGGTCGCCGGGTTAATCAAAGATGTAGAAGCGGCCCTCGGGGATGGCGGGATCGGCGAACGCATCCGGGACGGATTCCGCATCGCGATCATCGGCGCGCCGAATGCCGGCAAGTCCACGCTCCTCAACCAGCTCGCCGGACGCGAGGCCGCCATCGTCACGGCCCGGCCGGGAACCACCCGCGACGTGATCGAGATCCGCCGGGTGCTCGGCGGCCAGGTTGTCTGGATCGCGGACACAGCAGGACTGCGCGAGACCGACGACGAGATCGAGGCGGAAGGAATCCGGCGGGCCAGGATGACGGCAGAGGACGCCGACCTCTGCCTCCTCCTGATCGATGCGTCTGATCCGGGCGCCCCCCCTCCCCTCCCCTTCCCGCCGCCGAAGGGGATAATTGTGGTGAACAAGTCGGACCTCGCCGGCTCCGGCGTGCTGCCCGCATCTGACTTTATTATATGTGCGAAGGACGGCGCCGGGATCGAAGCGCTGGAAGCCGGGCTCGGCACACGCATCTCGGCGCTGGCCGGATCGGTCGAATCCCCGGTCATCACCCGTGCCCGCCACCGGGAGAAACTGACCCGCGGCCTCGCGGCCCTTGCCTCGGCGAAGGCGGCGCTCGACCAGGAGCTCGGCTTCGAACTGGTCGCCGAAGACCTCCGCCTCGCCATCCGCGAGATGCAATCGATCGTCGGCGAGATCGGGGTCGAGGATGTTCTCGGCGCCGTCTTCTCCCGCTTCTGCATCGGGAAATAGGCTCTAGGGAATCCCCTCCCCCGGCGTTATATACCCGGCCTCAGCCCCTGCTTAAGAGATGGTTAATGCCGCACGCGGCCGACTTTGATGTGATCGTGATCGGCGGCGGCCATGCCGGCTGCGAAGCTGCGGCGGCCTCTGCCCGCTTCGGCGCGCGCACGGCGCTCGTCACCCACAAGCGGTCGACTATCGGCGAGATGAGTTGCAACCCGGCCATCGGCGGTCTTGGCAAAGGTCACCTCGTCCGGGAGATCGATGCGCTCGACGGCGTCATGGGACGTATGGCCGACAAGGCCGGCATCCAGTTCCGGATGCTCAACCGGTCGAAGGGTCCGGCCGTCTGGGGCCCCCGCGCGCAGATCGACCGGAAGCTTTACCGCGAAGCGATGCAAGCCGAACTCGGCGCGTACCCGAACCTGACGATCATCGAGGACGGCGCCGACGATCTGATCGTCGAAGACGGACACATGGCCGGGATCACCGGACTCTCTGGAACCGTTTACCGCGCGGCCAAGGTCGTGATTACGACCGGCACCTTCCTGAAGGGCGTCATCCATATCGGCGCCAAGCGGATACCGGCTGGCCGGGTTGGCGAAGCGCCGGCCATCGGATTGTCGGACCGGCTCTACGCGCTCGGCCTTCCGATGGGGCGCCTCAAGACAGGGACGCCCGCGCGGCTCGATGGCCGCACGATCCATTGGGACCGGCTCGAGATGCAGCCGGCGGATGACCAGCCGATCCCGTTCAGCTTCCTGACCACCCGGATCGATGTGCCCCAGGTTGCCTGCGGCATTACCTGGACGACGCCCGAGACCCACGCGATCATCGACGCGAACCTCAACCAGTCGGCGGTCTATTCCGGCGCGATTGCCGGACGCGGGCCCCGCTATTGCCCTTCGATCGAAGACAAGGTCCACCGGTTCGCCGACCGGGATCGCCACCAGATCTTCCTCGAGCCGGAAGGCCTCGACGACCACACCGTCTATCCGAACGGCATCTCGACCTCTCTGCCGGAAGAGATCCAGGACCAGTTTGTCCGGACGATCCCCGGCCTGGAGGATGTTGTCATCCTCCAGCACGCCTATGCCATAGAGTACGACTATGTGGACCCGCGCGCGCTTTCGCCGGCGCTCGAAGTGAAGGCGCTCGCCGGCCTCTATCTCGCCGGTCAGATCAACGGCACGACCGGATATGAGGAAGCCGGCGCCCAAGGCCTGATGGCGGGTCTTAATGCGGCCCGTGCGGCGGCCGGAAAAGACCCCGTCATCTTCGACCGGGCCGAGGCCTATATCGGCGTTCTGATAGATGACCTCGTGACCCGGGGTGTCACCGAGCCCTATCGTATGTTCACATCGCGCGCCGAATACCGTCTCGCGCTCCGGGCCGACAATGCCGACCAGCGTCTCACGCCGCGCGGACTTGATGCCGGATGCGTCGGTCCGGAACGCGCCGCAATGTTTCACGTGAAACATCGGGCGCTGGATGAGGCTCGGGCGAAACTCAAATCCTTGACCCTGTCTCCCGCCGCCGCGGTAAAGGCGGGTTGGACCATCAATCAGGATGGCCGCGTCCGGTCGGCCTGGGAGTATCTCTCCTACAAGGACATCACGCTGACCCATCTCCGCGCCGTCTGGCCGGAGTTGGAATCGATCCCGGACGCGATTGGCGCGCAGATCGAGATTGAAGCGCTGTATGCCGCTTACCTTGACCGGCAGTCGGATGACGTCGCCGCGCTCCGGCGCGATGAATCTCTGACGCTGCCCGAGAGTCTCGACTATGATGCCATTGGAGGTCTCTCGAACGAGGTCCGGTCCAAGCTCAAGGCCGTGCGTCCGATGACCCTCGGCCAGGCGGCGCGAATCGAGGGTGTCACACCCGGGGCCTTGACCGCACTGCTCGGTCACGTGAAACGCGTCCGGCGAACAGGCTAGATCCGGGCAGCATATAGAATGACAGACAATAACGACCGCGCGGCCTTTCTGGCCGCCCACTATGTTTCACGTGAAACATTGGCCAAGCTCGACATCATCATCGAGACGCTCGACCATTGGCGAACGCGGAGCAATCTGATCGGCCCGAAAGAGTGGCCGCAGATCTGGGCGCGGCATGTCGGCGACTCCGTCCAGCTGCTCGACCGGATCCCGGACACGGCCCGCGTGGTCGACCTCGGATCGGGCGCCGGCTTTCCCGGATTGATTCTCGCGGCCGCCCGTCCGGCGGGTCATGTGACGATGATCGAAAGCGTCGGAAAGAAATGTGCGTTTCTGCGCGCCGCCATCGAAGCCGCTGACTTACCTGCCGAAGTCCATCAAGGGCGGGTCGAAGCAGCGCCCCCGATCGCCGCTGCTTACGTCACTGCACGCGCTTTTGCCCCGCTCCCGGAGCTCCTCGATTATGCCGCGCCCTGGCTGTGCAAAGGGGCAACAGGGGTGTTCCCGAAGGGCGAACGCTGGAAAGAAGAATTGACGGCAGCCCAGCAAAGGTGGAATTTCGCGTATCAAGCGATTCCAAGTCGCAGCGGTGGTGCCGGGGTAATTTTAATCGTCAGGGAAGCGGCACGTCGTCATGGCTAAGCCTAGGATATTTGCAGTTGTGAACCAGAAGGGCGGAGTCGGAAAAACGACGACGTCGATTAACCTTGGCACGGCGCTTGCCGCCGTCGGGCGCCGGGTCCTGATCGTCGACTTCGACGCGCAGGGGAACGCCTCGACCGGCCTGGGCATCTCCCGGGCGGAGCGCCTCCAGACGTCTTATGATCTTGTGGTCGACCGGATCCCGCTTGAGGAAGCTGTCCTCTCCACCATCGTGCCGCGCCTCGACATCATTCCCGGCGACGAGAACCTGTCAGGCGTCGAGACCGAACTCGCGGGCGATGCCCACCGGTCCTACCGGCTCAAGGAAGCGCTGCAGACCTATATCGCGCGCGCCGAGACCGGCGACCTCGTGAAGTACGACTATGTCCTGATCGACTGCCCACCGTCGCTGTCGGCCCTGACGATGAACGCCATGACGGCGGCCGATGCGCTGCTCGTTCCGCTGCAGTGCGAGTTCCTGGCGCTTGAAGGTTTGTCGCAGCTCCTGCGCACGGTCGAGGTGGTCCGCTCGGGTCTCAACCCGACGCTTGAAATCCAGGGCGTGGTCCTGACCATGTATGACCGGCGCAATTCGCTGTCTGACCAGGTGGCCAACGAAGTGCGCTCCTTCTTCGGCTCCAAGGTCTACAATACGGTCATCCCGCGCAACGTGCGCCTGTCCGAAGCACCATCCTTCGGCAAGCCGGCTCTCCTTTATGATTATCGCTGCCCGGGCAGCGAGGCGTACATCCGTCTCGCTTCGGAGGTCCTGCAGCGCGAGAAGGCGAGGGTGGCATGAGCGCAGATCCCCAGGATGACGGCCGCCGCGCCTCGCGGCTCGGACGAGGCCTTTCGGCCCTGATCGGCGAAGTCGAGGCCATGGGTGTGCGCTCGCCCGCGGCAACTGTACCAGCCCCGGATGTTCCGCCCACGGAACGACCGAACGAGATCGCGCTCGACCTGATCCGCCGTAACCCGGCCCAGCCGCGCCGCAGCTTCGATGATGGCGAACTGCGTGAGCTTTCGGAATCGCTGAAGACCAAAGGCGTCCTCCAGGCGATCCTCGTTCGCCCCGATCCGAAAGAGGCCGGCAAGTTCCAGATCATCGCCGGGGAGCGCCGCTGGCGTGCCGCGCGCATGGCGGGGCTCACCCATATCCCTGCCGTCGTCAAAGACGTCGACGAACTCGCCCTCCTCGAGATCGGCATCATCGAGAACGTCCAGCGCGCCGACCTCAACCCGGTCGACGAGGCAGAGGCCTATGACGCGCTGATCAAGCGCTTCGGCCGCACCCAGGACAGTCTCGCGACCAGCGTCGGCAAGAGCCGCGCCCATATCACCAATACGCTCCGCTTGCTCCAGCTTCCGGAAGGCGCGCGCCGCCATATCCGCGAAGGCCGCATCAGCGCCGGCCATGCCCGCGCGGCGCTCGGTTGCGCCAACCCCGAGGCGCTCATCGAGCTTGCCATCGAAAAGGGCCTCAGTGTTCGCGAAGTCGAGGCCAAGGCCCGCGAGTCGCGTGAGGCGACCCTCGAGACCAAGTCGATGCCGCCGAAGCCAGTCATGGAAAAGGACGTCGATACCGAAGCCCTCGAAGCGGACATCAGCCGCGAGCTGGGCCTCGTAGTCGATATCCGCCATGGCCGGGAAGGGGGCGAGATCCGGATCAAGTACCGCGACCTCGAACAGCTCGACGAAGTCTGCAAACGCCTGACAGCGAAGCGCAAGCTCTAAGCGGCGATCGAAGGCGCTAGCGCGCGCCTTCGGCAACCCTTGCCAAGTCGTTAATCAGTAGACGGACGATTGGCTCGGCCGTCTGCCCCGCCGTCTTGGCCTGGCGCTCGGCATCGTGGATCCGCTCCATGATCCGCATCAGGCGCCTCGGGGTCCAGGTATTCATCCGCTTGCGGAAGGCCGGCCAGTCTTTCTCCCAGACCGGTGGTCGAAGGCTGCGGCCTGCGTTGGCATCTCCCGCCGCGACCTTTTCATGCGCGCTCAGCATCCGGAGGGTCTCCATTTGCAGCGACCGCAGGATCGAGATCGGACTCGTGCCCGCCTCGTTCAGACGGTCGAGCGCCGTGTGCGCCTCCGCCGGGCGGCCTTCGAGCGCCGCGATCAGCACCCCGCTCATATCCTGGCGCAGGGTGGTCGCCGTCAGCGCACGCACGTCGTCGGTCGACACGCTTCGCCCCAATCCCCGCACATAGAGGGCCAGCTTCTCGATCTCGGAATTTGCGATCGCCCGGTGGCCGGGCAAGTCGGCGCAGAAGACCTCAAGCGCTGCGTCGTCGATCACGGCGCCTTCCGCCATCAGTGCGGCGCGCACCCGGTCGCCGATGTCGCCGGCTTCCTCGGCGAAGAGCTGTAGGCAAGCCGTGCGCTTCGCCTTCTCCGCCGCGCCGCGCAGTTTTGACTTGGCGGCGAGGCTCCCGGTCTCGATCACCAGCTTTGCGGCGTACCGCCCGGGCGAGGCATCTCCCGCCTCGATCGCCTCGATCAGCAGGGCCGCAATCTTGTCGCCGCCGGTGCGCACCCGTACGCCCCGTTTGTCGCCGAGCAGCGAGACGGCTTCGAGCGCGTCGAACAGGAGGGAGGGATCCTTGCGGATCGCATCATCGTCCAGAACGGTGACCTCGAGCCCGGCCTTGCCGCCCCAGGCCGACAGCACGGCTTGCGCGGCGTCCGAGGCGAGACCTTCATCGTCGGAAAAGGCGAGCACCGCCCAGATGTCGTCTCCGGGGCGCCGGGCGAAAGTTTCCGCCTGCTTGCCCTTGAGCAGCATTACTGGGACGCGAACTTCAGGCGGATGTCATCCGCGATCCGCTTGGCGAGCATGCGCATCGCCCGGTCGGACGCGCTGGTCTGCGCCGCGATGTCGCCGAACGGCGAGTCGGGAACCAGGAATCCGGTCTCGACATTCACGCTGCCGGACACCGAAACCGTCTCGCCCGTCATGGAATAAGCCCCGGTCGCCAGGACGCTGGAGCGCGAGGCGGCCCCGTCCGGCTGGAAGGCGAGACGTGAGAGCTGGTCATCCAGGTCAACCTTCAGGGTCACCTGCTCCGTCAGGCCCGGCACGCCGAGCGCCAGTTCCTGCAGCAGGGCCTGGCGCAGCATGTGCCCCGGCCTGCCCCGGATCTCTGCGACCTGGATCAGCCCGGCATCAGCGTACTTGCCGTCCACCGGCGCATAGACCGGCTGGAATCCGCAGGCGCTGAGGGAGGCGCTTGAGGCAGCGATAAGCAGGGCGGCGATGAGGCGTTTCATGCCACGACGATATTCACGATGCGTCCGGGCACGACAATGGTTTTCTTCACGTCCTTTCCGGTGATGAAGCCGGCAACCTCCGGCAACGCACGTGCCGCCGCCTCGACCGCCTCGTTTCCGAGGTCCTTCGTTACCGTGATTTCGCCGCGCCGTTTGCCGTTCACCTGCACCGCCAGCGTGACCGTATCCTCGGTGATCAGGGCGGCGTCTGCCTCCGGCCAGGGAGCGGCAGAGACGAGCCCCTGCCCGCCGATCCGCTCCCAGGTACTCTCGGCGAGGTGGGGCATGAACGGGGTCAGGCAGCGCGCCAGCATGGAGACCGCTTCGGCGCGGGCGCCGAGCAGGTCTCCGGGCGCTTCCGCCTTCTTCAGCGCATTCACCCATTCATAGATGGTCGCGATCGCGGAATTGAACCGGAACTCGTCGATGGCCTTGTCGATGGCTTTCGCCGCGCGGTGGCTCACCCGGCGCAGGTCCAGCGACGCGGCGTCCTCGCCGGGGGCAGGGTAGGGGGCCGCCGGAAGGCTGTCGGCCAGACTCCAGATGCGCTGCGCAAACCGGCCGGCGCCTTCGACGCCCGACTGGGTCCATTCGACATCCCGCTCGGGCGGCGAGTCCGACAACATGAACCAGCGCGCGACATCGGCGCCGTAGGTCGCAACGATCCCGTCGGGATCGACCGTGTTCTTCTTGGACTTCGACATCTTCTCGATGGCGCCGGCTTCGACATGTTCGCCGGTCGCCGTCTCGATCCAGTGATTGTCACGCTTCTCGACCGCGCCGGGCTCCAGCCAGCGGCCGTCTCCTGCGCGGTAGGTCTCGTGTGTCACCATGCCTTGCGTGAAGAGGCCCGCGAACGGCTCACCGACCGGCAGGTCCAGTTCGCCGACATCCCGCATCGCGCGCGCGAAAGCGCGGGAATAGAGAAGGTGCAGCACGGCATGTTCGACGCCGCCGATGTACTGATCGACGGGCAGCCAGTAGGCGCGCTCCGCCGGATCGCTGATCGAGGCGAAGCGGGCATAATACCAGGAGCTGTCCACGAATGTGTCCAGCGTGTCGGTCTCCCGGCGCGCCGGGTTTCCGCAGGTCGGGCAGTTTACGTGTTTCCAGGTCGGGTGATGGTCCAGCGGATTGCCCGGCTTGTCGAAGGCCACATCCTCCGGCAGGCGCACCGGCAACATCTTCGCGGGCACCGGGACGACGCCGCAGACCCCGCAATAGATCACCGGGATCGGGCAGCCCCAATAGCGCTGGCGCGAGAAGCCCCAGTCGCGCAGGCGGTAATTGACCGTACCCTGACCATGCTCGGACGCCTCGAGTTTCGAGATCGCCAGCCGATTGGCTTCGTCCACGGCAAGCCCGTCAAGGAAGCCGGAATTGAAGATACGCCCCGGACCGGTATAGGCCTTGTCGTCAACGCGGAAGTCTTCCGCAGCGGTGTCCGGCGGCAGGACAACCGGCGTCACCGGCAGGGCGAACTTGCGCGCAAAATCGAGATCGCGCTGGTCGTGCGCCGGGCAGCCGAAGATCGCGCCGCTGCCATAGCTCGACAGCACGAAGTTGGCGGACCAGACCGGCAAGGTGCAGGACGGATCGAAGGGATGGCGCACGCGCACGCCCAGATCGACGCCCAGCTTGGGCGCCTTCTCGATGGCTTCTTCCGATGTGCCGATGCGCGAGGCTTCCATGATGAAAGCCGCGACAGCGGGATTCTGTGCCGCAATCGAGCGCGTCAGCGGATGGTCGGGTGCGAGCGCGATGAAGCTCGCGCCGAACAAGGTGTCAGGACGCGTCGTGTAGACTTCGATTGGATCTGTCGCATGGTTCCGGCCGCTCTCCGCGCCCGCTGCCGCCAGAAACTCCGGCACTTCGGCGATGTCCCACCAGACCAGCGCGCCTTCCGACTTGCCGATCCAGTTTGCCTGCATCGTGCGGACCTTCTCGGGCCAGCGCTCCAGTTTCTGGACCTCCGTGAGCAGATCATCCGCATACGCCGTGATCTTGAAGAACCACTGCGTCAGGTCGCGCTGTTCGACCAGCGCGCCCGACCGCCAGCCGCGCCCGTCGATCACCTGCTCGTTGGCGAGCACGGTATTGTCGACCGGGTCCCAGTTCACTTTCGAGGCCTTGCGATAGACGAGGCCCTTCTCGAGGAATTTCAGGAACAGCGCCTGCTGCGCGCCGTAGTATTCCGGATCGCAGGTCGCAAACTCGCGGCTCCAGTCCAGCGACAGGCCGAGCTTCTTGAACTGCGCCTTCATCGCGTCGATGTTGGCATAGGTCCATTTGCCCGGATCGATGCCGCGTTCCATCGCGGCGTTCTCGGCCGGCAGGCCAAACGCGTCCCAGCCCATCGGGTGGAGCACATTGTATCCCTTGGCGCGGCGGTGACGGGCGACGACATCGCCCATAGCGTAGTTGCGCACGTGCCCCATATGCAGGCGGCCGGAAGGGTAGGGGAACATCTCGAGGACGTAAGCCTTCGGCGCTCCCGGCGCTTCGGCGGGAGACCGGGTGCGGAACAGGTCGGCTGCGGCCCAGGCGTCACGCCACCGGGGCTCCGCAGCTTGCGGATCATATCGGGTTGCCATCCGGCGCTCCCATCAAGGCATCAGAAGTAAGGTCGAAGTCCGGCGCTTTAGCCGATCTCGGATGCCTTAAGAAGTCGGGCCCGCTCAAGAATCTTGTTCTCGAGCTGCTGGCCGGTTTCAGAATCCACCACCGCGTCAGTCCAGGTACCCTCGGTATTGACCTGGCGATAGACGCTGACCTTGACGCCGTCGGCGCGTAGTCGCGAGTCCAGGATAAAGACCGTTGCCTTGATCCGCTCGGCGGGCGCACCCTCGAACGACTTCCAGTCATAGATGACGAGCCCGCCGAGGGCGTCGGCGCTGACCAGCGGCAGAGGCGCCATCGTGTCGAGCGTGGCGCGCCACAGGTAGGGGTTTACGGCGCCCACTGATTCCGCAGCAGCGTCGGCAGCCGAGTTGGATTTGCCGCCCGACAGGCATCCGCTCAGGGCGATCATCGCTGCAAAAGCGGCGGCAGTCATCGGCTTCATCATCGTTGTGTTCCTGCGTGCAAGACCTTGTTCACGGGGCGTGTATAACAACGCAGGTATGGCCTCGCCAGTGTCGTTCTGCGCATGGCCCGAACCGGACACATCGCGAGGGAGTATCTCGATGCGGCAACATCTGACAGGTCTGGCGATCATGATGGCCGTGGGCGCGGCGCCCGCCTCGGCTCAGGATGTCTGGGATGAGCCCGGCGGCATCGAAACCGAGGCGACCTACGAGGCGGCGGTTGTCGCGGCCACGGACGCCGACGAGTCCTTTCTCTATACGGTGCGCGGCGCCTTCGCCGCAAACCTCGTGCTCGACAATGGCGCCGAGGTCGGCTTTCGCGCCTCGGGCGGCTTCGACAAGGACTCACCCGCTCGGGCGGGGTTCAGCGGTGTGTTCGGTCCTAACCAGCCCGTGCCAACCCCTTCCGGCGCGTTCAGCGGCCTGGCCCGCGGCTCCGCCGCCGAGGATGCAGGGCCCCGCGGGCGCATCGAAACCGGATACATCTATATAGAGGGCGGATACGGCGAGGTGCGCGCCGGCCTCGATGAAGGCATCGCCGCGCGCTTCTTCGAGGGCGCCCCGACGCTGTTTCGCCATGCGGCGCTGGTCAACCCGTCGCTCGACCCGACCGGCCGGACGATCGCGCGCACCGACCATGACCTCACCGGTCCGTCCCTCAAGGTGAGTTACGCCACCCCGCGCATCCTCGGCGCTCGGGCCGGGGTGTCGCTGACGCCGGAGGCCAATGCCGGCGGCCTGGACCGTGATCCCGTCCGCGATCTCGGCGGGGCGTCGCAGCCGGACATCGAAAACGCCGTCGAAGTCGGTCTCAACGTCTCCCGCCGTCTGCCGCGCAGCGGCGTCCGCCTGCGGGCCGGGGCGGCCTGGAGCCAGGCCGATGCGGCGCAGGCCGCGCTTCCCGGCGTCTACGACACGGTCGAGACCTGGTCTGCCGGTGGGTCTGTGGAATTCTCCTCGCTGGCCTTCGGAGCGAGCTATCTCGACACCAATAACGGCTTTGCCCTCGGCAACGGGGATTATACCGCCCTGTCCGCTGCCCTGCGCCTGACGCTCGGCAAGATCGACGCCGGGTTCGAGCTGGCGAATGCGGAGGACGAGGGAATCGGCGCCGAATCGGAGTCGCTGGGCCTGTCGCTGGGCCGGAATTTCGGCGATCAGGTCCGCGTTGTCGGAGGCTGGCAGTGGCGCGACACCCGCTATACGGGAAACCCGCTCCCCCTGGCGCCCCAAATACGCGAAGAGGCCGATGGCATTGTGATCGAAATCACACTGTCAGGCTAAAAGCCTAGAGTTTCAAATTGTTAATCTTTCATTAGCAATCCGCGCAGACTATCTCGGTTGCCTAGGATCTCATTCATGCGCGCTCGTTTCGCCCTCTCTTTTGCCTTCGCTGCGGCGGCCTTCTCGGCCCCGGCGCTCGCACAGGTGCGCGCGGGCGATGACGCCATCCGGATCGAAGCGCCCACCGCCTCGGAAACCCCCTCGGCCCGGGCCGAGTGGTATCGCCAGTTCTCAGAAGCCAAGCCGGCTGAAAACCGTCCGCAATGGCAGGCTGAGCCGTCGCAAGATTTCTCGATGCGTCTCGGCGGCGATTCACGCTGGGAACTTAGCGTCGACAAGTTTACCCGCCTCGGCACGTCGCCGCTCCCCCGCGAGGAAGTCCAGGCCGGCGCGACCTTCAAGATCACGCCGCGCTTCTCGGTTGGCGGCGAAGTCAGCATCCGCGCGGATGAACTGAACGGGCTGAACGATTCCGCCCGTTGGGAAAATCAGGACGTCGAAGCCGGCATCCGGCTGAAATCGGCCTTCAAGTTCTGATTTCCGGCCGGAAGCCCGCCATTCCGTCCACCGCCGCAAATCCTGCCGTTCCAGCGATAGCGCCTGCATTTTCAGGCGTCACACCGCCCAGTGCATAAACGGTAAGTCCCGCGTCCCGGACCAGTTGGCGAAACCGGAGCGCGCCCATCGCAGTTCCCGCACTCGCGCTGCGTGACGCGAACACGGTCGACAGCAGCACCGCGTCCACCGGCAAACCTGCCGCCCTCTGCAACTCCCGGCCAGAATGCGCGCTGACTGTCTGCAAGGCGAACCGGGTCTGCCACCGGCGCGCTTCGTGCCTCAGCCGGAAAGGCCAGTGTACCCCGTCCGCGCCCACGTTCGCGGCCAGTGCGGGATCCGCCGCCACCAGAAAGGCGAGCCCGCGGCGCGCGCATATCCAGGCCAGCGTTTGGGCCACGCCCTCTCGGTCCGCCGCGCCAAAATGGCGGTAGATGACGCCAAATCCCGCCGGAAGGCCGCTCGCAATCGCCGCAGGGTCCGGTGTCCGCGCCGGATCGGTCACGAACCAGGCGGGGGGCAGGGCAGGGGGCAGGTGCGCGGCGCTGAGGCGCGCAGCGGCGATCAGCTTGCGCTGCGCCCGGCTTTGGGGTTCTAGGCTCATCCCCATGACCGATACGCCGGAAGCCGGAATTTCCAAACGCCGCGATGCGATCCTCGCGCAGCTCGCCGCTGCGGCCACCCCGCCGCCCGTGCTGGTGGCTGTCTCCAAGACACAGCCGGACGAAGCGCTCGAAGAGGCGCTCGCCACCGGCCAGCGGGTGTTCGGCGAAAACCGCGTCCAGGAGGCCGAAGCCCACTGGGAGTCCCGCCGCGCGCGCTTTCCGGATCTCGAACTGCACCTGATCGGCCCGCTTCAGTCGAACAAGGCGGAGGACGCGGTCCGCCTCTGCGATGTGATCCAGACGCTCGACCGGCCGAAGCTCGCCGATGCGCTGGCCGCCGCCATGGCAAAAGTCGGCCGCCGTCCATGCCTGATGATCCAGGTGAATACGGGCGAAGAGCCGCAGAAAGCCGGCGTTTCGCCCGCCGATCTGCCTGCCTTGCTGGTTCATGCGCGTGCCAAAGGCCTCGAAATCGAAGGCCTGATGTGCATCCCGCCCGTGGGCGAACCGGCCGGGCCGCACTTTGCCCTACTCGCCAAACTCGCCCGCGCACACGGATTGACGTCTCTTTCGATGGGGATGAGCGGAGACTACGAACTCGCCGCCCGTTACGGCGCGACCCATGTGCGCGTGGGCACGGCGCTGTTTGGTGAGCGAGTCTAGGCCCGGATCTCGATCACCGAGCCGCTGCCGAGCAACCTCAGCACGGCTCGCAAGTCTGGCTCCGCCAGCGCGATGCAGCCTTCCGTTGGCACATACCCGGCCCGCGCCACATGCAGGAAGATCGCGCTTCCCATCCCCGCCACGACGGGATCATCATTGTAGCCGAGCTCGACGACCAGGTCATAAAGCCCATCTTCCCGCCAGAGCCGCTCATGGCTGCCCCGGCAGGGCAGGGGCACGAGGCGGTTATAGCTCGGCTCAGACGGGTCATCGCTCCACCCGTCTTCCGGCTTCAGGCCGATGGCGGGCAGTCCGGTTTCGGGCGGCGGTCCCTTGTCCGGCCGGTAAAACACCCGCCGCACCGGCCAGGCGCCGATCGGCGAGGCTCCGTCGCCTTCGCGCTTGGCCTCTGCGGGTTTCACGCCGCCCTTTCCGAGCGCGCAGCGCAATTCGAGGCCTTCGCCTTCAAAACGCCCGTCTGCAAAGGCAGTGAAATGGCTTGCCAGTCTCGGCTCCCGGGATTGTTATTGGCGTCAGGTGACGCGCCGAACTATGCAGCCCGCCATGCCCGGCGCCAAGAGGTGCCCGGCCTAAGCCCATGCAGGCGTTGAAGGATTTTCGTGATGTCGGCCAGGAAACACATTCTCATCGTCGATGACGAGGCCGACTTTCGCGACACGCTCGCCGAACAGTTCGAGCTGAGCGAGGGCTTCCAGGTCACAAGTGCGGGAACCGGTGAAGACGCGCTGACGCTCGCCGCCGCCCAGCGCGTCGACATCATCGTGCTGGATGTCGACATGCCCGGCATCAACGGCATCGAGACCTGCAAGCGCCTGCGCGCCGCCGGCATCCGCGCGCCGATCATCATGCTGACGGGCCGCACCGGTGAGGCCGACACGGTCGCCGGGCTCGATGCCGGCGCCAACGACTATGTCGCGAAGCCCTTCACCTTCTCGGTCCTGCTTGCCCGCGTGCGCGCCCAGCTGCGCAGTTTCGAGCAGACAGAAGACGCGACGTTCGAGATCGGCCCTTACGAGTTCCGCCCCTCGACCAAGACTTTGCGTACGAAGGAAGGCAAACGCATCCGGCTGACGGAGAAGGAAACCGAGATCCTGAAGTACCTCTACCGGGCAGGGGGAAAAGCCGTCGCGCGCGAGACGCTGCTGTCGGAAGTCTGGGGCTACAACGCCGCCGTCACCACCCACACGCTTGAGACGCACATCTACCGCCTCCGCCAGAAGGTCGAGCCCGATCCCGGCAACGCACGCCTGCTGATGACCGATCCCGGCGGGTACAGGCTGCAGGTCTAGGCCTTCACCTCGACACTGATCGGTGCGTGGTCGGACGGCTTCCACCCGCCGCGCCAGGCAAGATGCACGCGGTAGCTGTCCACCTTTGTCTCGCTGAGTGCTTCCTTGTTGGCCCAGATATGGTCGAGCCGCCGGCCCTTGTTGGCGGCCGCCCAGTCGGCCGCGCGGTAGCTCCACCAGGTGTAGAGCTTGTGCTCGGCCGGAACGGCGAGACGCGCGATGTCCGCGAACCCGGCGCCTTTCCGCCCGTCCTCCAGCCGCTCGGTTTCTTCCGGTGTATGCGAGACGATCCCCAGCAGCTGCTTGTGCGACCAGACATCATGCTCCTGCGGCGCAACGTTCAGGTCGCCGACGAGAATCCGCGGCACGCCCTTTTTCAGTTTCTTGTATCCCGGCCCCAGCCGGTCGAGGAAATCCAGCTTGTGCGCGAACTTCTCGTTCACCGCCGCGTCCGGCACATCACCGCCGGCCGGCAGGTAGATGTTATGGATCTCGAGGCCTGATTTCAGCCGCGCGGCAATCACGCGCGCATGGTTCTCGCGGCAAAGGTCCGGCGTATCGACCAGCTCGATCGGTGTGCGCGAGGCAATCGCGACGCCCGCATGCCCGCCGCGCTGGCCGCGCATCAGGACATGCGCAAAGCCCATCTCCTTGAACGCCTTCAGCGGAAACTCCGCGTCCTGACACTTGGTTTCCTGAAGGCAGATGACGTCCGGATTCTCGGCCGCGACAAAGCCTTCGATATTCGGCGCGCGCAGGCGCACCGAGTTGATGTTCCAGCTGACGATTCTGAGGGGCTTGGGCATCCGGATGGAGTAGAGCGCCGCCCTGCAAAGCGAAACCCGGTTCTTGGGGAAAGGCGTGAAATTTCGAAATCCCGCCCCAAAAACATCAACGCACCCGAACGCGGGGAGTTCGGGCGCGCCGGACGCTTTTGACGGCGTCTTTGATTTGACCCTGGCAAGTTGCCACTGGTCTCGGCGGATCGGAAGGTTCGCAGCGGGGGGTCAATGCTGCGCGGGGTTTCCTTGCCGTCGATAGTGGCAATAATGTCACTGCCGATCAGATTCGCAAGTTAATTGAAGGTAACTCCGCCCGCCGGTCAGCGGTTGTCGAAATCCTTCAGGATGAACAGGCGCGGGTTCAGCTTGGCGCCGGTTTCCACGCCGCTCAGCAGCACCGAGGTGCGTCCGCCATTGGCGTCCACCGTCCGCCAGCCGGTCAGCGCATTGTCTGCCAGCACAACGGTCAGCGTCCCGTCCATCTCGCCGGTCTTGTCCCGCACCGTGATGTTCGTCTGGTCGCCCATCCGGCGCACATCCACCACTTCGGCTTCCTTCTCGAAATCCAGCGTGCTCGACAGCAGCAGCGATAGCGGCGTCGAGGCGAGCGGCACCCGGTCGGTCGTCTCGAGGTCGGAATCCTGCAGCGCCACGGTCGTCCCGTCGCTCACCAGCACCAGCGGCACCGGATCGTCGTAGTCAAACCGCACCTTGCCGGGCCGCGACATCGCGAACTGGCCAGTGGAATAGGAGCCATCCGGCGAATACTGTTCGAACTTGCCGCGCGCGGTCTTCACGGCGGCAAGCGCCTTGGCGGCTTCCTTCAACAGTTTCGAGCGCTCGGCGGCGGTCAGCGGCGCGGCGGCCGGGGCAGGAGCCGAAACGGACGGGCTGGTCGGGGCCTGTTTCAGGCCCATCGTCAGGGGCGCGCCCATGATAAGGGCGGCGGCGCTGATACTGGCGATCAAGTTCATCATGTGTCGGGTCTCCTTATGACCTTGAGCCGGGGTTTACAGGTAGGCGTCTGAACCCGGCCTAAACAGGGCGGTTGGCTGGCGTTTATGCAATAACCTACGCCGATCCCAGCTGTACCAGCCCCTCCGGCTTGCAGATTTTCCGCCGGCGTCCCATCTTGCGGCCTGAAACTCACGATATCGCAAGGGACACCCGACATGGCCACCGCAGGTCTGCAACACACATCGGACGGCACCGACCAGGGCTTCATGGCCGATGTAGTCGAAGCCTCCATGACCCAGCCGGTCATCGTCGACTTCTGGGCCCCCTGGTGCGGCCCCTGCCGCACGCTCGGCCCGATCCTCGAGCGCGTCGTCGAGGGCAAGAAGGGCGCGGTGAAGCTCGTCAAGATCAACACCGAAGAGCACAATGCCTATGCCTCACAGCTCGGCGTGCGTTCCATCCCCGCCGTCTACGCCTTCCACAAGGGCCGCCCGGTGGACGGCTTCATGGGCGCGCTGCCGGAATCGCAGGTCTCCGCCTTCATCGAACGCCTCCTCGGCGGCACCGACAATGCGCAGGTCATCGCCGAAGCCCTCACCCAGGCCGAAGCCGCCAGCCAGGGGGGCGACATTGCGCTCGCCGCCGAAATCTACGCCGCCGTGATCCAGGAAGACCCTGAAAACACCGCCGCCATCGCCGGCCTCGCGCGCTGCTACCTCGCCAATGGCGATACCGAGCGCGCCCTCGCCACGCTGGAGATGGTGCCGCCCGCCAAGAAGAATGAAAGCGTTGTCAAAAGCGTCCGCCTCGCCATCGAGATGGCGGCCGACGCCCCGGCGCCGACCGAACTCGACGCGGCCCTGTCCGCCGTCAGCGCCAATCCCGGCGACCATGCCAAGCGCTACGAACTCGCCGAACAGTACGCTGCCGCAGGCCGCTACAAGGACGCCGCCGATCACCTGCTGATCATCCTCTCCGCCAAGCTCGGCTGGGAAGACGGCAAGGCGAAGACCAAACTGCTGCAGGTCTTCGAGGCTGCCGGCCCCGCCGACCCGGTCACCATCGAGGGCCGCCGGCGTCTCGCTTCGCTGATGTTTGCCTGATCAAGGATTTGCCCCACCTTCTGTCCAGCAAAGCCGGAAGGGCCTGACATGTCGCAGTACCGAAAGACCGCAGACCTGCCGGACACGCTCCCCGTGTTCCCGCTGCCGGGCGCGCTGGTGTTCCCGCGCTGGGACCTGCCGCTCAACATCTTCGAGCCGCGCTATCTCAACATGTTCGATGACGCGATGCGCGGCCACCGGCTGATCGGCATGGTCCAGTCGATGGGCGGGACGCGCGAGCGCCCCGAAATTGCGCGTGTCGGCTGCGCCGGGCGCATCACCAGCTATGCCGAGACCGACGATGGCCGCTACCTCGTAACACTCACCGGCATCTGCCGCTTTGCCGTGAAGCAGGAGCTCGCCGTCACCACGCCCTACCGGCAGGTCACGCCCCGCTGGGACGCCTTCGCCGCCGATCTTTATCCCGCCTCCGAGGACGGCTTGCCGGATCGCAGCGAGCTGATCCTGTCGCTGCGCACATATGCTGCCACGCACGGCCTGCAGGCAGACTGGAGCGCGGTCGAAGATGCGCCGATGGAAACGCTGGTCCATGCGCTTGCCGCCGGGTGCCCGTTCCCCGCGCCGGAGAAACAGGCGCTGCTCGAAGCGGTGAGCCTCGCTGACCGGGCCCGCACATTGATCGCCCTGATGGCCATGAGCGCCGGTGGCGGCGACGATGGCCCCGTGCAATAGAGCGCGCCATGAGCGAATCTGATACCCCCGCTGAATTCGTGCCCAACGGCGTCGATCCGCGCCTGCTGGAATTGCTGATCTGCCCGGTCACCCGCCAGCCGCTTGTGTATGACCGCGCCGCCAATGAACTGATCTCGGCCAAGGCGCGCCTCGCCTATCCGATCCGCGGCGGCATCCCCATTATGCTGGAAGAGGAAGCCCGCGACATGGATGTGTTGCCGGATCTCTCCGGCGGCACGGACGAATCTCCTCAGGGTACGGAAACAGGGGGGGGGACATGACCGCCCCCGCCTGGCCCGCCCGCCTCACCTTCCGCGCCGGCGCGCAGGAACTCGTCGCCGAATTCGATGACGGCAAGTCCGGCCGCGTGCCCTACAAGCGCCTGCGCGCGGAAAGTCCGTCTGCGGAAGTCCAGGGTCATGGCCGTGGCCCCAAGCCACCGCAAAAGCCCGTGCCAGATGACATCCGTGTACTGAAGGCCGAGCCCGTCGGCCGCTACGCCCTGCGTCTTTTCTTCTCCGACGGCCATTCCAGCGGGCTTTACACCTGGAACATCCTCCGCGCCTTGACGGTCGGAGATTAGCCACGGGGCCAAGCAAAGCCCAACCAAGCCTCTCCCAAACCCTACCGCATCAGGCTCGGCAAATGCGCCTGGTCCGCGCTCGCCTGCCGCGCCAGCGCCCGGCGCAGCGGCGCGATCCGGTTGGCAGCGGTCAGCGCCAGGCCGCGCAGCGGCTTGAGGAAGGCATTATCGTTGGAGAAGGCGCGGTCGATCAGGTCCATCGCCATGGCCGTCGCCGCCGAGTCGAAGCGGCGCCATTCCTGGTAGCGCGCGAGCACCGTGTCGCTGCCGGGATCGAGCCCGGTCTCGCGGGCCTCTGTCATTACGTCGATCAGCGCGCCGACATCCTTGAAGCCGAGGTTCAGGCCTTGTCCGGCCAGCGGATTGATCCGGTGCGCCGCGTCGCCCAGCAAGGCGGTTCGCGGGCCTGCCATCTTCCCGGCAATCTGCATCACCAGCGGATAGGAAAGGGGAGGCCCGTCCAGCTGCATCTCGCCCGCGAAGTCTGCGAAGCGCGCATTCAGTTCCGCCTCGATCGCGTCCTTCGGCAGTTTCGCCAGCGTCTCGGCGGCTCCGGTCTTCATGTACCAGGCGAGGTTGGCGCGGTTGCCCGGCAGGGGCAGGGTCGCAAAAGGGCCTTCCGGCGTGAACAGCTGGCGGGCGATCCCGTGATGCGGGCGGCTCAGGGTCACGTCCGCCGCGAAGACCGATTTTCCATACGCGCGCCCTTCGGTCGGAATGCCGAGGGATTGGCGTACCGCCGAATGGATCCCGTCACAGGCCGCGACCAGCCCGGCCCGGATCACGCGCCCATCCTCCAGTGAAATTTCCGCCCCGCCGGGGCCGGTCGTCATGCCCGAAAACCGGGCGCCGCGCAGCCAGGTCAGGCCCGGTATCTCCGCCGTCCGGCGGTCCAGCGCGGCCTGGAGGGCGCCGGCAGGCACCATCTGGCCCAACGGTTCGCCGCTGGCGTCCGGGTCCAGGTCCTCCGTGGAGAAGGCCGCGTGCGGCGCGCCGAACCAATGGGTGCCGCCATCCTCCGCGTCGAGGCCGTTGAGGGGCGTCGTCTGATCCGCCAGTTCGGGGCCGATGCCCGTCGCCCGGAGCAGGCGCCAACTCCCGCGCACCACGGCGAAAGTCCTTGTATCTGTTGTATTTGCACCGGTCGCCGGCCGGCCATCGATCAGCGTGACGGCAAACCCGGCCTGCGCGGCGAGGATCGCCAGCGACGTGCCGACGGGCCCCGCACCAACGACCGCGAGTTCACAGGGGGCAGAGGGGGCGAAACGTGTTTCCGTCATGTGAAAGAGGTAGCGATGCTGCACCGCGGCGTCCAGCGATGGCACCGAATTGGGCGTTTGGCCGCAAGCGTGCACAAGCTTTAACCAACGCCCCCCCGAATCACGTCCGGCCTACGACTGCCGTGCGACTTTTCCGGGCAGCCGAAATCATATCGGCTCCGGGAGAGCGCGGGGGGTCCCCGCTCTGCAGGACTGCAACAGACAGAAGGAGGGGCCAATGGGCCAATTGACTGGACGATGGATCCGCGGGGCGATGCTTGCGCCGCTATCGGTACTCACAGCGGGGTTGGCGTGGGCACAGGAAGAGGCGCCTTTGAGCCTTGAAGAGCGTTTGGCAGCGCTTGAGACGGCCACCACGGTGCCGGCTTATGTCGACAACAGCTACCTGTTCCTGATCGGTGGTCTCATCGTGATGTTCATGGCGGCCGGGTTCTGCATGCTCGAGGCTGGCCTCGTGCGCTCCAAGAACGCCGCCATGCAGTCGATGAAGAACGTGCTGCTCTTCGCAGTCGCCGGTCTTCTTTTCTGGCTCACCGGCTACAACCTCGCCTATCCGGGCGACGCGAGCCTGTTCTCTGGCCTGCTGCCGACAAATCTCGCCATCTGGGCGCCGGCGCCACTTGAGGAAGCCAATGGCGGTTACTCGTCGGGTTCCGACTGGTTCTTCCAGATGGTGTTCGTTGCCACCGCCGCCTCGATCGTCTCGGGCACGGTTGCAGAGCGCGTCAAGCTCATCCCCTTCCTGATCTTCACGGTCGTGCTTACCGGCTTCATCTACCCGGTTGTCGTCTCGTGGGAGTGGGGTGGCGGCTACCTGGACTCCGTGTGGAGCTTCTCGGATTTCGCAGGCTCGACGCTGGTTCACTCGGTCGGCGGCTGGGCAGCGCTCACCGGCGCCCTGATCATCGGGCCACGTCTCGGCAAGTATTCCGGCAAGACGGTCAACCCGATGCCGGGCTCCAACATCCCGCTCGCGGCCCTCGGCACCCTGATCCTGTGGCTCGGCTGGTTCGGCTTCAACGGCGCCTCGCAACTCGCCGCCGGCACCATCACGGACATCAACTCCGTGTCGATCATCTTCGTGAACACCAACATGGCTGCTGTCGGCGGTACGCTCGCCGCCGCCATCACCACGGCGATTCTCTACAAGGGCAAGATCGACGCAACCATGGTTTTCAACGGTGTCATCGGCGGCCTTGTGTCGATCACCGCTGAGCCGCTGGCCCCGACCATCGGCCAAGCCGTCCTGATCGGCGCCGTCGGCGGCGTACTTGTCGTCCTCGCCGTGCGCGCGCTCGACATGCTCAAGATCGACGACGTTGTCGGCGCCATCCCGGCCCACCTTGTGTGCGGTATCTGGGGCACGATGATCGTTCCGTTCTCGAACAGCGGCGCAACCTATGCAGGACAGGGCGTGGGTGTTCTGCTCACCGGCGCTTTCGTGGTCGTGGCTTCCGCCATCGTGTGGCTCCTGCTCAAGTTCACGATCGGGGTCCGAGCAAGCGAGGAAGAAGAGATGGCAGGCATGGACCGCACTGAAGTCGGCCTCGAAGCCTATCCGGAGTTCTCCAGCCGCTAAGGCGAGACTTCAAAACACCATCCAGGCGCCCCGGTTGAGAAATCAGCCGGGGCGTTCTGCTTTGCTATCGAAAATTTAAGCTCGCCGGATTCCAGCAGATTCCGGCCTTCCGGGCCGAAAAACCTGCGAATTCCACAGGCTGCGTTTGCGGCATGTTAAGCCTAACAGGCGAAACCTGACGCTCCGTCCCCGCCATTACCGGAGCCTCCCCTCATGCAAGACACCGCGATCCGGGACGAAGACCTGCGCACTGTCAGCGATCCGGTCTGGCGGATCCTGACCGGCGCGGCCGCGTTCGGGGCAGGGGTGTTCGTGTGCGGCAGTGTCGGCTCCTACCTGCCGTCCGATCCCAGCTGGAACGCCGCCACCGGCGCCAGTGTGCAGAACCTGTTCGGCTCGGCCGGCGCGGTGTTCGCCGATCTCGCGCGCCAGCTGCTCGGCTGGTCCGGCTGGATCGCCGGCCTCGCGCTGATGATCGGCGGCGCCATGCGCGCCGTACTCGTCGGCAAGCCGCGCATCCGCCGCTGGATGTATGGCGCCGTGGCCGTGCCGCTCTCGGCCGCTGCCTTTGCCGCCTGGCCCGTACCGGAAACCTGGCCCCTAAGCGCCGGCCTCGGCGGCATGTTCGGCGACGGCGTGTTCAATCTGGCCGTCCTGCCGTTCCGCGCCCTGATGCTGCCCGCGCCCGAAAGCTGGGCCGGCTTCCTGCTTGGCGGCGCCGCGCTCTGGGCCGGCCTGTCCGCGCTCGGCTTCCAGCGCCGCGACGCGAAACTCCTCTCCGAAACCGCTGCCCGCTCCGGCAAGACGGCCGTCGTCGGCGCCGCTGGCCTCGGCGGCCTCCTGATCCGCGTCGGCCACTCGCTCGCCGCCCGCCAGCCGGTCCGCATGGACGAGAACGACGTGCCGGCCTCCAATGACCGCACGCTGATCATCAAGCATGACGATGACTATGTGCCGAGCGCCCGCTACCTGCCGTCGGACAATGACGCCGATGAAGACGACAGCCGCTACGGCGCCGCCGCCTGGGACGACGACGAGGACGGCGAAGAAGCCGAAGCCGCCCCTCCGCCGCCGGGCCTGCGCTTCGCCGTACCGCGCCAGACGCCGAAGACAACCGCTGCCCCGAAAGTCGCCGCGCCCACCCGCCGCCGCACCTCGACGCGCCTGCCGTCGCTTGATCTGCTGCAGGTCCCCGAAGAGCGCCGCGAAACCTTCGACGAAGACGCCCTGCTGGCCAAAGCCGAGCGCCTCTCCGCCGTGCTGAAAGAGTTCGGCATCCAGGGCCGCATCAAGGAAGTGCGCCCAGGCCCCGTGATCACCCTGTTCGAGATGGAGCCGGCCCCCGGCGTCAAATCCTCGCGCGTCATCACGCTGGCCGACGACATTGCCCGCTCGATGAGCGCCGTCTCCGCCCGCGTCGCCGTCGTGCCCGGCAAGAACGCGATCGGCATCGAACTGCCCAACGACGAGCGCGAGAAGGTCTTCCTGCGCTCCATCCTCCAGTCGGACGCCTATGTGAACTCGCGCGCCTCGCTGCCTGTCGCCCTCGGCGAAGACATCGGCGGCCAGCCGACCGTCGTGGACCTTGCCCGCATGCCCCACCTGCTCGTCGCCGGCACGACCGGTTCGGGTAAATCGGTCGGCGTCAACGCGATGATCCTGTCGCTGCTCTATCGCCATACGCCGGAACAGGTCCGCCTGATCCTGATCGACCCGAAGAAGCTCGAATTCACCGTCTACGAAGGCATCCCGCACCTGCTGGCTCCGGTCATCACCAAGGCGCCGGAAGCCGTCAACGCGCTCAAATGGGCCGTGCGCGAAATGGAAAACCGTTACGAGCTGATGTCCAAGGCAGGCGTGCGCAACCTCGCCGGCTTCAACGAGAAAGCCTCGAAATACCGTGCCGCCGGCGAGCCGCTGGTGCGCAAGGTCCAGACCGGTCTCGACGCCGGCGGCAAGCCGATGTTCGAAACCGAGATGCTGCCGCTCGACCATATCCCGCAGATCGTCGTCGTGATCGACGAGATGTCGGACCTGATGGTCGTCGCCGGCAAGGAAATCGAAGGCTGCCTCCTGCGCCTCGCCCAGATGGCCCGCGCCGCCGGCATCCACCTGATCACCGCCACGCAGCGTCCGTCCGTGGACGTCATCACCGGCACGATCAAGGCGAACTTCCCGACCCGTATCTCCTACATGGTCACCAACAAGGTCGACAGCCGCACCATCCTCAACGAGCAGGGCGCCGAACAGCTGCTCGGCAACGGCGACCTCCTCCACCAGGAACCCGGCAAGAAAACCCAGCGCCTGCACGGCCCCTTCGTCTCCGACGAGGAAGTCTGCGCGGTGGCCGACTGGCTGCGCGAACAGGGCGAGCCGGACTATGTCATGGACATCGTCGAAGCCAAGGATGACGGCTCTTCGGGCTCCCCGGTGATGGACGCCATGCTCGGCATGGGTGAAGGCGGCGGTGGCGGCGATGATGACGACGCGCTCTTCGCTGAAGCGGTCTCGGTCGTGATCCGCGACCAGCGCGCCTCCACCTCCTATCTCCAGCGCCGCCTCAAGGTCGGCTATAACAAGGCCGCCGGTCTGATCGACCGCCTCGAGGAAGAGGGCGTCATCTCCGCCCCGAACCACGCCGGCAAACGCGAAGTCCTCACCAAGGCGAAGGCTGCCTAGCCTTCCGGTAACAAACTTTGGTGGGAAACAAAGGCAAAGGCTCCCGACCTCCCAAAGATGGAGGCGGGAGCCTGATCGTTTATGGGCGGAGCGCTTCTCGCCTCACGGAGCCTCACCCCATCGGATACAGAATGTCCTTCGTCACTGCATCACACGCCTTCATCACCTCCGGCGACAGCTCCAGGTCAATCGCAGCCAGGATGTCCGCGAGCTGATCAAACTTCGAGACGCCAACAATCGTCGAGGCCACGAAGTCATGCTGCTTCGACCAGGCCGTCGCCAGCGTCACCACGCTGATGCCGGCGTCCGCCGCGATCTTCATGTAGCGCTCGGTCGCCGCCAGTGACTTCTCGTTGACGAAGCGCTTCGCCATGCTGGCCTGCCGTCCGCCAAGCTTCAGGTAGGAGGAGAACCGCGCGCCGTCCGGCGTCGCCCCGCCATTATACTTGCCCGAAAGCACGCCGCCGCCGATCGGGGAATAGGGGATCAGGCTCACGCCTTCTTCCTTGCAAACCTTCGACAGCGCATCCTCGAACCGCCGGTTGTTCAGTGAGAAATTGTTCTGGATCGTCTGGTAGCGGACCGTGCCGAGCCGCTCCGAGGTCGCGATCGACTTCATCAGGCCCCAGGCATCCTCGTTCGAGCAGCCGACAATCCGCACGATGCCCTCGCGCGCCAGTTCGTCCAGCGTGTCCATCGTCTCGTCATAGGCGGTGCCATGGTCCGGCCAATGGGTCTGGTAGAGGTCAATGTAATCCGTCTGCAGACGGTCAAGGCTCGCCTCCACCGCGCGGCGGATATTGTGCCGATCGAGCGCCGTCATGCCGGCGCGCTGCGATCCCTTGATCCAGCCATGCGATGGCCCGCACACCTTGGTGGCAAGGATGATCGAGTCGCGGTCCTTGGTCTGCATCCAGCGCCCGAAGATTTCCTCCGTTCGCCCGGCCCATTTGGAATCCGGTGGCACGGGATAGTTCTCGGCCGTGTCGTAGAAATTGATACCCGCCTCATAGCTTGCATCGAGGATGCGGAAGGCCTCGGCCTCGTCTGTCTGCGAGCCGAAGGTCATCGTGCCCATGCAGATGTCGGACACGAAGATCGGGCTCTTGCCCAGGCGGCGCTGTTTCATGGTCTCATCCCTTTGAGTTCACGGCAGAGCCTAACGCCGTGCGCGCATTCCGCCAGTGGTCAAGCGGGTGATCTTTCACCTGCCGCAAGGCAACCCGCCGCTTCCAGGATGTCCAGCGCCGGTTTCAGCCCCGCCTCATACCGCTTCCAGCGTCCCAGCGCGGTCGTGTACAGCGGCTCTCGCACCTGCGCTGAACTGGCGGTCGCCACCGGCGCGGCATTCTCGTGGAAGGCCAGGCACTGCTCCTCGAAGGGCAGGCCGCAGAAATCCAGCAGCCGCCGCGCTTCCGTTTCAAGGTCCGCCACTACCCGCTCATAGTGCACCACGGTGAACCGCTCCGGCGGCAGCTCATGCTCGAAGTGCCGGACCATCCGGTCGAACTGCACAAAGTAGCGCGCCGTGTCCTCCAGCGTGTAGGCATAGTTGTAGTATGAGAAGCTCGTCGCAAACATCTGCCGGTAGTTCGACAGCACGGTATCGGCCGGATGGCGCCGCAGGCAAACGACGCGCGCCTCGGGAAGCGCCGCAAGGATCACCGGGGCAAGCAGTATGTTCAATGGCATCTTGTCGGTGAACCGCCCGGACAGCCCGAGCGAGTCGCGAACGCTTTGCACATAGCGCGCCCCCAGCTGTGTCAGGTCTGCCCCCGCTGCCGCGTCCAGCGTCTCCGGATCAAGCACCAGGTTCGACGGCGTCTTTGCCATGCGCTTGAGGCAAAGCGCAAAGTCCGTCAGTTCCCCGGCAGAGGTCAGCTGGCTATGGCTGGAAAGGATCCGGTCCACCAAAGTCGTGCCCGTCCGCGGCATGCCGCAGATGAACACCGGCGCGCCCACTGCCGCGTTCGTCCGTCCCCGGAGCGTTCCGGCCGAGCGGATCGCCGCCTCGAACAGCGCGGCATCCGCCCTTGCGTCATGCGAGACGGTCGCCCGCTTGCCCACCTTCGCCCGCGCCAGCCAATGCAGCGCCGCCCCGGGCGCCTTCAGGTCCTCATGCGCCTTCGCCAGCGCATGCCCGATCCGAAGCGCTGCATCAGGATCGTCCGCATGCGGCGCAAACAGCGCTTCCAGCGCGGCGATCTCGTTGTACGCCTCAATTTGCCGGGTGATCTGCACGATGGCCGGCAGGCCGCGCGTATCTCCCCGGTCAGCCGCGGCGCAGGCCCCGTAGGCCGCCCGCGCGCCGTCCATGTCGCCCGCAAACTGCAGCGCGGCGCCGTAATTGTACTGGTAGTTCGCGTTGCCCGGTTCGGCCTCGGTCGCGCGCGCATAGAAGGGCAGGGCCTCGCCGTGCAGTCCCGCCCGGCTCAGTACCACGCCGACCGTATCCAGCGTGAACGCATCCTCCGGCAACAAGGCGCCCGCGCGCCGGGCTGCGTCCACCGCTTCCGCCCTTCGCGACAGCGCGATCAGGCACCGCGCCCGCTGGGCATGGGCGCCGGCATGATCCGGTGCCCGCTCAAGCGCAGCGCGAAACAGCTCTTCGGCCCGGGCGAAATTCCCGTGATCGCTCGTCAGCAGGCCGAGCAGATAGAACGCCTCGGCATTGTCCGGCGCCGTCTTCAGCACTTCGACGCAAAGCGCGTGCGCCTCCCGGTAGGCCTTCCGCGACAGAAGGCGCGCCGCCTCGGCAAGCTTGGGATCGCCGGGCCCGGGAAGTGATGAAAAATTGTGCACAGCGTCTCCGCAGCGTGCACCGGCACGCCCATACTGTGTTCTTTTTGCTGCATTTGCATCGAAATTGGAAGCAATCGCCTTGGCCCGGCTTGCGCGTGTTTCACCTCGCCAATTGATGGGTCCGCAGAGGGGCGGCCTTAAAAATCCGCAAGCAAGGAAAAACTCATGTCCCGCAAACATCTTCTGCTGACCGCGAGCGCGGCCGTGCTCGCATCCAGCTTCGCGCTGACCGCCGCAGCCCAGGAGGCAGCCCCGGCAGCCGACTCCGAACTGCGCGTCACCGCAGTTACCGTTACAGCCACCCGCCGCGCCGAGAGCGTGCAGGATGTGCCGCTGAACATTGCCGCGATCGGCGGTGAGCAGATCGAGGAGCAAGGCTTCGACGAACTCGCCGACGTGCTCGCCTATGTGCCCGGCATCAACGTCATCGACCGTGGCGGCCGGCAAGGCAACCCGATCATCGTGCGCGGCCTGAACGCCGACGGTCTCGGCTCCGGCGATGGCAACAATGACGGCGGCGGCACGGTCGCCACCTATATCGGTGAGGTCCCGGTCTTCGTCGACCTGAAGCTCAATGACTTGGAGCGCGTCGAAGTCCTGCTCGGCCCGCAAGGCACGCTCTACGGCGCCGGCACGCTCGGCGGCGCCATCCGCTACATCCCAAAGAAGCCGGATTTTGATGGCGACGCGCTGGATGTCCGCACCGAGCTTTCCCAGTATTCCGAAGCCGACGACATTTCCTATGACACCGGCTTCACATTCAACAAGGCGCTGGCGCCGAACTTTGCGGTGCGCGGCTCGATCGATTTCGAGAAGGATTCCGGCTTCATAGACTATCCTTTCGTGGTCCGAGAGATCGGCGTGTCTGATCCGGACCCGGACTTTACCGATCCATCGGACGTGGCGGCCAACCTGCGCCGGGTCAACGATGCCGACGGCGAGGACGTCCTCTCGGCACGCCTCGCAGCCCGCTGGGCGCCGCTCGACTGGCTTGACGGAACGCTGACCTATTACGTCCAACAATCCGACATCGAAGGCCGCCGCGGCTCCTCCGCGCGCTCCACCGTTCCGGCCGGCGAGTACGAGCTCGGCAAGCGGGTGGAAGAGCCGAACGAGATCACCAACCAGCTGCTCGCCCTGGAAGTCGTCGCCGATCTCGGCTTTGCCGAACTCACCTCGGCCACTGGCTATTCGAAATTCAACGACATCGGCCAGCGCGACCAGACAGACCTGCTGATCACACTAGAATACAGCTATGAAGCCTTCCCGACCTTCACGTCCTTCACGCGGGAGAAAGGCAAGCAGGACCGGATCAACCAGGAGCTTCGCCTTGTCTCGACCACCGATGGCCCGCTCAACTGGATCGCCGGCGTCTTCTACAACCAGTTCGAGAGTGCAGGTTATTCGGCGGAGTACACGCCCGGCTACGCAGACTTCGCCGGCTTCAACCGCGCGGACGACCTTGAGTATTACTCGCAAGCGTATTCGAAACTCGAGGAGTCTGCCTTCTTCGGAGAGATTGGCTACGATCTGACAGACAAGTGGACGGTCACAGTCGGTGGACGCTACTACCAGTATGAACTCGAATCCTTCAGCGACGTCGATTTCCCGCTGTTCGATGCCGGTTTCCAGACTGTTGGCGTGAGCTCCTTGCAATCCAGTCTCGAGGCGGACTTTGCGGCCGGCAGCCCGAATGGGACCGAGAAGACGGGCCAGTCCGACGAAGGCACGCTATTCAAGTTCAACACAGCCTACCAGTTCACGGACGATATTCTTGGCTATTTGACCGTCTCTGAAGGCTACCGTATCGGAAACGAGAACGGCGTGCCGGAATGTCCCGCCTTTGATCCGCTTGCGCCGAACGTCCAGGGCGCCTGCGCCCTCGCGCCCGGCCAGCAGTTCGGGCCGAACCCCGGCGATGTCTCGACGCGCGACGAGCGGCAGTACCTGCCTGACACGACCACCAACTACGAAGTCGGCTTCAAGACGACACTGGCGAATGGCCGTGTCACGCTGAACGGCGCCGCCTACTTCATCGAGTGGACGGATCCGCAACTGACCTCGGCGACGATCAACGCCTCGATCCCGATCACGGTCAACGCCGACGGCGCCGAGTCCAAGGGCATCGAGTTCAACGGCGAGTGGCTGATCTCCGAGGCGCTTTCGGTGCGCGGCAGCTACAGCCATTCCGAAGCTTCGTTGACAGCGCTCGCGCCGGGCCTTGTCGGTTCAATCACGCCGCCGGGCTTCGGCACGATCCTGATCGACGGCGAGGACGGGGACCGCCTTCCGGGCTCGCCGGAGGACCAGTTCTCCGTGTTCGGAACCTATGTGCATCAGTTGACGGCGGACCGCACACTGACCTTCAATGGCGGCTATGCCTGGCAGGGCGACGTGCTTTCCCGCACGGGCGACCGGGGCGGTGGGCTGACGCTGGATGCATATGGCGTCGCGAACGTCTCGGCCGTGTACGATACCGGCCCCTGGGCCGCCTCGCTGTTCATCAACAACCTGTTCGACGAGTATTATGAGACCGGCGTGGTCTCGTCCTCGCTGTTCAACCAGGTGCTGACGGACGCCGGTGGCGACCCGGTCTATACCCGCAGCTACTTCACCTATGTCGGAGCCCCGCGCGTCATCGGCGTGCGGTTCAATTACAGCTTCGAATAAACTAGTCTGAAGCAGGCTGGGCGAGAGCCTGGCCTGACGGGGCACCGGGGGGTGTCAGACGGGAAAAGGCCGCCTGCAAGGGCGGCCTTTTTTGTATTCACCCTTGAACCTCTCTCCAGCCTGCGGGAGAGGGGAGCAGGTCAGTCCGCCAACCCGTCAAAAAACACGGCGCCATCCTTCATCACGAAGTCGACGTCTTCCAGCTCGCGAACGTCCGCCAGCGGATCACCCATCACCGCGATGATGTCGGCGCGCTTGCCGGCCGTGAGGCTGCCGATCTCGCCGGCGAGGCCGAAGAGTTCGGCATTTCCGATCGTGGCGGCGCGGATCGCATCGGCCGGGCTCATGCCCCATTTGACCATGAAGGCAAACTGCCGCGCGTTGAGGCCGTGGGTGTAGACGCCCGCATCGGTGCCGAACGCGATCTTTGCGCCGGCCTTCACGGCGGCCTGGAAGCGCTCGCGCTGCGCCTGACCGACGATCTTCTCCTTCTCCAGAGACTCCGGAAGAATGCCGGCCGCTTCGCCTTCGCCGAGGATGAAGTCCGACACGTAAATATCCATCGACAGGAAGATGCCCTTCTTGATCGCGGCCTTGAGGCTCTCGTCGGTGATCAGGCTCGCATGCTCGATTGAATCGACGCCCGCCTCGATGGCGGTGGCAATGCCCTTGGCGCCGTGGGCGTGCACGGCGACCTTGAGGCCAAGCTCGTGCGCCTCGTCGACGATCGCCTTCATTTCCTCCAGCGTGAATTGCTGCGCGCCGATGGTCGTGCCTTTCGACAGCACGCCGCCGGTGCCGCAGAACTTGATCACCTCAGCGCCGTATTTCTTGTTCTCGCGCACCTTCTGGCGCACCGCCCACGGACCATCGGCGACGCCGCCGCCAACCGCGCGGTCTTCATACGGCAGGAGGTTGTTGTCGCAGTGCCCGCCGGTGATGCCGATCGACTGGCCGGCCGGAATGATCCGCGGGCCGGGCACTTCGCCGGAATCGATGGCGTCCTTGAGGTCGACATCCGCAAAGCCCGGGCCGCCAAGATTGCGTACGGTCGTGAAGCCGGCGCGCAGCGTCTTCTCCGCGTTCGCGACGCCGGAGATGGCGGAGCGCGAAGTGGAAACCGCGAGGCGGCGATAGCCGTGCAGGTCGGACCGGCTGGTCAGGTGGACATGGCTGTCGGACAGGCCGGGCAGCAGGAAGGCGCCTTTCATCTCGATCCGGGGTACGCCCGAGGCGCCGAGCGTGCCGGCCCGGCCCACCGCCTTGATGCGGCCGTCCTCGATCAGGATGTCATGATCCTTCATCACGGTGCCGCGCTCGACATCGATAACATGGCCGCCGGAAAGAAGGATCGTCTCGGCTGCGGCGCCGAGGCTGAGGGCGAGGAGGCTGGCGGCAGAGAGCAGGGCGCGAAGCATGAGGCGGTTCCGGGGGTCTGGTTGCCCTCCAGACCTAGCGCCCGGACGGGATGTTGGCCAGTGCAACGCGGCGCGCAAAATCCGAGTGGCGCGGGTTTGGGCGCCGGCCTATAGGTCCCGCGCATGAACGCCGCCCTGCGCCTCGGATTTCCTGCCGCCCTCGGCTGCTACCTGATCTGGGGCAGCCTGCCGCTGTACATCCGCGCGATGAGCCATGTAAGCGCGTTCGAGCTGCTGGCGCACCGGATCCTCTGGTCGGTGCCGACCGCGATCCTGCTGATTGCGCTGGCCGCCAACTGGCGCGACGTAAAGGCGGCGTTCACCGGCTCGAACCTCAAATGGCTGGCGCTCTCCAGCGTCCTGATCGCATCCAACTGGGCGATCTATATATGGGCGGTCAATGCCGGCCGGGCGATGGAGGCCTCGCTCGGTTATTACATCAACCCGCTGGTCAACGTGCTGTTCGGCATGCTGATCTTTTCGGAGACGCTGCGGATCGCGCAATGGGTCGCCGTGGGGATTGCCACCATCGGTGTCGTGATCATGGCCTTCGCGTTCGGGCATGTGCCCTGGGTGGCGCTGGCGCTGTGTACGACGTTCGCGTGCTATGGCGTGATCCGGAAGAAAGTGGTGATCGACAGCCGCGCCGGCTTCCTCGTCGAGGTCGCGCTGCTCGCGCCGCTCGCCGCGCTCTGGCTGGTCTGGTTTGCAACGACGCAGCCGGACGGGCGCTGGATGGGGGAGGGTGGTTGGGACATCGCGCTGCTGATCGCAGCAGGCCCGATCACGGCAGTGCCGCTGATCCTGTTCGCGCTGGCAGCCAAGCGCCTGAAGCTCTCGACCATCGGCATGATGCAGTACATCGGCCCGACGCTGCAGTTCCTGATCGCGCTGTTCGTGTTCAAGGAAGCGTTCAGCCCGGTGCACGCGGTGGCCTTTGGCTTCATCTGGACCGCGCTGGTGATCTTTACGGCCGACAGCCTCATGGGCGACGCCAAGGCGCGGCGGCTGGCGCGCGCGGCCCGGCCGGCCTGAAGCACAAAAAAACGGCGGAACCCGAAGGCGCCGCCGCTAAGTCTGTCGAATGCTGATGAGAGCATTGTTCAATTCACCGAAACAAGTGCAATGCACGTGCCAGACGCAGGCTCAGCCCCGCGGCGGGCTTAGGGCGAGCCACGCGGCAATCGCAATCAGAAGGCCCGTGAAAGTTAACCGCGCCGCGAGCGAGGTGCGCCAGGTCTCGAGCCGCGCCCCGATCTGGGCGGCGAGCAGTACGATGCCGAAATGCACGAGGGTGGCGACAGTCAGGTGGATCGCGCCGAGCAGCAGGCTCTGCTGCCAGACGGGCAGGGCGCTGGCGGGGTCCACGAACTGGTTGATCAGCAGAACATAGAAGGCGAGCGCCTTGGGGTTCAATACGTTCGCGATCAGGCCGCGCCGGAAGCCGCGCTCCTGGCCGACTGCTGACAGGGCGACAGAGCCCGTGTCCGACCAGGCCTCCCAGGCGAGGTAGAGCATGAAGGCGATGCCGGCCCAGTGCAGCCCGGTGTGAACACTCGGCACACTGACGATCAGCGCCGTGAGGCCGGTGACCGCGGCGATGAGCTGCAGGGAGAGGCCGGTGAAAATTCCGGCAACCGCGCCGAAGGCGGGCTTCCGACCCTCGCGGATCGTCAGGGCCGCCAGCCAGCCCATGTTGGGGCCGGGCGTCAGCTCGATGACGGCGACCGCGAACAGGAAACCGATCCAGTCAAACCCGTCCGGCATCTGGCTACAGGCACCCCGCGACCGCTTCGACGAGGCGCACGGCGCGCGGGTCGCCGACCAGGCTGCTCGACTGGCGGTTCATCACATAGGCGCAGGTCAGCCCCCGCGAAGGCGAGGCAATGGCGAGCGAGCCGCCCCAGCCGCAATGGCCGAGCCCGTCCTCGAAGGGCCCGAAGGCCTTGAGGTTATTGTGCATGATGCCGGCGCCGAAGCGCGTGACCATCGGCAGCACGAGGTCCGGCCCGTCCACGCGCGCGGCGGTCAGCCCCGCAAAAGTGCCGGGCCGCATCAGGCGCTTGCCGCCGATCAGGCCGACATTCGCATAGGCATCGTAGAGGGTCGCCACGGCCGAGGCGGTGCCATGTCCGTTGGCGGAGGGAATCTCGATCTCGCGCCAGATCGCGCCGCCCCGGTCGGGCGCCGACCATTTCGTCAGGAAAGCCGCGCGGCGCGGCGGCGTGATCTCGCCCAGCGGGGCGAGCGCCTTGGGGCGCAGGATTTCGGCGACGCGGTAATGCTCCGCCTCCGGAAGGCCGATGCGGAAGTCGATGCCGAGCGGCGCGGTGACGTCTTCGCGCAGGATCGTGCCGAGCGTGCGGCCCGTGATGCGGGCGACGATCTCGCCCACGAGATAGCCCCAGGTCAGCGGATGATAGCCATGCGCGCTGCCGGGCGGCCACATCGGGGCAAGCGCCGCGAGGGCGGCGGCGCAGGCGGGCGGGTCGAGCCAGAGGGCGGGGTCAATCTCATCAATGAACCCCGGCAGGCCCGCCTGATGGCTTGCGACTTCGCCGATGGTGATCGCCTCTTTTCCATTCGCTGCAAACTCCGGCCAGACTTCGGAGACGGGCGTTTCGTAGCCAGCAGGCAAGGCCTCGGTCGCCATGGCCAGCATGAGCGCCGCGATGCCCTTGGTGGTGGAGTAGACCGGCACGATGGTGCCCGCGTCCCAGGGCCGTGTGCCCGCGCGGTCGGCCCAGCCGCCGTGAAGGTCGACAATCACCTCGCCGTCCAGCAACACCGCAAAGCCCGCGCCCTGTTCCTCGCCGCGCGCGAAATTGTCCGCGAAGGCGTCCTGCACGGCGTCGAAGCCGGGCGCGGTGAAGCCGCTGAAAGGCGTGTCGGGCATGGCGGGCCTCGGTTGCCCGGCCGCATTGATTTCGCGCCGGAAACAGGCCACCCCTTCGCCCCTGAAGTCTGCCTCGTCAAGGAGTCCCGCCCTCATGTCCACCGCTCACCGCCCGCGCCGTTCCTGCCTCTACATGCCGGGCGCCAATGCCCGCGCCATGGAGAAAGCCCGCGAGATTCCCGCCGACACGCTGATCCTCGACCTGGAGGACGCGGTTGCTCCCGAGGCGAAAGGCGAGGCGCGCGGCGCGATTGCCGCGGCGCTGAACGCCGGCGGATACGGCCCGCGCGAACTGCTCGTCCGGATGAACGGGCTCGATACCGAATGGGGGCATGCCGATCTCGAGATGGCGGTGGCCGCCGGCGCGCACGCAGTGCTGGCGCCGAAGGTGACCAGCGCCCGTGATATCGAACGGCTGGACGCAGCGCTGACCAAGGTCGGGGCCGGCCCAGGCTTTTCGCTCTGGGTGATGATCGAGATGCCGCTCGCCATTCTCAACATAAAGGAGATCGCGGCGGCGAAGACCGGCTCGCGCCTCACGACCTTCGTGATGGGCACCAATGACCTTGCAAAGGAATACCGTGCCCGGATGACCCCGGACCGGCTCGCCTTCCAGACCGCGCTGCAGCTCTCGGTCGCGGCGGCGCGCGCCTACGGCCTCACGGCCATCGACGGCGTCTACAATGACATCAAGAACGAGACGGGCTTCGCCGCCGAATGCGAACAGGGCCGCGACCTCGGCTTTGACGGCAAGACGCTGATCCACCCCTCGCAGGTCGAGATGTGCAACCGCGTCTTCGCGCCGTCGGCCGCCGACGTGGACCAGGCCCGCGCCGTGATCGAGGCGTTCGCGGACCCGGCAAACGCCGGCAAGGGCGTTCTGAAGGTCAACGGCAAGATGACCGAGCTGCTGCACCTCGACGAAGCGCGCCGGACCGTGGCGATGGACGAGGCGATCCGGGCGTTGGCTTAGGCACTTGGGCCACAGGACTCGACACAGCGCCGTCCGCCCCTAACTCCTCACCCATCAGACAACGGAGCCCCCCATGACCTATCTCCTCATCCACAATCCCGGTTGCGGCTCGTCCAAGAAGGGGCTGGAGCTGCTGGAAGCGAACGGGGTGACGCCGCAGGTGCGAAAGTACATGAGCGCGGCAGAGCGGCTCTCGGTGGAAGAGCTCAAGGACATCGCGAAGAAGATGGGCGGGGTTTCGCCGCGCGTGTTCCTGCGGGAGGCGGACGCCAAGGCGGCCGGGCTCGCCGAGACTGCGAGCGACGACAAGGTCTACGCCGCGATGGCCGAGAATCCGAAGCTGATCCAGCGGCCGATCGGTATCAACGGCAAGAAGGCCGTGCTCGGACGGCCCAACGCCAAGCTGCTCGAGATCCTGTGAGAGCCGCGCAATTTTGTCGCAGAACGGGCCCTGCCGGGGCCTGTCGATCAAATTTCACCGATCGGATTCGCCAAATTTCAGGCCGGGCGTGGGACACTCGGCGGATGATGATCCTCGCCCTTGTCTTCGCCAGTCTCCTGCTCGCCTTTGCGGCCTTTGCGGCCTTCGGGCTGCCCTACATGCTGATGGGCGCCCGGGCGTTCGAGGAATTCGGCGAGCGGCCGGACGCGCAGGCCATGGCCAGCGTGCTTGCGGCGGCGGCAGCCCTGATCGCGGCGCTGCCCTTTGTCGCTCCCGCCTTGATTTCGCCGGGCCCTCAGGTGCAGGTGTTCGCCGAGACCGTGCTGGGCGCGGCGTCCCCGTTCCGGAGCTGACGCGCGTTTCCCGCTAACCAAGGAGACGGACGTGGCAGGCGCAGCGACGATTCAGAAAACCGGGACGTTGAAGTCGAACCCCGGAAATTTCTTCGAGGATTTCAAGCCCGGCGACACGCTGGTGCATGCGACGCCGCAGACGGTGACCGAGGGAGACCTCGCCCTCTACCGCGCCCTGAACGGCAGCCGGTTTGCGCAATACTCCTGCGCCGAGTTTGCCCGCAGCGTCGGCCTGCCGGGCCTCGGCGCCGATCCCCTGCATGCCTTCCACATCGTCTTCGGCAAGAGCGTGCCGGACATCTCCCTGAACGCCGTGGCGAACCTCGGCTATGCCGACGGCCGCTTCCTGCGCCCGGTCATGCCCGGCGACACCCTGCGCGCGACCAGCGAAGTGATCGGGGTGAAGGAGAACTCCAACGGCAAGACCGGGGTCGTCTGGGTGCGGACGAACGGGCGCAACCAGTACGGCGAAGACGTGCTGAACTATGTGCGCTGGGTGATGGTCAACAAGCGCGACGAGGCCTCGCCCGCGCCTACGCCGGTGGTGCCGGATCTGCCACCAGCGGTCGCGGCCAAGGACTTGTCCGGCTTTCCCCAAATGAAGCGCTGGAACATCGCCGAGTCCGGCAGCCGGCACATGTACGAAGACTACGAGATCGGCGAGAAGATCAACCACAGCGACGGCATGACCATCCAGGAGGCGGAGCACCAGATCGCGACGCGTCTCTACCAGAACACCGCCAAGGTCCACTTCGATTTCCATGGCCAGAAGGAAAGCCGGTTCGGCAAGCGCCTGATCTATGGGGGGGTGGTGATCTCGATCGCCCGCTCGCTATCGTTCAACGGCCTCGCCAATGCCGGGCAGATGCTGGCGATCAATGCCGGCAGCCATGTCAGCCCGCTGTTTGCCTGGGACACGATCTATGCCTGGAGCGAAGTGCTGGACAAGGCGGAGCTGTCGGAGACCTGCGGCGCGCTGCGCTTGCGCCTCGTCGCGGTGAAAGACCAGCCGCCGGGCGATTTCGCCTACAAGAACGCCGAAGGCAAGTACGCTGACGGCGTACTGCTCGACTTCGATTATTGGGCCGCGATACCCCGGGCCCGCTGACGTAGCCCGAAAGACGTCCTATATGGGGGCGATGGGCGGCTATCTTCCTTACGTGGATTTCACAGAGTTTGCGACGGCGCTGGCGATTTTCCTGTCGGCGCTTGTCAGCCTGATCGGCACGTCGGGGCGCAAGCGCTCGATTGCGCAGGGCGAGGCCAAGCTGTCGGACCTCGCCGAGATGACCGGCATCCTGAACCCCAAGCAGCTGATGGCCGTGTTCGGCCCGCCTGACATGGGGCGCACCTGGCCGGGCGTGACTTTGTTGGATGTGCGCCGGGCCCGCGGCCCGATGGGTTGGCTGATGTCGAGCGACCTTGTGGACTATGCCTGCATGGCGGCCGCAGCCGCCGTGCTGGTGTTCGACTACTGGCTTGTGCCGCTGGCCCTGATGTTTGCTTTGGGCGTTCAACTGGCGGGATGGGTGGTCTCTGCGCGCGTTCCGAAATGAACAGCGAAGTGAGGCTTTTGGGCCGCTTCCCGCAGACGCTGAAACCCGGTAGGACTCCCCACATGAAGCTCTGGAAGATGAACGGTGCCGGCAACGCGTTTGCCATCTTTGACGCGCGCTCGACGCCGTTCGCGCCGAGCGTGGAGCAGATCCGCCAGATTGCGGCTGACCTCAAGGCCGACCAGGTGATCGCGCTGGAGCGGGATGCGACAAAGGACGTGTTCATGCGGATCTGGAACGCCGATGGAGGCCAGGTCTATGCCTGCGGAAATGCCTCGCGCTGCGTCGGCCACCTGATCCTCGCTGAGACCGGCAAGGACCGGATCACGATCCAGACAGAAGCCGACATGCTGAAGGCCTTCCGCGCCGAGGGCGGCCTGATCACGGTGGACATGGGCTCGCCCCTGATGGGCTGGGCCGATATTCCGCTGGCGGAGAAAATGGATGTGCGCGGCATCGACCTGAAGATCGGCCCGATCGACAAGCCGATCCTCGCGCTGCCGGCGGTCGTCTCGATGGGTAATCCGCATGCGGTGTTCTTCGTCGAGGACGTGAACGCCTATGACATCCCGAAGATCGGCCCGCTGGTGGAGAACCACCCGCTGTTCCCGCAGGGCACGAATGTCGGCTTTGCGCAGGTGATCGACAAGCAGACGATCCGGCTGCGCGTCTGGGAGCGCGGGGCCGGGCTGACCAAGGCCTGCGGCACGGGCGCCTGCGCGGCGCTCGTCTGCGCAGCGCGCGCCAAGCTGACCGGGCGAAAGGCGCGGGTCATCGTGGACGGCGGCGACCTCTTCATCGACTGGCGCGAGAGCGACGACCATGTCTACATGACCGGCCCGGTGGAGCTGGAATTCGAGACGGACGTCTAGGGTCGCCGAATCAGCGCCCGCGCTTGCTTTTCGCCCGCTTCAGGGCGATGTGACACCCCAACATGCCGGATACCGCCCCTCCTTCTGGCCCGACGGTGATTACCCTCGGATGCCGCCTCAACACCTATGAGTCCGAGGTGATGCGCCGCCATGCGCTGGAGGCAGGCCTCAACGAGGCGGTGATCATCAATACTTGCGCAGTGACCTCGGAAGCGGTGCGGGGCGCGCGCCAGGCGATCCGGCGGGCGGCGAAGGAGAATCCCGGCGCGCCGATCCTCGTCACCGGCTGCGCGGCGCAGATCGATCCGGACGCCTTCGCGGCGATGCCGGAAGTCACCCGCGTGATCGGCAATCACGAGAAGATGCAGGCGGAGACCTGGGCGCCGCTCGAATTGCTCGGCGGCGAGGAAAAGGTCCGCGTCAACGACATCATGAGCGTGCGCGAGACCGCCGCGCACCTGATCGACGGAATCGACGGCCGGGCGCGCGCCTATGTGCAGGTGCAGAATGGCTGCGACCACCGGTGCACCTTCTGCATCATTCCCTACGGGCGCGGAAACTCGCGTTCGGTGCCGGCAGGGGAGGTGGTCGCGCAGGTGCGCCGTCTCGCCGAGACCGGGCATCACGAAGTGGTCCTGACCGGTGTGGACCTGACGAGTTGGGGGGCGGACCTGCCAGGCACGCCGCAGCTCGGCAATCTGGTGCAGCGCATCCTGAAGCTTGTGCCGGAACTCCGCCAGCTAAGGATTTCCTCGATTGACGCGATCGAAATGGACGAGGCGCTGATCGAGGCGCTGGGCGAGTCGCGCGTGGCGCCATACCTTCATCTTTCGCTGCAGCACGGGGACGACCTGATCCTGAAGCGTATGAAGCGCCGGCATGGGCGCGATCAGGCCATTCAGCTCACGGAGCGTCTGCGCGCCGTCCGCCCGGACATCGCGCTCGGCGCGGACATCATCGCCGGGTTTCCGACCGAGACCGAGGCGCACTTCGAAAATTCCGTGCGGCTCGTCGAGGAATGCGGCCTCTCCTTCCTGCACGTCTTTCCCTACAGCCCGCGCCCCGGCACACCGGCGGCGAAGATGCCGCAAGTCGCGAAGACGTTGGTGAAAGACCGAGCGGCGCGCCTGCGCGCGGCGGGTGAGGCGGCGCTGCTGCGTCACTTCACGCGGCATGTGGACGAGACCCGCGATGCGCTGCTCGAGCGCGGCCTTGCGGCCCGGCTTCCGGATTTCACGCCTGTGCGTCTCAGTGCTCCGGCCGGTGAAGGAGGACAGGTCCTCCCGGTACGGATTACCGGCCATGACGGCAAACAACTGCTTGGAACACACCTCCCATGATCCTCTGGTTCGGCAAGAAGAAGAAACTCGACGAGGCAAAGGCCGCCGGGGCATCGATGCCCGCGCCGGAGCTGTCGGCCGAAGAATTCGCGGCGCGAGAAGAAGCGGCGCGCGAGAAGGCCTTGATCGAAGCGAAGGTGGCTGAAGCCAACCGCGCCTGGGAGGAACGCCAGCGGCGTGAGGCACAGGAGGCCGAGGACGAAGCGGTGCGCGCCAAAGCCGCCGCGGAACTCAAACTGCTCGAAGGCCGGCGTGAGCATGAGCGCCTGCGCGCGGAAGCCGAAGCAGCGGCGCGCGCAGCAGCAGAGGCTGAGGCGAACGATCCCGGCCTGTTCGGCAAGCTGGGCGAAGGGCTAGCCCGCTCCACCGCGCGCCTGACGGAAGGTCTCGCGGCCCTCGGGCGCCGGAAGCTCGACGCGGCGGCGCTGGAAGAACTCGAAGACCTGCTGATCACCTCCGACATGGGCACCAAGGTCGCCGCGCGCGTGACCAAGGGGCTCGCCAAGGGCCGATTCGACCGTGAGATTTCCGGCGAGGAAATCCGCAGCGTGCTCGCCGAGGAGATCGAGGCGATCCTCAAGCCGCGCGAGAAGGTCGTGGATTTTTCGGATGGCCCGCGCCCGCGCGTGGTGCTGTTCGTCGGCGTCAACGGATCCGGCAAGACGACGACGATCGGCAAGATTGCCTCGAAGCTTCAG
Organism: Acidobacteria bacterium Ga0077551; assembly: GCA_001464545.1. Taxonomy (GTDB): domain Bacteria; phylum Pseudomonadota; class Alphaproteobacteria; order Caulobacterales; family Hyphomonadaceae; genus Hyphomonas. The sequence continues at coordinate 135,161 of LNFC01000023.1, forward strand.
GCGCAAGGCGCCAAGGCGCTGCTGGTGGCGGGCGACACGTTCCGCGCGGCGGCGGTGGATCAGCTGAAAGTCTGGGGCGAGCGGGGCGGCATCCCGGTCATGGCGGGCGCCCACGGCGCGGATGCGGCAGGCCTCGTCTATGGCGCAGTGGAACGCGCGCAGGCGGAAGATCTGGATCTCGTGCTGGTCGATACGGCAGGCCGGCTGCAGAACAAGGCCGAGCTGATGGCGGAGTTGGGCAAGGTCGTCCGGGTCCTAAGGAAGCTCGACCCCGAGGCGCCGCATGATGTGATCCTCGTTCTGGACGCCACCGTCGGCCAGAACGCGCTCGCGCAGGTCGAGGCGTTCCGACACACAGCGGGCGTCACCGGCCTCGTGATGACCAAGCTCGACGGCACCGCCAAGGGCGGTGTGCTGGTCGCCATCGCCGAGGCGCATGACCTGCCGATCCACTTCATCGGCATCGGCGAGAAGGCGGAAGACCTGCGGCCGTTCAGTGCGAGCGCTTTCGCCAAAGCGCTGGTCGGCCTAAAGACCTGATCTTTATTCGGCGGCTTCCGCCACGCTTGTTCCGTCGTCGAACAGTTCTTCAAGACTGCGCCCGAACAGACGGGCGATCGCAAAGGCGAGCGGAAGTGAGGGGTCGTACCTACCGGTTTCGATGGCGTTCACCGATTGGCGGGAGACGTCCAGCTTGTCGGCGCGGTCCTGCTGGCTCCAGCCACGCTCGGCTCGCAGGGCGCGGATGATGTTCTTCATCGCGTTCAGTCCCGCTTGCCGAGGCAGGCGGCGCCGTAGCTGAACCCGTAGGCGAGGAAAAAGAAGGGTCCGAGCAGGAACACCGGGAAGCCTTCGATGGCGCCGTAAATCTGCAGGAAGCCCACAAACGTGGCGAGCGCTGCAGTAATGGCGCCGCCCCTTGCCATGGCGGTCAGTTGCCGAAGGCGCGTATACTCGTCGGTTTCGGCAATCAGCCTCAGCATGACCCAGAGCACCCCCGCCAGCCGCAAGGTGGTGGCCGCGGCGCTGGCGATCCTGACGCTAGCGCCGGCTGTTTCCATATCAATGAAGGAACTCGTGACAACCACCGTGACCACATACATGGACATCAACGGCCAGAAGGCCTGGAGGTAACGGCGGTTGGCGGTTTTGAAGCCTTTCGGTTGGTTCCTCGGAACATTCCTTGTCAAGTTTCCTTGTCTATATGACAAGGGCCCTTGACTAGTCTGGTGTCCTTTACAGACCTTATTCGGCCGCGAGCGTCTGCGACGGCGCCACTTGCGCGCCGCGCACCAGCCGGCCCGGCTTTGCGCCCGTGGGCGTGCCGTCGCGGTGGGTGATCTGACCCTTGAGGATCGTAGCTGTGTAGCCGGAGGCGCGTTGCATCAGGCGGCGCCCGCCGGCGGGCAGGTCGCGGATGACTTCCGGCAGGTGGAGCTTCAGGTTCGTCAGGTCGATCACGTTGAGATCGGCGCGCATTCCAGGGGCGATGAGGCCGCGGTCCCAGAGGCCGATCCATTCGGCGGTCGCCCGGGACTGTTTGTGGACAAGGAATTCGGGGCTGAGCTTCGGCCCGCGCGTCCGATCACGGATCCAGTGCGTCAGCATCGTGGTGGTGAAGGAGCCGTCGCAGATCATGCCGACATGCGCGCCGCCGTCCGAGAGGCCGGGGAGAGTGGCGGGGCTTTGCATCATCTCGGAAATCGGGTCGAGGCTGCCTTGCGCGTAGTTGAGGAAGGGCAGGTAGAGCATGCCTTGGCCGCCGCGCTCCAGCATGAGGTCGAGCGCGACTTCCTCGGGGCGGACGCCGCGACGGGCGGCGATGGCCGCCAGCGTGCGCTCGGGGCCGGGTTCGTAGTCAACCGGGTCTGAGAGCTGGAAGATCTTGCCGAAGCTGCGCAGCATCACCTTCAGGAAGGGATTATCCGTGTTCGGCTGATCAGCCAGCAGGTGGGCGCGGAACTCCGGATTGTTCAGCATGCGCACGCGCTCCGCATGCGGAAGATCGGCGATCTCGCGGTAGACCGGGTGGGCGCTGAACGGGTTGAGCGTCAGGTCGAGGCCGAGCAGTACGCCCACCGGGCGGGGGGCCACCTGCGCGCGGAATGGCAGGCCCTCGGCGGCCGCGGTTTCGATGGCGCCGAGCAGCAGACGCCAGCCTTCCGGCGCCACATCGGCCTGCGCCAGCGAGACCGAGAGCGGGCGGCCCGAGACTTCGACGAGGCGGCGCAGCATCGCGGCCTCTTTCTGCGGATCGTTGAAGTCCGACACGAACTGCAACACGCCGCGCCCGGCCTCGGCGAGGCCCATGGCGATGCCGGTGAGTTCTTCCTGCGAAGCGGTGAGGGTCGGCGTCGGCTGACCGTCGGAGGTACGATGGTTCAGCGTGCGCGACGTAGAGAAGCCCATCGCGCCGGCGAGCACGGCTTCTTTTGCCAGCGCTTTCATCGAGGCGATGTCGGCAGGCGTTGCATCCTCGCGGTTGGCGCCCCGGTCGCCCATCACGAAAACGCGCAAGGCGGCGTGGGGTAGCTGGGCGCAGATGTCGGTGTCGAATTTTCGGGTCGAGAGGAAATCGAGATAGTCCGGGAAGCTCTCCCATTTCCACGGCAGACCTTCTTCCAGAACGGGGTAGGGAATGTCCTCCACCCCTTCCATCAGGCGGATCAGGCGGCCGTGGTCTTCGGGTTTGCAGGGGGCAAAGCCCACGCCGCAATTGCCCATCACGGCGGTGGTGATGCCGTGCAGCGAGGAGGGGCTGATCGCCTCGGCCCAAGCGGCCTGGCCGTCATAGTGGGTATGAAGGTCGACGAAGCCTGGCGTGACGACCTGTCCGCGCGCGTCGATTTCCTCAACGCCCCGCCCGTTCACCTTGCCGACGCCGGTGATCACGCCGCCGGAAACAGCGACGTCGCCTTCAAAGGCGGGTGCGCCGGAGCCATCGATGATTGTGCCGCCGCGGATGATCAGGTCATGTGTCGCCATGGGAAAGTCCTCCAGCCGGGGAGGATGCCTCAAGGGGAGGGGGTGTCAAACCCTGACGCTGCTTCCCCCTCGCGCAAAACCCGCTTATGCGCTGGCCATGGGGCCAGAATTCCTTCCCGTCGCACTATGCCTGATGTCGGCCCTGACGGTCGCGATCACCAACGTCATGGTGAAACGGGGCGGCGATGTGCTGACCACGCGCGCCGTCGTGGCGATCGTCATGGGGCTGACGGTGGTGCCGTTCGCGCCCTTTGTGCCGCTGCCGCCAGCGGGGACCTGGGGGCTGATCTTCCTGTCGATGGCGGTGCATTGGTTTTACCAGTTCTGCGCTATCCGCGCGCTGCACCGGGGCGCGCTGTCGCTGGTCTTCCCAGTGATGCGCGGCCTCGGCCCTCTGGCGACCGCGGTGCTGGCGTTCTTCTGGCTGCAGGAGGAGCTTTCCTCCCTTCAGACAGCCGGACTGGTGGTCGCGAGCCTCTCGATCCTCGTCTTTGCGCTGCCGACGTCCAGTACACCCGACGGGCGGCGGCTCGACCGGTCGGCCCTGTTCTGGGCGATGATGACGGCGGTGGGGGTCGGCCTCTACGCCGTCGCAGACACCCGAGCGGCGCGGGCGATGGAGACGCCGTTCACCTTCATCGTCTGGCTGTTCCTGCTGGACTGGATCGGCGTGACGGCCGTTCTGCTGTGGCAGCGAAAGGGCAGGGTTATCGAGAGCCTCAAGCCCGAACTGCGCAACGGCCTCATCGGCGGTGTGGCGGGGTCCATCTCCTACGGCCTCGCCATCTATGCCTACACGCTGACGGACGCGGCGATGGTGACCGCGCTGCGGGAAACCTCGGTGGTGTTCGCAGCCGCTTTCGGGGCCTGGCTGCTCAAGGAAGGCTTCGGGCAGCGGCGGATTGTGGCGGCGTCCACGCTCGCGGCGGGCCTCGTGCTGATGCAGGCGGCGGGGTGAAGCGTAGGTCTGGAACGCCGGCGGCATCCGTGAGAGACAGGCGCGGTTGAACCAGCGGGCCCTGAACTGCGTAGGAAGTAGCATGAACGATACAGCGAAATCTGAAAACGGCATCGGCACAGCCGCCGGCAAGGCGAACCAGCTCTGGGCGGACTTCGTGCCCGTGATCGCGTTCGTGCTGGTCTACAACATCTTCCGGCGCGTCGAACTGCTGGACGGCCTGATCAACAAGGACACCGCGATTTTCTGGGCGACCGGTGTGCTGCTGGGGCTGATGCTCATCTTCCTGGCGCGGCAACTGATCCGGCGCGAGCCGGTCTCGCAGATGATGCTGTTCTCGTCTGCCATCGTCGGCGGGTTCGGCCTGATCGGCATCCTGCTCCAAGAGAAGGCCTTCATCTATGTGAAGCCCACGATCCAACAGCTGTTCATGGCGAGCATCATTTTCGTTCCATTGATGTTCGGGCGGAATGTCTGGAAGTCGCTGTTCGCCAAAGTGTTCGACCTGCCGGATTTCGCCTGGCGAACCCTGGCGATCCGCTGGGGATTTTTCTTCGTCGCGATGGCGCTGTGGAACGAATATCTCTGGCGCACCTATGCGCCGGGTTTTGACGTGCCGCTCGTGATGGCAGGCATCCTCGTCGCGCCCGCTGGCACGTATGAATTCCTTGGACTGACATTTGGCGCAAAAGACGCAGAGGATGTCTGGGCCAACTGGAAGCTTGGCAACATGCTGATCGTGCTGATCTTCGGCGCTGCGAATACGCCGTACACGTTGAAACACCTGCGTGAGCCGGAGACGGAAACAGCGGCGGCTTAGGCTTCAATAAAGCGCAACTCATCCTGAGCGAATTCGAAGGATGGGCCAAGCCGAGCTGACATCTCTTGTGGCCCATCCTTCGAATTCGCTCAGGATGAGTTTATGCTGCTTTGTATGAGTTAGCGCGTCAGCTTCTCGGTGCCGGGCGGATTGGCGAATGGCGCAAACGCATCCTTTCCCCGCGTTTCGGCAAAATGTGTCAACGCCCAGACGACGGTCGGGAACGCAAGTTCTGACCACGGAATATCCTTCCAGTGGACGAGCTTCACGTCCTCGCTTTCCGGACCCGGAGCAATGTCTGACATCAGCGTTGCCCGGAACATGATCTGTACCTGCGCAATGCGGGGTACGGAGTAAACCGCGAGCAGGCGGTCGATCCGAATGTCCGCACACGCCTCTTCCCGTGCTTCTCGGCGGGCGCCGTCCTCGACGCTTTCACCCTCTTCCATGAAACCAGCGGGCAGGGTCCAGAACCCCTTGCGGGGTTCGATGGCGCGCTTGCAGAGGAGAATCAGTTCACCCTGCGTCACGACCGAACCGGTGACGATCTTCGGATTGACGTAGTCCACGAAGTTGCAGCGGTTGCAGATACGCCGTACCCTGTCATCACCTTCCGGAACAGCGAGTCGAAAATCTTCACTCTGGAAAGAAGTTGGCAATTGATCAGTCATCCAATCTTTATCCTGTCGCCTGTATGGGGAATGAGTTTGATCCGTCTACGGGGTTCTTGTTTAACGCCCCGGCAACAGATCGGCCCAGTTCGATCCATCTCATTCCTTCCATCACCTCACCCTCAGCAAACGGAAACAACACCATGGCCTTCAATCTCAACACCTCGCCCAGCCACCTCCTGCACCGCGCCCAGCAGATCGCCGCCAACCACTCGGCCGCGGCACTGAAATCGGCCGGCCTCACGCTGCGCCAGTTCTCTGTCCTCGCGGCCCTCTCGGGCAACGAAGGTGTCAGCCAGTCTGATCTTGTCAATGCCACCGGCATCGACCGCTCCACCCTCGCCGACATGGTCGCCCGCATGGAAGCCGGCGGCATGATCAAGCGTTCGGATTCCAAGACCGACGCACGCGCCAAGTCGGTCTCGCTGACCGTGAAGGGCAAGAAAGCCCACGACAAGGCCCTCCCGGCCGTCATGAAAGCTGACGCCGCCCTCTTCGCCACGCTGGCAAAAGCCAAGCAGGACGCATTGATCCAGGGCCTCACGGGCCTCGTCGACGATGCTGACAAGAAAGAGGCTGCACCGGCGCCGAAAGCCAAGAAAGCAACTGCCAAGAAAGCCCCTGCGAAAAAAGCACCGGCGAAGAAAAAGAAATAAGCTCCGTTTCAGGACGAAGCAGAATTACGAGCGAGGCGCCCCAAGCGCCTCGCTTATTTTTTGGAGCGAGGTTTCGTCCAGCGGCCCGGCGATGTGCAGCAGGATCTCGCCCTCACCCGAGATGACAAATGTCTCCGGCACACCCGTCAGGCCGAAGTCCAGTCCGCCCTTGCCGTCCGGATCGAGCGCGACCTGCGTGAACGGATTGCCGAGGCGTTCGAGGAAAGCGTCGCCGTTCTCCGGCTTGTCCTTGTAGAGAATGCCGGTCAGCTGCTCCGGGTGCGTCTGGCTGAGCTGCATCAGGTATTTGTGTTCGGCCTCGCACGGTGCGCACCAGCTGGCGAAGAGGTTCACGGCCACCGGCTGGCCATCGGCCGGCGGGGCAAAGGAAATCTCGCCGCCCTCCCTCAGTTCAAAGACAAATTCCGGCGCGGCGCGGGAGACGCGTTCGAAATCGCCCTTGGCCGGGTACAGCATCCGCCAGGCGCCGAGCAGCCCGAACAGGACGAGCGCAGCAACCGGCAGGGCGAAGATCCAGCGGCTCATGTCAGGCGCCGTTCGTATCGTTGGCGGCCAGCTGCGCGAGGCGTTTGCGCGCGGCTCGGGCAGCCAGGATCACCTGCAGGGTCGTGCCCAGGATCAGAAGGGCGCTGAGGGCGTAGCAGGCCCAGATATAGGCGGCGTTCTTGTCGAACTCGGGCATGCTCAGAAGGCCTCCAGTTCGCGGGCCCGCAGGCGGGCGATGCGGCGCTCGCGGATTTCCGTCCGCATGCTGGTCATCACCAGGCCGCCGAACAGCAGCGAGTGGCCGACGGCGCTGACGAGCAGGGGCGTGAGGTAGACCGCCGCCATCTTCGGCCCGTCGGCGGTGATGACGCTCGCGTCCTGGTGCAGCGAGGTGAACAGGTCGACCGAGAACTTGATCAGCGGGATGTTGATGGCGCCGACCATGGCGAGGATCGCCCCGGCGCGGGCCGCCTTCTGGCGCGTGTCCATCGCAGCGCGCAGCGCCATGTAGCCGAGAAAGAGGAAGAACAGGAACAGCACCGACATCATCCGTGCATCGTCCCATTGCCACCAGGTGCCCCAGGTCGGCTTGCCCCAGATTGAACCGGTTGCGAGGCAAATCGCCGTCCAGACTGCGCCGATCGGCGCAATCGCCTTGGCCGCAATGTCCGCAAGCTCATGACGCCAGACAAACCAGACGAAGCTGGCCACCGCCAGCGCCGAATAACTCGCCATCGCGAGCCAGGCGGCGGGCACGTGAATGAACATCACGCGCATGATGTCGCCGCCCTGATATTCGTCCTTCGGCACGACCCAGAGGCCCTGCCAGAGGCCATAGGCGATACAGGCGGCGCCGAGCGCATAGAAAGCCGGCGCCAGCCAGTCCGACAGGCGCAGGAACTTGTGGGGGTTGGCGAAGTAGGACCACATGGCAACTGACCTAGCGCTCCCTCAGTCTGCCGCCAAGCGGAGCGCTGCCGCCATCGCATAGGGCGCAACAGCGCAGGCGAAGAGGGTGGACGCGGCAAGAAACAGCGGCGCGCCGGCTGATCCGGGGCCGCCCGACATCGCAAGGGCGCCAAAAATCGCAGTCGGCACATACAGGGGCAGGGCGATCAGCGAGATCAGCAGGCCGCCCCGGCGCACGGTGGCCGAGAGGGCTGCGCCCACCCCGCCCCAAAAGAAGAAGGCAAGGCTGCCGAGGGCGTAGAGACCCGCATTGACCAGCAGGGCCGGGCTCGCCTCGGCCTGGAACATCAGCGCGAGCAGCGGGGAGAAGAGGGCGAGGGGCAGGCCCGCCGACAGCCAGTGCGCCAGCGTCTTGGCCGCGGCGATGGCGGAAACCGGCGCGCCGGCCTGGAGCCAGAGGTCCAGCGTGCCGTCCTCGGCGTCGGACTGGAAGATGCGCTCCAGTGTCACGAGGCTGGCGAGCGCGAGGGCGACCCAGATGATACCGGGGCCCACGGCCTTGAGCGTTTCGCCGTCGCTGCCGATGCCCAGAGGCACCAGGACAGCCGCGCCGCCGAGAAAGCCCAGCGGCAGCAGCGCGCCCGCACCGCCCGCCCAGGCTTCGCCGAGTGATTGGCGGAAGGCCGCAAGGATAGGCGCCGCGCTCAAAGCGACAGGTCTCCGCTCGCCGCAAAACCGGTCTCGCCATGGATCGCGGCGACCACGGCGCCCCCTTTGCCCCGGTGCGCCGCGATCAGGTCGTCCACCAGCTTCCGGCCGTCGGCATCCAGCGCCGTGTACGGTTCATCCAGTAGCCAGACCGGGCGGTCCTCGAGCAGCAGGCGGGCAAGGGCCGTGCGGCGGCGCTGGCCGGCGGAAAGGTATCGTCCGGCGACATCGGCCGGCCGGGCAAGACCCATCCGGGTCAGGACCGAATCAGTTTCGGCGCCGCAGCCCCAGGCCTGCGCCCAGAGCTTCAGATGCTCGCGCGGCGTCTCCTGCGGTTTGAGGCCTTCGCGGTGGCCGACCCAGTGATGCGCGGCCGCGCGGGTCACGCGCCCCGCTTCCGGACGGGTCAGTCCGGCGAGAATGCGCAGCAGGGTTGTCTTTCCGGCGCCGTTCGCCCCGCGCAGCAATAGCGCGTCGCCCGCGCGCACCGCGACGGAAACCTCCCGGAACAGGACGCGCTCACCCCGGATCATGCCGAGTCCGGCGCCGGTCAGAAGGGAAGGTGCCTGCGAATTCATCCGGGCAGGGATACCCTGTTCGGCCGTGTCCGCAAACGCGGCCTTGTCGCGCGGCAGGCGGTTCCCCCGATTGCGCCCGCTGGATCGGCCCTATAAGGGAACGGCTGCATATAAAGGCGGACCCGCCCCACCCAGCCTCGGGCGGCCGCGTGACAGGAGGCACTGCCCACACATGCCGTCAAAAGACAGCTTCAAATCGAAAAGCACGCTCACGGCCGGTGGCAAGAGCTACACGTATTACTCGATCGCCGCGGCGGCCAAGAACGCTGGGCTGGGCGACGTGTCCCGGCTGCCGGCGGCGCTGAAGGTGCTGCTCGAGAACATGCTGCGCTTCGAGGATGGCCTGACGGTGGTCGAAGACGATATCCGCGCCTTCGGCGAATGGGCGGACAAGGGCGGCCAGAATCCCCGCGAGATCGCCTACCGCCCGGCCCGCGTGCTGATGCAGGACTTCACCGGCGTGCCCGCCGTGGTGGACCTCGCCGCGATGCGCGACGGCATCAAGGCGCTTGGCGGCAATGCCAAGAAGATCAACCCGCTGGTGCCGGTCGATCTCGTGATCGACCACTCGGTGATGATCGACGAATTCGGAACGCCCCGCGCCTTCCAGGCCAACGTCGATCTCGAATACGAGCGCAACATGGAGCGCTATACCTTCCTCAAATGGGGACAGAAGGCGTTCAACAATTTCCGCGTGGTTCCGCCCGGCACCGGGATCTGTCACCAGGTGAACCTCGAATACCTCGCCCAGACGGTCTGGACAGCGCCGAACGAGGAAGGCGAACTCGTCGCCTACCCAGACACGCTGGTCGGCACTGATTCGCACACGACCATGGTCAACGGCCTCGCCGTGCTCGGCTGGGGCGTCGGCGGGATCGAAGCCGAAGCCGCCATGCTCGGCCAGCCGGTCTCGATGCTGATCCCGGAAGTTGTCGGCTTCAAGATCACCGGCGCGCTGAAAGAGGGCGTCACCGCGACCGACCTCGTGCTCAAGGTCGTGCAGATGCTGCGCAAACACGGCGTCGTGAACAAGTTCGTCGAATTCTATGGCCCCGGCCTCGACAACATGCCGCTCGCCGACCGCGCGACCATCGCCAACATGGCGCCGGAATATGGCGCGACCTGCGGCTTCTTCCCGATCGATGACGAGACGCTGCGCTACCTGCGCCAGACCGGCCGCGACGAAGACCGCATCGCGCTCGTCGAGGCCTATGCCAAGCAGAACGGCTTCTGGCGCGGTAATGACTATGCGCCGGTCTACACCTCGACGCTGAAGCTCGACCTCGGCGATGTCGTCCCCGCCATCTCCGGCCCGAAGCGCCCGCAGGACCATGTCGCGCTCGACGTGGCATCGAAGGTCTTCGGCGAGTACATTCTCGGCCTGCGCACGCCGGCTATGGCCACCGCGATGCAGAAGTCGGAAATGGTGGAGGAGGGCGGCAATCCGGCCCCGGCACACCTGCCCGGCAGCGCCGACGGCTTCACCCTTGCGCCCGTAGAGGGGCGTGAGTGGCCACTGCGCGACGGTTCGGTCGTGATCGCCTCGATCACCTCCTGCACCAATACCTCAAACCCCTACGTTCTGATTGCCGCCGGTCTCGTCGCCCGCAAGGCGCGCGCCCTCGGCCTGACCCGCAAGCCGTGGGTCAAGACTTCGCTCGCCCCCGGATCGCAGGTCGTCTCCGAATACCTCAATGCGGCCGGCCTGCAGGAAGATCTCGACGCCCTCGGCTTCAACCTCGTCGGCTATGGCTGCACCACCTGTATCGGTAACTCCGGTCCGCTGGCGCCGGAAATCTCGAAATCGATCAACGACAACGATCTCGTCGCGGTCTCGGTCCTCTCGGGCAACCGCAATTTTGAGGGCCGCATCAGCCCCGACGTGCGCGCCAACTATCTCGCCTCGCCGCCGCTGGTCGTCGCCTATGCCATCGCGGGCGACATGAACATCGACATCGCGAAAGACCCGATAGCCACGTCCAAGGATGGCCAGCCGGTCTACCTGAAGGACATCTGGCCGACGACGAAGGAAATCGCCGACATGGTTCACCGGGTCGTGACCCGCGAGATGTTCATTTCCAAGTATGCGGATGTCTTCAAGGGCGACAGCAAATGGCAGGGCGTGAAGACGACTGATGCCGAAACCTATGACTGGCCGGTCTCCTCGACCTATATCCAGAACCCGCCCTACTTCCAGGGCATGTCGCGGGAGAAGGGGGACATCAATCCCATCACCGGCGCCCGCGTCCTCGCGGTGCTGGGCGACATGATCACCACCGACCACATCTCCCCGGCCGGCTCCTTCCGCGCCACCAGCCCGGCAGGGAAGTACCTGACCGAGCGCCAGGTCCCCGTGAAGGATTTCAACTCCTACGGCTCGCGAACGAAATGCTGGACGGTGTCGAAGGCGGCTACACGATCGGCCCGGACGGCCAGCAGACGTCGATCTATGACGCCGCGATGGCCTGGATCGACAAGGGCGTACCGCTCGTCATCTTCGGCGGCATCGAATACGGCGCCGGTTCGTCACGCGACTGGGCGGCCAAGGGCACGAACCTCCTCGGCGTGAAAGCCGTGATCGCCGAAAGCTTCGAGCGTATCCACCGCTCGAACCTGGTCGGCATGGGCGTCATCCCGTTCGAATTCATGCCCGGTGAAAACCGCAAGACGCTCGGCCTCAAGGGCACGGAGACGATCGATATCGAAGGCCTCGGCAACGACGTCCGTCCGCTTTCGGCGGTGCCTTGCCGGATCACCTATGCCGACGGCACCGAGCGCTCCATCCTGATCAAGTGCCGGATCGATACCGAGATCGAGGTCGATTACGTCAAGCATGGCGGCGTGCTGCATTATGTGCTGCGCGATCTCGCCCGTTCCGGCGCCTGACGCAGCGTAAATGCCATCAAGCCCGCTGCTCCGGACGGTTGCGGCGGGCTTTTTCGCAGTCTCTCACGTGGCTGTGACTGTGCGGCGCCGCCCTGAACACATATAACGGCCTCCGATGACCCGGCTTCTTGTCTCCCTCGCGCTCCTGCTTGGCTTTGCGGTGCCCGCACAGGCGGAAGGCCCGATGCTGGTCGAACTGTTCGCATCGAAGAATTGCCGGGCCTGTCCTGCGGCGTACAAGACGCTCAAGCAGGTCGAGGCCGAGCGCGGCGACAGCGTGATGGTGCTGACCTGGGCAGTCGATTACTGGGACTATCTCGGCAGCAAGGAAAAAATGGCCCTTCCGGAATCGTCAGAGCGCCAGCGCGCTTATGCCGAGCATTTCTCGCTGCGCGGTCCGTATACGCCCCAGTCGGTCTACAACGGCCTCGAACAGACCGCCGGCAACAAGCCGACCAAGGTCGGCGCGGCGATGATGAAGGCCGAGATGGCCGAGCCTGCGAATGTCCGCCTGCAGAGCACCGGCAAGAAGGTCGTGCTCACGGGCCAGCCGGAGGGGCTCGCCGATATTTGGTGGGTCGCCTATCTCGACGCGGACGACAACATGACCAAGATGCCGAACCCGGTCACCAGCGTGCGCCAGATCGGTCCCTGGCTCGGCGGCAAGGCCGAGATTGATCTGCCCGCCTGTGCCTCCGGCTGCGCCTTGATCGTGCAGGAAGCCGGCATGGGCCGCGTTCTCGCCACGATGCGCGCGGACTAGCGTCAGCCGGGCGGCCGGACGATCGTCGAGACGAGCGGCGTGTAATCTGCCCAATCCGTCGCCGTCAGCTCGAACGCCCAGCCCGCCGCACGTTCATTGATCGCCGCGCCGCGTGTGGCGCCTTCGCCGGCCTCGATGGCGCGCATCGTTATGAAGAAGCCATCGGCCTCTCGGTAAGCGCGGACGTCAACTTCCAGCCCGTCATGGGTCTGCGTAATGTGGCGGGCGACCGCTTGCGAGCGCAGCGCCGAGGCCGGCTTCACGCCGATGGGCAAGAATCGCGTCAGCGCAAGCGCCGGGCCGGTGACCGCCAACCGGCTCGTCAGCCGGTAATTCTGGAAAGGCGGGGCAGGGCGGAAGGCGCGGTCGCTGGAGCCGACTTCGCGTTGCAGGAACAGGCTCTCGCCGCTGCTGTCGGTCAGGCGGACGGCCGAGACCGCGTCCTCGTGGATATCCAGAAAGCCGAGATCAAGCCAGGCTTCGGAACTGTAGAGCGGCGGCAGGTTTCCCGTCACGCGGAAGGCGAGGGTCTCGTCCGGCCGGCGCGCGTAGATATACTCGCCCTTGCGCCCGGTGATCAGCGCGGCGCCCGTCTCCCCGTCCGGGCCGATCACTTCGAGGAGGGCGCCCGTACCGCTTTCACGGGGATCGCCGAGGCCGATCCGGCCGAGTTTCACGGGATCATCCGTGCGCGGCGTATCCCAGACAAGGCTTTCGAGTCCGGCCGCGAGTTCCGTCAGCCGGTCCTGCCGGATCGGATAGCCCTCGCGCGAACCGAGCCGCCAGCCTTCGCCGGTGGCCACAAGCATATAGGTCTCGTCTGCCAGCGTGATGCGGATACCGCTCGCCTCGGCGCGCTGCGCCGCGAAATCCGGGAACACGGGCTCGCCGGTCCGCGCGCTCGTCTGCACCGGTGCGCCGCCACCCAAATTTGCGGCGATGGCCAACAGGCTCAGCGCGCCGGCAAGGCCTCCCATGACCAGCGTGCGGCGCGTGCGTTGCTTGTCGCGGAGCGTGCTCATGCGCCCGCCTTTCGCGGCCGCTTCTGGCGGCGCCAGACGATCAGCCCGGCGAGCGCCACCAGGACCGGTCCGCCCCAGATGTTGAGCGCCTTGAGGCTGCTTTCGAGCCGGTCGATCCCGCGCCGGTAATCGCGCTCCGTCTCGCGCAGGCGCGCGCGCAGGTCGAGGATGTCCTCGCGCAGCAGGGAAAGTTCGGCGCGCTCCGGCTCGCTGAGTTCGGCTCCGGGGTCGCCGGAGAAGAAGCTGTCGCCTTCGCCGGTGTCCTGCAATTGCGCAAGGCGCGTCTGCGCGGTCGCGAGGCGCGATTCCAGCTCAGACTGCTGGCGGAAATACTGCGCCTCCGCCTCGCTCCGCATACGGTCGATCCGCGTCATCGGGCGCAGCGCCGGCGCGCGGGAGCGCAGCCGCGAGAGCTCACCTCCGCCGGCCAGGGCGTCGAGGGCATTGAGTACCAGCGCGCCATTGTCGGCCACCGCGACCCCGCCGCCTTCGACGATGTAGAATTCGTCGGCAATGAAATCGGCGTCCGCAATCAGTATGATCTCTGCGGAGCGCTCGCCCGCACGGATATGCGGGGGCAGGGCAGCCGCGGCGGCCCGCGCCGCTTCGGCCGACGCCGGGTCGCGCGGCGCATCGATAGCCGGGGCGCCGGACGGGAAGGCGCTGACCAGCAGGCCGGACACGCGCACCGCCAGCGCCAGCGGCGCGGGCAGGCTCTCATAGGCCTCAAGAACGGCGCCCGGCTGCATGTCGCGCGCCGCCTCGCCCGCATTGATGAAGGACGGGCTCGGCCCGGTGGTGATCAGCGGCGTGATGGTCACGCCGTCCGGCGGAGATCCCGGGAGCAGGGCGCCAGGGGCGCCGAAGTTCACGACGCGCATCAGGTCCGCCGTGATCGGATCATCCCGGTTCATCGCCTCGGCCGGCACACCAAGGAACAAGGGGTGCGCCAGCTCCTCAACAGTGCCGCGCTCTGTCTGCACCGGCACGGGCAGGGCAAAGGCGGCGTCGGCCACGGCGTCCGGCGCCAGTTCCACGCCCCAGGCGCGGCCCAGCCGGCCAAGTCCGGAGCGGGCAAGTTCGTTGCTGGTGCCGAACACATCCCCGGTCACGGCAGTCTTCGCCGCCGGGTCGACAAGGAAAACGGCTCGGCCGCCGCGCAGCAGATACTGGTCGATTAGCCATTCCTGGCGGCTCGACAGCGGCGGCGGGTGTGCCAGCAACAGTACTTCGGTATCCCCGGGGATGAGGCTGAAATCCTCCGCCAGCGGATCGATCTCGAAGCTGCGGGCAATATCCTGAAGCAGCACATAGCCGCCTGCCGGGTCCGGCGCACTCATGCCGGGCAGGGAGGAAAGTATGGCGATACGCGGCGGCTCGGGATGGTTGAGCCGCGCAATCATCCGCGTCAGGTCATATTCCAGCGTCAGGTCCTGCTCCGGCGCGAGGAAGGGCAGGATGCGCACATCGTCGATCGTATTGCGACCGATGATGCCGAAATAGAGTGGATCATTGCCGCCCGCCGGAACTGCCGGGATGCCGGCGGCCAGCGCTTCGTCCTCGGCTTCGGAGAACGGCGCCGGATCGATCTCGCGCACGCGAATCTTCCCGCCGGAAGCGGCCTGGTAAGTGGAGAGCAGTTCGCGCACGCGCGCCGCATGCGCCTGCACGGCGGGAAAGTCCTGCCCGACGCGGCGGGAGTAAACGAAGGTCAGGTCCACCGGCTCGCTGATCTCGTCCAGCGTCGTGCGGGTCGCATGAGACAGCGTATAGAGCCCGCCTTCAGTGAAATCGATGCGCGCGCCGGCCAGCAGTTTCTGCGCGGCGATGTTGCCCGCCAGCAGGATCACGCCGGCCAGCAGGGTGGAGAAGACAAGGTATTGCCGCGCGTTCATCTGGATCTTCACCCGAGTCTCTGGCGCGAGGCCCAGAGGCAGTTGAGGAAGACGAACGTCGCAGTGAAGCCGAGGAAATAGGCGACCGCGCGCAGCTCGAGCACGCCGCGCTGCGCGCCTTCAAACTGGGTGATGAAGGAAAAGCGCGCCACGATGTCGGCAAAGCCGGTGCCGAACAGGCTCTGCACGGTTGACAGCACAAGTGGCCAGCCGGCGGCGGTGAACACGAAGGCGATCACCACGCTGATCACGAATGAGGTCACCTGACTGCCGGTCAGTGCCGAGACGGCGGCGCCGATCGAGAGATAGGCCCCGGCCATCAGCAGGCTGACGAAATAGGCGAGGGCAATGGCGGTGTTGTCCGGGCTGCCGAGGAAGTTCACCGAGGCCCACATCGGCAGGGTGAGCAGCAGGCCGGCCGCGGCGACGGTCCAGGCCGCCATCAGCTTGCCGAGGACGAGGCCCGGAATGCCGAGCGGCAGGGAGAGCAGCAGCTCATCCGTCCCGCTCGCCTTCTCGTCGGCCCAGAGGCGCATCGCGAGGGCCGGCAGGAAGATCATGTAGAGCCAGGGATGCCAGACGAAGAAGGGCTGCAGATCCGCCACGCCCGTGTCGAAGAAGCGCCCCGCCTCCCAAGTGAACAGACCAAGCGCCAGCAGGAACACCGCGAGGAAGACATACGCCATAGGCGTCGCGAAATAGGCGCCCAGCTCACGCCGGTAGGTCGCGGAAAAGCCGCTCATCTGGCGCGTCAGGTAACCGGTCACAGGGTTTCGTCCTCGACCTGGTCGGTGAGGCGGGAGAACGCCGATTCGAGTGATCCGTCCTCGGAGCGCCGGGCAAGGCCGGCCGGCGTGTCGTCGGCGATCACCCGGCCCCGGTCGATCAGCACGGCGCGGTGGCACATGGCCGGTACTTCGGTCAGCGTGTGGGTGGAAATGATGATCGCCTTGCTCGGCGCCATCCGGGCGATCAGCGCGCGCACGGCGCGCTTCTGGTTGGGATCAAGGCCGTCCGTCGGCTCATCCAGCACCAGCACGGGCGGATCATGCAGGATAGCCCCGGCCAGCCCAACCCGGCGCCGGTAGCCCTTCGAGAGATCGCCGATCCGCTGATGGCTGACACTCAGGATGCGCGCGTCGGCAATCGCCCGGTCCACCGCGTCCCGGCGCGACTTGCGGGGCAGGGCGCGGGCCTCGGCGAGAAAGCGCAGGAATTCCGGCGGGGTCATGTCCTCGTAGAGCGGCGCCCCTTCCGGAAGGTAGCCGAGCGAGGCCTGCGCCGCGCGGCGGTCGGAGATGATGGATTGGCCATCGATCAGCGCATCGCCCGAATCGGGCTCCAGCACTCCGGCGATCATCCGCATAGTGGTGGATTTCCCCGCGCCATTCGGCCCGAGGAAGCCGAGCACGGTGCCCTTTTCCACGGTAAACGACACGCCGCGCACGGCGTGCTTCGCCCCGTAGGATTTCTCGAGCGCTTTGACTTCCAGCATGCCTTGCGGGTGCCTCACCTTCTGCCCCAAGCTGATAGACCGCTTGGCCCTCCGCTTCCAGTGTGCGGGCTGAGAGATTACGCCGGATTTAGGCGCTGAAGCGCGCCACTTCCTCGATCAGACACTTCGCCGCGACCTCGACGATCTTCCCGCCGTCCGCCGCATTCGACAGCGTCGGGTCGGAGCCGATGCGGCCATCCGGGAAATCACGGCGATAGCGCACGGCGTCGCTGATCGTGCCGGTGGGGGCGATCTTCGGGCTCATCGGCGTGTGCTGGCGCTCGCGGTCCGGAAAGGCCCAGTAGGTGACGGACACTTCCGAGGCGGTCGCGTGGCTGCCATGGCCTACGGGATAGAGCTGGTTGCAGACGTTCATCACCTCCCGGTAATCCCACCAGTCGCGCCGCTTGAGCGCCAGGTCCGGCCGGTTGTCCGCTCCCTTCGGGTCATAGCTGCGCCGGGCGTGGATCTCGGCGAACGCAGCCTCGATGGTGGAGATATTGCCGCCATGGCCATTGAACCACAGTACCCGCTCGAAGCCGTGGCGCACGAGGCTCTCCGTCCAGTCCGCCATCGCCGCCATCATGGTCGAGGGGCGCAGCGTGATCGTGCCGGGAAAGCCGAGATGGTGCTGCGCGCAGCCGACATTGAAGGTCGGCCCGACGAGGATATCGTCCGGCGCGAGGCTCTCGGCATGGTTGGCGATGATCTCCGGGCACAGCGCATCCGTACCGATGAAGCCGTTCGGTCCATGCTGCTCGAACGAGCCGATGGGGATGACGATGGTCTTCGATTTCTTCAGCCAGGCTTCGATGTCCGGCCAGGTCGAGACGGGAAGGCGCATGGGATCAGTCCTTTCGGGGGCCGAGGCGGCGCGTGATGTGGCCCATCTTGCGGCCGGGCCGGGCTTCGCGCTTGCCATACAGGGTCAGCGTGTCATTGGGCCCGAGGCTGGCCGGGGTGACAACCCCGGCTTCGCCGATCAGGTTGATCATCTCGGCATCGAACAGGCGGTGCGTATCACCCAGCGGCCAGCCGGCGACGCAGCGGATATGCTGTTCGAACTGGCCGGTCTGGCAGGCCTCCGGCGTCCAATGGCCGGAATTGTGCACGCGCGGCGCAAACTCGTTGGCCAGCAAGGTGCCGTCCGGCAGTACGAAGAATTCCAGCGCCAGCACGCCGACATGGTCCAGCGCTTCGGCCAGCGTCACCGCCTTCGCCCGGGCCTCGTCCTCGATCGCTTTCGGCAGGCCGGACGGGACGGTCGAAACGGACAGGATGCCGTCCTTGTGCAGATTGCGCGGCGGCGCCCAGGTGCGCGTCTCCCCACCCGGCGCGCGCGCCACGATCACGGAAATCTCGCACTGGAAGGCGATCGCCGCCTCAAGGATCGCGGGCGCCTCGCCGATCCGGTTCCAGGCCGCTTCGGCCTCGCCGGGAGACCGGATCCAGGCCTGTCCCTTGCCGTCATAGCCTTCGCGCCGCGTCTTCAGGACACCCTTGCCGCCCAGTGTTTCCAGCGCAGCCGTGATGTCGCCCGGTCCGTCCACCGGCTCGAACGGCGCCGTGGCAATGCCCTGCGCCTTGAGGAAAGTCTTCTCGGTATAGCGGTCCTGCGACACGGTCAGCGAGGCAGCGCGCGGGCGTACCGGCGTGCCGGCAGCTTCCACCGTCTCGATCGTCAGTACCGGGACATTCTCGAACTCCAGCGTCACCGCATCGCAGGCGGTCGCGAATTCGGTCAGCGCGTCGATATCGTCCCAGGCCGCCGACCAGGCGCCTGCTGCGACACGTCCTGCCGGCGGATCGTCCTCCGGCGAATAGATCAGCATGTCGAATCCGAGCTGCGCGCCGGCGCTCGCCAGCATCCGGCCGAGCTGTCCGCCGCCGAGAATGCCGATGGTCGCGCCGGGCCGTAGCGGCGTCATCCCTCGGGGGCCTCTTTCACGCTGGCGGTCTGCGCGGCGCGGAAGGCGTCCAGCTTTGCGGCAACGCCGGCGTCGTCCAGCGCGATGATCGAGGCAGCCAGGATGCCGGCATTCGCCGCGCCCGCCTCGCCGATGGCCAGCGTGCCGACAGGCACCCCTTTCGGCATCTGCACGATGGACAGGAGGCTATCGAGCCCCTTCAGCGCCTTGGATTGCACGGGGACGCCCAGCACGGGCAGGGGGGTCATCGAGGCGGCCATGCCCGGCAGGTGCGCTGCGCCGCCGGCGCCCGCGATGATTACCTTGAGGCCGCGCCCCTTTGCCGATTTGGCATACTCCACCAATCGGTCCGGCGTGCGGTGGGCGGAGACGATTCGCGCCTCATACGCCACGCCAAGCGTCTCCAGCATCCGCGCGGCCTCCTGCATGACCGGCCAGTCGGACTGGCTGCCCATGATGATGCCCACTACCGGGGTCTTGCCCGCTGCCATTGCCCCGCCTCGCTGCCGGAAAGCGCGCACCTTAAGTGTGCCGGGGCGCGGGTCAACCATTCGTATGCCAACCTTCCGGGCAGGCCCCGTTCGCGCGTCAGGCGAAATGCGACCGGGTCTCTACAGGCCGCCCATTCGGCGCTATCTTGCGGCGATGGCAAAAGACTTCCCCCCCTTTGATTCGGCCGAACGGCGCGCCCTGCTGGACGCGCTCGGGCTGGATCTGAAGCAGCTCGACCGGCGCACCCGCGCCGCAATCGAAGCGCTGAGCGAGGAAGTTCTGGCCCTGCGCGACGAATCGGCCGCGCTCAAGGCGGCGCTCGCCGACGCCGAACTGCTGGCCGACAATGACGCGCTGGTGCCGATCTTCAACCGCCGCGCCTTCGAGCGCGAGGTCCGGCGCGAGATCGCCCTGTCGGGCCGGTTCCAGACGCCCCTGTCGCTGATCTTCATCGATCTCGACAATTTCAAGCTGGTGAATGACACCTACGGCCATGCGGCGGGCGACGGCGTGCTCCTCAAAGTCGCCGGCATCCTGCAGGACCGGACCCGCGAAACCGACATCGTCGGCCGCCTCGGCGGGGACGAGTTCGGCGTTGTGCTGGCCCATGCCACCTATGACGACACCCTCCGCAAGGCGGCCCAGTTGGCGCAGGCCATCGACGCCCTGGAAGTGCGCGACGAGGCGAGCCCCGCCACCCCGGTGGTCCGGATCGGCGCCAGCTGCGGCGTTGTCGAATGGCGCACCGGCCAGAGCGCCGCCGCCCTGATTGCACGGGCAGATCAGGCCATGTTTGTGGAAAAGTCCCAGCGCAAGGCAGCCGGGCGGGCAGCCCGCTGACCAAATGTCGGACAGTTAACAAAAACAGGGTCCGTATTGCATGACTCCGGGCCCCGCTTGTGGCATGTTGAGGAAACGGCCTCATAAGTGCCGTGCTGAAAAACAGGAGACTGCCCATGTCGCTCAATGGTCGGATCAGTGAGCTCGCTGCAAAGCATCGCCACCTGGACGAACAGATAGCCGCCGAACAGAAGCGCCCCTCCAGCGATGATCTGACGGTCAAGGATTTGAAGCGACAGAAATTGAAGATTAAGGAGCAGCTGCGACAGTTGAAAGCCAGCTGACGCCAATCCCCTTGGCCCGCATCTTGCGGACTGGCCGGGACACATAAGTGGCCTCAGCCATCCGGAGACATGGGCTTATGAAACCTTGCCAATCCCCGCGCGCCGCGCAGCAACCTGCGGTGCGCGCCGATGGGTGAGCCCGTAACGCTCGTACTCGGGCTTGGCCGCGAAGTCGGCGACGCGATCGCGCGCACCTTCCAGGAGGACGGCCACCGCGTCCTCGTCGCTGACGCTTCGGCCGAACGCCTCGAATCAGCACGCGACGCGCTGGAAGAGGGCGCGGCCACCTATCACGGCGAACTGCACACCCGTCTCGGACTGCGCAACGCCATCACGGCGGCCCTCGAAGCCTTCGGCCGCATCGACAATGCCGTGATCATTCCGGAGATCGAGGAAGGCGACCACCTGCTCGATTTCGCCCAGGAAAAATTCGAGAAGGCGCTCGCCCGCTCCGCCCGCGGCGCCGCCCTCGCGCTGCGTGTGATCTCTGAGCGCCTGCTCGAGCAGGAAGACCTGCCGCAGGCCGGCGTCCAGCGCATCCCGCAGAAGGGCACGATCACCTTCGTCCTCGGCTACGCCGCCATCGCCTCGATGCCCGGCCGGTTCACCGAAAGCGTCGGCCAGCACGCGATTCTCGGCGTGGTGAAAGCGGGCGCGCTCGAACTCGCCGAGCATGCGATCCGCGTCAACGCCGTGATCGCCATCCGTCCGCGTGAGGAGCGTTCCGAAACCTGGACCGCGCGCCGCGTCCCCCTCGGCCGCGCCGCCCTCGCCGACGAAATCGCCGAAGCCGCGCGCTACATCGCTTCCCCGCAGGCCGCCTACCTCACCGGCCAGAGCCTCATCCTCGACGGCGGCCGCTCCACCCTGTCGGGCCTGCTGGATTAGGCGGGCGACAGTTCCGTCACGCCGCCCTTGGCATAGGCCGCCTTGAAGCTCGCGGCCGTTTCGGCGGTGTAGTCGAGGGCATACACGGTCGAGACTTTGCGGAACGTCGCCTGCATTTCGCCCGGTGACAGCGTCACCAGCGTGTAGCCATGGCCGAACGGGTCGTGCCAGATGATCTCGTCGTTCGCATCGGCGATCTGCTGGCCGAGGTCCGGCATCGCCTTCACATAGGCGCCCATGCCGGGCGAGCTGATCGAGGTGCAGCCGAACTCCACGCCGCGCCGGACGCCGCCCGCGTCGAACAGTTCGTTGGCATAGGCCGTGTGCGTATCGCCGGCGAGGGTGACCAGCGAGGCGCCCGCCTCCGCCACGCTGGCATAAAGCCGCTCGCGCGCGGCCGGATAGCCGTCCCAGGCATCGAGGTTCCACGGCAGGCCCAGCGCCGTGAACGGCAGGAAGGCGACGACTTCCGGACGGTCCTGCGCGGCCACCTGTTCGGGCGTCATGATCTTGGTGAAATCCGGCAGCTTGTTCTTCGCCATGATCACCTGGTTGGCCAGCACCTGCCAGGCCGCGCCGGACTGGACAGAGGCTTTCAGCTCTGCTGCCAGCCAGGCTTCCTGCTCGGCGCCCAGCATCGTGCGCGAAGGATCGGCCACCGCCATCATCGTCTTCATTACCCGCGCGCCGATCTCTTCCTGCGTCGCCGCGCCGGCCAGAGCCGAGCCCCAGTCGAGCGGCTCCGAACGTCCGGTCAGGCGCGAGTCGATGGCGTGGACGGTCGCGACATTGCCGAAGCGGAATGTGCGCCAGACGGCCGAGGTGAATTCGCCGGGCTTCGCCTCGCGGATCGGCATCCATTCGAAATAGGCCTGCAGCGCGCGCATCTTGCGGTCGCTCCACACGCCTTCCGTCGCCGGATCGTGGTTCTCGGCGCCCGTCCGGTAGGAATCGTTGGCGCTCTCGTGGTCGTCCCAGGTGCAGATCCAGGGCGCTGCGGCGTGCGCCGCCTGCAGGCCGGGATCGGTCTTGTACTGCGCATGGCGGCGGCGATAGTCCGAAAGGGAAAGGATCTCCGTAGGCGGATCATGCGGCCGGCCCAGTTGCGCGGCGACATCGCCGCCATACCCGTCGGTGCCATACTCATAGAGATAGTCGCCAAGGTGCACGATGGCGTCGAGTCCCGCTTCCTTCGACAGTTCAGTATACGCCGTGAACAGGCCGAACTGGTAGTTCGAGCACGACACCACGCCCAGCTTCACCGGCGCCGTTCCGTCAGCCGACGTCGTCCGCGTGCGCCCGGAGGGCGAGATCACGTCCCCGTCCGCCGCCTTGGCGCGGAAAAGGAAAGTGTACTCCGTGGCCGGCTTCAGCCCCGAAGCGTCGGCCTTGACCGTGTAGTCGCGCGCCTCACTCGTCACGACTTCGCCGGTCGCCGCCGGCGCCGAGGCGCCCGCTTCCGTCACTTCCCAGGTCACCGTCACCGGGCCGCTGCCCGACAGCGGGGTCACGCGGGTCCACAGGATCACGCTGCCGGGCAGGGGGTCGCCGGAGGCCACGCCGTGCAGGAAGGCCAGCTCGCCCTCGAAGCCCTTGGCCGCTATCGGAGCCGTCTGGCAGGCCGCAAGGCCGATCGTACCGAGGGCTGCGCCGCCCAGAAGCCCGCGCCGTGTAACCTGTGTCATGCCGTATCTCCCCGCATTTCGCGCCTTATGGCGCAGTCATGTGAAGCCAGCATGACGCAGGCCGCATCCCTCGTCTATAAGCCGCGCCATGAGCCAGATCGAAATCATTGCCGCCCCCGAAGACGCAGGCCAGCGCCTCGACGCCTTCCTCGCCGCAAAGGCGGGCGAGATCTCGCGCACGCGTGCCAAGGCGCTGATCGAGGAAGGCGCGGTCACGGTCGATGGCCGCCCCGAAGCCAGCCCCCGCGCCGCCATCAAGGCCGGCAGTGTCTATGTCGTCGCGCTGCCCGCCCCGGTTGCCGCCGAGCCGCAGGCCGAGGACATCCCGCTCGACATCCTGTTCGAGGACGCTCACCTCATCATCCTCAACAAGGCCGCCGGCATGGCCGTCCACCCCGCGCCCGGCAGCGAAGAAGCCACCCTCGTCAATGCGCTACTGCACCATTGCCAGGGTCAGCTCTCCGGAATCGGCGGCGTCGAACGCCCCGGCATCGTCCACCGGCTCGACAAGCTGACCAGCGGTGTGATGGTCGCGGCGAAGACGGAAGCCGCCCATACCGGCCTCGCCGCCTTGTTCGAACGCCATGACATCGAGCGCATGTACCTAGCTGTCACGCGCGGCGCCCCGCGCCCGCTGGTGGGCACGGTCGACGCCGCCATCGCCCGCTCCCAGACCGACCGCAAGAAAATGTCCGTGCACAGAAACCCGGACAGCCCCGCCGCCCGGCGGGCCGTCACCCACTACAGGGCGATCGAAACCTTCGGGGAGCGCGACAAGCACACGCACGCGCCCGCCGCCGCGCTTCTGGAGTGCCGTCTCGAAACCGGCCGCACCCACCAGATCCGGGTTCACATGGCGCATATCGGCGCGCCGATCCTCGGGGATCCCGTCTATGGCCGCCAGATGCACCTGACGGCGCTCGGCTCAGGCGCCGGGCACGACGCTGCCATCGCCGCCGCAAAGGGCATGGATCGCCAGGCGCTGCACGCCGCCGTCCTCGGCTTTGTCCACCCGGTCACCGGCAAGACCCTGCGCTTCGAAGCGCCGGTCCCGGAGGATATGGCTGGGTTGATTGCCGCGCTGAAGCGGCTGCCGAAGGACTAGCGCCCGCCGCCGCCGGTGCTCGTGCCCGTCGACGCCGTCACCAGCGGCTCAAACCGCAGCGCCCGCGCCGTCAGGGTCACCTTGCCGACCTTGTCGGTATCGGCGACGATCTTCACCGGTACGTGCGCGCCGTTTTCCAGCGGCGCGAGATACATCCGCAGCGGCCCTGAAATACCGGTCAGCGTGTCATTGTTTGACTCGCCTTTCTTGTAGCCGGCAATCTTGTCCATCGTGACATGGCACTCGATCGTGTCGCCGTTCCAGGCCGGGGTCTTCTGCTTCACCATGCCGGCTTTGCCGCGCTTCAGGTGCAGATAGGTCAGTTGGCGTCCGTCAAACACCTTGATCGGCCCGCCGCACGGGTCGGCGCCCTTGGCCCGCGGCTCCAGCGCAAAGGTGATCAGCGCCGTGAGCGGATCATTCGCGAGGATCACCTGCTCGGCGGTCGCCGCAGGGTCGCCGAGGTTTCCGAACTTCGGATTGGCATCCATCTTGAAGCCGGTCTCGGTCATGTCGACCTGAACGCGGCGGTTTTTCTTGCCGTCATTGTTCTTGGAAATGTACTGCACGGTCTTCAGCCCCGTGGCGCTGGTCTTGCCGGCGGCCGACAGGTTCATGTCGTAGTTGACGAATACATCGGCGAGCCCGGTCGTGCGCACGCGGGACTGGATCGTGTAGGTGTCCGGCTTCATGTCCACCGTAAAGCTCGCGCGCCCGGTCGCTGGCAATATGAACACCATCGCGCGGGCGTCGAGCTCGTACACCATGCGCGTCGGCGCGCCGGTCTTGATGCTGGCGAGAACGGCCGGGGTGCTCGCGGCCGGCCCGGTCTGGGCGGCGGAGGCGCCAAGAAGGGCAAGCGAGGCGGCGGCAAAAAGGAGGCTGCGCTTCATCGGGTCCTGTAGTCCTTTGCGGTCAAGCGGGCAGGCATTGCCCGTCTTCTAGATCGCCCCTTCCCAACAAGGCCTGAACAGCCATGCCGCAAGCATGCCTTATTTGGCCCGTCCCGCCCACTGACATAAGATGACAGGCCGTGACAGTCAGCCCTTTTCTGGCAGCGCGCCGCCCGCCTGAATCGCCCCGGTTGACAGGAGGCGCCCCCAGCCTGTAGGAGCGCGCCTTCAGATCAAATATAGCCCCTTTTCCCCGGAGCGAGGCCCATGTCCCGCGAATGTGAACTTACTGGCACGAAGCCGATGGTCGGCCATATCGTCAGCCACTCCCAGATCAAGACCAAGCGCCGCTACCTGCCGAATCTCGTGCAGGTTACGCTGCACTCGGAAATGCTGGACCAGAATTTCAAGCTCCGCATCGCAGCGAAAGCCCTGCGTACGGTCGACAAACTGGGCGGCCTCGACGCTTTCCTCGCCAAGGCGAAAGATGACGCGCTCTCCGACAAGGCGCTGAAGATCAAGCGCGACATCGCGAAAAAAGCCGTCGCCGCTTAAGCGCATGGTCTTTTGAGCCATTCCAAACGCCGGGCCCCAGGGTCCGGCGTTTTGCATTTCGGCCAGGTTTGCCGCGTTTCCTAAAGCGTGCGAGTGCTGGTGCGTCCAGAATCGGAGCTTTTCATGCGCCTCGCCTTACTGTCCGCCGCCGCCGTCACGTTGGCCGCCTGCGCGCCTGCCTTGCCGACCGAGACAGAGGCGACCGAAAAGGTCACCGTATTCACCAATGGCACGATCTATACCGGTCTCACCGACGCGGCCGGCACGGCGCAAACCGTCACCGGCGTCGTCGTCGGCGCTGATGGCCGCATCCTCGCCACCATCCCCCCGATGTCGGAAGACTGGAGCGAGGACGAGATCAACCTGGTCGATCTCGGCGGCGCCTTCCTCTATCCGGGCTTCACCGACGCTCACATCCACTTGCAGGGTGTTGGCGAGCGCGAGCTGACACTGAACCTCGAAGGCACCGCCTCGGTCGATGAACTCGTCACCCGCCTCGAAGCCGAACTGGAAGGCAAGCCGGAAGGCTCCGTCCTCGTCGGGCGCGGCTGGATAGAAACCGGCTGGCCGGAAGGCCGCATGCCGATGGCGTCTGATCTTGATCCCGTCAGCGGCAGGCACAAGGTCATCCTCGGCCGCTCGGACGGCCACGCCCTCGTCGCCAACTCCGCCGTCCTTGCCGCAGCCGGCATCACAGACCAGACCGCCGACCCGTCCGGCGGCAAGATCGAACGCGATGCCAGCGGCAAGGCGACCGGCATCCTGATCGACGCCGCCATGGGCCTCGTCCAGCCGCTGATCGCCGAGCCGGACGACGCCGCCGTCTCCCTCGCCCTCGAAACCGGCGCGAAGCTCTACGCCTCCCGCGGCTGGACCGGCGGGCACAACATGAGCGTCTCCGCCCGCGAAGCGCCGCTGATGGCGGCGCTGGACGGGGAAGGGCGCCTGCCGCTGCGCCTCTACAACGCGTTTGACTCCAGCGCCTTCGCGATTGCCGAAGGCCGCCTCCACGAGACGGGCACAATCACCAACCGCGCCGTGAAGCTCTATATGGACGGCGCCCTCGGCAGCCGCGGCGCGCAGCTGATCGAGCCCTACGCCGACCGTCCGGATACGTCCGGTCTCTCGCTGCTCGACGATGAAGGCCTCGCCGCCTTCATGGCGCAGGCCAAGGCCGCGAATGTCCAGCTCGCCATCCACGCCATCGGCGATCTCGCCAACCGCCGCATCCTCGAGGCCTACGAGACCGGCGGCTATGACAAGTCGCTGCGCTGGCGCATCGAGCATGCGCAGGTCATCCACCCGGACGATCTCGCCCGCGTCGCCTCCGGCGGCCTGATCGCTTCGATGCAGCCGAGCCATGCGATCGGCGATCTCTTCTTCGCCCCCGCCCGTCTCGGCATGGACCGGCTGCGCGGCGCCTATGCCTGGGCGACGCTCCTCGACCTCGGCACCGTCATCGCTGGCGGCTCCGATGCGCCCGTCGAAGTCGGCTCACCCACCATCGAGTTCTATGCCGCTGTTGCCCGCAAGGACCTGAAGGGCTTCTCCGGCGAAGGCTGGCACCCGGAGGAGGCCGTCTCCCGCGCCCGCGCGCTCGCGCTCTTCACCACCGGTCCCGCCTTTGCCAGCTTCCGCGAAGCCGATCTCGGAACGATCGAACCGGGCAAGCTTGCCGACTTCACGGTCTTCGACCGCGACTTGATGACGGTGCCTGAAGGTGACATCCTCAAGGCCGAGCCGGTCATGACCGTCATAGGCGGCGAGGTCGTCTGGCGCCGCTAGGCCCGGCCATTTCCCTTACGTCGCACTAGGCGCGGGGCTATCCCGTGCTAGAACGCTTGTTTCCGATATCCCCCTCCCGTGACGAGCCCCGCATAGCCATGACTTCAATGACGTCCACCGATACGCTCGAAGGCCTGAAGCCCACCGAGAAGCTGAACCTCAAGAAGCTGTTCGGCCTCGACACGGCCATGGTCGTGCACGGCTTCAAGACGCGCACCGAATACGTGCCGGAGATCGACCCCGCCTACCGGTTCGATCCCCAGACCACGCTCGCCATCCTGGCCGGTTTCGAGTTCAACCGCCGTGTCATGGTGCAGGGCTATCACGGCACCGGCAAATCGACCCACATCGAGCAGGTCGCCGCTCGCCTCAACTGGCCGATGATCCGCGTCAACCTCGACAGCCATGTCAGCCGCATCGACATGGTCGGCAAGGACGCCATCGTCCTGAAAGACGGCAAGCAGGTCACCGAATTCCGCGAAGGCATTCTTCCCTGGGCTCTGCAGCGCCCCGTCGCCATAGTGTTCGACGAATACGACGCCGGCCGCCCGGACGTGATGTTCGTCATCCAGCGCGTTCTCGAAAGCTCGGGCAAGCTCACCCTGCTCGACCAGAACCGCGTGATCGCGCCGAACCCCTACTTCCGCCTGTTCTCGACGACCAACACGGTCGGCCTCGGCGATACGACAGGCCTCTATCACGGCACCCAGCAGCTGAACCAAGGCCAGATGGACCGCTGGAGCATCGTCACGACGCTGAACTATCTCGCCCACGACGCCGAGGTCGAGATCGTCAAGTCGAAAGCGACGGGTACGGACGACGCGCTGCTGTCCAAGATGGTCACGCTCGCCGACCTAACACGCAACGCGTTCATGGCCGGCGACCTCTCGACCGTCATGAGCCCGCGCACCGTCATCACTTGGGCCGAGAACTTCGCCATCTTCGGCGATATCGGCCACGCCTTCCGCATGACCTTCCTCAACAAGTGCGACGAACTCGAACGCCCCCTCGTCGCCGAGATGTACCAGCGCTGCTTCGGCACCGAACTGCCCGAGAGCGCCTTGATGGTGAAGGTAGCGTAGGGCAGGCGCCCACGCACGGCGGATGGCAAAGGACACCACACCCCAGGAACTCTTCAAGGCTGCGCTCGCCGTCACCACCAAGGCGATGAGCGCAGAACGCGAGATCGAAGTCGGCTTCGGCAATGATGCCGGCGACCAGGGCGACCGGATCGTGCTGCGCCCGCCCCCGATCGAGATCAGCGCCGAGCTCGCCGCCCGCATCCGCGGCGAGGCCGATGCCATGGCGCTTCGCCGCGCGCACCACAATCCCGCCGCCCACCTTGCGCACCGCCCGCAGGGCGATCTCGCCCGCCGCGTCTATGAAGGCGCCGAGACCGCGCGCATCGAAAGCCTCGGCGCCAACGCCATGCTAGGCACCGCTGGGAATCTGGATGCCGCGCTCGACCATCGCTGCAAGTCCACCAATTTCGGCGCCGGCTCGGAAGACCCCGAGGCGATCCTCGCCCCCGCGCTCGAATTCTTGCTGCGCGAAAAGCTCACGGGCCGCCCGCTGCCGGAAAGCGCCGAGCGCGTTGCCGCCGTCTGGCGCGAAAAGGTCGAGACCCGCGCGGGCAAGGCCATCGACGGCCTGATGGGCCAGCTGCACGATCAGGCCCAGTTCTCTAAGACCATCCGCTCGATCATCCGTGACCTGACGGCTTCGGATGTCCCGGGCGAGGATGTTGAGACCGACAGCCAAGAAAACGCCGAGCAGCAGGAAGACAGCGAGACCCAGACCGGAGACGACGATACGTCCACGGAAGAGCAAATGGGCGCCTCCGCCGAGCAGATGGAGGCGGGTGAAACCGAGGACATCGACGGCGAAGAAGCCAACGTCTCGGTCGATCAGGACGCCGATCTCGACGCCGACGACTCGCCGGACGAGGAAGACGACGGCTCCAAGCCGCTCCGCCCGAACTACCAGCAGGGCGACGAGCGCGACCGGTTCGTCTATTCCGTCTTCACCCGCGCCCATGACGAGACCGCGCAGGCACAGGACCTCTGCGACGCGGAGGAACTGACCCGCCTGCGCGCCTATCTGGACCACCAGCTGCAAGGCTTGCAGGGCGCCGTCGCCAAGCTCGCCAACAAGCTGCAGCGCCGCCTGATGGCGCAGCAGAACCGGTCTTGGTCCTTCGATCTCGAAGAGGGCGTGCTCGACACTGCCCGCCTCACCCGCGTCATCACCGACCCCACCGCGCCGCTCTCCTTCAAGCAGGAAGACGACACCAAGTTCCGCGACACGATCGTCACGCTGCTGCTGGACAATTCCGGCTCGATGCGCGGCCGCCCGATCATGGTGGCTGCCCTTTGCGCCGACATTCTCGCCCGCACGCTGGAGCGCTGCGCGGTCAAAACCGAAATCCTCGGCTTCACCACCAAGGCCTGGAAAGGCGGCATGAGCCGCGAGGACTGGGTAAAGGCCGGCAAGCCCAATGGCCCGGGCCGTCTCAACGACATTCGCCACATCATCTACAAGGCCGCCGACATGCCGTGGCGCCGCGCGCGCCGGAATCTTGGCCTGATGATGCGCGAAGGCCTGTTGAAAGAGAATATCGACGGCGAAGCCCTACTCTGGGCGCATGACCGGATGCTGGCGCGTCCCGAGCAGCGCAAGATCCTGATGGTGATCTCCGACGGCGCGCCGGTCGACGATTCCACGCTCAACGTCAACATCGGC
Organism: Acidobacteria bacterium Ga0077551; assembly: GCA_001464545.1. Classification (GTDB taxonomy): domain Bacteria; phylum Pseudomonadota; class Alphaproteobacteria; order Caulobacterales; family Hyphomonadaceae; genus Hyphomonas. The sequence continues at coordinate 165,211 of LNFC01000023.1, forward strand.
AACTATCTGGAACGCCACCTCCGCCAGGTGATCGACGAGATCGAGAACCGCTCGCCGGTCGAACTCATCGCCATCGGCATCGGCCATGACGTGACGCGCTATTACAAGCGCGCCGTCACCATCGTCGACGCCGAACAGCTCGGCGGCGCGATGACGGAGCAGCTCGCCAGCCTCTTCGACGAACACCCGATCAACCCCGCCGCCATGGCCATCGTTCCGCTCACGGACAGAACCACTAGAGGCGCCGTCTCCGGTGCGGGCGCCGGCGCCCCCAGCTATGGCAAGAAAGTCGGCACCGGCCGCGACGTGAAAACGACTACGCTGCAGGCGGTGAAACCGCTAGGGAAGAAGTGAGTTCTCCTCAGGTTTTGAAAACTCCGGAGATAAAAGCGCCTTCTTCGCGCGGCTCCGCAGGCGGAGGTGTTGCGCAAGGGCTGGGCGGGCGTTTTGTAGCGGCTCGACCCGGATGGGTTTTATTTTCCGGCGCATATTTGCCGTAGCCGCAAGTCTGGCCTTTTGTCTCTCCGGGCGGCTTCAGCCCGTTTCAATCCGTGCACTTCGGATGGCGGTTTGGTCTCAGTCCTCGGAGATTCTCATTTTTTATCACTTTGTATCGTTTGTTTCTCGTCTGCTCTCGGGGACGAGCGGATTTCGGCCTTTGGCCTCTATCCGGCCTACGGGGCGGGGGTGGCGCTTAGTATAACTCCGGCCGGAGGGGTGTAGCGCACGCTTTGGCCGACAAATTTTTAGCGCGTTGATGCGCCTACGGCTTCTGTGCGCGGAGGGGTGCGAGGTGTTGCGTAAGGGCCTATTCGCCCGACCGCCCCGCCTTCTCGTCAATGCCGCTGGTGCCCTGGCGGGCTTCCAATGCCGCGGCCACATCATCGAGGCTCACGCCGCGCGAGCGGAGGGCCACGAAGACATGGTAGAGCACATCTGCCGCCTCGCTTGCCACGCGGTCGTCGCTTTCGCCGCGCACCGCGTCCGCCAGCTCACCGCCCTCTTCGGCGACTTTCGCGGCGCAGGCGTCCGGCCCCTTGGCCAGCAGTTTCGCGGTCCAGCTCTTGCCCGCATCGCCGTCTGCAGCGCGGGCATCGATGGTTCCAGCAAGATGCGCGAGGGCCGCGGACAGCCGGGCAGGGGAGGCGAGGTCGGTCATGGGGCAGGCTCCTGTTGCAAGCCGTTTAGCGTTCCCCCGCGTCCGCGTCACCCGGCCAAGCTTGACGAACGCCGCGTAAGGGGGCCAGCTTTCATCCAAACGGAGGAGTTCCCATGAAAGACCGCGTTTCCATCACGATGCTCGACGACGGCGTGGCCGATGTCCGCCTGATCCGGACCGACAAGATGAATGCCCTCGACAACCTGATGTTCGCCAGCATCGCCGAGGCGATCGACGTGCTGGGCAAAACCAAAGGCCTGCGCGCCGTGGTGCTCTCCGGCGAAGGCCGCGCCTTCTGCGCGGGGCTCGACCTCTCCTCGATGGCCCAGCCCGGCGACGGCAAGAAGCAAGGCGAAGGCGCCACCGGCAGCCTTGGCAGCCGCAGCCATGGCATTGCGAACCTTGCCCAGCATGTCGCCTGGGGCTGGCGGGAATTACCCGTGCCGGTGATCGCTGCCGTGCACGGCATCGCCTTCGGCGGCGGGTTCCAGATCATGTCCGGCGCCGACATCCGCATCATCCATCCGGACACCCGCTGCGCCATCATGGAAATGAAATGGGGCCTCGTGCCGGACATGGCGGGCTTTCCGCTGTGGCGCGGCAATGTGCGCGACGATGTGATCCGTGAGCTGACCTACACGAACCGCGAGTTCAAGGGCAGCGAGGCGCAGGCCCACGGCTTTGCCACCAAGGTTTCGGAGACGCCGCTCGAGGACGCGCTCTGGCACGCCAAGCTCATCGCCGGCAAACACCCGGCCGCGATGCGCGGGGCGAAGGTGCTGTGCAATGCGATGGCCGATGCGACCGATGCCGAACTCCTCGCCCTGGAAAGCAGCGAACAGCTGAAAGTCATGCGCACGCCCAACCAGATCGAGGCCGTGATGGCCGAGATGCAGAAGCGCAAGGCGGTGTTCGCGGACTAAACGGTCCGTACCGGGGCGCCCGCTTTGCCGAGGGCGTCCCGCGCTTCGGCAAGGGTGGCCTCGCCGAAGTGGAAGATTGACGCGGCGAGCACTGCGCTTGCCCCGCCTTCGAGAACAGCGGGGGCAAAGTCCTCAACGCTACCCGCGCCGCCGCTGGCGATGACCGGGATGGTGACGGCGGAAGAGACGGCCTTGAGGAGGGCGATGTCATATCCGGTCTTGGTGCCGTCGCGGTCCATCGAGGTGAGCAGGATTTCGCCGGCGCCTTTCGAGGCGGCGAGGCGGGCGAAGTTAACCGCGTCAATGCCCGTCGCCTCACGGCCACCCTTGGTGAAGATCTCCCAATGGTCGCCGGTCTTGCGGGCGTCGATTGCCACGACGACGCATTGCCGGCCGGCCTTGGCGGCGCAGGCGGAAATGAGATCCGGGTCTGACACCGCGGCGGAGTTGATCGCCACCTTGTCCGCGCCGGCCCGCAGCAGGGCGACCATGTCCTCCACCGAGCGCACGCCGCCGCCGACCGTGAGGGGCATGAAACAGGCCTCTGCCGTGCGGCTGACTGTCTCGAGCAGTGTGCCCCGGCCTTCATGGCTGGCCGTGATATCGAGGAAGCAGAGCTCGTCCGCCCCTTGCGCGTCATAGGCGCGGGCGAGGGCGACCGGATCGCCGGCATCCTTCAGGCCCACGAAATTGACGCCCTTGACGGTGCGGCCGTCCTTCACGTCCAGGCAGGGGATGATGCGGGTTTTCAGCATGCGCGCGGTGTAGCGGCAGGGGATGGCCAGGTCAAATCGATCAAATTTCATCGATCATCTGGAGCCGGACTTAAGCACGGCGGTGTATGTATACGGATCGAAATCCGAGAGCCGCCTGTCCATGACGACCTCCCTTTACAAGGCGATCCTGACCGGCGCGCTGATCACGGCGGGCTCCGTGCTGGCGTCGTTTCTGCCAACCTGGATCTGGCTGCAGATCGATCCGGTGGTCGAACATGCCTCGGTCTACGCCTTTTGCATCGGGTTGCCGATGATCATTGCGCCCACCTGCAGCTTCTTTGTCCTCCGGGCCCAGATGAAAGCCGAGCGCCTCGCGCTGGCCAATCACCGCCTCGCCAACAGTGACGAACTGACCGGCCTGCCGAACAGGCGGGCTTTCTTCACGGCGACCGAGCAGCTTCAGGCGCGGGCGGCGCTGGGCGAGGGCATCCTGGCCTGCGCGATTGCCGATATTGACAATTTCAAGCGCGTCAACGACGAGCACGGCCACGCGGCGGGCGACAATATCCTGAAGTCCGTGGGCGGAGCGCTGCGGGCGATGGAGCCGGACGGCGGCGTGATGGCGCGCCTCGGCGGCGAGGAATTTGCGGCCGCTGGCCTGTTCGAGACCGAGACCGATGCGCGGCGCTATTTCCAGACCCTGGTGCGCGCGCTGGGCGGCGAGGGCTGCGTACACGGCGGAACGCGCATCAGCGTGACGATCAGCCTGGGCTATTGCCTTGCGCGCGAGGGCGACACGGTGTCTGCGCTGCTGAGCCGGGCGGACCAGGCGCTGTACCGCGCCAAGGCGGCGGGCAAGAACCGCGCGGTGGGCGATGCGCCCGCGCCGGGGCGGGTCTCCGTGCCAGCCTGACGGACTTTTGGCGCGGCGCAGCGCGGGCGGAACCGGCGCGGCTTTCCGGGCGTTGATGGGGCATTGCCCCTTCAAGGAGACGAGCCATGAACCGACTGATCAAGACTGCCCTCACCGTGGGCTTCACCGTTCTGGTGGAGCGCGCCGTGCGCCGGTATCTCGACGACCGCGAGCAGCAGCGCGCCATTGCCAAGGCTGCGCGAACCGGGTTCGCGACCGACGCGCGCTAGGCGCTTCGTGGGGGGCGGATGGCCGGGTACGGCTTGCGGCCCGGGCCCACCCTACGATGCCGACCTCACCGCCTCGGCCGCATCAATATCCCCGTCATACAGCGCGCGGCCCAGGATCGTGCCGGCGATCGGGGCGCCGCTGGCGCGCAGGGCACGGATGTCGTCGACGCTTTTGACGCCGCCGCTGGCGATGATGGGGATGGTGACGGTGTTTGCCAGTTCTGCCGTGAACGGAACATTTACGCCGGTCTTCAGGCCGTCGCGGCTGATGTCGGTGGCGATGATGGCGGCGACGCCGCAGCCTTCGAAGGCTTTCGCAAGTTCGGTGGCGCGCATGTCGCTGGTCTCGGCCCAGCCTTCGACGGCGACCATGCCTTCTTTCGCGTCGATGCCGACCACAATGCGGCCCGGCAGGGCGCGGGCGGCGGTTTTCACGAGTTCGGGGTCGCGCAGGGCGACGGTGCCGAGGATGACGCGGGCGATGCCGGCCTCCAGCCAGGCGTCGATCTGGGCGCGGCTGCGGATGCCGCCGCCGAGCTGGACCGGGGCAGGGGTGGCTTTCAGGATGCCGGCGACGGCGTCGCGGTTGACGGGCTGGCCTTCGAAGGCGCCGTTGAGATCGACGACGTGGAGATGGGTGAAGCCCATCGCGTGGAACGCGGCGGCCTGGTTGGCGGGATCGGTGTTGAACACGGTGGCCGCGTCCATCTCGCCGCGCAGCAGGCGGACGCAGGCGCCGTCTTTCAGGTCAATCGCGGGGTAGAGGGTGAAGGTCATGGGGACCACTTCAGGAAATTGCTGAGAATCGTCAGCCCCAGCTTCTGGCTTTTTTCCGGGTGGAACTGGGTGCCGAAGAGGTTGTCCCGGCCGAGGGCGGCGGCGAAGGGGGCGCCGTAGTCGCACCAGGCGGCGACGTGGGTCTCGTCCTCCGGGCGGAAGGCGTATGAGTGGGTGAAGTAGGCGTGGGGCGAGGGGCCGAGGCCTTCGAGGACGGGGTGGCCCGCGGTGAGGAGGATCTCGTTCCAGCCGACATGCGGGACGGGCAGGCCGGGGGCGGGCTCGAACGCCTCGACGAGGCCGTGGATCCAGCCGAGGCCGCGGGTTTCGCCGTCCTCGAGGCCGACATCCGCCATCAGCTGCAGGCCGACGCAGATGCCGAGGAAGGGGCGGGCCTTGTCGATGACGGCGGCTTCGAGGGCCTCCACCATGCCGGGAATGGCGCGCAGGGCGCCGGCGCAGTCGGCAAAGTGGCCGACGCCGGGCAGGACGATGCGGTCGGCGGCGGCGAGGCCGGCGGGGGAGGCGGTGATCTGGATGTCGTGGCCTTCGCCGGCGGCGGCGGCGAGGGCGCGCGCGCAGGAGTGGAGGTTGCCGGAGCCATAGTCGATGAGCGCAACGCGGGACATGGGCGGCTCTTAGCGGGGGCGGGGGGGCGTGGCAATCGAGGGGCATTGCGCGCTTGGACACGCCGCAAAATCATGCGATAGGCCGCCTGCCATGGATCTAGTTATACTTCTCGCGCTGATCGCCCTCAACGGGGTGTTCGCGCTTTCCGAACTCGCGATTGTCTCCTCCCGCCGGAACCGGCTGCAGATGCGCGCCGACAAGGGCGACCGGGGGGCCAAGGTTGCCCTGAAGCTGCAGGAAGACCCCTCCGCCTTCCTCTCGACCGTGCAGGTGGGCATCACGCTGATCGGGATCATCGCGGGCGCGTACGGCGCGACAGCGCTGGCGGAAGACGTGGCGCCGTGGATCGTGCAGACCTTCCCGGCGCTGGAGAAACAGGCGGGCCTGATCGCGTTCGGCGTGGTGATCGCGGCGACGACGTATCTCTCGATTGTCGTCGGCGAGCTTGTGCCGAAGCGGATTGCCATCACGGCGCCGGAAGCGTTCGCAAGTATCATTGCGCCGCCGATGGCGCTGCTGGCGAAGATCGTGTTTCCGGTTGTCTTCATCCTGAGGGGTTCCACCAACCTGATCCTCCGCCTGTTCGGCCTGTCGAAGGTCAGTATCGAGCAGATGACGGAAGAAGAGATCGAAAGCGTGATCGAGGAAGGCGCCGCCAGCGGCGCCATCGACGAGGACGAGCGCGCGATGATCCGCAGCGTGATGCGTCTGGCGGACCGGGACGTGCGCTCGATCATGACGTCGCGCAAGGATGTCGTCTGGCTCGACCTCGATGATCCGCCGGAAGAACTTTTGAAGCGCATCGCGGAAAGCCATCACTCGCGCTTCCCGGTGGCGCGCGGTGACCTCGAACATGTGATCTCGGTGGTTCAGACCAAGGATCTTCTGGCGCTGTCCGAGGGCAAGCGGCTGCCGGATTTCGAGACGGCGGGACATGCACCCCTGTTTGTGCCGGACTCGATGACGGTGCTCAACCTGCTCGAGAGCATGCAGGCGAGCGCCGTGCAGATGGCGCTGGTGTCGGATGAGCTCGGCCATATCGAGGGTATCGTCACGGCCGCCGATGTGCTCGGCGCGATTGCCGGGGACGTTGCCTTCTCGGCGGAAGACGGACTGGCGCGGCCGCAGAAGCGCGAGGATGGCTCCTGGCTGCTGGATGGCCGCATGGCCATCGAGGACGCGGAGATCGCGCTGGGTTCGGACGTGACACCGGAGGAAGATCCTCCGTACACGACCGTTGCGGGCCTGGTGATCCACCACCTTCAGCGCATTCCGGAACTTGGCGATGCGGCGGTGTCCAATGGCTGGCGATTCGAAGTGATCGACATGGACGGCCGCCGGATCGACAAGCTGCTGGTGGCGCGGATTCCTGCGTCGGCCGAAGACCCGACCGGTTAGGGCAGGGCGATCCAGTTGCCGTGGAAGCCGGGCGGGATGCGCACCGGGATGGTGATCGCAGCGACCGGCGGACCGGAGAATTGCTGCGCGTCGAGAATCACCAGGTCGGTCGTGTCCGTGTTGGTGTCGATGACATAGCCGATCAGCCAGCCTTCATCCTCGGCGGATCTGGCATGCGCGGGCACGAAGACGAACTCGCCGGGAACCTTGCCGGGGCCGAAATCGTGCACCTCGCGCGTGTGCGCGCCGAGGTCATGCTTGTAGAGGGCGGTGGCGCCCATCCATTCGGCAGTGCCGGCCGGGGGCAGCGCGACCGTATAGGCATAGCGGTATGGCTGGCCGATGCGGCGTTCATCCGGACGCGGAAATTCCTGCGGGGCGGCATCGATCACGGTGCGGGTGACCTTGCAGGCCGCCGGGTCTATCTCGAGGCATTCGAACGTTGTCGTGGCGGCGTTCGGGCCTTTCTGGCCGTCGTCGAAGACGGCGGAGTGGACGCAGGCATCCATGATCACCTTGCCGTCTTCGGTCTCGTAGGCGTTGGCAGGGTGGAAGATGTAGCAGGGCGAGATTTCGCACCAGATGATCTCGTCGCCCTTGCCCTCGCGGGGGAGGAGGCCGATGCGGGCCGCGTGTTTCGGGTTCCAGCGATACGGGAAGTTCTCGCCGGAGATCATCGCGGGCATCGAGAAGGTCACGGGCAGGTCCATCACGATGACGTAGTTCTTGGTGATCATGCAGTCATGGATGGAGGGGCCGTGCTCGACGGTAATGGGCTCGTGGCGGCGAACCTTTCCATCCGTGTCCAGAACAGTGTGCCAGATCACAGTGGGATCCATCGCGTTGTAGCAGATGGCATGGGTCTCACCGGTCAGCGGATCGAGATGCGGGTGAGCGGTGAAGCCCTGGGCGAGGAGGCCGTCAAAGTCGCTGCGTGTGCGGGACTCAAGCATGTCGGAGACTTCGACCGGCAGGCCGCCGGCCTCGACGATGGCCCAGATCTTTCCGCCCATCGGGACAACGTTCGTGTTCGGACTACCGAAGCGGCTTTCCGGGCCGGGGATCGGCTTCTCGCCGAGGGCCTCGCTGATTTCAGCCGAGCGGATCCAGCGGTTGCGGTACCAGAGCGCCTTGCCGCCTTCGAGGCGGACGCCGTGCAGCATGCCGTCGCCGGCGAACCAGTGGTGCGTGGCGGGATTGGGCGCCTCGAAAGGGTTCGGGCCGTTGCGCAGGTAGAGGCCGTTCAGGGCGGCGGGGATGGCGCCGGTAACTTTGAGGTCCGCCAGCGTGTGCTCGGTTTTCAGGGGCGTGTGGATGCCGGTCAGATAGGGGTTCGGCGCCTTGGTCTTTCGGTGGACGCGGTTGAAACTCGCAACCCCCATGAGGCCTTTGGTGACAACGCCGCGGATGGCGGCTTCGACGGGGCTGGGCATGGGGGCTCCTGTGACGATGTAAGAGGTTGCGAGGGCTTCAAAAAATGTTTACACCGATAACATGTCCGAGAAAGATAACACTGTCAACATCCATTCCGAGAAAAATCGCTACCATCATGGCGATTTGCGCTCAGCGCTGATCGAGGAAGGCCTGAAACTGATCGATACCGGGCCGGCTGATGCGCTGAGCCTGCGCGAGATTGCGCGCAATGCCGGGGTGTCGGCGACGGCGGTCTACCGGCACTTTCCGGACAAGGCGGCGCTTCTCGGGGCGCTGTGCCTCGAAGGCCATGCTCGAATGGCGAAAGCGTTCGAGGCGGCCATGGCCAGCGCGTCGCCGGGCGTCGAGGCGTTCAATGCGATGGGGCGGGCTTACGTGACTTTTGCGCTCGCGCACCCGTCCCTGTTCCGGCTGATGATGGCGCAGCCTGACGGGCCTGTGCCTGTGCCACCGCCCAGCCCGGGGGGCGGCGGGTCGGACGGGATGCAGATCCTCGTCAACGCCATCGACGGCCTGTTCGGGCCGGATGCGCCAGCGCATGTGCGTGAGGCGGGGCGGCTGCGCGCCTGGTCACTGGTGCACGGCCTCGCCATGCTGATCCTGGACGGTCAGGTGCCGGCCGAGCCGGCGCTGATCGACGCGGTGGTGGACGCGAGCGTGCTTTAGCCCGGATTTAGAGGCTGCCCTTGGTGCTGGCAGGCTTGCCGCCAAGGCGGGGGTCGACCGTGATGGCGGTGCGCAGGGCCCGGGCGGTGGCCTTGAAGCAGCTTTCGGCGATGTGATGGTTGTTTTCGCCGTAGAGGTTCTCGATGTGCAGGCACATGCCGCCATTCCCGGCGAGGGCGTGGAAGAACTCCTTGAAGAGTTCGGTGTCCATTTCGCCGAGCTTGTCGCGCCGGAAATCAACCTTCCAGATCAGATAGGGGCGCTTGCAGAGGTCCACCGAGGCACGGGTCAGCGTCTCGTCCATCGGAATGTAGGCATGGCCAAAGCGGGCGATGCCGCCAAAATCGCCGAGCGCCTTGGCAATGGCCTCGCCAATGACGATGCCGGTGTCTTCCACCGAGTGGTGTAAATCGATGTGCAGGTCGCCGTTGCAGCGTACCGTAAGGTCAATCAGCGAGTGGCGGGACAGGCTGTCGAGCATGTGGTCGAAGAAGCCGATGCCGGTGTCGATGTCGGACTTGCCCGTGCCATCAAGGTTAACGGTTACCGAAATGTCGGTTTCCTTGGTCTTGCGGGCGATCGTGGCGGTGCGGTTCTGGGTCATGAGCGGGCATATAGTCCTTCGTGAACATTACAGCTAGCGCATGATCTTCACTGATTCCTAAACATCTACGGGGCAGTTTGCTCAACAGATTTCGAATCGGGGGACTGGAGCCGCCCTAGTGTGAAGCATTCGTCGGTCATCGGCCGGTTGACGGGCAGAGTATCCATTCCGGTTTTCGCCGGGATTACCGCCGGGCTTTTGTCCATTCTCCTGTACCTTGCAGTTATTGCGATCTCCATCGCTTACCGGATGATCCTACTGGGCGAGCCGTTCGGTCTCGTGATGCCGGCGCCGGTGCTGCTGGTCATGCTGGTCGCCTGTGTGACCATCTCGGGCGTGGGGACCTATTTTTGCGCCAAGCCCCTCCAGGCGGTGTTCGAACGGTTTACCGCCTACATGACCACAAGCCGCGTAGACGCCGAAGCCGAGCTCGAGGACATGCAGTTCCCGGAACTGCGGCGCCTGCGCGTGGCGACGACGCGTACGGTGCGCAAGCTGCGGCGCGAAAACGAAACGCTGCGCCAGATTGCCTACAAGGATTCGCGCACCGGATTGCCGAACGCGATTGCGCTGGAGCGGCACGTCAACGCGACACTCCCGGAAGCGAGCTTCGAGTATCCGGCGGCGTTCCTGTTGCTGGACATCGACCGTTTCGGCCAGCTGCTCGAGCAGGTCGGCACAACCAATGGCGATGCGCTGATCGACGCCGCGGCGAAGCGGTTGACGCGGGCCTTGTCCGACCTCGGCGATCCGGCGGCGATCGCGCTGCGCGGCAGCATGCTGTCGGCGATGTCGGCCGACAAGTTCGTGCTCTACCTGCCGTGCGCCATAAACCGGGATCATGTGATCTCGATCGCACGGGCGATCCGCGCCGCATTTGCCGAACCTTTCGAATTGCCGACGCGGCAGATCACCATGTCGATCTCGGGTGGTATCGTGATGGCGCCGGAAGACGCCGAATCCTTCGCGAAGCTGATGCAGAATGCCAAGCTGGCGGTGCGGCTGGTGCGCTCTGAGGCGCAGTCCGGTTTCCGTTTCTTCACGCCGCGCCTGACGCGGATCGTGCAAGGACGCTACCGGTTCGAGGCAGAGCTGCGCGACGCGGTGGCGAACAAGGAATTCAAGGCGGTCTTCCAGCCGAAGATCGACTTCCAGACGGGCCGGATCGTGGGCGCCGAAGCACTGGCGCGCTGGCGCCGGCCGAACGGCAAGCTGATCTCACCGGCGACGTTCATTCCGGTGGCGGAGCAGGCGGGACTGATAGATGCGATCGGCATGCAGATCCTCGAGGCGGCGTGCGAGGCGGCGCGCAGCTGGCAGCTGGAAGGCTATGACCTGACGGTGGCCGTCAACGTCTCGCCCAGCCAGTTCCAGCGGCACGACCTGACGGACGCGATCATGGCGGTGCTGCGCCGGACGGGCCTGCATCCGAACCGGCTGGAGCTGGAGATCACCGAGAGCATGGCGGTGTCCGATCCGGCGCGCGTGGCGGAGTTCATCTCCCCGCTGCGGGCGATGGGCACCAAGCTCGCAATCGACGATTTCGGCACCGGCCATTCGAACCTTGCGACGCTGACGCAGCTGCCCTTCGACGTGTTCAAGATCGACCGGCAGTTTGTCTCGGCGCTGGAGACTGACCGGCAGGCGCCTGCGATTGTCGAGATGATCCTCGCGATGGCCGAGACGCTGGGCCTGAAAACCGTGGCCGAGGGCGTGGAGACGACGCGGCAGGCCGAGTTCCTGCGGCGGCGCGGCTGCACGATGGCGCAGGGCTTCCTGTACTCACCCGGCCTGCCTGAGACGGCCTTCTTCGATTTCCTGCGCGCCTGGCGCCCGGGGCAGGTGAACGAGCAGCAGAACGACGTTCAGGAGCGTCAGGCGCCGCGCCGGTAGGTGCCGACAGGGACGCCGCCGAGCAGCGTCTCGCCGGATCTGCGGTAACCCAGTTTTTCGGCGACTCGGACCGAGTTCGTATTGGCGGGCTCGATCACGCAGGAGCTGACGCCCGGGCAGTTGGAATCCAGCCATTGGTGCGCGGCAGTCATCGCTTCCGTGGCGATGCCGCGGCCCCAGGCGGCGCGGCCAAAGGCCCAGCCGGCTTCGGGGCCGGGCACGAGATCTGCCGGAAGGCCGCGCTGGAAATCGGAGAAGCCCGCTTCGCCAAGGAATTCGCCGGTCTGGCGGTCGGTGACGACCCAGTAGCCATAGCCCTTGAACACCCAGAGGCCGGCCGAGCGCAGCAACGCAAACCAGACATCCTGGCGGCCGCGCGGCTTGCCGCCAATGAAGCGGACGACATCTTCATCGGCCCAGACAGCGGCGGCTGCGTCGAGATCGGTGGGCTCGGCGCCGCGCAAACGTAGGCGCGCTGTTTCGATGATTGGGGCCTTCACGCGCCGGCTTTCATCTTGGCAAGCATCGCACCCATCGCGGCGTGCACGGCGTTGATGGCCTTCAGGGGACGGACCATCACCTTGAAGTCCGTGATCTGACCATCTCCGTTCCACGCGATCATGTCGACGCCGTTGACGGCGATGCCGTCCATTTCGGTTTCGAATTCGAGGACGGCGCGGTCTCCGCAATCGAAGACGCGGGTATAGTGGAAGCTGTCATTGCCAAGCGTTTCGCCGGCGGCGAGCAGGTAGCCCATTGTGATAGGCTTGCCGACCTGCGGTGTGTGGACCACGGGGCTCTTGAAGACGACCTCGTCGGCCAGCAGGGGCGCGAGGCCGCCAGGCGAATGGTCGTGAGCCATCCAGTCAAACCAGCGCTGCAGGTTCGGGCTGTGGCCGGTTTCAGGGATCAGGTGTTTTGCCATTCTGTGGTCCTCCCGGAGGGGAGATTAGGCCCGGCGGGGCCGGGCTGCAACCGGGGCCTGCGGCAACAGGCTTGGCCTTCCTGTTCCCATGCGTCACGGGCTGCCCCTAGCGGATTCGTATTGCCAAGCGTGCGCCCGATGCAGAGGATCGGTTTGTGAAGGCAGAACAGAAAGGGCGTTTGCGTCATGGGCAATCATGTGAAGGACAAGTCGATCATCGTGACCGGAGCGGCCGGCGGATTCGGGAGGCTGGTCAGCGAGAAGGCCGCAGCGCTCGGCGCGAAAGTGACGTGTGCGGATGTTGACCTTGCCGCGCTGGAAGCGAGTGTCGCGGCGATCCGCAAGGCGGGCGGCATGGCGCAGGCCGTGCGCGCGGACGTGACGAACATTGCGGAGATGAAGGCGGTAGCGAAGGCGGCTGTGGAGGCCTATGGCCGTATCGACGTGATGCTGAACAATGCGGGCGTGATGCCACTTGCGCTCTACGCGGACCACGAGAGCGCGCTGGAGAAATGGCACCGCTGCATCGACATCAACATCAAGGGCGTGCTGAACGGCACCGTGGCCGTGCATGACCAGATGATCGCGCAGGGCGAGGGCCATGTGATCAACGTGTCGTCGATCTATGGCAACTTTCCGGTCTATGGAGCGGCGGTGTATGGCGCGACAAAATCGGCGGTGAACTTCCTCTCGGAGTCTCTGCGCATCGAGACGCGCGGCAAGATCAAGGTGACCATCGTGAAGCCGACGGGCGTGCCGGGGACCGGGCTTGGCGCGGGCGTCGTCAATCCGCAGGGCATTGTCGGGATCGTGGGGCAGAATGCGGGGGAGTATTTCGAAGTGCTCGACCTGATGCGGGAAGGCAAGCTGGACCCCGCGCGCCTTTACCCGAACGAGATGGAGTATGTGGCGCTGGATCCGGCCTTCATTGCCGACCAGATCATCCACGCGATCAACCAGCCGAAAGGCGTCTCCATCGGCGACATCACCGTGCGCGCGTCGGGCGATCACTACATTCTCTGAGGCGGTGCCTACGCGTAGCCGAGAAAGGCGAGGATTTTCTCAAAGACGTCCCGGTCGAGGCAGAGTTCGCGGTGGTCGAGGTCCTCAACGCCGTGGACTTGGGCGCCCGGGAGTTTCGCCGCGACGGCGGCAATTTCATTCAGCGGGCAGCCGATGTCGGCGTCGGAGCCGATGAAGAGGAGCTTGCCGGTGTAGCTGGCGAGCGCGCCCGCGAAATCGAAGGGGGTGAGTTCGCCGCCGCCTGCGGCGCGGACAAATTCCAGCGCCTTGTCCAGCGCGGCAGGATCGGCGCCTTCGCGGCGCTTGGCCTCCGCCCAACCGAGCACGGGCGGGGCGATCAGCACGACATAGTCAGCCTTGGCGCCGGCTTTCAGCGCGTTGGCGGTGGCGATGCAGCCAAACGAATGCGCGATGATCGCATCTATGGGCGCTTCGGCCGCGCAGACATCCAGTACGGCCTTGCCGGCGGCTGCGCCGCTGAAGTCTGTGGCCTTCGACGCGCCGTGGGCGGGCAGATCCATCAGCAGGACAGGCCGGGTGTTGGAGATGAAATCCTGCGCATACTGGCGCCAGATCCGGTGGGTATCGTTCCAGCCGTGTACGAACAATGTCGCGGGGCCTTCATGCGCGCGCCAGAGCGGAGTCTCACCCACATCGCGCCTGGCATTCGGCGGCAACATGTTCTGCCCGGGTGCCGCGCTGATCGGGCTGGGCTTCAGTTCGGCGAGTAGCGCTTTGACAGCCGGGTCCATCACGTCAGTTACCCCGCGTACGCCGCCGCGAGGTCCGGGTCGCGGGTGGCGACGAGGTCGGCGAGGTCGGAGATGACTTTTGCCTGTTTCCAGGTGGCGTCGTCCTGCATCTTGCCGTCGATCATGGCGACGCCGGTGCCGTCCGGCATGGCGGCGAGGATCTTGCGGGCGAACTTCACTTCGTCCGGGTCAGGAGAGAAGACGCGCTTGGCGATGGCAATTTGCGAGGGGTGAAGCGACCAGGTGCCGGAGCAGCCGAGCAGGAAGGCGTTGCGGAACTGCTGCTCGCAGGCTTCGCCGTCGGCAATGTCGCCGAAGGGGCCGTAGAAAGCGTTGATGCCGGCCATCCGGCAGGCGTCGACCATGCGGGCGATGGTATAGTGCCAGGGGTCCTGCTGGACGCTGGCGCGCGGGGCGCCGTCCGTATTCGGATCATCGATGACGCGGTAGAAGGGATGGCCGCCGCCGACGCGGGTGGTTTTCATCTTGCGGTTTGCGGCGAGGTCGGCCGGGCCAAGCGAGATGCCCTGCATGCGCGGGGAGGCGAGGGCGATCTCCTCGACACGGGCCATGCCTTCGGCGGTCTCGAGGATGGCGTGGAAGAGGATCGGGCGTTTCAGGCCGGCCTTGGCTTCGAGCTGGGCGACATACTGGTCGGCGAAGTGGATGTCCCACGGACCTTCGACCTTGGGCAGCATGATCACGTCCAACTGGTGGCCGGCCTTGAGGACGAGGTCGGACACGTCCTGCTGGAACCAGGGGGAGTTGAGGCAGTTCACGCGGCTCCAGAAGCCGGTGCCCTTGGCCTGCCAGTCATACATGTTGGCCATCTCGACCGCGCCGGCGCGGGCGGCGTCCTTGGCATCGGCTGGGATCGCGTCTTCGAGGTTGGCGAGGATCACGTCCACGGTCGGCGCCATCTCGGGCACCTTGGCGCGGACCTTGTCGAGGTGCGGCGGGACAAAGTGGATCATCCGCTCGAGGCGGACGGGCAGGTCGCGCATCGGCTCGGGCGCGCCGATCGAAAGGGGCTTGAAGAAGTTACGCGGCGTTTTCTGAGACATGGGCCCCTCCGTTTGCGCGCAGAGGATTAGGGCCGGTGTTGCAGCGCGTCAAATACCGCGGCGGCGCGGGAACATATGCCGCGTCCGCACGTTGATATTACCGAGCAACGTAAAGGACGTTTCCATGTCACTTCTGATGATTCTGCTGACGATTTTCCTGCCGCCGGTCGCTGTGGCGCTGAAGCAGGGTATCGGTGTGCAATTCCTGATCAACCTCGTGCTGACGCTGATCGGCTGGCTGCCGGGCGTGATCCACGCGTTCTGGGTCAACACGCGGGGCGGCGAAACGCTCGCCTGAGGCGCGTCTAGTTCGCCATCGGGTGGGCGGTTTCCAGCAATTCCTGCAATTCGTCGGTGAGGACGTGGGTATAGATCTGCGTCGTCGCGATATCGGCATGGCCGAGCAGCATTTGCACGGCGCGCAGGTCGGCGCCGCCCTGCAGCAGGTGCGTCGCATAGGCATGACGCAAGGCGTGCGGGTGGACGCGCGCGGGGTCTAGCCCGGCTTCGGCGGCGATGCCTTCGAGCAGCTGGCCGAGTCGGCGGCGCGTCAGGTGGCCGCTCGCGCCGCGAGAGGGGAAGACGAAATCTTCGGCGCGGGTTTTGACGTCAGGATCGGTGCGTTCTTCAAGCCAGTCGGACAGCGCCTGCAAGGCCGGGCGGCCGAGCGGGCAGAGGCGCTCCTTGCCGCCCTTGCCGCGAATGATGATGTCGCTGGTGACCCAGCGCGCGCCCTTGCGGCGGGGCAGGCTGCCCAGCGTCAGGGAAACGAGTTCCGAAGCGCGCAGGCCTGCCCCGTAGAGCAGTTCGACCAGGCATTTGAGCCGGGTGTCGTTTCCGCAGGCAAAGATCAGCGCCTTCATTTCCTCGCGGCTGAGAACATCCGGGATCTCGCGCGCGGGCGAGGGGCCATCGAGGCGGGAGGTGGGATCGTCCTTGCGGTCGCCCTCCTCGAACAGGAAGCGGAAGAACCGGCGCAGCGCTGACAGCTTGCGGGCCTGCGAGGCGGGGGCGAGGCCGCGTTCGGCCAGGTCCGTGACCCAGGCGCTGAGTTCGGCGGGTTTCGCCCGCGTCAGGCGCCCGCTGCAGAAATCAGAGGCGTCCAGCAGGTCGCGGCCATAGGCGTCGAGCGTATTGGGGCTCGCCCCGCGCTCGGCGGACATCATTTCGAGAAAAGCGCCGATGCGGTGTTTGTCTGACATGCCCGGGAGGCTAGGCCCGCGGGCTTAAGGCCGCGTAACCGCCAGATCGGGCTAGAATACGCCTTCGACGGGAATCCGGGTTTCGCCGTCCGGGGGCGGGTTCTTTACGGCCTGCTGGCCGAGCCACCACATGCCGCCAACGATCGCCACAGCGAGGACGACGAAGCCGATCAGGAATTTACGCATGGATTTTTGCCCCGAAAGCTGGTTTTCCGGGCGAATCCTGCCGCCCGAATGCGCCGTCTATGTGGCAGGTCTGTAAAAGGCGCGCAACGCCGGGTAAGAGAGAGCATGCCGGACGACAATGACCCTTCAAGCCCGACGCCCCCTTTCGCGGGGCGTACGATCGCGCTTGTGGGTCTGATGGGCGCCGGAAAGTCGACTGTCGGGCGCCGCTTGGCCGAAAAGCTCGGCCGGGAATTCTATGACAGCGACACGGAAATCGAGAAGGCGGCCGGCTTGTCGATCTCGGACATCTTCGCGCTGCACGGCGAAGCGGACTTCCGGCGCGGGGAGAAGCAGGTGCTGAAACGCCTGCTGGACCTGCCGCCACACGTGCTGGCGACCGGAGGCGGGGCCTTCATCGACGCCGAGACGCGGGCGGTGATGAAGGAGAAGGCGGTGACCGTCTGGCTGAACGCCGACCTTGAGACCTTGTGGCGCCGGGTGCAGAAGCGCGACAACCGGCCGCTGCTGAAGCGCGCCGACGCCAAGGCACACCTGTCAAACCTCGTGACCGAGCGTGAACCTTTTTATTCACAGGCTGACCTTAATGTTCAGTCCAAGGATGGCCCGCATACCAATACGGTCAACGCCATCCTGAAAGCCCTGCAGACCTGGACCCCGACATGACGACCACCGCTTCCTTCGAAACTGTCCGGGTAGACCTCGGCGCGCGCGCCTATGACATTCTCGTCGGCCACGGCGCGCTGACGGAGCTGGGCCCCCGTCTCGCGCTTCTGGTGAAGCGTCCGCGCGCCTTCGTGCTGACGGACGAAACTGTGATGCGCCATCACAAGGCGCGGCTGGAGACGGCGGTAGCCGGGGCCGGGATCAAACTCGACTGGATGGCCCTTCCGCCGGGCGAGCAGACGAAGACGTTTGCGCAGCTCGGCCATGTGCTCGATTGGCTGTTGGCCGGCGGGGCAGACCGGGGCGATGTGCTGATCGCGTTCGGCGGCGGCGTGATCGGCGACATGGGCGGCCTCGCCGCCAGCCTGATGAAGCGCGGCATGGGCTTCGTGCAGGTTCCGACGACACTGCTGGCACAGGTCGATTCCTCCGTAGGCGGAAAGACAGCCGTGAACACGCCGCGCGGCAAGAACCTTGTCGGCGCGTTCTACCAGCCGAGATTGGTGATCGCTGATACCGAACTCCTCACGACGCTGCCCGAGCGCGAGATGAAGGCCGGCTATGCCGAGATCCTGAAATACGGCCTGATCAATGATGCGCCGTTCTTCGACTGGCTGGCCGCGAACGGGCGCAAGGTTCTGGGGCTCGAACCGGAAGCGGCGCGCTACGCCGTCGCACGCTCCTGCGCCGCGAAGGCGGCAATCGTGGTGGAGGACGAAACCGAGACAGGCGTGCGCCAGCTGCTGAATCTCGGCCACACGTTCGGTCATGCGCTGGAGGCGGCCAACGGCTATGGGCCGGACCTGCTGCACGGCGAGGCCGTCGCACTCGGCATGGCAATCGCGTTCCGGTATGGCGCCGAACTTGGGGTCACGCCGCCGGCGGATGCGCGCCGGGTGGCGGATGTGATCCGTGCTTCGGGCCTGCCGGCCGATCTCGGGGGCAGGGACCGCACGCGCTTCACGGCGCCGCGTCTCACCGAACTGATGCAGCAGGACAAGAAGGCGCGCGGCGGGCGCGTGCCGTTGATCCTCGCGCGCGGGATCGGCGCCTCCTACATTCATCCGGATGCGGATCTTGCGTCCATCGAAGCCTTCCTGGCCCGTGAACTCCTTGAAACCGCCTAGAGAGACCTACCATCCGACATGATTGCCGGTTACCTGATTGCCATCTTTGTCCTGCTTTGCCTGTCTGCCTTTTTCTCCGGGTCTGAAACGGCGCTGACAGCTGCGTCCCGCGCCCGGATGCACCAGCTCGAAAAGGAGGGCGACAAACGCGCCCGCGCCGTCAACCGGCTGCTCTCCAACCGGGAAGATTTCATTGGCGCCATCCTTCTGGGCAACAACCTCGTCAATATCCTGGCGTCGGTGCTCGCGACGTCGCTGTTCACCTACATGTTCGGGGCGGGCGGTCTGGCTTTGGCCGTGGCGACCGGCGTGATGACCATCACGGTTCTGATCTTTTCGGAAGTGATGCCGAAGACCTACGCCATCTCGCGGCCGGACAGCCTGGCGCTGCTCGTGGCCCGGCCCATCGGTATCGTGGTGAGCGGGGCGTCATGGATCATCCAGCTGATCCGCTTCATCGTGAAGATGTTGCTCACCCTGTTCGGACTTGCGGGGCCGGCGGTCCCCGTTTCTGCGGAGCAGGAAATCCGCGGCGCGATCGATCTGCATGCTCTTGAGGGCGGTGTCGAAAGCGGCGACCGGCTGCGGCTCGTCGGCGCGCTCGATCTCAAGGACCTGACGGTCGAAGACGTCATGATCCACCGCAAGAACATCCAGATGCTGAATGCCGACATGGACCGGCGTCAGCTGGTGATGAAGGCGCTGGCGAGCCCCCATACGCGCCTGCCGCTCTACCGCGGCGAGAAGGAAGAGATCATCGGTATCCTGCATGCCAAGGACCTGCTGCGCGCCGCGCTGCCGATGGGCGGGGACCTTTCAAAGCTCGACCTCGACTCGATCCTGCGCAAGCCCTGGTTCGTGCCGGAGACGACGCAGGTGAAGGACCAGCTCGACCAGTTCCTGTCAAAGGGCCAGCATTTCGCGCTCGTCGTCGACGAGTACGGCGAGCTGCAGGGCATGATCACGCTGGAAGACATTCTCGAGGAGATCGTCGGCGCGATCCATGACGAGCATGATGTACAGATTCAGGGCGTGCGATCGCAGGTCGATGGTTCGGTGAATGTCGATGGCTGGGTGCCGATCCGAGACCTCAACCGGGCGACCGGCTGGGTATTGCCCGACGAGGAAGCGGTGACCGTGGCGGGCCTCGTGATCCACGAAGCGCAAACGATCCCGGAGCCGGGGCAGAGTTTCGTCTTCCATGGCTACCGGTTCAACATCCTCCGCCGCCAGCGCAACCAGGTGACGGGCGTGAACATTTCGAAGGTTGACGCAGGTTAAGGCGCGGTGGCCTTCAGGGCGAGCGCGTGCAGGCCGGAATCGAACTCCTTCTGCAACACCAGCATGACGGTGCGTTGCACCTGCACGCGCGAGAGCCCGGCAAAAGCCTCCGCGACAATTTCGACAGAATAGTGAGTCTCGCCGCCAGGCGCGGCGCCGGCATGGCCTGCATGCTTGGCGCTGTCGTCAGTGATCATGAGGGAAGCGGGCGAGAAGGCTTCGGTCAGAATCTCTTCAATTCGCGATCGTCTGTCACTTGGTTGTGGCATCTTTAAGCGGCGCTCCCTATTATCGTGGCCCATGTCCGACAGCGATCCCTTCCGATACCGCGTCAAGTTCAAAGATATACGCGTGAACCCTCCCAAGGACGAGGCGTCGCGTGCGCGCGCCAAGCAAACGCGGGTGTGCGACGAGCCGAACTGTGACCTCGAAGGTGCCTTCCCGGCGCCGCGCCAAGGCGGGAAGGGTCGGCACTTTTTCTGCGAGCAACATGTTTCGGACTACAATCGCCGTTTCAATTTCTTCGAAGGCATGAGCGAGGCCGAAGCGGCCTCCTTCGTGCGCTCTGAGCGCTACGGCCACAAACGCACCTGGCGGATGGGCGCGGGGCCGATGGGCGGCAAGCGCAGCGCGCACGCCAACGATCCGCGCCGCTGGGCCGGGCGGGGCTTCTTCGACGTGGATGATACGCCCGCTGCCGAAGCGCGGGTCGAGGCGCATCGCTCGAGCCTGCAACTCAGGGCGCTGCGCGAACTCGACCTCGAGGCAGATGCCCAGCCGGCCGAGATCCGCGCGCGCTATGCCGAGTATATCCGCCGCTTTCACCCGGATTCGAACAAGGGTGACCGCTCCAGCGAGCACAAGCTTGAACGGGTCGTGCGCGCCGGCAAGCTGCTCAAGGCCTCGGGCCTGATGCGGACCTGACGGGGCCGTCCATGCCGCATGGACATGGGCAAGGAGTTTGTGGTCAAAGGCGCACGGAACCGGGATTCGCGGCTGGCGCTCGCGGACCCGCAAAGAGGCAAGGCGCATGAGCAAAGGTCTGGTGACGGTTGTCGGGGGTTCGGGCTTCATTGGCCGGTATGCCGCCCGCACGCTGGTAGAGCGCGGCTGGCGCGTCCGGGTCGCCTGCCGCCGGGTGCATACGGCCATCGACGTGCGCCTCGCCGGCCCGCCGGGTTGGGTCGACATCGTGCAGGCCAACGTGCGCGACCGGGCCTCGATCGACCGAGCGCTGGAAGGCGCTGACGCCGTCGTGAACCTGGTCGGCATCCTGTTCGAAAGCGGCAAGCAAACCTATGCCGGCTCGCAGGGCGAAGGCGCCGCGCTGGTGGCCGAAGCGGCAGCGGCAAAGGGCATCACACGGTTCGTGCAGGTCTCGGCCATCGGGGCGAATGCGGAGTCGAAGTCGCCTTATGGCCGCACCAAGGCGCAGGGCGAAGCGGATGTGCGCAAGTTCGTCCCCACCGCGACCATCCTGCGCCCCTCCATCGTGTTCGGGGCCGAGGACCAGTTCTTCAACCGGTTCGCGGCCATGGCGCGCTCGTTGCCCTTCCTGCCGGCGATTGGCGGCGGCAAGACGAAGTTCCAGCCGGTCTATGCGGGCAATGTGGCGAGCGCGATTGCGGCGGCCGTCGATACCGATACGGCCGAAGGCAAGACGTATGAGCTCGGCGGGCCGGGCGTCTACACGTTCAACGAACTCTACGACATCATTCTGAAGACCATCGACCTGAAGCGGTTCAAGCTTCCGCTGCCCTTCTTCGTGGCGCGGCCTTTCGGTTACATCACCGGCGCTGTATGGCGTTTCGTGCCGCCCTTTTCCTGGGGCTTCCTGGGCGCCCCGCCGCTGACGGGGTCACAGGTCGAGATGCTGAAGGACGACAATGTGGTGGCGCCCGGCGCCCTCACGCTGGCCGATCTCGGCGTGACGGACCCGGAATCGGTTGAAGCGATTGTGCCGCGCTATCTCTGGCGCTTCCGCACCTACGGCGAATTCCACAAGCCCAGCGAAGCCTGATCAGGCGACCATCGGGATCGGCATCATCGTCAGCAGCGCGATGCCCAGCAGGATCCGGTAGGCCACGAAGGGCAGAAAGCTCATCCGGCGTACCAGTGCCATCAGGATGTAGATCGCCACGAGTCCCGAGAGCGCCGAACCCACGCCGATGGCGATGGCTTCGCCGGCCGTGACCGTCACTGTCCCGACTTCGCTGCCGAAATAGAATTCCGCGATCATGTAGAGACCTACGGCGGTCAGCACCGGCGCTCCGACCAGCATGCCGAATTTTGCGGCGTCCGGGCGCGAATAGCCCAGCGCGCGGGCGGTGGTCATGGTGATGCCGGAGCGCGACGTGCCGGGCAGGACGGCCGCGATGACCTGGACCGCGCCGATCAGGACAGCGTGCCAGGGCGGCATATCGTTGATAGTGCGGGTTTTGGCGCCGTAGATGTCGGCGAGGCCGAGCAGGATGCCGAATCCGATCAGCGGGATGGCCACGCCTTGCACCGAACGAACGGCTTCGTTCACCGAATCCGGAATGTACAGGCGCGCTATGGCAAGACCGAGGATGGTCAGCGGCAGGGAGGCCAGCAGGTTCATGGCAAGGCGTTCGCCCGGGCTGAGTTCGCGCTTGGCGCCGAGCGCGCCGGGAAGGGCGAACACGCCGACAATCGCTTCCCCGATCTCCTTGCGGAAATAGATCAGCATCGATGCCACGGTGCCGAAGTTTGCGACGGCATTGATCAGCAGCTCGTCGCGGCCTTCATATCCGAAATAGCTGGCCGCCAGCAGAACGTGCGCGGAGGAGGACACAGGCAGCCATTCGGTGATGCCCTGCACAATCGAGATGATGAGAATCTGGAGGATCGACATGGGCTCGCCGGGTCTGCTGGATGGGTTCGGCCAGCCCTAGCGCAGAAAGGTAAAGCTTTGGAGCCGCCTTCTGCGCCGGGTGAGCAAATTGAGCTATTCCAAAATGATATGTATATTTGCGTATGCGGAAGTCCCTGAGAGTGCTGGGAGTGAAAAAGCACCGGGTGTGTATCACTTTGATATTTTGAATCAGATATCCATATTGCTGTGCGCTGCACGTCGCTCTAAATGCAGGGCTCGCGCGCAGAGGGCGCGGTGACCGGAGAGCGCCCCAATGGCCGAGAAGATGCTGCAATTCACGAAAGTCTCCCGGTCCATGCCGGCGAAGCGGCCTGCGGCGGCGCGGGCGGATGACTTCCGCGAAATCTATGCAGACTTCTCCCAGGAGGCGGCCAAGGTTCAGGCCGGACGCTGTTCGCAGTGCGGCGTGCCCTTCTGTCAGCAGGGCTGCCCTTTGCAGAACAATATCCCGGACTGGCTGAAACTTGCCGCCGAGGACCGGATGGAAGAGGCTTGGCGCGTCTCCTCTGCCACCAACAACATGCCGGAGATTTGCGGCCGCATCTGCCCGCAGGACCGCCTCTGCGAGGGCATCTGCACGATCGAACAGTCCGGCCATGGCACGGTGACGATCGGCTCGATCGAAAAACACATCACCGACACGGCCTGGGCCGAAGGCTGGATCCAGCCGATCAAGCCGCCGCGCGAGCGCGCGCAATCGGCCGGTATCATCGGGGCAGGGCCGGGCGGCCTTGCGGCCGCCGAGCAGCTGCGCCGCAAGGGCTATCAGGTCACGGTGTACGACGCCTATGACCGCGGCGGCGGATTGCTCGTGTACGGCATTCCCGGCTTCAAGCTGGAAAAGGACGTCGTCGAGCGGCGTATCCGCCACCTCGAAGCGTCCGGCATACGGTTCAGGTTCAACACGCGCGTCGGCAAGGATGTCTCGCTGGGTGACCTGCGCGCTGAGCATGACACGGTGCTGATCGCCACCGGCGTCTATGCGGCAAAGGACCTCAAATGTCCGGGCAGCGGCGCCGAAGGCGTACTGGCGGCGCTCGATTATCTGACCGCGTCCAACCGCAAGGGCCTTGGCGACACGGTCGACGCTTTCGACTCCGGCGAACTGAATGCCGAGGGCAAGCGCGTCGTGGTGATCGGCGGCGGCGACACGGCGATGGACTGTGTACGGACGGCCGTGCGCCAGGGTGCCAAATCGGTGACCTGCCTCTATCGCCGCGACCGCGCCAACATGCCGGGCTCGCAGCGCGAAGTTCAGAACGCGGAAGAAGAGGGCGTCGTGTTCGAATGGCTCAGCGCGCCGGAAGCCATCCTAGATTCCAAAAACGGCAAGGTGAAAGCCGTGCGCGCCAGCAAGATGAAGCTGGGCGAGCCGGATGCCTCCGGCCGCCAAACTCCGGTCAAGTCCGGCGAGATGATCGACGTGAAGGCCGACATGGTGATCAAGGCGCTCGGCTTTGACCCGGAAGACCTTCCACTGCTGTTCAATGAACCCGCGCTGACCGTGAACCGCTGGGGCGCGGTGCGAGTCGATTACGCGACGATGCAGACCAGCCTGCCCGGCGTCTATGCGGCGGGTGATATCGTGCGCGGCGCCTCGCTCGTCGTCTGGGCGATCAAGGATGGCCGCGATGCGGCCGAAGCAATGCACAAGGCAATGAAAGCCATGGCGTCCACCAAAGTGGCGGCGGAGTAAGTCAGATGTCGGACTATGTGAAACAATACGAAGCCAATCGCCAGAAACTGATCGACGGGCATTCCTACAATCCGGAAGACGAGAAGGACGCTTGCGGCGTCGGTCTCGTCGTCTCGCTCGACGGCAAGCCGAAGCGCGAGATCGTGGCGATGGGCATCGCGGCGCTGAAGAACGTCTGGCACCGGGGCGCGGTGGACGCGGACGGCAAGACCGGCGACGGCGCGGGCATTCGCCTCGACGTCCCGCAGGATTTCTTCCGCGAACATGTCAGCCGCACGGGCCACAATCCGACCGACGACCGTATCTGCGTCGGCCAGATCTTCCTTCCGCGTACGGATTTCGCCGCGCAGGAAGCAGGCCGCACGATCGTCGAGCGCGAAGTGCTGCGTTCGGGCTTCTACATCTATGGCTGGCGCCAGCCGCCGGTGGATGTCTCCGTCATCGGCCAGAAGGCCAAGGACACACGCCCCGCCATCGAGCAGATCATGTTCCGCGATGCCCGTGGCCGCAGCACGGAAGACATGGAGCGCGAGCTTTATATCTGCCGCCGCCGCATCGAGCGGCGTGCGCGTGAAGCGAGCATCCCGTCTTTCTATGTCTGCTCGCTGAACCACAAGTCGCTGATCTACAAGGGCATGTTCCTTGCCGCCGACATCGACAATTTCTATCTCGACCTGCGGGACGAGCGCTTCGTCTCGGCGTTCGCGATCTATCACCAGCGCTATTCGACCAACACGTTCCCGCAATGGGCGCTCGCCCAGCCCTTCCGCATGATTGCGCATAACGGCGAGATCAACACGCTGCGCGGCAACAAGAACTGGATGAAGAGCCACGAGATCCGGATGGTCTCCGAGGCCTACGGCGACAACGTGGATGACATCAAACCGATCATCCCGGATGGCACATCGGATTCCGGCGCGCTGGATGCGGTGTGGGAGATGCTCTGCAAGTCCGGCCGCTCGGCGCCGATGGCGAAGGCGATGCTGATCCCCGAAGCCTGGTCGAAACGCGAGTCGGTGATGCCGATGGCGCACCGCGCGCTGTATGACTATTGCAACTCCGTGATGGAACCCTGGGACGGCCCGGCCGGCATCGCGGCCTTTGATGGCCGCTGGGCGGTTGCGGGGCTGGACCGCAACGGCCTGCGCCCCTTGCGCTATGCTCTGACGACGGATGGTATCCTTGCCGTGGGCTCGGAAACCGGCATGTGCCCGCTGGGCGACCATGAAATCGCGCGGCGTGGGTCGATCCCCGCCGGCGGCATGATCGCCGCCGACCTCGAGACCGGCAAGTTCTATGACCACCGGGAGATCGTTGATCATCTGGCCGCGAAGGCTCCATACGAGGAGTGGCTGCAGGCGGTTGTCGAGCTGGAGCCCGAAATCGGCCCCGGCCCGGAACCGGTGTTGTTCAGCCGCGAAGAACTGCTGCGCCGCCAGACGGCCGCCGGCTTCACGCTGGAAACACTGGAGCTGATCCTCGCGCCGATGGCCGAGAGCGCCAAGGAGGCGATCGGCTCGATGGGCGATGACACGGCGCCTGCCGTGTTGTCCTCTGCCTATCGTCCGATGAGCCACTTCTTCCGCCAGAATTTCAGCCAGGTGACCAATCCGCCGATCGACCCCCTGCGCGAAGGCCGGGTGATGAGCCTGCGGACGCGGTTCAAGAATCTCGGCAACGTTCTCGATACGGACAAATCCCAGCAGGAAGTCTTTGTGCTCGAAAGCCCGGTGCTGACCACCGGGATGTATGAGCGCATGCACACGCGCCTGGGTCTCGGCACCGAAGTCATCGACTGCACGTTTGCTGCCGATGATGTGACCGCCGAGGGCGCCGCCTTGAAAGATGCGCTGGAGCGTATCCGGCGCGAAGCCGAAGAGGCCGTCCGGGCCGGGCGTGAGCATATCATCCTGACTGATGAGCATCAGTCGGCCACGCGTATTGCTGTCCCGATGATCCTCGCGACCGGCGCCGTGCATTCGCACCTCGTCGCGCAGGGCCTGCGTACCTTCTGCTCGATCACCGTGCGTTCGGCCGAGTGTCTGGACACGCACTATTTCGCGGTGCTGATCGGCGTCGGCGCAACCTGCGTGAACGCCTACCTCGCCCAGGATGCTATCGCCGACCGCCACGCGCGCGGACTGCTGGGCGACCTGTCGCTCGGCCAGGCAGTGAAGAACTTCAAGGACGCGGTCGAGGCCGGCCTCCTGAAGATCATCTCCAAGATGGGCATCTCGGTCATCTCCTCCTATCGCGGAGGCTACAACTTTGAAGCGCTCGGCCTCAGCCGGGCGCTGGTCGCCGACTATTTCCCCGGCATGTCGAGCCGCATCTCGGGCCTTGGGCTTGCGGGCCTCGAAGAAAACGCGCTGGTGCGCCACCAGAAAGCGTTCGACGAGGATGTCATCTCGCTGCCCGTCGGCGGCTTCTACCGCCTGCGCGCTTCGGACGAACTGCACGCGCTGGACGGCACGCTGATCCACACGCTGCAGGCGGCCTGCGACCGCGGCGACTATGCGATCTACCGCAAGTATGTTGACGCTGTGCATGCCCGCGATCCGATCCAGTTGCGCGACCTGCTCGACTTCAAGGCCGCCGGCGAGCCCATCCCGCTGAGCCAGGTCCAGTCGATCAACGAAATCCGGAAACGCTTCGTCACGCCCGGCATGTCGCTCGGCGCGCTGTCGCCGGAAGCGCATGGTACGCTGAACGTCGCCATGAACCGGATCGGCGCAAAGTCCGTGTCCGGAGAAGGCGGCGAGGACCGCGCGCGCTACCGGCCGCTGCCGAACGGCGACAACATGAACTCGGCGGTCAAGCAGATCGCCTCCGGCCGCTTTGGCGTGACGGCGGAATATCTCAATGAATGCCGCGAGATCGAGATCAAGGTGGCTCAGGGCGCCAAGCCCGGGGAGGGCGGGCAGCTGCCCGGCTTCAAGGTGACCGAACTGATCGCGAAGCTGCGCCATGCCACGCCCGGCGTGACGTTGATCTCGCCGCCGCCGCACCACGACATCTATTCCATCGAAGACCTCGCCCAGCTGATCTACGACCTGAAGCAGATCAACCCGGATTGCCGGGTCTGCGTGAAGCTTGTGGCGCAGTCCGGTGTCGGCACGGTTGCGGCGGGTGTCGCCAAGGCGAAGGCCGACATCATCCTGATCGCCGGCGGTGTCGGCGGCACAGGTGCGAGCCCGCAGACTTCGATCAAGTATGCGGGTCTGCCCTGGGAGATCGGCCTCGCCGAAACGCACCAGGTGCTGTCTCTCAACAATCTGCGCGACAAGATCACCTTGCGCACGGACGGCGGGCTTCGCACCGGGCGCGACATTGTCATTGCGGCGATGCTGGGCGCGGAAGAGTATGGCATCGGCACGGCGTCGCTGGTGGCGATGGGCTGCATCATGGTGCGCCAGTGCCATTCGAACACCTGCCCGGTCGGCGTCTGCACGCAGGACGAAGCGCTTCGCGCGCGCTTCTCCGGTTCGCCTGACAAGGTCGTCAACCTGATGAGCTTCATTGCCGAGGACGTGCGCGAAATCCTCGCCTCGCTCGGACTGAAATCTCTCGACCAGGCCATCGGCCGCACGGACCTGCTCAAACAGGTCAGCCGCGGCGCCTCGCACCTGGATGATCTCGATCTCAATCCGCTCCTCGTGCAGGTCGATACCGACACGCCGGTCGTCTACAAGCCGAACCGCCGTGAGCCGGTGCCGGACACGCTCGACGCGCAGATCCTGCGCGACGCTGAGCCCTTCTTCGAGCGCGGCGAGAAAATGCAGCTGGAATACGGCGTGCAGAATACGATGCGGGCCATTGGCGCGCGGGCGAGTTCGCGCATCACGCGCAAGTTCGGCATGCAGTCGCTGCCTGAAGGGCGTTTGCACATCCGGCTCGAAGGCTCTGCCGGCCAGTCGCTCGGCGCGTTCAGCGTGCAGGGCCTGCTGCTGGAAGTGCTCGGCGATGCCAACGACTATGTCGGTAAGGGCCTCTCGGGCGCGACGATCGTGGTCACCCCGCGTCCGCGTGACCGGCGCTCCGCGATCGGCGATGCGATCATCGGCAACACCTGCCTCTATGGCGCCACTGCCGGCAAGCTGTTTGCGGCGGGCACGGCCGGCGTGCGCTTTGCCGTGCGCAACTCGGGCGCAAAGACGGTGGTCGAAGGTTGCGGCGCGAATGGCTGCGAATACATGACCAATGGCCGCGCGGTGATCCTTGGCCCGGTCGGCGACAATTTCGGCGCGGGCATGACCGGCGGGGCGGCCTTCGTCTGGGATCCGTCCAGCCGCTTCCATCAGGTCGTCAATCCGGACTCGATCGATTGGTATCCGCTCATCGACATGGCGGACGAGCATGTCGGCGAAGCCAAGGCGCTGATCGAGGAGCACGCCAAGCGCACGGGTTCACTGCGCGCCAAGGACCTGCTCGACAACTGGGAGACGACCCTCAGCCAGATGCTGATGATCGTGCCGAAGGAAGTCGCCGCGATGCTGCTCGCCCGAAAACCGCCCTCGAAAAAGAAACAGGCCGAGCGGGCTTAGTTTTCCGCAGCCTTGTTCACCGCCCAATGACCCCTGCACGACATCGTGTGGGGGTCTTGAATCCCTGAATTTTTCATAGATCCGTGGGCGGAGGTGTTGCGCAAGGTTTGCCGGTGGATTTCGTATCTGCCTGACGGAGCAGAGTTTTATCTTGCCGAAGCTTCCCTATTGGCGGGCATAAGTCCTCTCATTTCTTCGCCAGAGCGCCTCATCCTGTTGCAGGCATTGCATTCCGGATGGCGATTTTTTCTCATTGATTCTCACTTTTTATCACTTTGTATCGATCCGCTATCGCTGGCTCTCGGCGTGTCGGATTTCGGCCTTTGGCCTCTATACGACCTGCGAATATGGGGGTGAGGCGGAGTATAGTCCCGGCTGAAGGCGTGCGGCGCAAGTTCCGGCGGCTTTTCTTGCAGCGCGTTGATGCGCCTGCGGATTTTGTTTCCGCAGGACGCACATTTCGTTGCACAAGTCAGATGTTGCGGGGGCTCAAGCCGCTGGCGGCTTCTTCCGCCGGATACGCGGCCAGATCAGGCGCAGCCAGATCCAGAGCAGGGCCCCGATAAGGATCAGCCAAGGCAGGCCCACTGCAAAGGCGGTGACGACCGCCGCAACCGCGCTCGCGAGGTTGTAGAAGAAGCTGCCGAACGCATGGCCGAGCGGCTCCAGCGCGCCTTGCGACAGCGGGTCGGTCTTCGTCTCGTAGCCAACGGAGAGCTGGCTCATGTTGACGCGCTGGCGCAGCGCTGCGAGGCTGGAGGTCAGCGAGTCGATCTCGCCGTTGACGCGGGCGAGCTCACGCTGGGTCTCCAGCAATTCGCCCAGATTGCCAGGCCGGTCGGCCAGCAATTCCTCGATACGTTCCTGGAGCAGGATCTGCGCCTTCAGGCGCGCATCGGTGTCGATGATCGTGACGGTCAAATCTTCGGCCGTGGTCTGACGGTTTGTGACTTCGCCCTTCACGGCTTCGGCTTCCGCTTCGATGCCACCGAGGAACGTGTTGATCCAGACGGGCGTCGCCCGGATGTTCAAGGAGGCAGAGGCTTGATCTTCAGAATAGGCATTCAGCCAGGAATTGGTGACCACGCAAACGGCCGGCCCGGCCTTGTTGCAAGCGTCGATATGGGCCTGCATCGTAGGCTCAATGGCCGCCACCGGAATGCGCAGACCGATCGAATGGGAATAGGCGATGTATTGTACGGCGCCGGCAGTTTCCGGCGCAGCTTCGCCGCCCTCAGCAGCGACCGCCTCTTCCATCGGCGCGTCGGCCATCTTCATGGCTTCCGGCGGCGGCGCCATGGCCGGGCTCGACTCGTAGGCGCGGTCTGACGCGCCGCAGGCGGCCAGCACGATGGCTGACGCGGCGGCAGCAAGCGAAACTCGGAATTTCATGGATGTGGTCCTCCCCGGAATACCCAAGCGGGCACTCACGCACCAACGCCCTGAAAATGGCAATAGGGCGCCGCTTTCAGGGAGAGTTCGCGCTTTTCAAGGCCGGAAGGAAATTCGGCGCTCACCCGCTTCGATGGCGCGCTGGGCGTGTCCCACAAAATCGACCAGCAGCGAGCGCGTCTCGCGCGGGTCGATGATCTCCTCGGCGAGGAAACTCTCGGCGGTGCGGAAGGGCGAGCGGATGGCTTCGAACTTCTTGTAGAGCGCCGCCTTCAGCTCCTCAGGGTTTTCCGCCTCGGACAGCTCCTTGCGGAACGCCGCCTCGATACCGCCCGCCATCGGCAGCGAGCCCCAGTCACCGCTCGGCCAGCAATAGCGCCACTTGGTCTTCGACTGGTTCATCATCGCCGAACCTGCGAGCCCGTAAGCCTTGCGGATGACCACGGAGCAGACAGGCACCTCGGCCTGGTAGACCGCCGTCATGGCGCGCACGCCGGCGCGGGTGACGCCGGCGGTTTCCGCTTTCACGCCAACCGCGAAGCCGGGGCAATCGACGAAGTGGATGACCGGCAGATGGAAGGTCGAGCAGAGATCCATATGGCGCGTGACCTTGTCGCAGACATCCGCGGTCCAGGCCCCATCGAGGAAGAAGGGGTCGCCGGCCATGATGCCGACCGCGTAGCCATCGATGCGCGCAAGTCCGGTGACGATGCCGCGCCCCCAGTCATGGCCGATTTCGAAGAAGCTGCCCCGGTCGACGGCCGCCTCGATGATCTTGCGCGGCTTGTAGGGCGTACGCCCATCCTTCGGCACGAGGGAGATCAGGCTCTCCTCCTTGCGTTTCGGATCATCCGTAGGCTGAAGGCGCTCGGGCAGGTGATGCACGGATGGGGGCAGGTAGGAGAGGAAACGCCGCGCCGCCGCGAAGGCATCCGCTTCGCTGTCGACGACATTGTCCACGGTGCCGTTCTGGCCCTGGATCTTCCAGCCGCCCAGTTCTTCCTTGGTGACATTCTCGCCGAGGGCGATGGCGACCGGCGGCCCGGCCACGAACACCTGGCTGAGCTCCTTGACCATGATCGAGAAATGGCTGGCCGCGACCCGGCCGGCGCCCATCCCGGCGCACGGACCCAGCGCCAGCGAGACGAACGGCACCTGCGACAGGCCGGTCACGATCTCGTTCCATCCCGGCGTCTCGGGGATATAGGTCCGCGGGTCTTTCTCCAGCGCCTTGACGGAGCCGCCGCCGCCTGTGCCGTCGATCATCTGGACCAGCGGCATCCGGTACTCGGTCGCCATCTTGATCATCTGGACCATCTTTTGCCAGATCGAGGCGTCGGACGCCCCGCCGCGCACGGTAAAGTCATCGGCCAGAATCACCACCGGCCGGCCCTCGAGCCGGGCCCGCCCGGTGACCGAGGTGGACGGCGTGAAGGCGGCCAGCTCGTCATCCGGCCCATACGTGGCCTTGCCGGCAATCTTGCCGATCTCATGGAAACTGCCGGGATCGGCCAGGAACGCCACGCGCTCCCGCACGGTCAGCTTGCCCCGCCCCCGCTGGCGTTCGACGGGTTCTTCCCCGCCCATGTGTTCGGCCAGGCGCTCGCGCCGGCGCAGCTCTTCGATCGACTTTTCCCAACTCATGGCTGACAGGTGATCGCCTTGCCGCCGCGCCCGTCAACGGGAATCTTCTTGCTCCGCGCGCGCCGGTTTGCTTTATCCCCCTCCAGACCCAATTCCCAAGGAGGAACACCCGGATGGATCTCGCACAACTGACTGCCCGCGCTTCGGAAGCCCTTTCCGGTGGCAGCGATTTCAAGAAAAAGGTGAAGTTCGATTTCGGCAGCGTCGGCAAGCTGCTGATCGACGGCGCCAATGGCAAGGTCGACAATTCCGACGATCCGGCGGATGCCACCATTTCCGTCACCTGGGACGACTTCGCAAAGATCTCCTCCGGCGCGATGGACCCGACCATGGCCTTCATGCAGGGCAAGCTGAAAGTTGCCGGCGACATGTCGGTCGCGATGCAGCTCCAGAGCCTGATGAAAAAGCTTGCCGGCTGATCCGGCTTGCCCAAAGGCATTGACCTGAGAGGCCGCCCGGAGACACCTTCGGGCGGCTTTTCCTTTTCGGGACAGGTGATCGATGGCTGACGCACCGGCAAGACAATCGGGTTTCGTGACCCTGAAGGGCAATCCCGCGCCCGAGGGCGCCGCTGTCGTCTGGTTCAAGGGCAGCGGCGGCCGCGAATTGCGCGCCTGCGCGGCGCCGGCCCTGTCCGCCACCAAGCCGCGCGGCACCGTGATTGTCTGCCCGGGCCGGACCGAGTTCATCGAAAAGTATTTCGAGGTCGGCCGTGAACTCCAGAAGATGGGCTTTGCGGTGCTGATCCTTGACTGGCCCGGCCAGGGCTTTTCGGAGCGCCTGCTCGACGACAGCAAGAAGGGACATATCGACCGGTTCGAGACCTTCATGGGCGCGCTGGCGAATGGCCTTGAAGAACTGAAGGACCGCCTGCCGCGGCCGCACGTCTGCCTCGCGCACTCGATGGGCGGCGCGATTGCGCTGGCCGCCATCGCCCAGGATTTCGTCAGGGTCGAGGCCGCCGCCTTCGTTTCGCCGATGTGGGGTTTGAAGTCCAAGTTCTTCGGGATGAGCTATCTGGTCTGGGCGATGCGCGCCACCGGCCGCTCCGGCGATTATGCCATCCAGCCCGGTCCGCCGGAAAAGTTCGAAGCCAATATCGTCACGCACGACAAGCGGCGCTGGGAATTGCAGCGCGACCTGATCGATGCGGCGCCCGATCTCGAGCTTGGCCCGGTCACGTGGGGTTGGCTCGGCGCCTCCCTCGATATCCTGGCCACGTTCACGAAGCCGAAAGCCCTGTCGCGGGTGGGCATTCCTGTGTTCGTGGCCTCCGCCTCGGAAGAGAAGCTGGTCGACAATGCCAGCCATGTCGAAATCTGCCGCCGCCTGAAGGATTGCGACCACATAACGGTCGAAGGCGCCATGCATGAAATCCTGATGGAGACCGACGACCGGCGAGCGGAATTCTGGGCCGGTTTCCAACGCCTGTTGAAGCGGGCAGGAATCTGACCGTCCGCCTACAGATAAAAATATTGGAGGAATGACATGGCGCTGATTTCACTGTCCCGCATCGTGGCGCATTGGACGGCGGTGCAGCCCGCCCGGACGGCGCTCGTCCATGAAGGGGCGAGCCTCACCTGGGGCGAACTCGAGGCGCGCACCAACCGCCTTGCCCGCGCCTATCAGGCCCTCGGCGTCAAGAAGGACGACTTCGTCACCATCGCGCTGCCCAACGGCATCGAGTTTTTCGAGGCCTGCCTCGCGACCTGGAAAGCCGGCGCCACGCCGCAGCCGGTCTCCTCGCGTCTGCCGAAGTTCGAGCGCGACCAGATTGTGGAAGTCGGCGCGCCGAGCCTGGTGGTGGGCGTGGAGCCCGGGGAGTATACGCCGGTCCCGTGTCTCCCGGTGGGCTACAGGCCGGACAGCAACCTCGGCAATACGCCGCTGCCGGAAGTCACGTCCGTCAGCTACAAGGCGATGACCTCCGGCGGCTCCACCGGCCGGCCCAAGCTGATCGTGTCGAAGGCGCCCGCTGCCTCTGATCCGGATGTGCCGCTGCTCGAGATCCCCCAGCAGGGCTGCATGCTGATCCCCGGCCCGCTCTATCATAACGGGCCCTTCCTCTGGGCCATGACGGCCCTGTTCAAGGGCTGCACCGTGGTCGTCACCACGCGCTTCGATGCCGAGGAGACGCTGCGCCTGATCGAGACCCACAAGGTGGATGTCGTCTACATGGTGCCGACCATGATGCGCCGCATCTGGGCGCTGCCGGAGGAGGTCCGTACACGGTATGATCTCTCCAGCCTCAAGGCCCTCTGGCACCTTGCGGCCCCGTGCCCGCCCTGGCTCAAGGAGTGCTTCATCGAATGGCTCGGCCCGGAGGTGATCTGGGAACTGTACGGCGGCACGGAAGGGCAGGGCTCTACCACCATTCAGGGTACGGAATGGCTGAAGCACAAGGGCTCGGTCGGCAAGCCCGTCGAGACCTGCGAGATGAAAGTGTTGGGCGAAGGCGGCGAGACGTTGCCGCATGGCAAGGTCGGCGAAGTCTTCATCCGCCCGCTCGCCGGCGCCGGCACGACCTATCACTATATCGGCGCCGAAGCGAAATCGATCGAAGGCGGCTGGGAAAGCCTCGGCGACATGGGCTGGATGGACGCCGACGGGTATCTCTACCTGACGGACCGCCTCTCCGACATGATCCTCGTCGGCGGCGCCAATATCTACCCGGCCGAAGTGGAGGCCGCGCTCGATGCCTTTCCCGGCGTGCGCTCCTCCGCCGTCATCGGCCTGCCGGACGACGACATGGGCGCGCGCCTGCACGCGGTCATCGACCGCCCTGATGGCCCCGCAGACCCGAGAGCCATGGAGGCCCATCTCGCCGAGCGCCTTGTGCGCTACAAGGTGCCGAAGAGCTTCGAATATGTGGACGAACCCGTCCGCGACGATGCCGGCAAGGTCCGCCGCAAGGCCCTTAGGGAAGCCCGCCTCGCCACCTCTTGACTTCCCCTAGGGCGCGGCCCGCCTCGTGCCGCAAACAAGGGAGACACGACCATGAAAGTAGCAGCCGTCAAGAAACCCGGTGGCCTCGGAAACCTCGTTATCGAGAACCGCCCCGATCCAAAACCAAAGGCCGGCGAAGTGCTCGTGCGCGTGCGCGCCAGCTCGCTGAACTATCACGACTTCATCGTCGTGCTCGGCGGCATTCCGACCCCCGATGGCCGCATCCCGATGTCGGACGGCGCAGGCGAAGTCGTGGCCGTGGGCGAGGGCGTCACCAAATGGAAAGCCGGCGACAAGGTCATCTCGCTCTTTTTCCCGAACTGGCAGTCCGGCCAGGTCGAAGCCGCGGGCTTTGCCAGCGTCCCCGGTGACGGCGCGGACGGTTTCGGCTGCGAGCTTTATGCCGGCCCCGAAACCGCGTTCACCCGCATGCCGAAAGGCTGGACGTTTGACGAGGCAGCGACGCTTCCCTGCGCGGCGCTGACCGCCTGGCGCGGCATGTATGTCGAAACCCGCACCAAGCCGGGTGACTGGGTCCTCGTGCAGGGCACCGGCGGCGTCTCGATCTTTGCGCTGCAGTTCGCCAAGGCGACCGGCGCGCGCGTCATCGCCACGTCGTCCTCGGAAGCCAAGATGGAGAAGCTGCGCGCCCTCGGCGCCGACCATGTGATCAACTACAAGGAAAATCCCGACTGGGGCAAAAAGGCGTTCGAGCTGACCGGCGGGCGCGGCGTGGACGAAGTCGTCGAGATCGGCGGCCCGGGCACCATGGCGCAGTCGATCAATGCCTGCCGTCCCGGCGGCCACATCTCGCTGAT
The DNA here is from genome assembly GCA_001464545.1 of Acidobacteria bacterium Ga0077551. Classification (GTDB taxonomy): domain Bacteria; phylum Pseudomonadota; class Alphaproteobacteria; order Caulobacterales; family Hyphomonadaceae; genus Hyphomonas. The sequence continues at coordinate 200,716 of LNFC01000023.1, forward strand.
CGGCGTACTCACCGGCGTCTCCGGCGAAGTGCCGACGGCGGCGCTGTTCTCGCGCAACATCACGCTCTCCGGCATCACGGTCGGCTCACGCCGCCAGCAGGAAGACATGGTGGACGCCATCGACGCCACCGGCTTCAAGCCGGTGATCGACAGCCGCTTCCCGCTCGACCAGATCGCCGCTGCCTTTGCCCACCAGGCCAGCCAGCAGCACTTCGGCAAGATCGTCCTGACGATCTAGGCGTCACCGCCCCTAGAGCCGGCGATCAGATGGAATCAGATCGCCGGCTCTAGTTTCTTGTTTTTTCGCGAAGCCTTCCGCTCAACCGGTACCCACTTGAGCGGACATCGCTCTAGCGAAACGGCAACGCGCGCCAGCCTATTCGGCACAAGGCGATGATGCTGTCGCCGTCCGCCGTGTCCGGATCCCCGTTGGCGCGGTGAATCGCGATCACGACACCTGACAGGGCAAGGATGGCGATCAGGTTGGGAACGGCCATCGAGGCATTGGCGATGTCGCCCATCATCCAGACGATGTTCACCTGAGCAATCGCGCCGACGAAGATGATGCCGCACCAGATGAAGCGGAACGGCTTGGTCGCCCATTCGCCGATCAGGAAGGTCACAGCCTGTTCGGCATAGTAGGACCAGCCAATGATCGTCGTGAAGGCGAACAGCGTGAGGCAGAGCGTCACGATCCAGCCACCGATGGGGCCGGGCAGGGCGTCGGTGAAAGCCCGGTTGGTGAGCGTTGCGGGGTTTGCGCCTTCCGCCATCCAGAGGTGGGTCGTGGTTTCCGTCAGGCCCGCTGCCACCATTTCCGGCTTGGCCAGGAACTGCGCAGAGGTCGCGAACGTGCCCTCGGCGGTGATGATCACCAGCGCCGTCATGGTGCAGATGATGAGTGTATCGACGAATACGCCGATCATCGCGATCTCGCCCTGGCGCGCCGGGTTCCTCATCTGTGAGGCCGCGTGCGCGATCGGCGCCGAGCCCTGTCCGGCTTCGTTGGAGAACAGGCCGCGCGCGACCCCGAAACGGATCGCCGACAGGACCGCATAGCCGGCAAGTCCCCCCACCGCCTGCTGCAACCCGAAGGCCGACGCGAAGATCATGCCGAAGGCATGCGGGATCTCATGCGCATTGAGCACCAGCACCACAAGACACATGGCAACATACAATACAGCCATCGCGGGCACGAGTTTTTCGGCCACATTGCCGATCGACTTGATGCCGCCGATGATAACGATGAAGACCAAAACCGACATAATGATGCCGATCACCCAGGTTGGCACATCAAGGCCGAAGGGGCGCAACTCGGCCATGATGTTCTGCGTGATGCCGTTGGCCTGGATCATGCCGCCCGTCGCGGTCGCCGAGATGATCGTACCAATGCAGAAGAGGATGGCGAGCCACTTCCAGTGCTTCCCGAGGCCATTGGTGATGTAGTACATCGGGCCACCATTGAGGCGCCCGAACTCGTCGCGTTCGCGGTACTTGATGGCCAGCGAGCTTTCGGCGAAGGCCAGCGCCATGCCGAAGATGGCGGTGATCCACATCCAGAATACCGCGCCCGGCCCGCCCAGTGTGATGGCGGTGGCTACGCCGACAATGTTGCCGGTGCCGACCTGGCCGGAGAGGGCGGTCGTAAGGGCCTGGAACGGCGTGATGGCGCTCGGGTCGCCGTTACCCTTGCGGCCCGCCCAGACTTCGGCGATCGCCGGGCCAAGGCGGCGCAAGGGCCGAAACCCGATGCGAACCATGAAATAGAGGCCCGAGCCCAGCAACAGAACGACGAGCGGCGCTATCGGCAGGATCTGCGTGCCGTTCCACTCGCCTCCCCAGAGGAAGTTGCTGACATTGGTCACGCCAGCTTCAAAGCTGGCCAGAAGTTCGGTGAACATGTTGGAGGGCCTCCCCGGCGCCGAAAGTGTCAATTTGGGGGCACCCTAGCCCGGTTTCCCGGGCTGTGAAGGCACTGATTGCCGTAGCCCAGTTAGATGGAGGAAGGTTCTTTCAGCTTGCCCCCTTTTCAGGCATAAGCCGCTCGATGACCGCTACCCCCGACGCCAAGCCTCTGAAGGGCCTGTTTATCAGGACCTATGGCTGCCAGATGAATGTCTACGATTCCGAGCGCATCCGCGATGTGCTGAAGCCGCTGGGCTATGCGCCGGTCGATGCGCCTGAAGGCGCCGACCTGGTGGTCATCAACACCTGCCATATCCGCGAGAAGGCGACCGAGAAGGTCTATTCCGAACTCGGCAAGCTGAAGCAGATGAAACTCGCCTCCGGCGGGAGAATGACCATCGCGGTGGCCGGCTGCGTCGCGCAGGCCGAAGGCGCCGAGATCATTCGCCGCCAGCCTGCCGTCGATCTCGTGCTCGGCCCGCAGGCCTATCACAAGCTGCCGGAAATGATTGCCCGCGCCAGCCGCGCGGTCGGTGACCGGCTGGAGACCGAGTTCGATACGGTCGAGAAGTTCGACGCCCTGCCGAAAACCCGCGACCCGGATGGCCCGGCGGCGTTCGTGTCGGTGCAGGAAGGCTGCGACAAGTTCTGCACATTCTGTGTCGTTCCCTATACGCGCGGCGCCGAAATGTCCCGGAACGTGGACGATATCGTCCTGGAAATCCGTGATCTGGCCGCGAAGGGCGTGCGCGAAGTCACCCTGCTCGGCCAGAACGTCAACGCCTTCCACGGTCCTGCGCCGCGCCTCGAAGGCGGCGCCGACTGGACGCTCGGACAGCTTGTGCGCCACATCGCGAAGATCGGCGGCATCGAACGCATCCGCTACACCACCAGCCATCCGCGCGACATGGACGACGACCTGATTGCCGCGCACGGTGACACGCCCGCCATGATGCCGTTCCTGCACCTGCCCGTGCAGTCCGGCTCCGACCGTATCCTCAAGGCGATGAACCGCGGCCATACCGCTGACGAGTACCGGGACATCATCGCCCGCGTCCGCAAGGCGCGGCCCGACATCGCCATCGCGAGCGATTTCATCGTCGGTTTCCCGGGCGAGAGCCATGCGGATTTCGAGGCCACGATGCAGCTCGTCCGCGATATCGGTTTCGCGGTTGCCTACTCGTTCAAGTATTCCTCGCGCCCCGGCACGCCGGCGGCTGAGATGCACGGCCATCTGTCCGAAGCGGTGAAGGACGAACGCCTGCAGGCGCTGCAGGCCTTGCTGCGAGACCAGCAGACGGCCTTCAACGAGGCGCAGATCGGCAAGACGCTGCCGGTTCTGGTCACCGGGAAGGGCCGCAATCCCGGCCAGATGCACGGCCGCTCGCCCTACCTCCAGGCCCTCCACTTCGATGGAACCGAAGCGCTCCTGAACACGTTGGTGGACGTGAAGATCACTTCAGCCAGTCTGAATTCCGTCACCGGTGAACGCGTGCGTGCCCACGAGCCCGCTGCGTGAGCGCGAAACGCCCCCCCGCCAACGCGCAGAATTCCGAGACCGTGAGCCGTGTATACCCGGTCCAGCAGGCCGAACGCCTGCGGGATCTCTGCGGCCCGCATCACCGTAACCTGGCGCTGCTCGAGGCCCGCCTGAAGCCCTTCGGCCTGCGTGCTGAAAGCATGGGCGGCGGTATCCGGCTTGATGGTGCGGAGGAGGGGGTCTCCCTCGCCGAAGCGGCGCTTGCCGAGTTCGAGCGCCGCCTGCGCAACGGCGCCGAGGCCACGGAAATGGAACTCGAAGGCGCGCTGCAGGCCGCGCAGTCACCGTCGCAATCCTTCTCCGGCCTGAAGGGCCTGCGCAAACCCGTGACCGCGATGACGCGCGGCCAGGCCAAGTATATCGAACTGCTTTCCCAGCCTGAAAACGCGCTGATCTTTGGCGTCGGCCCGGCCGGTACCGGCAAGACCTTCCTTGCCGTTGCCACAGGCGTCGCCGAGCTGCAGGCCGGCCTGCGCCAGCGCCTGATCGTCACCCGTCCCGCCGTCGAAGCGGGCGAGAAGCTCGGCTTCCTTCCGGGTACGCTCGAAGAAAAAGTCGATCCCTACATGCTCCCCATCTGGGACGCGCTGCGCGAACTGATGGGGCAGGAGCAGATGGAGCGGCGCATGCTGCGCGGCGAGATCGAAGTCGCCCCGATCGCCTTCATGCGCGGGCGCACCCTCAAGAATGCGTTCGTCATTGTCGACGAGGCGCAGAACACGACCGTCCCGCAGATGAAGATGGTGCTGACCCGCCTCGGCCGGGACAGCCGCATGGTCGTCACGGGCGACCCCGACCAGGTCGACCTGCCGGGCAGCCAGCCGTCGGGCCTGAAACATGCCTTGCGCATCCTCGATAATGTCGAGGGCATCGCTGCCCACAGGCTGACCGCCGCCGACGTCGTGCGCCATGGTCTCGTCAGCCGCATCATCGACGCCTATGCGGCGGCGGGCGAAAGCTGAGCGCCGCCATGATCGATGTCGCCTTGATCGTCGAAGGGGAGGCCTGGTCCGCCCTTGGGGATCTTGATGCCCTCAGCCGCCGCGCTTTCGCCGCCGCTGCCAAGCAGGCGCCGGCCGAGGGCCTCGTCTCGCTGCTGCTGACCGATGACGGCGAACTGCAGCAGCTGAACCGCGACTTCCGCGGCAAGGACAAGCCAACCGACGTGCTGTCCTTTCCGGCCCTGCCGATGGACCGGCCGCTGCTGGGCGACATCGCGGTCGCCCACGGCGTCGCCGCCCGTGACGCCGCCGCGCAGGGAAAGGCGATGCCGGATCATCTGACCCACCTGCTGGTCCACGGCTACCTGCACCTGCTCGGCCACGACCATGAAACACCGCAAGAGGCCGAGCTGATGGAGTCGCTGGAGATCAGCGCGCTTGCTTCACTGGGTATAGCCAATCCATATCTGCTCTGTGATACGGGGTCCCCATGAGTGATTCTGATCCTTCAGACGCCGCGCCCGGTCGAAGACGGGGGCTATTCGGTTTCAAGCGCAAACCTGCGCCGCCGCCGGAGACGGGTGCGCCCGAAACCGTCACCGGAAGCGCGCCGCAGGTCATGCGCCTGCGGGTCGCCGAGTTCGAGCAGCTGCGCGTCTATGACGTCATGGTGCCCCGCGCCGAGATCCAGGCCGTCGAAGCCGGCACGGATTTCCCGGACCTGCTGCGCTTCTTCGCCGAAGTGACCCACTCGCGCCTGCCGGTCTTCCGCGAGACGCTCGATGATCCGATCGGCTTCGTGCACATCAAGGACGTGGTCAGCGAACTGGCCAAGGACGAGACGCTGCCGAAGCGCCCGCTCGAGCGCCTGCACCGCGAAGTTCTGTACGTGCCGCCCTCGATGAAGCTGACTGACCTGCTGGTGAAGATGCAGGCGACCCGCATTCATCTTGCACTGGTCGTCGACGAATATGGCGGCACCGACGGCCTCCTGACGCTGGAAGACCTCGTCGAGGTGATCGTCGGCGACATCGAAGACGAACACGACGATGACGAGCCCTTGTTCATCCGCCGCAACGCCCGTCTCTGGGAAGCTGATGCGCGAATGGAGATCGACGAGTTCACTGACGAATCCGGCGTCAATCTCGGCCTTGCCGACAGTGACGCGGAGATCGACACGCTGGGCGGTCTCGCCATGGCCCTCGCCGGCAAGGTCCCCCTGCGCGGCGAGATCCTGCGTCACCCCGGCGGGGCCGAACTGGAAATCATGGAAGCCGATTCCCGGCGCATCCGGCGGCTGAAGCTTCGCCTTCCAGAACCGCCCGCATCCCCGCCTCCCGAGGAGTAGAGTTCGCATGTCGGAACCTGTCCGCAGCCACGGCTTCACGGCTTTGGGGCCCCTTCATGAATCGCTGGCCCGCCTGACCGGATGGAAGGCTGCGCTCGCTGCGGCCGTCTTCGGCGCGCTGGCCGCCTTCGCGTTTGCGCCGTTCCATTTCAGCGCCGTGCTCGCCATTTCCTTTACCGCGCTCGTCTGGATGATCGACGGGGCCCGCGGCCACCGCCGCTGGGGCCGGCAGGTTGCGCTGCGCGGCTGGGCCTTCGGGGCCGGCTTCTTCCTCGTCAGCATGCACTGGACGGCGATGCCGTTCCTGGTGAACCCTGAACAGCACCTCGTCTTCATCTGGCTGCCGCTGATCGTGTTGCCCGCCGGCATGGGTCTGATCTGGGGCGCCTTCGCCGCGATGGCCGGCGCGTTCTGGTCAGCCTCGCCGTCGCGCATCTTTGTCTTCGCGGCCTTTTTCGCGCTCGCCGAATGGGTGCGCGGTCACCTCTTTGGCGGCTTTCCGTGGAACCTGCCGGGCACGACCTGGATCCCCGGCGGCGCCCTCTCGCAGGCCGCCTCGCTCGGCGGCGTCTACTGGCTGACCCTGCTCACCGTGTTCGTGATGGCGGCCCCGGCCGCGCTGGTGGATACGCGTGATGCCCGCGGCCTGGGGCTGCGTATGGCTCCGTCCTTTGCGGCGGTTCTCGCGCTCGCCCTCGGCTGGGCCTGGGGGGCAGAGCGCACGGCGGCGCCATCGCCGATGACCGACCAGCAGGTCGTGATCATGGACGCCGGCGTGCCACAAGCCGACTGGGACCGGATGGAGCCCGGCGCCGTGCTCGTCGAATACGTCCGCATGCTGACCTATCCGGACAGCCGCCCGGGCGACATCGTGATCTGGCCGGAAGGCGCCGTGCCCGGTTTCCTGCTGCAGGAGTCGGACTCGCTCGATGCCATCTCGTCCTATATCGGCGAGCGCAAGCTGATCGTCGGCGCCACGCGCTATGAATGGTTCTCCGAGGACACGCCGGTCTATTACAACAGCCTCGCCGTCCTCGACGCATCGGCCAACAATACGGGTCCCATCGCGCTCTATGACAAGCACCGCCTCGTTCCGTTCGGCGAACTGGCTGCTGTCGATTTCATTCCGTTCGGCCGCGAGTTTGCCGCGTTGCTGCCGCCGACCACCCAGCGTCTTGCGGCGTCCGGATTCCGTCCCGGGGGAGGGGCCACGGCAATCGACACCGCGCAGATCCCGCCTTTCGTCGCCCTGATCTGCTATGAAGGCCTGTTCCCGGAAATCACCCGCAAGGCGAACGAGACCGACCGGGCGCAATGGATCGTGCTGATCTCGAACGATGCCTGGTTCGGCGCCGGGATGGGTCCTGCGCAGCACTATGCGCAGAACCGCTACCGCACGATCGAGACCGGCCTGCCGATGGTGCGCGCCGCCAACCGGGGCGCCTCCGGCATCGTGGACGGGTATGGCCGCGAGACGATGCGCACTCTTCCGGCAGAAACAGCACCGGAAGGCTGGGATACCACCTATGGCCGAGACCGCATTCCGGAACCTGCGCCCGTTACCGTCTTCCAGACCCGACTCGGCGCGGGACTGTTCTGGTTCAGCCTGTGCCTTTTCGCGCTACTGGCCTTCCTTGGCTGGAGGCGTTAAGTCCCTAGATCGCGAGGCGGCGGGGCCGGAACGGGATGGAAGATGACGGACAGCAAACTTCCGAGCGGCATCGACCGGGTTGTCGGCCAGCGTATCCGGTGGCGCCGCCGCGAACTCAAGCTGACGCAGGAACGCCTTGGCGAACTGCTTGAGCTGACGTTCCAGCAGGTCCAGAAATACGAGAAGGGCGTCAACCGTGTCTCGGCGGGCCGGTTGTACGAAATCGCCGGTGTACTCGGTGTGCCGATCAGTTACTTCTTCGACGGCGCCGAAGAATTCCTTGGGGCCGAACAGGCGGAGTTGGCCGAAGACGAAGATGAACCACACGCGCCGGTTATGACACCTGAGATGCTGGAACTCATTTCCGCTTTCCAGAAGATCGAGGACCTCTCGCTGCGCAAGTCGTTGCTGAACACCGTGCGCGCGGCCGCCTCCGCCTTCGACAACCGCTCCGGCCAGGATTGATCCGGTTACGTCATGAGCGCGCCTGAACACGAGGGTTTGAGGGATCGCCCGATCCGCACGTTCGGCCGCACCGGCGGGCGCCCGCTGTCGCCGCGCCAGCAGCAGCTGATCGAAACCCGGCTCGACCACTGGCGCCTGCCGCAACCGGTGGCGCCGGACTTTCAGCCCCTCAGCGTTTTCCCTTCCGCTCGAGCCGTCTGGCTGGAAATCGGTTTCGGCGGCGGCGAACATCTCGTGGCGCAGGCGGCTGCCAACCCGGAAACCGGTTTCATCGGCTGCGAGCCCTTCGTAGAAGGCGTCGCCAAGGCGATCGCCGGCATCGAGGACAACGGCCTCACCAATGTCCGTCTGTGGCCGGATGATGCGCGCCTGCTTCTGGACGCTTTAGCGCCGGCCTCTATCGCGCGTGTCTTCATCCTCTTTCCGGACCCCTGGCCGAAACGGCGCCAGCAGAAACGCCGCCTTGTGCGGCCGGACGTCGTGGCTGGCCTTGCGCGTATCCTTGCCCCCGGCGGGCGCCTGCGCTTTGCCACCGATGTCGCCAGCTATGCCGACGAGGCGTTGCTCGCCTTTCTGGGGAATGACGCCTTCGAATGGACCGCTGCGCGCGCCGATGACTGGCGCTGTCCGCCCGCGGATCATGTGACCACCCGCTACGAGACCAAGAAACTCGGCGATTGTGCCCCGATCTGGTACGATTTCCTGCGCATCTGAGCCTGTGGAGAATATTGACATTTCGCATCATTTGTGGCCTTTTTGATCGCATCGAAACCGGTCGGTCTGAATATCAAGACCCCGTCAGACCGACGGCAATGACTTTCCCTCCCCCGCTTTCGATGGGCACCGGCATGGCGCATCCCGCGCTTGTCGCGGCCCGGAACGGTAAAGGAAGGCCAGTATGGCAACCGGAAAAGTAAAGTGGTTCAATGACCAAAAAGGCTTCGGCTTCATCAAGCCGGACGAGGGCGGTGCGGACGTTTTCGTTCACATTTCCGCCGTTGAGCGTTCGGGCCTGCGCACGCTCGCCGAGAACCAGTCCATCCAGTATGAACTGCACAAGGACGAACGTCGCGGCAAAACCTCGGCTGTGGACCTCAAGGTCCTCTAAGTCATTCGCCCCTTGAGGGTGAAGATGCGGCGGCCCGGGCAACCTGGCCGCCGTTTCTATTTGCCTCAGCAACCCCCTCGACAGACCGACCAATCGCGACTATCTAGCCGCCAAGTCGAAATATATCGGCGGCGGGTCCGGAAACGGGTCCGCCGTTTTTCTTTATCCGGATTTGCCCCGCCTCTCATGATCGCCGTCTCGGAACAGGAACGCCGCCTGCTGGACATCATCCGCCCCGTTGCGGACCGTCTCGGCATGGAAGTCGTGCGCCTGCGCGTCTCGGGCGGCCGCCGGCCCCACCTGCAGGTGATGGCCGAGAAGGCTGGCGGGGCGCCGACTGATGTCGAGGACTGCGCCCGCCTCAGCCGCGCCATGGGCCCGGTCCTTGAAGAGGCCGACCCGATCTCGGAAGCATATATCCTTGAAGTGTCCACCCCCGGCATCGACCGGCCGCTGACCCGCCCCGGCGACTTCGGCCGCTGGATCGGCCACGCCGCCCGGATCGAACTTGCGCGCCCCATCGATGGCCGCCGCCGGTTCACCGGCACGATCGTGTCGGAAGGGGAGGACGGGGTGCACCTTGAGATCGACGACGAGACCGAACTGGTCGCCGGCGTCCACGAGATGAGCCGCGCCACGCTCGTGCTCACCGATGAACTGATCGAGGCCGCCCGCGCCGCTGGCAATCTGCCGCCGCAGCCGGACGAAGACGAAGACCTGCTCGCCGATTTCGAGATCGACGAGTCCGAAGACGACACAGATGAAGAAGAGACAGGAGATCTCCAATGACCACCGTAGGCGTGTCCGCCAACCGTCTTGAAATCCTGCAGATCGCGAAAGCGGTCGCGGAAGAGAAATCGATCGACCAGCGCATCGTGATCGAAGCGATGCAGGAAGCCATCGAAAAGGCCGCCAAGGCCAAGTACGGCCAGGAGCACGACATCCGTGCCCGGATCGACCCTGCGACCGGCGAACAGACGCTGTGGCGCGTGCAGACGGTCGTCGCCGAGGAAAACTTCGAAGACGAAGCCAAGCAGCTGCGCCTCGCCGAAGCCAAGAAGATCGACGCCTCGCTCGAAATCGGCAGCGAACTGAAGGAAGAGCTTCCACCCTTCGACTTCGGCCGCGTCGCCGCCCAGACCGCCAAGCAGGTGATCACGCAGAAAGTGCGCGATGCCGAGCGCGAGCGTCAGTACAATGAGTACAAGGACCGTGTCGGCGAAGTCATCAACGGCATCGTCAAGCGCGTCGAGTATGGCCACGTGATCGTCGATCTCGGCCGCGCCGAAGGCATCATCCGCCGCAATGACGGTATCCCGCGCGAGAACTTCCAGCCGAACGACCGCGTCCGCGCCTATCTCTACAAGGTCAGCCGCGAGCTGAAGGGCCCGCAGATCTTCCTGTCGCGCGCCGCGCCGGACTTCATGCGCAAGCTGTTCGCGCAGGAAGTGCCGGAAGTCTACGAAGGCGTCATCCAGATCAAGGCCTGCGCCCGCGACCCGGGCTCGCGCGCCAAGATCGGCGTGATCTCGAACGACAGCTCCATTGACCCCGTCGGCGCCTGCGTCGGTATGCGCGGCGCGCGCGTGCAGGCGGTTGTCGGCGAGCTTTCGGGCGAGAAGATCGACATCATCCCGTGGAACTATGACGCCGCCACGTTCATCGTGAACGCGCTGCAGCCGGCCGAAGTCTCGAAAGTCGTGCTCGACGAAGACGAGCGCCGCGTCGAGGTTGTCGTTGCCGACGACCAGTTCCCGCTCGCCATCGGCCGCCGCGGCCAGAACGTGCGCCTCGCCTCGCAGCTGACCGGCTGGCAGATCGACCTGATCACCGAGTCGGCAGACTCCGAACGCTACCAGAAGGAGTTCCAGCTGCGCACGGACCTCTTCATGAAAGCTCTGGATGCGGACGAAACCCTCGCCCAGCTCCTCGCGTCCGAAGGCTTCGAATCGGTTGAGGAGATCGCCTTCGTTGCGCCGGAAGACTTCATCACCATCGAAGGCTTCGACAAAGACGTGGCCGAAGAGCTGCAGGAACGCGCCCGCGAGTTCCTGGACCGCGTCGCCGTCGAGAACGACACCAAGCGCCGCGAACTTGGCGTCGAGGATGACGTGATGGAGCTCGACAGCATGACGCCGTCCTTCGCCGTGAAGCTCGGCGAACAGGGCGTCAAGACGGTCGAAGACGTGGCCGGCCTCGTGCCGGACGACATCACCGGCTACCGCGAGCCCGGTCCGGACGGCAAACCCGTCTGGGTCGAAGGCATCCTGAAGAAGGGCGAGATGCGCAAGGACGACGCCCAGATGTTCATCATGAAGGCGCGCGTCATCGCGGGCTGGATCGAACAGGAAGCCGTCGACGCCCTGATCGCCCAGCAAGCCGGCGACGAGGAAGCGCCGGAACTGACCGAAGAGGAGCGCGCACTCCTCGCCCTCGGCGAGCTCGGCAACAATGACGACGACGAGGAAAGCCTCGCCGAGGAACTCGGCATCGACCTCGCCGACCTGCAGATGGAGGGCGGCGATGAAGAAGCCGTACCCGAGCAGTGAACCGGGTCTGATCTCCGAAAATGATGAAACTGACGACGGCGATGCTTCGGCATCGCCGGAGCGTCAGTGCGCGGTCACCCGCGAGCGCCTCCCGAAGGAGGCGATGATCCGCTTTGTTCTGTCTCCGGACAATATTGTCACGCCGGACGTCGCCGACCGCCTGCCGGGCAGGGGCGTTTGGGTGGGGGCCGAGCGCCGGCATGTCGATACGGCGGCCGCCAAGGGCGCCTTCGCGCGCGGCTTCAAGAGTGCGGTGACGGTTCCGGAAGGACTTTCGGATCTGACCGAACGCCTGCTCGTCAAACGCTGCGTGGAACTTCTCGGCCTCGCCCGCAAGGCAGGCCTCGCCATCCAGGGCCACGACCAGGTGCGCGACGCGCTGCGCGGCAAGGAACCCGCCTTTCTCCTCGAAGCCAGCGACGGCGCAGAGGATGGGCGCAACAAGGTGTATTTTCTCGCTAAAGCCATATATAGCGACGTGAAAGTAGCCGGAGCGCTCAGCTCGCAGGAATTGGGCATGGCTTTCGGACGCGACCGTGTGATACACGGCCTCGTCCGCCGGGGCGCTATCGCGAAGAACTGGGAAGTCGCCTACCGGCGCCTCACCGGATTTCGCGCTGCTCCCGAACTTGACTGGTTCCCTGAACCGGATCGGTAACGGAATCTGCCGGGACGCATGGGCGTCCGGGCTCAGAATATGATATGTAGGACGAATGAGCGATAACAACGATCAAGGCAATTCCGGTGGGCGCAAGCCGCTGACAGTCGTGCGCAAGTCCGCCGGCACAGTGAAGCAGAGCTTCAGCCACGGCCGCTCCAAACAGGTAGTGGTCGAGACGAAAAAACGCCGCCCGGTTACGGCTGGCGGTGCGCCTGCGGCTGGACAAGCTGCGGACTCGCCAACCCCTGTCTCGGAATCGATGGAGGCGAAGCTTGTCGCGCTCGCCTCGAAGCTCGGGATCACGGTTGTCGAACTGAAAGCCCGCCAGAAAGTTCTCGAGCGCCGCAAGACCGAAGAGTCCGCACGCGCCGAAGACCAACAGAAGGAAAAGGCGTCCCAGGACCGCCTGCGCACCGAACAGGAGCGCAAGGCCCAGGAAGGCCGCGACCGCGACGGCGCCGAAGCGCGCCGCAAGGCCGAGGAAGAAGCCCGCAAGATCGCCGAAGCCGCGCCGAAGGAGCCTGTGGTCGATCGTCCAACCAAGGTGCGCCCGCGCGCTGACGCAGCGTCGCCAGCGGCGGTCGTTCCGGTTGAAGATGAAGAGGCCGGCCGCGCCAAGCGCGGCGGCGGCGGCAAGCCGGTCAAGGATGACCGCGGCGCCGGCGACCGTGCCCGTGAAGCCGCCGCCCGCAGCCGCGATACCGGTGCGCGCCGCCAGGGCAAACTGACCATTGCGTCTGCCCTCGGCGATGACGCCGACCGCCAGCGCTCCCTCGCCTCTGTGCGCCGCGCGCGCGAGCGCGAACGCGAGCGCAAGATGGGCGGCGCCGGAGACCGCGACAAGGTTGCGGTGGAAGTCACCCTTCCCGAAACCATCACGCTGCAGGATCTTGCCGGCCGCATGAACGAACGCGTCGCCGACGTCGTGAAGTTCATGATCAAGGAAGGCCAGATGCTGCGCGGCAACGATATCGTTGACGCCGACACAGCCGAACTGATCGCGTCCGAATTCGGCCACACCGTGAAACGCGTGTCGGAAGCCGACGTCGAGATCGGCCTCGAAGGCCTCGCCGACGACGATACCGACCTGCAGCCGCGCGCCCCGATCGTGACGATCATGGGCCACGTCGACCACGGCAAGACCTCGCTGCTCGACGCGCTTCGCAAGACCGACGTGGTCTCCGGCGAAGCCGGCGGCATTACGCAGCATATCGGCGCCTACCAGGTGCAGCTGAAATCGGGCGAGCGGATCACCTTCCTCGATACGCCCGGCCACGCTGCCTTCACGGCCATGCGTGCCCGCGGCGCCAACGCCACCGACATTGCGATCCTCGTCATTGCGGCGAACGATTCGATCATGCCGCAGACGATCGAGTCCATCAATCACGCCAAGGCGGCCGGCGTCCCGATCATCGTGGCGGTCACCAAGACCGACCTCTATGATGCCAACCCGGACAAGGTGCTGACGGACCTCCTGCAGCACGACATCCAGGTCGAATCGATGGGCGGCGTGACCATCGCGGTCAAGGTTTCGGCCAAGACTGGCGAAGGCCTCGACGAACTCACCGACGCGATCTCGCTGCAGGCCGAAGTGCTTGAGCTGAAAGCCAACCCGAACCGCGAAGCCGACGGCGTCGTGATCGAATCCAAGCTCGACAAGGGCCGCGGCCCGGTCGCCACCGTGCTGATCAAGCGCGGCACCCTGAAGCGCGGCGACATTGTCGTGGCCGGCGCCCAGTGGGGCAAGGTCCGCGCCCTCGTGGACGAGCGGGGCCAGCAGCTTGACGGCGCAGGCCCCTCGCTTCCGGTCGAAGTGCTCGGCATGGACGGCGCGCCCGATCCGGGCGAGCCGATGGTTGTCGTCGACAGCGAAGCACGTGCCCGCGAGATCACGGAATACCGTATCCGGACGAAGCGTCAGGTGTCCGGCGGAGCAGGGGCTGCGGCCCGCGCCTCGCTCGACCAGCTGCTGCTGCGTCTCAAGGACGGCACCGTGGAAACCCGCGAACTTCCGATCGTCCTCAAGGCCGATGTCCAGGGCTCCGTCGAGGCCATCTCGATGTCGCTCGACAAGATCTCGACCGAAGAAGTCCGCGCCAAGGTCATCCATGGCGCCGTGGGCGGGATTTCGGAATCCGATGTCCTGCTGGCCCGTTCGTCGAACGCGCCGATCTTCGCCTTCAACGTCCGCGCCAACAAGCAGGCGCGCGACCTTGCCGAGCGCGAAGGCGTGGAAATACGCTACTATTCGGTGATCTACGACCTGCTCGACGACGTCAAATCGACCCTGTCGGGCATGCTCGCCCCGGAGAAGCGCGAAACCTTCCTCGGCTACGCGGACATCCTCGAAGTCTTCAACATCACGAAGGTCGGCAAGGTTGCCGGCTGCCGGATTTCCGAAGGCAAGGTCATGCGCGGTTGCGGCGTGCGCCTGCTGCGCGACAACGTCGTCATCCACGAAGGCAAGCTCAAGACGCTCAAGCGCTTCAAGGATGAAGTGTCCGAGGTCAATTCGGGCATGGAATGCGGCATGGCGTTCGAGCGTTACGAAGACATTCGTACGGGCGACAAGATCGAGTGCTTCCAGGTTGAGGAAATCGCAAGGACGCTCGCCTAGTCTTTCGGGATGAGCGAGTCCCTGGCGGTATCCGGACGGCTGACAAGCCGCGATCTCAAGCGGCTGGTCCGGGTCAGCCGGACCGGCACCATCGGGCCGACCGCGCTTTACTATGCGGGCTTCACCGCGCCGATCATCTCGGCCAGCGTCGCCCTGCTGGCGAAAGATGTGGCGCGGTCGATGGGCTGGGATACGCTGCTGCAGATCCTGGTCTCGGCCAATCTGGCTGCCTTTGCGGGCATTGCGTGGTATCTGATCTTCATGCGCTGGTCCTATCGCAACCGCCCCGGACGAGGCACCGAACTCACCCTCGACACGCAGGTGACGGTGACGGAAGACTGCCTTTCGGTGCGCCGCGGTCCGGTCGAAACCCGGATCGGGTGGACCGGAATCCGCAAGATTGACGTCGGACCGGGCCATCTGGCTGTCTTCATCGAGGGCGCCGACACGCTGATCATCCCGGAAGCCTGGTTCGGAAATGATACGGCCCGCCGGGCCACCTTCACGGAATTTGTCACTTCAAGGGTAAGCCACTGATGGCCAAGAAACCTTCGACCCCCGGTCTGCCGTCGCAGCGCCAGTTGCGCGCCGGCGAGATCATCCGCCATGCGCTCGCCGATGTCATCGCGCGCGAAGACTTGCGCGATCCGGAACTCACCGGCGTGCTGGTCACGGTGGGCGAAGTACGCTGTTCGCCGGACCTGCGGCGCGCCAAGGTCTACGTCACACCTCTGGGCGACGATTCCGAGGAAGGCCGCGCGCGGCTCGCTGGTGCGCTGAACCGGGCAGGAGCCTTCCTGCGCGGGCGCCTCGGGCGCGAGATCGACCTCAAGTTCACGCCGGAACTGCACTTCATCGCCGACAAATCGTACGATGAGGCCACCGCCATCGACAAGCTGCTGTCCGATCCGCGCGTCCGGCGCGACGTCGAAGGCTGAACCCGGCGGCGGAATTGCCGCGTTTCTGCCTTGATGCTTTGTCATTTGACAGCTCAGCGCCCAGTATCGACACGAACATTGCGCAAGAAGCCGGGGAATCAGGGCATGCAACGCCAGACCATTGACCAGGAAGGTGCACGCCAGGGCGAAGTCTCGGCCGCATCGCTGCAGCTTGGGGACGACACGATCGCCATCCGCCGCATCGCGACGATGACCGTCGAACGGCATGATTTCTTTCCCTGGGACACGCCGGCCAACCGGAAAACCCAGAGCGTGTATGCCACCGCCTGCGTCGGTTTCCTGTTCTTCGGCCTTGCCGGCTTTGCCTGGTGGGCGATCCGCCCGGCGCAGGGCGACGGCGTGATCGGCCTGATGGTGGGCGCGCTGCTGATGCTGCTCGGCCTGGTCCTCGGTGTGCGCGCCGCGATGATCGCGATGAAGCTGAAGAAGCAGGAGCCCTACTACCGCCTCCTGATCGGCACCTCGGACGGTCGCCAGATTCCGCTGGTCGACAACAACCGCGAAGTCCTGACGAAAATCCGCGACGTGATCCGCCACAAGCTGGACTCTGGCGATACCTCGACTACCGGCGACTTCGACCTCAACCTAGACATCGTCAACCTCCGCATGCCTAAAGGCGCGGCGCCGATCCGGCCTGCCGTGGCGGACGTCATGGATGACGAGGAAGATGGGCCGCCTCCCGCGGCCTGAGCTGTCCTGGCCGGGCGCGGCGCGCTGCCGCATGGATTGACGCGCACGGCCCTTACCGGATAAGCGGCGCCCTTCAGTATCTGGTCCAGACGCGCGTTCGACCCGCCCGCCCGGACCCTTTGGAGAATACTTTGTCCCGCCAGAGAAAACGCAAGGGCGAGCCCGTCACGGGCTGGCTGAACCTGTTCAAGCCCGTCGACATGACCTCGACGCAGGCCGTCGCGATCGTCAAACGCCTGTTCAATGCCGAGAAGGTCGGCCATGGCGGCACGCTCGATCCGTTGGCGGACGGTATCCTGCCGATCGCGCTGGGCGAAGCGACGAAGACCGTCCAGTGGGCGATGGATTCCGAAAAGGAATACGTCTTCACGATCCGCTGGGGCATCTCCACCGCCAGCCAGGACGCCGAAGCCGATATAACCGCGACGTCCGATGTGCGACCCGCGCGTGAGGCGGTGGAAGCCGCGCTGAAGAACTATATTGGCAAGATCCGGCAGGTGCCGCCGAAATTTTCCGCCATCAAGGTGGCGGGCGAGCGGGCCTACGATCTCGCCCGGGGCGGCGAGGTGTTCGAGCTTGAGGCGCGCGAAGTGGATGTTCACGCCGCCAAGGTGATCGGTATGCCGGATGCGGATCATTCGGTGATCCACGTCGTGTCCGGCAAGGGATTCTATGTCCGTGCGATGGCGCGGGACCTGGCCGCCGACCTCGGCGCCGAGGGCCATATCAGCCAGCTGCGGCGCACGCGCGTCGGCGCGTTCGAGGCGGCGAAGGCCGTTTCAGTTGCCGACCTGCAGGCGCTGGCCGAGGACCGGGAGGGACTGTTCGCGCACCTCAAACCGCTGCACGCGGTGCTGACCGCCCTGCCGCAAGTGCAGGTCACCACGAACGATGCCGGCAACCTGCGTCAGGGGCGCACGATCATGCTGCTGCCGCACGTCGTCGAAGGCTGGCGCGCCGGTCGCGCGGAGGAAGATGACCGGATGGCGCTGGCCCTTGCAGGGGATGATGCGGTCGCGCTCGGCGAAGTACGCGCCGGGCATTTCGAGCCCGTGCGCGTGTTCGCGGTCTAAAGCGTCGCCATGTCGATCACGAAGCGGTATTTGACGTCGCCCTTGACCACGCGGTCATAGGCGGGGTTCACGTCTTTCATGTCGATCATTTCGATGTCGCAGACGATGTTATGTTCCGCGCAGAAATCGAGCATCTCCTGCGTCTCCGCGATGCCGCCGATGCCGGAGCCCGCGACGCTGCGGCGGTTGGCGAGCAGCAGGCCGCCATGCATTTCCTCCAGCGGCTCGATCGCGCCGACGATGACCATCGTGCCATTGCGTGCCAGCAGGCCGAGATAGGGATTGAGGTCGTGCTTGACCGGCACGGTGTTGAGCAGGAAATCGAAACTGCCGCGATGCGCTTTCATCTGTTCACGGTCATTCGAGACCAGCACATCCGACACGCCGAGACGGCGGGCATCCGCGCCCTTTTCCGGCGAGGTGGTGATCATCACGACTTCGGCGCCGAGCGCGACGGCGAACTTGATGCCCATGTGGCCGAGGCCGCCAAGGCCGATGACGCCGACCTTGTCGCCTTTCGAGACAGCCCAATGCTTCAGCGGTGACCAGCTGGTGATGCCGGCGCACAGCAGGGGCGCGGCGGCAGCGGGGTCGAGCTTTTCGGAGATCTTCAGGACGAAACTGTCGCGCACGACGATCTGTTTCGAATAGCCGCCATAGGTCGGCCCGCCGATCACCGGCTCGGTGCCGCCATAGGTGCCGACCGAGCCTTTCTCGCAATACTGCTCGTCGCCGTCATGGCAGGCGGTGCATTTGAGGCAGGCGTCCACCAGGCAGCCGACGCCGACAAGATCGCCCACCTTGTGCTTCGTCACCTTGGGGCCGACGGCGCTGACGCGCCCGACAATCTCGTGGCCCGGCACGAAGGGATATTTGGCGCGGCCCCATTCGTTGCGGGCCGAGTGGATGTCGCTGTGGCAGATGCCGCAATGGGTGACTTCGATCAGTACGTCATCGGGCTGCAGGTCGCGCCTTGTGATCTCGAAGGGCTTCAGGAGGTCTGTGGGACCCTGTGTGGCATAGGCGGCGACTTGCATGGCGTGTCTCTCCCTCTTGTTTGTGCCAGCGTTTCACCGGGAGGAGGGGATGTCCAGAGGAAGCTCCCTCTCCCAGGGTTGAGGGTCTTGAATCCGGGCGTTTTGCAGGGATCCGTGGGCGGAGGTGTTGCGGAAGGTTCGGGGAGGGATTTCACAACGGCTTGACGGGGATGGGTTTTATTTTCCGGAGCCGCGTTTTTTGTAGGCGCAAATCCTCTTGCGGCGCTCACAGACGGCCTCATCCTGTTGCAGGCTTTGTATTCTTGATGTCGATTCATTCTCAAGGATTCTCATTTTTTATCACTTGGTATCGATCGGCTATCGCTGGTTCTCGGGGCTGTCGGATTTCGGCCTTTGGCCTCTATCCGACCGTCGTGCGGGGGTGAGCTGAGTATAACCCCGCGCCGAGGGGTGTGGCGCACGTTTTCCGGCGAAATCTTTCAGGCGCTTGAGGCGGTTGCGGATTTTGAATCGGGCGGGGGCGGATTTGGTTGCGCAAGCCGGGCGCCGGCTTTTGCCTCGCTCAGCCCTTCTTCCCCGCCTCCAGCACTGCGCGCGTGACGCGCAGGATGCGGCTGGCGATCGTCACCTCGATGTAGAAGGAGACGAGCGCGACGACGAGCAGCAGCATCGAGACAACGAACAGAATCGACACGGCGGTCGCCACCGGGATGGCGATCAGCTGGCCGGTGAACAAGAGGATGATCACGAGGCAGATCATCAGGGCGGCCAGCGTGCACAGCGCAATGGCGCGGTGTATGTGCACCATGCGCCGGTCGAGCACGCCGAGCTCGGTGTGGTGGAGGCGGCGGGACGTCTCGTCATCAGAGGCGAGACCGCTCTCCAGCGCCCGCCACCGGTCGACCACCCGGGCGAGGCGGTTGGCCATCACGTTCAGCAGCGCGCCGATGCCGGCGAGCGTGAACACCGGCGCGATGGCCAGCTGGATGATGTGTGCGATGTCGGAGGGGAGGGACGTGATTTCGGGCATTTGGGGGGTCCGGGGCGATTCCTTGCAGACTCTACCCGGTTTGGCGCCGGAATCACCCCGGCCCCTTCCCATTCCCCCCCATTTGAGTCATAAGCCCGTTTTTGGGGCGGAGGCACTGTCTCTTGACCCTGCTGGACGACATCCCGGCTGTGGCCACCTGATCAGGCCCGCTCCCAAAAAACCCCGCCAATTCAGGCGATTAATGAACCCAGCGCCCGCGGGCGCGAAACCAGAAGGCTTTTTCGATGTCGATTACCGCTGAACACAAGCAAGAGCTCATCAAGAAGTTCGCCACGAAACCGGGCGATACGGGCTCGCCGGAAGTCCAGGTTGCGATCCTCACGGCCCGCATCAACGGCCTGACGGACCACTTCAAGGCCAACAAGAAAGACAACCACTCCCGCCGGGGCCTGCTGACCATGGTCGCCACCCGCCGGAAGCTCCTTGATTACGTCAAGGGCAAGGATGAAGCTCGTTACACGAAGCTCATCACGGAACTCGGCATCCGCCGCTAGTTCCAAAACAAGCCCGCCAGGCAATAGGGCCATGGCGGGCTTTTCGTATGTGAAAGAAAGACAGACATGTTCAATACACAATCCGTGTCGCTGGAATGGGCCGGCCGCACACTCACCATCGAGACGGGCCATGTGGCGCGTCAGGCAGACGGCGCCGTCATGGTTACCTATGGCGACACCACGCTGCTCGCGACCGCCGTCTTCGCAAAGTCGGCCAAGCCGGGTCAGGACTTCTTCCCGCTGACCGTCAACTACCAGGAAAAATACTTCGCTGCCGGCCGCATTCCCGGCGGCTTCTTCAAGCGTGAAGGCCGCCCGACCGAGAAAGAGACGCTGACCTCGCGCCTCATCGACCGGCCGATCCGCCCGCTGTTCGTCAAGGGCTTCAAGAACGAAGTCCAGGTGATCATCACCGTTCTCTCGTATGACCTCGAAAACGATGCCGACGTGCTCGGCATGATCGGCGCGTCCGCCGCGCTCGTGCTGTCCGGCGCCCCGTTCATGGGCCCGATCGGCGCTGCCCGCGTCGGCTATATCGATGGCAAGTATGTCATCAACCCGACCCAGGCTGAAATTGAAGAATCCGATCTCGACCTCGTCCTCGCCGGCACGTCCGACGCCGTGATGATGGTGGAATCGGAAGCCTACGAGCTTTCGGAAGAAATCATGCTGGGCGCCGTGGTCGCCGGCCATGACGCGATGCAGCCGGTGATCGATGCGATCATCCAGCTCGCCGAGAAAGCCGCCAACGCCCCGTTCGACTTCGAAGCCGAAGACAACTCCGCCGCCGTGAAAGCGATCGAGAAGATCGTCGGCAAGGACCTGTCGAAAGCCTACAAGATCACCGCCAAGGGCGAGCGTTATGCTGCCGTCGGCGCGGCGCGCGATGCGGCCAAGGCGAAACTCGTCGGCACCGATGAGGCGCCCGGCGAGATGTCCGGTGAGCTGTTCAAGACCGCGTTCAAGGAAGCCGAAGCTTCGGTGGTGCGCGGCGACATCCTGAAAACGGGTGAGCGCATCGACGGCCGCAAGCTGGACCAGATCCGTCCGATCCTCGCCGAGGCAGGCTTCCTGCCCCGCACGCACGGCTCGGCCCTGTTCACGCGCGGCGAGACGCAGGCGATCTGCGTCACGACGCTCGGAACCTCCGACGACGAACAATACATCGAAGGCCTGGACGGCACCCGCAAAGAGAAGTTCATGCTGCACTACAACTTCCCTCCGTACTCGGTGGGGGAGACCGGCCGCCTCGGCGGCGCCGGACGCCGCGAGATCGGCCACGGCAAACTGGCCTGGCGCGCGCTGCAAGCCGTCCTGCCGAAGCATGAGGACTTTCCGTACACGATCCGTCTCGTCTCCGAGATCACCGAGTCCAACGGCTCGTCCTCGATGGCGACGGTCTGCGGTTGCTCCCTCGCCATGATGGATGCCGGCGTGCCGATCACGCGTCCGGTTTCCGGCATCGCGATGGGCCTGATCCTTGAAGGCAAGGACTTTGCCGTCCTCTCCGACATCCTGGGTGATGAAGATCACCTCGGCGACATGGACTTCAAGGTGGCCGGTACGGAGAAGGGCATCACCTCGCTCCAGATGGACATCAAGGTGGCCGGCATCACGCGCGAGATCATGGGCAAGGCCCTCGATCAGGCGAAAGGTGGCCGTCACCATATCCTCGGCGAAATGGCGAAGGGCCTCTCCTCCGCCCGCGGCAAGCTGGCTGAAACCGCCCCGCAGATGGAAATCATGAAGGTCCCGGTCGACAAGATCCGTGACGTCATCGGTTCCGGCGGCAAGGTCATCCGAGGCATCGTCGACCAGACGGGCGCCAAGGTGAACATCGAGGACGACGGCACGGTGCAGATCTCTGCGCTCGACCGCAAGTCGATCGACGCCGCCATCAAGATGATCCGCGGCATCACGGCGGAAGCCGAGATCGGCGCCATCTACGAAGGCAAGGTCGTGTCGATGAAAGACTTCGGCGTGTTCGTCAACTTCTTCGGTCCGAAGGACGGCCTCGTCCATGTCTCGCAGATGGCCAACAAGCGTATTGGCCACCCGAAAGAGATGGTCAAAGAGGGCGACAAGGTCTGGGTGAAACTGATGGGCCTCGACGAGAAGGGCAAGGTTCGCCTGTCGATGAAGGTCGTCGACCAGGAGACCGGCAAGGAAATCGAAGGCGCGGACGCCGGCGAGTAATCGCCCCGCAGCTTCTGAAAATCGGAAGGGCCGCTCCTTGTGGGGCGGCCCTTTTTCATGGGAAAGCCAATTGCGGGCAAAAGGGCGTTTGAAATGTCGAAGAAGAAAGCGTTCCTGATCGCGATGTCCGGCGGCTCCGGCTCCGGCAAGTCGACGCTGGCGGTGGCGCTGCTCGAGCGGCTCGGGCCCGGCAAGGCGGTGATGTTCGGCGAGGACGCCTATTACCATCCGATGAGTTTCTACGGCGCTCCGGAGAGCGAGGACGAGCGCCACGCACTGGTCAAGGGCATCAACTATGACGACCCGAAATCCAAGCAAGTCGACCACCTTGTTTCGGACCTGAAGGCCCTGAAAGCCGGCGAGGCGGTGGACCAGCCGATCTATGATTACGAACTGCATGACCGCTCTCACAAAACCCGCCGGATCGAGTCCGCGCCGGTGCTGATCCTTGAAGGGATCCACGCGCTGTCGATGCCGAAGATCCGCTCGCTCATCGACCTCTCGGTCTATGTCGACACGCCGGACGACCTGCGCCTCGCGCGCCGCATCCGCCGCGACGTGATCGAGCGGGGCCGCACGGTCGACTCGGTGCTGATGCAGTACATGTCCACCGTCCGCGCTGCGCACTACCGCTTCACCTATCCGGCGATGTTCGAGGCCGATCTGGTGATCGCCGACGAGGGCGTGCCCGCTTACGGCGACGTGAAACCTTCCGCCGAGGCGATCGACCGGATGATGGCGCCGGTGCTGACGCGCCTGCAGACCGCCGGTGTGATCTGACCGGTGAATGCCCGCGCGAAGCATGCTAGGCATAGCTTCGCATGCGCGGCTTTCTTGTCCTCGTCCTGATGGTTTGTGCGGGCGCTCCGGCGCTCGCCTGCGAGCTCGGCACCTTGGACCGCCCGGCCGATGTGGCAGGCTATGTCGAGCGCGGCAATGCTTGCCTCGCCGCGCCGCCGGAGGGCTTTGCCTTTGACGCGGCGCTGGAAGCGGGCTTCCTCAAGCGCGTCAACGCGGAGCGCCGCGCGGCGGGCCTTGCGCCCGTACAGGCCCGCACCGAGCTTCGCGGCGCGGCGCGCTTCCACTCGCTCGACATGGCGGTCAATTCCTTCTTCGGCCATGAGGGTCCGGACGGGCGCGCCAGCGATGAGCGCGTGGCGGCCTTCGACCGCACGGCGCTCGCGGACTTCTCGGCCGAGAATGTCGCCACCGTGTCGAAATCCGCCGGCCGGATGGACCCGGACTTTGCGCTGGACCGGCTGCACCAGAACCTGATGAACAGCCCGGGTCACCGGGTGAACATCCTGCATCCGAAGGCGACGCATGTGGCCTTCGGCGTGGTGCGCACGAAAGGCGGCGTCTGGGTGACGCAGGTCTTCCTGCGCCTGTCGGGCACGCTGCCGGAAGCGGCGCCGCTGCGCCTGTCAGAGGCCTCGCGCCTGCGCGCGCCGAAGGGGCTGGAGGGGTGGACCTTCGTGCGGTTTGATCTGGTTACGGAGGAAGGCGATCCCGTCCCCGCCGTGCGCCTGCCGCCGGTGAAAGCCGACGCCCGCCTCGCCGCCTACGCCACGCAGCCCGGCGAGGACCGGCGGTCGTTCTACTGGATCCGGTTTCTCGGGCCGGCGGTGACGGTTATGCCTTGAGGCGGCGGGCGGCGGCTTCGCCCCGCGCCTCGGCCTGTTTCAGCCAGGCGGCGATCTTTTCGGACTTGGCGTCCTTCACCGTGCCGACCTGCAGGGTACGGACGGGTTTGATGCCGGCGAATTTCAGCACGAGGTTTTCCACCTGCAGCTTGGCTGGCCGCCCGTACATGAGCTGGTCGAACCAGGCCGGGCCGTCGGATGTCATCAGCACGTCGGCCGAGCGCCCGGTCAGCAGCTTGTCCCACCACGGATCCTTCTCGTGATAGCGCATCGCGAAGCCGGGCAGGTAGGCGCGGTCGATCACGCCTTTCATCTTCGCCGGCATGCCGCCCCACCATTGCGGATAGGCCCAGCAGATATGGTTCGCCCACATGATGTTGGCCCGCCACTCTTCGAGGCAGGGCTCCAGCGTCTTGCGGGCGTGGTAGCCGTCATGCAGGTCCGGATCGAAGACCATGTCCGACAGGTGCATCCGGCGCGTCTCGGCGCCGTTCGCCCTTGCGCCGCGCTCATACGCGTCCGCCATGCCATGGCTTAGCGAGGTTTCGCGGGGATGGCCGACCCAGAGGAAGATGCGCGCGGTCATTCGGCCTCCAGTGCGGGCGCGGCGTCGAGATAGGCCGTCAGGCTCAGGAACTGCGAGGTGGCAAAGTCCATATAGCAGGCATGGGAAATGTAACGCGGGGCCTCTCCGGGCACCTGCACTTCCGCTGAATAGAAAGCTGAATCCGGCGGGCACAGCCAGGAAGTCTGCCCGCGTTCGGATTTCTTGCGCAGCGGCAGGTCATAGGGCAGGCGGTCCGGCCCTGCCTTGAAGCAGGCGTCTGCAAGCGCGGCGTCCACCTTCGCGGCGCTCACTGCATCCAGGGCCGAGGTCAGGTAAGGCGGTTTTGGTCTCGGCGGCTCCAGCAGGTGTTCGTATCCGGGCAGCACCGCGCCGTTCTCATCGACCGGTGGGGGCGGAGGTGGCGGGGGCGGAGGCGCGTGGTGATCGACATTGTTCGTGGCGATTTGCCAGACATCGCCGGCGCCCTTCCAGAGCGTCACGCGCGTATCGAGGCCCGACAGGCCGCCCGGCGGCACGCGGACACGGATGCGCGTTTCCGCGTCCTCGGCGCCCGGCGGCAGCGGCGTGGCGGACACCAGCTCGGCGATCCTTGCGGCGCGTTCAGGCGTCTCGTCATTCTCCGCGCGGATTGCTTCGACATCGTAGGTCGCGACGCCCGGGCAGAGTGTGCCGTCTGCCGCCAGCGGCCCGTCCGGGATGCCGGAGCAGCTGCCGAGGGCCAGCGCGCCAGGCATCAGGAAGAGTGTCAGGGGCGAAAAGCGTGGCATGGGCGTCTCCGGCAGGTGGCCGGGCAATTGGTCCGCGAATTTCCGGCGCCCGGCAAGGGCCCCGTCTTTGCCTGCCGGCAAGGACGGGGCGAACGCCTGCTAGCAATTGTCAGGCTGAGACCGCACGAGGCGCAGGCCTCGCCGTGTGATGCGGTAGGGTTTGCCTGCGCTCGAGGCGATGGTGCCCCGGCGTTTCAGCTTGCGGAAAAGGTCGAGCCTCAGGCCGGTATAGCGCCAGCCCTCGCGGGTGAAGCAATCGGCCTCGATGATCTTGGCGCCGTCGCCATGCTTGACGTCAATCCATCCGCCTTGCGCCAACAGGTGCAGCACACGCTGCTCCTCGCGTGAAATATCCATTTGTTTGAGTGTCCGGCTTTGCGCCGTGCTCTCGGAGCAGAGGGCGCACAAAAACGTGTCCGTCGCGCATTGGCGCCGGGGCGTCGCTCTTGTCGGCCTGCCTCGCACGGAATGCTCCGTGCACGTGCGGCAGGCCCTCTAGCGGGACTCGAACAGGTTGAGAGACATAGACGCTCCGGTTAGGCGCGTCTTTTCGCGTGAAGGCGGAGCGAGGTCAAGTCCCGGCGGAATCGTCAGGGACCGGCCTATTCTTCCTCGGCGGCGTCCGGAACGCCAACGACGTGGAAGCCCGCGTCGACGTGGATCACTTCGCCCGCGATCGAGCGGCCGAGCGGGGAGAGCAGGTAGAGCGCGCAGCCGGCGACGCCTTCCATGCTGGTGTCTTCCTTCAGGAGCGACCAGCTGCGGCCCGTGCCCATCAGGCTCTTGCCGCCCTTGATGCCGGCGAGCGAGAGCGTGCGCATGGCGCCGGCGGAGATCGCGTTGACGCGGATGCCCTGCGGGCCGAGGTCACGCGCGGCGTAGCGGGTCGAGGCTTCGAGCGCGGCCTTGGCGACGCCCATGACGTTATAGGACGGCACAGTCCGCTCGGCGCCGAGATAGGTCATGCAGATGATCGAGCCGCCATCTGGCATGAGTTCGGAGGCGCGGCGGGCGCAGTCGATAAAGCTGTATACGGAGATATCCATCGCGCGGCGGAAGCCTTCGCGTGTGGTGTTGGCCACCATCGAGCCCTGCAGCTCGTCTTTGCCAGCGAAGGCAATCGAGTGAACGAGGAAGTCGATTCGGCCCCACTTCGCCTTGATGGCGGCGAAGGCGGCGTCCATCGAGGCATCGTCCGTCACGTCGGCGGAGATCATCGTGTCCATGCCGATCGACTCGACCAGCGGGCGTACGCGGCGTTCGAGGTTTTCGCCCTGGTAGGTGAAGGCGATCTCGGCGCCCTGCGCGGCGAGCTGGCTCGAGATGCCCCAGGCGATCGAGTTCTGGTTGGCGACGCCCATGACGATGCCGCGCTTGCCCTTCATCAGGTCGCCCTTGGGCATGTTCCAGTCATCGGCCATCGGGGGCTCCCTTGGTTGATTTGAGGTCTGCCGCGAGGGCTAGGCGGGCCTGCAGGGCGCGTCAAGTTTCCGGCACGCTTCCTGCAATTCGGGGCCCGAGCCGGGGCGCGTGCCCCGCCGGGAGCCGACATGCGTATCGCCATCGCCATCTTCGTGATCGTGGGTCTTTTCCTCGAGCCGTCCTGGGCAGACGTGGCCCGAATCGCCGGGCTCTGAACTCGCCTGCGAGGCGAATTCAGTCCAGACGTCCTGGCCGCCCGTGTGGACAGTTTCTGGTCGGGTCTTACGCGTCTTTCTCGAGGTTCTTGAGGCCGACTTTCATGTCGAGCGCGGTGTAGACGTGCTCGCCGTCGACATAGACGCGGCCGTCCGCGATCCCGAGGTTCAGCTTGCCGCGGCGTACGCGCTTGATGTCGATCTCGTAGCGCACGAGCTTCTTGTCCGGGGTGATCTCGCCGGTGAACTTCACTTCGCCGACGCCGAGGGCGCGGCCCTTGCCGGGCGAGCCTGACCAGCCGAGCCAGTAGCCGACGGCCTGCCACATGGCGTCAAGGCCGAGGCAGCCCGGCATGACCGGGTCGCCGGGGAAGTGGCACTTGAAGAACCAGAGGTCGGGATGGATATCGAGTTCGCCGACCACATGGCCCTTGCCGAACGGGCCGCCATCGGTGCTGATCTCGGTGATCCGGTCCATCATCAGCATCGGCGGTTCGGGCAACTGTGCGTTGCCGGGGCCGAAATAGCCGCCCTTGCCGCTGAGCAGGAGGTCTTCCTTCGAATAGGAAGACTTGGGGGTGTGGAAATCGTGCGGACCAGGCATCGGTTTTATCCTGTGAAAGGCGCTGAAACAGGCGCCTTCCCACCGCCTGGCGGGGGTAAAGTCAACCTTTTGTGGCGGTTGCGCCCCAGAGTTGATCGCGCGGCGCCCAGCCCCGGTAGCCGTCGGCGGTGATCTGGCACATCGCCGCGTCGCAGGGGCCGAGCTGCACCAGCACGCCGGCGGCCACCGCCGCCACGTCCTTACTGTCCGCCGCGCGGCCGGCCTTGAGGACGAAATCGCCGGTCGTCAGGGCGTTCTGCTGGCCTGCCAGCTGGGTTTTCTTGATCCAGACCTCGTCGCCGTCCGGATCGCGCACATAGCGCCAGTCTCCGCTTTCCTTGACGATCAGCATCGGCAGGCCCTTGCGGGCGTATTCCCACTGCACCTTGTAATCTTCGCTCGGCCCGTTGCGGCCGTTCACCTTCTCGTGCTTCAGCGTCTCGAACCGGGGGACGGGCTTGCCGGAAAACCGGCTGATCATCACCTCGCCCTGCGTTTCGGCAGAGACCGGCGCGGCGGCGGGGCCAGCCATGACAAAGGCGAGTGCAAGAACTGCCCGTTTCATGTGCAGCGATCCTCAATTTCCGGGAGACGTATCTGTACAACGCCCTACATGAATCCGAGGTAAAACAGCGGTCATTGGCGCGGCGCGTACGCTCTGGTAAGCGGCAATGACAACAAAAAGGTTCTACGGGAGTCCCATGCCGGCATCGAAACTCAAAGTCGTCGTCACCCGCAAGCTGCCGGCCCCGGTCGAGCTGCGGATGAAAGAGCTGTTCGACGCCCG
The DNA here is from genome assembly GCA_001464545.1 of Acidobacteria bacterium Ga0077551. Classification (GTDB taxonomy): domain Bacteria; phylum Pseudomonadota; class Alphaproteobacteria; order Caulobacterales; family Hyphomonadaceae; genus Hyphomonas. Next base: position 228,968 of record LNFC01000023.1, read on the forward strand.
GCTGAACGAGGCCGATATCCCGATGACCACCGAGCAGCTGGCCGAGGCGATGCAGACCGCCGATGTGCTGGTGCCGACGGTGACCGACCGGATCGACGGGCGCCTGATGGCCCGGGCCGGCCAGCAGCTGCGCCTGATCGCCCAGTTCGGGGCCGGGGTGGACAATATCGACGTTGCCAGCGCCGTGCAGCGCGGCATCACCGTCACCAACACGCCGGGCGTGCTGACCGACGATACCGCTGATGTCGCCATGGCGCTGATCCTCGCCGTGCCGCGCCGCCTGCACGAGGGCGTGCAGATCATGGAAAGCGGCAAGTTCGATGGCTGGACGCCGACCTGGATGATGGGCCGCCGCCTCTCCGGCAAGCGGCTCGGCATCATCGGCATGGGCCGCATCGGCCAGGCGGTCGCGCGCCGCGCCAAGGCGTTCGGCATGCAGATCCACTATCACAACCGCAAGCCCGTTGGCCCGCGCATCGAGGAAGGCCTAGAGGCGACCTATTGGGATTCGCTGGACCAGATGCTGGCGCGGATGGACATCGTCTCGGTCAACTGCCCGCACACGCCGGCGACCTTCCACTTGATCAATGCCCGCCGTCTCGCGCTGATGAAGGCGGACGCCTACATCATCAACACGGCGCGCGGCGAAGTGATCGACGAGGCCGCGCTGGCCCGCGCCATTCGCGGCGGCAAGCTGGCCGGCGCCGGGCTTGACGTGTTCGAGCGCGAGCCCTCGGTGAACCCGGACCTGATCGGCCTGCCCAACGTGCTGCTGCTGCCGCACATGGGCTCGTCCACGATCGAGGGGCGCACCGAGATGGGCGAGAAGGTGATCATCAACATCAAGACCTTCGCCGACGGCCACCGCCCACCCGACCGCGTGATCCCCGCGATTCTCTAGAGAAACCGATCTGATGGTATCAGATTGCTCGCTCTAGATTTTTAGTTGGTCGCAGATTCTTGCGCTCAACCGGTGCCCACTTGAGCGGAATTTGCTCTAATTCGTCGGCTCGGGAATATTCTCGAGCGCGACGTCCTGCACGCCGTAGACGCGTGTGGTGAGGAAGGCGCGCAGGTCTCCGGCGGAGAGTTCGGCGATTTCTTCCTGCGGCAGGTGGCCGACGCCGGGATAGAGGATCAACTGCGCGCCGGGGATCGCGGCGGCGAACTGTTCGCCGTGCTGGTAGGGAATCAGATTGTCGCGCTCGCCGTGCATGACCAGCGTCGGCGCGGTGATGCCCGCGAGCAGTTCCGGCGTCGCTTCACGGCGCGTCTCGCCCTGGCCCGAGACGAGTTCGAGCAGCGCTTCGCGGTGGCAGGGGGCGCGTGCAAGGCTGGCATAGCGCTCCACCATTTCGTCGGTGACGAAACCCGGATTGCCGAAACTGTCTTCCAGCCCGCCCCGGATCAGCGAGGAAAGGTCGAGATCCTTCATCACGCGGCGCGCCAGATCCACTTCCAGCAAGCGGAAGACCAACGGGCGGTCTTCGCTTTCCGTGTCTGTGCGCGGCCAGCCGGCGGCGTCGACCAGCACGAGGCCGTCGAGCCGTTGCGGGAAGGCGAGCGCATAATTCCAGGCGGCGGCGCCGCCCATCGAGTTTCCGGCGAGCGTGAAGCGTTCGATCTCCAGCGTGTTGGCCACGCGGTTGATCGTCTCGATGAATTGCGCCGGGCCGATCTCCGCATTGTCGATGCAGCGCGAGAGGCCATGGCCCGGCAGGTCAATGCTGATCACGCGGTAGTCGCGCTTCAGGTTGTCGACCCAGGGCTCCCAGGTGTGCAGCGAGGCGGAGAAGCCGTGGACGAGGATGATCGCCTCGGCATCGCGCGGGCCGACATCGCGGAAGTGCACGCGCATGTTGTCGCCGAAGGCCAGGTAGCGGCTGTCGGTATTGGCGTAGATGGCTTCCAGCTGTTCGTAAGGAATGTCGTCACGGCGCAGCGTCATCCATCCGGCGAAGAGGATTACACCCAAGGTTAGGAAGACAGCGAGGAAGCGTCGGAACATGGCAGCGCGAACTTTCAAACTCGAATCTGCGCGGAGATAACGCCCTCGGATGGCGCGCTGTCAAACTCTCAGTTCAGGCATTACACATTGGACACTGCAGATCGCGCCGCAGGTTGATCGTCCGCGTGTGTCCCGCCAGACCGTCGATCAGCAGCAGGCGGCCGATCAGCGGCTCGCCGGCGCCGGTGACCAGCTTGATCACTTCCAGCGCCATGGCCGAACCTGTCATACCTGTAACCGCGCCGACCACGCCGACCTCGTCGCACGCCTCTGCGGCGGGCGGCGCTTCGGGCACCCAGCACTGGTAGCAGGGGGCATCGGCTACGGCGCCGGAGGCGAAAACGCCGACCTGTCCCGCCCATCCGCTCGCCGCGCCGGAGACGAGCGGGCGTCGCGAGGCGTGGGCGAGGCGGTTCAGCGCGAAGCGCGTGGTGAAATTGTCGGAGGCGTCCACCAGGACAGCGCCTGCCGGGGCGTCGCCGTCCGCGAAGCGGCGGGCGTGCGCGGTGATGGTCAGTACGGGATCAATGGCGCGGAGACGGGCGGCGAGGGTGGTTGCCTTTCCGGCGCCGGTGTCGGCGTCGCCGAACTGGATCTGCCGCTGCAGGTTCGAACGCTCCACCGTGTCATCGTCCCACAGTTCGATATGTCCCACACCGGCCGCCGCAAGGTAGAGCGCGCAGGGCCCGCCCAGGGCGCCCGCGCCGATGACGGAAACCGATGCGGCCCGCAGCTTCTGCACGCCGGGCCCGCCGATCTCCTTCAGCAGTATGTGGCGCTTGTGGCGTTCGATGTCGCCCGGCGTCAGGCTCATCGCGCGCCTCGCAGCGCCGTCGAGGAGAGGGTGTTGCCGGGCGCTCTCAGGTACACCCAGGCGGGCGGCGCAAGGCCCGGCAGCGTTCCGGCGTCGCGCTCGGCGATTCGGGCGTCTCCGAAATACCGCGTGAAAGGCAGGGCGCGCGTCAGGCGCGTGCCCGGCCGTGAGATGATGGCGATGGGGCTGAGACCCGCGATGACCTGCCAGTCCTTCCAGAGGTGGAAGCTTGCGGCGCTGTCGGCGCCCATCAGCCAGACGAAGTGCGCTTCCGGTTCCATCTCCTGCAGGGTGCGGAGCGTATCGACGGTGTAGGTCAGGCCGAGTTGTTGCTCGAGATCGGTCACGAACATGCCGGGCGCATCGGCCACCGCGCGCGCGGATGCCAGGCGCGTCTCGAATGATCCGTGTTCGGATTTCAGCGGATTGCCGCGCGCGACAATCCACCAGACCGCGTCAAGGCGCAGGCGCTTCAGCGCGGTTGTCGCAACATGCAGGTGGCCGCCATGGGCGGGATTGAAACTGCCGCCGAGGAGGCCGATGCGGCGGCCGGCAGCCGGGCCGGGCAGGCGGGCGCGCTTCAAGGGCGGACCTGGCCCGTGCCGCGCACGGCATACTTGTAGGTGGTCAGCTGCTCGGCGCCGACCGGCCCACGTGCATGAATGCGTCCCGTCGCGATGCCGATCTCGGCGCCGAAGCCGAACTCGCCGCCATCGGCAAACTGCGTGGACGCATTGTGCAGCACGATGGCGCTGTCGACGCGGGCGAGGAAGGCCTCGGCGGTCGCCTTGTCCTCGGTGATGATCGCGTCGGTGTGGTTCGACGACCAGCGGTCGATATGCGCGAGCGCGCCTTCCAGCCCGTCGACCACCGCGACCGACAGGATCGGGGCGACGTATTCGGTCGCCCAGTCTTCTTCCGTAGCCGGCGTGATGTGGGGCAGCAGCGCGCGGCTGCGGCGGTCGCCGCGAAGTTCGCAGCCGGCGGCCTCCAGCGCGGCGGCGATCTTCGGCAGCAGCGTCGCGGCGCAGGCGACGTCGATCAGCAGCGTCTCGGTCGAGCCGCACACGCCGGTGCGGCGCATCTTGGCATTGACGACGATGTCCACCGCCTTGGCAGGGTCGGCGGCACCATCGACATAGGTATGGCAGAGGCCTTCGAGGTGGCCGATCACCGGCACGCGGGCTTCTGCCTGCACGCGCTCCACCAGCGTTCGCCCGCCGCGCGGCACGATCACGTCGAGTGCGCCGCCGAGGCCTGCGAGCATGTGGCCGACCGCGTCCCGGCTGGTTGTCTCGACCAGCTGGAGGGCATCGGCCGGAAGGCCTTCGGCGGTCAGCGCGGCGCGCATCGCCCCGGCGAGCGCGCGGGAGGAATGGATGCTTTCCGAGCCGCCGCGCAGGATGGCGGCATTGCCGGAGCGAAGGCAGAGCGCGCCGGCATCAGCGGTGACGTTCGGACGGCTCTCGTAGATGATGCCGATGACCCCGAGGGGCACGGCGACGCGCGTGATGTCGAGCCCGTTCGCGGGCGTCCAGCGGGCGAGTTCGCAGCCGACCGGGTCGGGCAGGGCGGCCACGGTCTCAACGCCCGCGGCGATGGCTTCGACGCGCGCGGCATCCAGTGCAAGCCGGTCGAGCATTGAGGCGGAGAGGCCTTTGGCAGCTGCGGCCGCCATGTCCTCGGCGTTCGCCTTGAGGATGTCCGGCGCGGCGGCGCGGAGGGCGGCAGCGATGGCGGTGAGGCCGCGCGTGCGGTCGGCGGCGCTCATCAGGCCAAGAGCCCGCGAGGCCGCACGGGCCCGCGCGCCCATGGCGTGCATGTGCTCGGCAAGGACAGCGTCCGGGGGCGGGGCGGCAAGGGTCATAACTGGCAGGGATGTGCCGCAAATGCGCGCCTGCTGCAAGGTTTGGCTCAGGGCCGGTTCAGCAGCCGCTGTTGGTCAGGGCAGATTGGCCAGCGCTGCGCGAGGCTTTCGCCGACTGCGCATCCCGCCGCCCTAGTCTTCGCTCAGAACAATGCGGAAGCCATACTGGCGGTCGCGGGTGGCGACCGGCAGGCGCGCGCGGTTGGCGGCGCGGTGGGCCGCCGGACTGCTCTTGACTGAACCGCCGCGCACGACGCGGCGGCTGCAGTCACCGCTGGTCACAGCGGTGCCATCCGTAGGTGCGTCGGTGTAACCGTTGACGTAGCAGTCCTGCGTCCATTCGCTGACATTGCCGAGCATGCCCTGCAGGCCGAACGGATTCTCCGGCAGGCTCCCTGCTTCGCGGACCTTGTCGCGCGGGGCGCTGGCCGCGTCGAACTTGTCCCCCCACCAGTAGGCGGTGCTGGTTCCTCCGCGTGCGGCGTATTCCCATTCTGCTTCCGTTGGCAGCCTGTAGGTCTGACCGGTTTCAGCCGATAGCCATTTCGTATAGGCGGACGCATCGCGCCAGGAAATGGCGGCAGCCGGCATCGCATCGTTCACCGGTGCGCCCGGGCGATGGCCATTGCAGCCACCCGCGTCGACGCAGGTGATCCACTCGGCATGGGTGATTTCGGTCTTGCTGATCGCGAACGGCTTCACGGTCACCTCCCGCACTGGGCCTTCGATGGGCTCCCGGCCGGATTCGGTGACGGGCGAGCCCATCTGGAACGCGCCGCCGGGCAGGGCGACCATGGCCGGGCAGATTTCGCAGACCGGCGCTGGCGGCGGCTCAGGCTCGGGCGGGGCCGCGGCTGGCGTTTCGGTTTCGGGAACAGCGGTCTCGGCCGCTGCGATCTCGACCACTGGAACGTCCGGCACCGGGAGCGCGGGCGCCTCTGCAGCGGCCTCGGAAATCTCTGCGGGTCCCGCCTCATCCTCCGGATTCGGCAGGATCTGCGACACGCCCCAGCCTGCCAGAACGATCGCCACCAGACCGCCGATCATGACGGGTATGGAGGATCCGGGCTTCTTCGCCGGCGCCGGCGCAGAGGTCCTGGTCGGCGCGGACGGGGCGCGTGCCGGGGCCGGCTTCGGAGGAGGCGGCGCGGCGGCCTTCGGGGGAGAGGGCGCTGGTGCAGGCGCAGGCGGCGGCGGGACTGGCGGCGGCGCGGCCGCGCGTGCCTCGGCGCGGGTCAGCGCCGCGATGCGGTTGCGCGCAAGGTCGGAATAGTGGCCGTCCGGATAGCGCTTCAGGTAAGCTTCGAAGTCGGCCTTGTCGTCGCTGTCGTTCACGGAAGACCAGAAGGTCAGCTCCATCGAGTTATCGGCGGCTTTCCCCGGAGCGGGCGGCGGCGCGGCCAGGGTCGGCGCGGCAGGTGCTGCGTGTTCGGCAGCGCGCCTTATATCTTGCACGAATTCCGTCCAGCGCAGATCGCTCCGGTCGCCTTCCCAGCCCACCAGGTCTGCCGACTGCGTCAGCTCGAACATGATCGGACGGTCCACATTCTCCATCATCGCCGGAACGAGCACGGAGGTGCGCTGGCCAAGCGTGGCCTCGGCGCGCACCCATTTCGATTTCACCGAAACGGCGGACCAGAGCACCACGACGACATCCGCGTCGCGCAACATGCCTTCGGTCACTTCGTCATAGGTCTGCCCGGCGCGAAGCACCTTGTCCCACCATACGGAAAAGCCCTCGGCGATCAGCGCCTCGGCCACCATCTGCGCCTTCGGCCGGTCGGCCCGGCTATAGGAAAGGAATATGTCCGCCATCGTCTTGTCCCCACTCCGCGTTCATCGCTGCTCGCGTGTGGGGCGAACGTTTGCACAGAATCCGCCGTTGCCAAAGGGGCTGCAGGATGGCGACGGCGGGTTGCCGCCAACGAGGGGCTGACAGGTTGCGGAAATGCCGTAAGTTCAGCCGCAAAGAGTTTGGAGGATACGATGATCGACATTGAGGCGATGCCTTACCTGGCAGACATTCCGCGTGTTCAGGCGCAGCGGCGCCCGAACGAAACCGCGATGTGGTTCGAAGGCAAGGCCACCAGCTACGGCGATCTCGAGACACGCACCAACCAGGTTGCCAATGGCCTCCTCGCGCTCGGTATCCAGCCGGGGGACCGGATCGGCTATCTCGCGAAGAACACTGACGTCTATTACGAAATGCTGTTCGGCGCCGCCAAGGCGCGCGCAGTGATGAACGGCGTCAACACGCGCCTTGCCCCGCCGGAAGTGAAGTTCATCCTGTCGGATGCGCGGGCCAAGGTGCTGTTCGTCGGCAAGGATTTCTACGCCATGATCGACCAGATCAAGGCCGAGCTGCCGGATCTGAAACGCATCATCACGCTCGACGGCGACCGCGAGGACTGGGATTTCTACCCCTCCTGGCGCGGCTCGAAGGCGGCGACAAATCCCGGCCTCACCGTGCGCGGCGATGATGATGTCATCCAGCTCTACACGTCCGGCACCACCGGCCTGCCGAAAGGCGTGCAGCTGACCAATGACAATTACCGCGCCTTCTTCACGCAGGCCGGCATGCTCGAATGGTCGAGCTATGATGCGGGCGAAGCGGTGATGAACGCGATGCCGCAATTCCACGTGGCGGGCGTCAATGTCGGCGTGCTGGCGTCATTGCAGGGCGCCAAGACGGTCATCCTGCGCGACATTGATCCGCAGCTGATCCTGAAGCTCATCCCCGAGCACAAGATCGCCCACGCCTTCTGGGTGCCGGCGGTGATCCTGATGCTGACGCAGCAGAAAAACATCCGCGAGGTGGATTTCTCCTGCCTGAAGCAGGTTTTCTATGGCGCTTCGCCGATCTCCGAGGCCCTGCTCCGCACGGCGGTGGAGATCATGGATGCGCGCTTCACGCAGCTTTACGGGCTGACGGAGACGGTGGGCGCCGGGACCTTCCTGCCGCCCGAAGCGCATGACCCCGCCTGGGGCAAGCTGCGCTCGTGCGGCGTTCCGTGGCCGGGCGCGGTCGTGCGCGTGGTGAACGGGGAGGGCAAGCCCGTGCCGACCGGAGAGGTCGGCGAGATCGTCATCAAGTCCGGCTTCGTGATGAAGGGCTACTGGAACCGCGAGGACGCAACGAAGGACGCCGTGAAGGACGGGTTCTTCTACACCGGAGACGCGGGATACTTCGACGAGGACGGCTTCCTCTACATCCACGACCGCGTGAAGGACATGATCGTCTCCGGCGGCGAGAACGTCTATCCGGCCGAGGTCGAGAACGCGATCTTCGGCGCGCCGGGCGTTGCCGATGTCGCCGTCATCGGTGTGCCGGACGAGAAGTGGGGCGAGGCGGTCAAGGCCATCGTGGTGAAAAAGCCTGGCGAGGAGCCGACCGCCGAAAGCATCATCGCCTGGGCGAAGGAGCGCATCGCAGCGTACAAGGCGCCGAAGTCCGTCGACTTCATCGACGCCCTGCCGCGCAACCCTTCCGGCAAGATCCTCCGCAAGGACCTGCGCGAGCCCTACTGGAAAGGCATGACGCGGCGGGTCGGCTAGGCGGCGATCAGTTCGCCAGTTTCAGCCAGTCGCGTGCGGCTTGCAGCGCCATCTTGATTTCGGCCGAGGTCAGCATTTCCGCCATGTCCTGGCGCAGCGCGCGGGCATCCTCGTGACCGCGGGCTGCGGCGAGGTTGAACCATTTGTGGGCTTCAATGAGATTGATCTCGGTGCCCGTGCCGGTCGCGAAGGCGAGGCCTGCGCGGTAGAGATCGTCGGGCAGGGAGTGGGCGCCAATCAGCGCGCCGGGCTCCACGGGGATATCTGAGTAAGCCATTGCATTTCTTCCTTTGACACCTGCGCAGCGGGCCGGGAATTCCCCATGTCCGCGCTGCAAAACCATTCACCTGCCAGACCATCCGGCAACGGATCAAAGGTGCCCTGAAGGCATTGGCGCTTGGTTAATTTGCGGTTTGCCAAGCGGCGGCTGTGTGAAGGATTCAGGCCGCAGCGTTAGGATTTACGCCGTAGGCGGATCTTTCAGTCCATACCCGGATAGCGGCGGAAGGCCGGCAGGGTGTGGATGTGCGCTGCCCAGGCGGGCTGCTCGGCGGTCTGCACCTGCGCGCCGGGCGGAAAGGCGGAAGGGTCATCCAGCGTGACCGACTGCACGTCGACAAGGCCCGGCAGGAAGGTCTCGTTCACATAGAACAGCCCGGTGCCGCACTGGCTGCAGAAGCGGCGGAAACTGTCGCCCGAAGAGTTGATCGTCGCGGGTGTGCCCTTGGTGACCTTCAGGTTGCCGGCAGGCATCACCGCCCAGGCAACCATCGGCGCCCCGGCGCTCATCTGGCAGTCCCGGCAATGGCAGATCGAGACGCGGTCCGGCGCCGCGCTCAGTTCATACCGGATTGCGCCGCACTGGCAGCCGCCTGTGATGGACATCGACTTCTCCCAAAATGTTCATGCTTTGTTCAAAATGCCATTGGCCGCAGCGGGAGTCAAAATGAAAATCCCCGCAAGCCCATCGGCTCACGGGGATTTCCTCAATTTACCTTGGCCTATCCTGAAATCAGGCGGCGATCTTCTTTTTGGCCAGCGATTTGGCGAGTTTTTCCATCGCCTTGACCTTGTCGATGTTCTCGACGGCGGCCAGTTCGCGGGCCATCCGGTCCAGCGCGCTCTCATAGAGCTGACGCTCCGAGTAGGACTGTTCCGGCTGGTCGTCGCCGCGGTGCAGGTCGCGAACGACCTCCGCGATCGAGATCAGGTCGCCCGAATTGATCTTCGCTTCGTATTCCTGGGCGCGGCGCGACCACATGGTGCGCTTGATGCGGGCCTTGCCGCCAAGGGTCTTCAGCGCGTCATCAACGAGCTTCGAGCCAGCCAGGGCGCGCATGCCCGAGGCTTCGGCGCGGTTGGTCGGCACGCGCAGGATCATCTTGTCCTGGTCGAAGGCAACGACGTAGACTTCGAGCGCCATGCCGGCGACCGTCTGCTTCTCGACAGCCGTGATGCGGCCGACGCCGTGAGCCGGGTAGACAACGCTTTGCCCGACCTCGAACGCCAAAGTCCGAGTCTCTGCTTTTTTCGCCATTCTGAATTGACCCTTTTTCTACACACACGGAAGCGAAGTTTCCCCGGCCCAGTGCCCTTATTGAGGTACTGAGTTAGGAAATCCCGCTTCTCTTGGATTATTGATCAGGATTAAGTGATAGCACGATTTTGACGCATTTACAACAGTTCCGCGCAGGCCGGCGCGAAATGTAAACGGTTTGGAATCAAGCGCCTCGTTAACTTTTGGGGCACTCTGGAAGCTGTAGCGGCAGCGGGGCGAATCGCTGCCGCAGGCCGTTTTCAGTCGCCGGATCCGGGGTTCGGGCTGAAGTATTTTTCCAGCTTGCCGGTTTCCTGCGCGAATTTCTCGCGGTCCTCCGGCGGGGTCTTCAGCCGGGTGATGTTCGGCCAGATTTTCGCGTATTCGGTGTTCAGCTTCAGCCATTTGCTGTCAGGGTCGTCTTCGGTATCCGGCTTGATCGCCTCGACCGGGCATTCCGGCTCGCAGACGCCGCAATCGATACACTCGTCCGGGTGGATGACGAGCATGTTCTCGCCTTCGTAAAAACAGTCGACCGGGCAGACTTCCACACAGTCCATGTATTTGCAGCGGATGCAGGCATCGACGACGATGTAGGTCATGGGCGGGCAAGTCTCGTTGGGAGAGGATCGGATCAGGCCAGCCAATTGGCGGCGAGGCCTCGCCCTGTCAATGTCACAGGCTCAATCGGGCATGGAGATTCGCTCAAGTGCCGCTGGAAATCCTCGCTTCGGCCCGTTGGCGGGCCTGCGCCCGGCTCACATCATCGACATGCAGCAGCCCGGCGACATGGCGCGCATAGGCCTCTTCGAGGTCCGAACGCTCACCGTCCGACAGGATGACCCGGTAGATCGCCTCGATCACTTTGATCCTGTCGGCCAGCGCCAGCTTTTTCGCGTGCTTGGTGAACTGGTGGCTGCCGACGGCTTCCTCGGCCAGGGTTTCGGCCTCGGCCAGCACGGCGTCGGACTTGGCGGCATCGAAGTCGAAGGATTCGAGCAGGATCTCGGCGATCATGTCGCTTTCGATGTTCACGTACACGCCGTCGACCAGCGCCGCCTCGACCAGCAAGGCGCCGACCGCCACTTCCGCCGGCATCGGCAGCTCGGCCGGTGTTTTCGGAGTGAACAGCTTCTTCAGGGACTTCATCATGGCTTGGGCTCCAGCGGCCGGTACAGCGTCCGCGCCTCTTCGGCCGGCCCCCGGCGCGTCCCGAGACCCAGCACTTCAACGCTGAGAATATCTGCGCCTTTCCCGAATGTCACGATGTCGCCCACCGCGAGACTCGCGCCCGGCTTGTCGGTGCGCCGCGTCAGGCCGCCCTGCGAAAGCCGCAGGCCAGACTTGCGGACATAGGCAGTTGAAAGCGTCCGCGTGCGGAAAAAACGCGCGCGCCAGAGCCAGACGTCCGCGCGCACCGACGTTTCATCGCCGGTCTCTGACGTCATCTGCCCGTCCCGGGCGTCATCTGAACGGGCGGTACCGGAACGCTCCGGGCGCGCGGGCGGTTTCGGGTTTCGGCGGCCGCTGCTTTTGCGGGCGGGCGGGCTTCGCCGGCTTGGGCGGCGGCAGCAGCGCGGCGAGCGCCGCGAACGGGCTGTCGGGATCGATTGGCTTGGAGCGCCGCTCCGGCTGCGGCGGCGGGGCGGGCCTGCGATTGTCGGGGCGGCGATCCGGCCGGCCGTCTTGTCTGCCGTCGGCTCTGCCTTCCGGTCTGCGGCCTTCCGGGCGATCCTTCGGGCGGCGGTCGGGGCGAGGCGCGCCTTCCGGCGCCGGCGCCGCGGTGTCGGCGCGGGGCGGACGGCGGGCGGGGCGGTCTTCCGTATCCGGACGGGCGCGCGCCACATAGCGCCACAGCGTCACGGCGCCGGTCTCGGGATTCTTTTCCGCGGGAGCGATGCCGAAGCCTTTCAGCACTGTGGGCCAGTCCTCGGCCGGGCAGGAGATGACCGAGGCGAGATCGATCGGGATCTCGAACACGGCCTTGCCCGCGTCCTTGCGGCGCTTGGCGAGTTCCCAGCCGAGGCGTTCGGCGAGATCGGCGCGCACGGCGCGGCGGCCGAAGCGGAGGTAGCCGTTGGCGGCGAGCGCCGGTTCCGGCCAGGTGCCATCCAGCCCGAACGAGCCGGCGCCTTCCGGGGCGAGGGGATATTCGGTCGAGGATTCAACCGCTTTCAGGATCGCGATCATCCGCTGCGCGGCCGGCTTCTGCGCGTCCGGCGCATAGGCGGCGACACGTCCGACGCGGATGCCGGCGGCCTTCAGGGCCTCGCGCTGTTCGGGATTGAGGCGCGGCGCGGATTCGTCCGTGCGCAGATCAATCGCGGCGCCGCTTTCGAGGATGCGGAAGGCGAGGCCCCGCAGCAGGCCTTCGAGCGCCTCGCCGGATTTGGCGAAGGCGAGCTTCGCGTGTGTCGGCAGCACGCGGCCGATCTCGCCGCGCACCCATTCCTCGATCCGCGCCAGCGCCGGCTGGCGCTCGGAAGCTTCGGCCTCGACCGCGCCGATCAGTTCGGTGCGCGGCATCATCCACTGCGCGCCCTTTCCGAGGCGCGCGACGGGCGCGTCCTTGTATTCGATCTCGGCCGCTTCGGTCAGCTTGAAGGCCTCCGCCGGCGCCGAGGCAATTTCGGCAAGCCGGGCGGTGAGCATCGGACGGATGGCGGCGAGCGCCGCGCCGCGCACGGCCTTGCCTTCCAAGGTGCGCGCATCGACGACCGGCTCGAAGCTCAGCCCGCGCAGGCGGCCCACGAGATGGCCTTCAACAGTCACGTCGCCTTCGGGCGTCAGGTCAGTCACGAGTGCATCTTCTTTCCTCAGGCTTGCGAGCAGGGCAGAGGTGCGCCTGTCCACGAAACGGGCCGTCAGCGCAAGGTGTAGCGCGTCTGACAGGGAGTCTTCAATCTCCCGGGTTTTCTGTTGCCAATATGTAGGGTTCTCCAGCCAGTCCTCGCGGTTGGCGGCGTAGGTCCAGGTGCGGATGGCGGCGAGGCGTTGCTGCAGCTGGTTGATGTCGCCGCGTACCGAGGAGAGGTCGTCCATCCGGCGGCGCAGGCCCTCGTCGGAGAGGCGCGCATCGGGGTCAGCCAGCGTCTCGGCGAGGCCGAGCACCAGGCGGCCATGACCTTCGGGGCCGGCCTTGCGGAAGTCCGGCAGGCGGGCGAGGTCCCAGAGGCGGCGGACTTTCCGGTCCCCCGTCACGTTCGGGCCAATGGCGCCGTCCTCGCTCATCCGGCGCAGCACCCATTCGTCCAGCGCGCGCGGATTGTGGATCAGCACGGGCTTGCCGGACGGGCGTTCGAGCGAGCGGATAAGGGCCTTGAGGCTGGAATAGTCGAGCGCCGAATTGCGCCACTGCACGGCGTCGACCGGATCGAAGCGGTGGCCTTCGATGGCTTTCCACTCCTCGTCCTGGAAGGGCGGGCAGCTGCCGGTCTCGCCGAACTCGCCATCGGTGCGGAAGCGTCCCGCGCGCCCGGCAATCTGCGCGCATTCGGCAAGTGTCAGCGCGCGGTGGCGGCGGCCGTCATACTTGGTACGCGAGGCGAAGACGACGCGGTCGACATCCAGGTTCAGCCCCATGCCGATGGCGTCGGTCGCGACAATGTAGTCGACTTCGCGGGACTGGTAGAGCGCGACCTGCGCGTTGCGGGTACGGGGGCTTAGCGCGCCCATGACGACCGCGGCGCCGCCCTTCTGGCGGCGGAGCAGTTCGGCAATCGCGTAGACTTCCTCGGCGCTGAAGGCGACGATGGCGGTACGCTTTGGCAGCTTGGTGATCTTGGCATGGCCGGCATAACGCAGCTCCGAGAAGCGCGGGCGCGGCTCGGTCTCGACACCGAGCTTGAGCTCCTTCAGGAGGCCCCGCGTCGTGTCGGCGCCGAGCAGCAGCGTCTCGTGAATGCCGCGCATGTGCAGGATACGGTCAGTGAACACGTGGCCGCGGTCGTCGTCTTCGGCGAGCTGGATCTCGTCGATGGCGACGAAGTCCGCGCGCACGTCCACCGGCATCGATTCCACGGTGCAGACGAAGTAGCGCGCGGTCGGCGGGCAGATGCGCTCCTCGCCGGTCAGCAGCGCGGCGTAGGCATAGCCCTTGGCCGCGACGACCCGGTCATACACCTCGCGCGCGAGAAGGCGCAGCGGCAGGCCGATCATGCCAGTGCCATGCGCGAGCATCCGCTCGATCGCATAGTGGGTCTTGCCGGTATTGGTGGGGCCGAGGATGGCCTTGAGGGTGGTCATGTGCAGGGAAGGGGTGGGGACGGGGCGGGCTTAAGTCAAGCGCGGCCAGCGGTGATCCGCCGGATCATGCCGTACTCATGCGGGCGGAAGGCCGGGGGCAGGATGGTAGCGCCGTCATAGAGGGCCCCGGCGAGGACGAGCTGCTCGCCGTCTGACCAGCGGCAATCGGCGCCGCAGAGATTGGCGCCGGAGAGGTTCGCCTGGCGCAGCGTAGCGCCTGTCAGGTCCGCGCCGATAAGGCAGGCGCCCGAGAGGTCTGCGCCTTTCAGCGAGGCATGGCGCAGGGACGCGCCGCGCAGGTGGGCATAGCGGAACGTGGCCGACATTAGCCGCGCATGGTCGAACCGGGCGGCCTCGAGGTTCGCCCAGTCGAGGCAGGCGACGCGCAGTTCGCAGTCCCGGAACACGGCGCCCGCGAGGTCGCGCCCGCTGAGATCGGCGCGCAGGAAATCCTGCCGCTCGATCTGCGCGCCGCGCAGCTCGGCCAAGCCAAGTTCCATGACCCGTTCAGATCCCAGATACCGGATCGCGATCACCTTCAGCTCCCATTCCCGAACGTCAGGTTGAAGTGATTGGCGGCGCTGCGCAACCGTCCGGGTGCGGGTTTCCGTTTGACCGGCAAATGCCCGTCCGATACCGGATGACCTGAGTTTCGGAAGGCCTGCCGCCCGTGATCGTCTATCGCTCCCTCCTGTTTGTGCCCGGCGCCCGGTCTGACCGGTTCGGCAAGGCGGTCGCCGCCGGCGCCGACGCCGTGATCATCGACCTCGAGGACGCAGTGCTCCCGGCGGACAAGGACCGGGCGCGAAGCGAGACGCTGACCTGGCTCGGCGCCTGGCGCGGGCGCCATCTCGGCCTGCGCATCAATTCGCCGCGCACGGCGTTCGGCTGTGCCGACCTCGCGGCGCTTGCCGGTTCGGCGGCTGCGGCGCGGGCGGATTTCATCATCGTGCCGAAGGCGGACACGGCAGTCGATCTCGAGATCGTGGCCGAGGCGCTGGGGCGGAAGATTCCGCTGATCCCGATCATCGAGAGCGGGCGGGCCCTGTCGAACGCGTTCGAGATTGCGCGCCAGGCGACCGGCGGCGTGCTGTTCGGCGGGGTCGATTACTCCGCGAGCCTTGGCGCGGACCTCTCGGACTGGGACGCGATGCTGACGGCGCGCGGCACGATTGCAGCCGCCTGCGGCGCGGCGGGCGTGCCCGCCTATGACGTGCCTTATCTGGATACGTCGGATACGGACGGTCTTGCCGCCTCGACGCGCAAGGCGAAGGCGGTGGGCTTTTCGGGGCGCGCCTGCATCCATCCGGATCAGGTGACCACGGTGAACACAGCCTACGCGCCGAACGAGGCCGAGATCGCCGACGCGCGCGCCATCCTTGCCGCGATGGAGGCGGCGGGCGGCGGCGTGGCGCTGCACAGGGGCAAGATGATCGACCGGCCGGTGATCCTCGCCGCCGAGCGCTTGCTCGCGAGCGTTCGCACCACCTGAAACCGGGAGCCTGACCATGTCCTCCGTACACGTCTCACCTGTTGCCCACGTTCGCGGTGGTCGGGCGGCGCCTGAAGACGACGTTTGGGGCCGGGAGCGTGCGGTCATTGTTCTAGAAGAGGCCTTTCCGCCGGAGGCGCTGTTCGGCCTTGATGCCTTCAGCCACGCCGAGATCGTTTTCCAGTTCCATCTCGTGCCGGACGGCAAGATCGAAACGGGCGCGCGCCGCCCGCGTGGCAACCCGGACTGGCCGCTCGTCGGCATCTTCGCGCAGCGCGGCAAGAACCGGCCCAACCGGATCGGCGTCACGGTCTGCCGCATTGTGTCGGTGTCGGGCCGCGAGATCGAAGTCGAGGGACTTGATGCCATCGACGGCACGCCGGTGCTCGACATCAAGCCGGTGATGCGCGAATTCCTCCCGCGCGGAGACATTCGCCAGCCGGACTGGTCGCGCGAGCTCATGAAAGATTATTGGTAAACCTGAAGGACCCCGGCCATGGCCGACACGATTGTGCATTCCGAAGCCGACGAGCGCCAGATGCTCGAAGCGATCTCGAAGTGGATCAAGACGAAGGTCGCGCCCGTCGCGCTGAAGCTTGAGCATGACAATGAATGGCCGGCCGACCTCGTCGCCGACATGACGGAGCTCGGCCTGTTCGGCGCGCTGGTGCATCCGGACTATGGCGGGCTTGGGCTTTCGGCGACGACGTACACGCGCATCGTCTCGCTGATCTCCGAGGAGTGGATGAGCCTGACGGGCATCTTCAACACCCACATGATGATGGCGATCATCGTGCAGAAGTTTGGTACCGACGCGCAGAAATCCTACTGGCTGCCGAAGTTTGCCAGCGGCGAGATGCGCGGCGGACTCGGCCTGACGGAGCCGGATGCCGGGAGCGACCTTCAAGGTATCCGTACAGTCGCCAAACGCTCCGGCGACAAATACATCGTGAACGGAACAAAGACGTGGATATCGAACGCCATCGAGGGCCACTGTGTCGCGCTGCTGGTGAAGACCGATCCGGACGCCGTGCCGCGCCACCGGGGCATGTCGATGCTGATCGTGCCGAAGATTGATCCGCAGACGCGGGTGCCGCTGAAGGGCGTGCGCAATGGCAAGAAGCTCGGCAAGCTCGGCTACAAGGGGATCGATTCCGGCGAGTTCATCTTCGAGGACTATGAGTGTGACGCGAGCCTCTGCCTCGTCGGCGGCAAGGAGGGTGAGGGCTTCTACATGGCGACCGGCGGGCTCGAGCTGGGCCGGATCAACATTGCCGCGCGGGGCGTCGGCATTGCGCGGCGGGCGCTGCGGGAATCGGTCGCCTATTCGCAGGTGCGCAAGACGATGGGCAAGCCGATCTGCGAGCATCAGGCGATCCAGCTGAAGCTGGGCGAGATGGCGGCGAAGACGCGGGCGGCGGAACTGCTGACCGAGGATGCGGCGCGGGCTTACGATTCCGGCGAGCGGGTCGACATGGAGGCGGGCATGGCGAAGTGGTTTGCCTCCGAAACGGCGCTGGACGTCGCCACCGAAGCGATGCGCATCCATGGCGGATACGGCTATTCGACCGAGTACGTGCTCGAGCGGCTTTACCG
>LNFC01000024.1 GCA_001464545.1 Acidobacteria bacterium Ga0077551
TCGGCGCCGGCGTCGTGTCGGAAATCAAGAAGTAAGCTGCCCTGCAGCCCAAAACACAAAGGCCGCTTCCGAAAGGAGGCGGCCTTTTGCTTTGGGGGGAGGGCGCTACTTGATGATCCGGATCGGGTCCGACCCGTCCCAGCCCTCCGCCACTTTCCGAATATGGCCAAAGGTCCGCCCCTTGCCGCCGCTGATGTCGGAGATCTCGATCACGGTGCCGGGATGGGCCTCGGTGTTGAAATAGGCGAAGCGCCCTTTCTCGCCGCCGATACAGCCCTCATGGCCGACCCGGTAGCCGAGCGCGAGCGCCTTGTTGTAGAGGCCCTGATAGTCCTCGGTCCAATAGGACATGTGCTGCAGGCGCTCATGGCCGGCGTCCAGGAACTCCCTGTACATCGAGGGCGCCTCGTTGCGCGGCTGGATCAGTTCGATCTGCAGGTCCCCGGAATTGGCCAGCGCAATGCTCATCTTCGCATCCGACTCCTGGCCCCGGTGGCGGAACCAGTCGGTCTTGACGTCCTCGATATAGAACCAGGGGCCGACCCCCATCCCGGTTATCCAGTGATTCATCGCGGCCTCGATGTCGCGGACGACATAGCCGTTCTGGCAACCCCCTCGAAAGTCCGGCTCATTCCGGTCTGTCCCCTGACGTCCCATTCCGGGGCCGCACGGCCCGAAAGGCCAGCGTCTGCGGGCCGAGTCAGGTGACTTCGGGGGGAGGGCGGGGGCAGGGCGAACCGTCCAGAAGTCCGGTCCCTCGTGTGGGCAGTTTCTGGACGGATAGATCGGCCGATTTAGCCCTGCAGATTCCCCCTTAACGGCTGTTGACGCCTCCGATTCCCGCGCGTATACGCCCCACTTCGCCGGGATGGCTGCGCTTTGAACAGCGAACGCTCCCTCGAAACTGACAATTTAACCCTACCGAAGCCCCCGGGCCGCTCGAAGCTGACGAGCTGCGCGCCCAGGGCCTAAGTGTTTTGCGCGGACGGAAGCAAGATGGAAAAACAAAATATCCGGATCAGGCTGAAAGCCTTCGATCACCGCGCGCTCGACATGTCGGCGAAGGAGATCGTGAACACGGCGAAGCGCACCGGCGCTGAAGTCCGCGGACCGGTCCCGCTGCCGACACGCATTGAGCGCTTCACGGTCATCCGGTCGCCGCATATCGACAAGGCTTCGCGCGAGCAGTTCGAAATCCGCACCCACACCCGTATTCTCGACATCGTCGATCCCACCCCGCAGACCGTGGACGCGCTGATGAAGCTCGACCTGTCGTCCGGCGTCGGCATCGAGATCAAACTCGAGGGAGGCCGCTAATGACTTTGCCTGCTCCCCGTACGGGCGTTCTCGCCCGCAAGGTCGGCATGACCCGCGTATTCGATGCCGACGGCCGCCACATTCCAGTGACCGTCCTGTCGCTCGAAGGCTGCCAGGTCGTCGGCGTGCGCACTGAAGAAGAGCGCACCGTGAAGACCAAGAAGGGCGGCGAAGTTGTCCGCACCGACGGCTACAAGGCCGTCATTCTTGGCGCCGGTGACAAGAAAGCCAAGCGCACCGTGAAAGCGCTGCGCGGCCAGTTCGCAAAAGCGGGCGTTGCCCCGAAAGCGAAAATCAAGGAATTCCGCGTCAGCGGCGACCTTCCGGAAGTCGGCTCGACGGTTCTCGCCGACCACTTCGTCGAAGGCCAGAAAGTTGACGTCAGTGCCCAGAGCATCGGTAAAGGTTTTGCCGGCGCCATGAAGCGCTGGAACTTCGGCGGTCTTCGCGCCACGCACGGCGTGTCGCTGTCGCACCGTTCGCACGGCTCTACCGGCATGCGCCAGGATCCGGGCCGCGTGTTCAAGAACAAGAAAATGGCCGGTCATCTCGGCGACGAGCGCATCACCACGCAGAACCTGACGGTTGTGCGCACGGACGTTGAGCGCGGTCTCATACTGGTCAAGGGCGCAGTGCCCGGCCATGACGGCACCTTCGTCGAAATCCGCGATGCCGTGAAAAAAGCTCTGCCCGCGAACGCACCGAAATCCGGCTCGTTCAAGGCGCCAGAGAAGCTGACTGCCGGGGGTGAAGGCTAATGGAACTCTCAGTTAAAACCCTCGCCGGCAAGGCTGCCGGCAAGATCGAGCTGGACGACGCGATTTTCGGCATTGACGAAATCCGCGGCGACATCCTGCAGCGCACCGTCCGCTGGCAGCTTGCCCGCCGTCAGGCTGGTACGCACAAGGCCAAGTCGCGTTCGGAAGTGAACCGCACGACGAAAAAGTCGATAAAGCAAAAAGGTTCGGGCGGCGCCCGCCACGGCTCGCGCAACGCCCCGATCTTTGTCGGTGGTGGTGCAGCCCACGGCCCGCGCGTCCGCAGCCATGCGCACGACCTGCCGAAGAAGATCCGCAAGATGGCGCTCGCCCATGCGCTGTCGTCCAAGTTCAAGGACAGCGCGATCATGGTGATCGACAAGGCTGAAATGGATGCCGGCAAGACCAAGGATCTGGTCGCCGCCTTCAAGGGCCTCGGCATCGAGAACGCCCTGATCATTTCGGGTGCCAGCGTGAACGAGAACTTCGCCCGCGCCGCCCGCAACATCCCGAACATCGACGTGCTCCCCGTCGCCGGCCTGAATGTCTACGACATCCTGCGTCGCCGGACGCTCGTCATCACCAAGGAAGCCGCTGAGGGCATCAAAGCCCGCTTCGACGGCGTCCACGAAGAAGCGGAGGCTTGATCATGGCTGATGTGAAGCCCCACCACTATGACGTGATCCGCCGCCCGCTGATCACCGAGAAATCGACCCTCGTCGCCGAGCAGAACAAGATCATCTTCGAAGTCGCACCGACCGCCGACAAGGCCGCGATCAAGGAAGCCGTCGAGGCGCTGTTCAAGGTGAAGGTCACCAAGGTCAACACCCTGGTCCAGAAGGGCAAGACGAAACGCTTCCGGGGTTTCCTCGGCCGTCGCTCTGACGTGAAAAAAGCCATCGTCACGCTCGCTGAAGGCCAGTCTGTCGACATTTCGACGGGCCTCTAAGGGAGAAGGACGAAGCACATGGCACTGAAGACATTCAATCCGACTTCGCCCGGCCGCCGCCAGCTCGTGCTGGTGGACCGTTCCGCCCTGCACAAGGGCGATCCGGTCAAGGCGCTGACCGAAGGCCTCCACAAGAAAGGCGGCCGCAACAACCAGGGCCGCATCACTGTCCGCCACCAGGGCGGCGGTGCGAAGCGCCTATACCGCAAGGTCGATTTCAAGCGCAGCCGCTGGGATATCCCGGCCGTTGTCGAGCGCCTCGAGTATGACCCGAACCGCACGGCCTTCATCGCCCTGATCAAGTATCAGGACGGCGAGCTCGCCTACATAATCGCGCCGCAGCGCCTTGAAGTCGGCGACACCGTGATCACCTCGGCAACCGCCGATATCAAGCCGGGCAACACGCTCCCGCTGAAGTCGATCCCGGTTGGCACGATCATCCACAATATCGAGCTTAAGCCCCAGAAGGGCGCGCAGATGGTCCGCTCCGCCGGCACCTACGCCCAGCTGGTCGGCCGCGAGTCTGGCTACGCCCAGATCAAGCTGGCCTCGGGCGAGCTTCGCAAGGTTCAGGATACCTGCCTGGCCACGATCGGCGCCGTGTCGAACCCGGACAAGATGAACGAAGTCAGCTCCAAGGCTGGCCGTACCCGCAACCAGGGCGTCCGCCCGACCGTTCGCGGCGTCGTCATGAACCCGGTCGACCACCCGCACGGTGGTGGTGAAGGCAAGTCCTCGGGCGGCCGTCACCCGGTCACCCCGTGGGGCAAGAAAACCCGCGGTCCCAAGACCCGCACCAACAAGGCTACGGATCGTCTGATCATCCGTCGCCGCAACGCAAAACGCTAAGAGGAGCCGCGAGACATGCCCCGTTCTGTCTGGAAAGGCCCGTTCGTCGATGGCTACCTGCTGAAGAAAGCAGAAGACGCCCGCGCGTCCGAGAAACGCGCCGTGATCAAGACCTGGTCGCGCCGCTCGACAATCCTGCCGCAATTCGTTGGCCTGAACTTCCAGGTCCACAACGGCAACAAGTTCATCCCGGTCACGATCTCGGAAGAGATGGTCGGCCACAAGCTCGGCGAGTTCGCTCCGACCCGTACGTATTACGGCCACGGCGCTGACAAGAAAGCGAAGCGGAAGTAGTCATGGCCAAGTCCAAGAATCCTCCGAAACAGGCCCCGAACGAGTCGCGCGCCGTGCTGCGCATGTACCGTTCCAGCCCGCAAAAGCTGAACCTGCTGGCTCAGCAGATCCGCGGCATGAAGGTCGAGCGCGCGCTCGCCGAACTGCAGTTCTCGCCGAAGCGTCCGGCCAAGGACGTTCGCAAGCTGCTTCAGAGCGCGATCGCCAACGCCGAGAACAATCACGGCCTCGACATCGACAGCCTGGTCGTTGCTGAAGCGCATGTCGGCAAGAACCTGGTCATGAAGCGCATCCGGGCTCGTGCCCGTGGCCGCGCTGCACCGATCCAGAAGCCGTTCGCCCAACTTACCATCGTCCTGCGGGACGTCAGCCAGACTGCGGAGGCCGCATAATGGGTCAGAAAGTTAATCCGATCGGCTTTCGCCTGGGCATCAACCGTACGGCTGACAGCCGCTGGTATGCTGACGGCGACGATTTCGGCCGCCTTCTTCACGAAGACATCGCGATCCGCAAGTCGATCCGCGAGAAGCTGAAACAAGCCGGCATCTCGAAGATCATCATCGAGCGCCCGCACAAGAAATGCCTGATCACCATTCACACGGCCCGTCCGGGTCTCGTGATCGGTAAGAAAGGCGGCGACATCGAAGTGCTCCGCAAGGAACTAGCTTCCATGACGACCGACGACGTTCGCGTGAACCTCGTTGAAATCCGCAAGCCGGAAGTCGACGCGCACCTGATCGCCGACGACATCGCCCGCCAGCTCGAGCGCCGCGCTTCGTTCCGCCGCGCCATGAAGCGTTCGATCCAGTCCGCCATGCGCCTCGGCGCGGAAGGCGTGAAGATCGTCGTCTCCGGCCGTCTGGGCGGCGCTGAAATTGCCCGTACCGAGAAGTACGCCGAAGGTTCGGTGCCGCTGCACACGCTGCGCGCCGACATCGACTACGGCACCGCTGAAGCCTCGACCACCTATGGCATCATCGGCGTCAAGGTCTGGGTCTACAAAGGCGAAATCCTCGAGCACGACCCGATGGCCCAGGACAAGCGTCTTGAGACGTCTGGCCAGTCGCGCGCACGCGCCAATGCCAACCAACGCGGCCCGGCTTCGGGCGCGCAAGCCTCCGGAGCGTAATTCCAATGCGTCAACCGAAGCGAACCAAATTCCGCAAGGCCTTCAAGGGCCGCATCAGCGGGCAGGCGAAAGGCGGCACGTCGCTGGCTTTCGGTGAGTTCGGCCTGAAAGCGCTCGAGCCGGAACGCGTCACCGCGCGCCAGATCGAAGCGACACGCCGCGCCATCACCCGCGAGATGAAGCGTCAGGGCAAAGTGTGGATCCGCGTGTTCCCGGACGTTCCGGTGACCGCGAAGCCGATCGAAGTCCGCATGGGTAAGGGCAAGGGCGCCGTCGACCGCTGGGTCGCACGCGTGGCTCCGGGCCGCATCCTGTTCGAGATCGACGGTGTCACGGAAGAGACCGCCCGCCTGGCGCTTGCGCTCGGGGCTGCGAAGCTTCCGATCAAGACCAAAGTCGTCAAGCGCATCGAGGGGATCTGAGCCATGAAAGCTGCTGACGTGAGATCGAAAACAGCGGACCAGCTCGGTGACGAGCTCGTGAAGCTGAAAAAAGAACAGTTCAACCTGCGTTTCCAGGCGGCCACCGGCCAGCTGGAAAAAACGGCCCGCGCGACGGAAGTCCGCCGCGACATCGCCCGGATCAAGACGATCCTGCGCGAAAAAGCCCAAGCCGGTAAGGCGTAAGGAGACACCCATGCCAAAACGTACCATGAGAGGCGTCGTTGTTTCCGCCAAGCAGGACAAGACCGCCATTGTCCGCATCGAACGGACCTTCACGCACCCGATGCTGAAGAAGATCGTTCGCCGGTCGAACCGTTACCACGCCCATGACGAAGGCAATGTCGCCGTCGAGGGCCAGACCGTTACCATCCGCGAGTGCGCGCCGAAGTCCAAGCTGAAGCGCTGGGAACTCGTCACCGATGAAGGAACCGAAGCATGATCCAGATGCAGACAAACCTGCGCGTCGCCGATAACTCGGGCGCCCGCCGCGTGATGTGCATCAAGGTGCTCGGCGGCGCTGCACGCCGTTACGCCTCGGTGGGCGACGTGATCGTGGTCTCGATCAAGGAAGCGATCCCGACGGGCCGCGTCAAGAAAGGCGACGTCCGCAAGGCGGTTGTCGTTCGCGTGTCGAAGGACATCAACCGGGCCGACGGCTCGACGATCCGCTTCGACTCGAACGCCGCCGTCCTCATCAACAACAACGGCGAGCCGATCGGCACGCGGGTGTTCGGACCGGTTCCGCGCGAACTTCGCGCCAAGAACCAGGTGAAGATCGCCAACATGGCGCCGGAGGTTCTGTAGTCATGGCCGCGAAGATCAAGAAGGGCGACACTGTCGTCATCATCTCGGGCAAGGACAAGGGCACGCAGGGCGAAGTCCTGAAGGTCCTTCCGGACGAGCACAAGGTTGTGGTTCGCGGCGTCGGCGTCGTGAAGCGCCACCAGAAGCCGAGCCAGATGGACCCGGGCGGCATGAAGTCGTTCGAAGCCGCCATCCACGTCTCGAACGTGGCCCATGTCGACCCGCGCGACGGAAAGCCCGTCCGCGTCGGATTCAAGATTGACCAGCATGGCCGCAAGACGCGCTTTGCAAAACGCTCAGGGGAATCGATCGATGTCTGAGGCATATGAACCCCGCCTCAAGCGGAAGTACCGGGAAGAGATCCGGGCGAAACTGCAAGAGCAGTTCAACTATTCGAACCCGATGAAGGTTCCGAAGCTCGACAAGGTCGTGATCAACATGGGCGTGGGTGAGGCCACCTCCGACTCCAAGAAGATCAAGTCCGCTCTCGCCGAGCTCGAGCGCATCGCCGGCCAGAAGCCTGTGGCCACCAAGGCCCGCAAGTCGATCGCCGGCTTCAAGCTGCGCGAAGGCATGCTGATCGGGGCCAAGGTCACGCTGCGCCGCGACCGGATGTACGAGTTCCTTGACCGGCTGACCACGATTGCCCTTCCGCGCGTGAAGGACTTCCGCGGCCTGAACGGCAAGAGCTTCGATGGCCGTGGCAACTACGCCATGGGCATGAAGGAACACATCGTGTTCCCGGAGATCAACTACGATGAGGTGGATGAAGTGCGCGGCATGGACATCATCGTCTGCACCACCGCCGAGACGAACGAAGAAGCCAAGGCACTCCTCGCAGAGTGCGGCTTCCCGTTCCGTAATTAGCGCCAGGAGATCTGCTTAGATGGCAAAGAAGAGCGCAATCGAGAAGAACAACAAACGCAAGGCCCTGGCCGAGCGTTACGCCGCCAAGCGCGCGCAGCTCAAGGCCGCCGCGATGGACGAGAACCTGTCGCTGGAAGACCGCTTCAAGGCGCGCATGAAGCTCGCCCAGCTGCCGCGCAATTCCGCGTCCAACCGGGTGCGTAACCGCTGCGAAGTCACCGGCCGTCCGCGGGCGTTTTATCGTAAACTGAAGATGTCGCGGATCGCGCTGCGTGAGCTTGGCTCGCGCGGTCAGATCCCCGGCCTCGTGAAATCCAGCTGGTAGGAGAGGAGGGAAGACATGAACATTTCTGATCCCCTCGGCGATATGCTCACCCGCATCCGCAACGCTCAGATGCGCGGCATGACGAAAGTTGTGACCCCGGCTTCGAAGCTGCGTGGCCGCGTGCTCGATGTGCTCGCCCTTGAGGGCTACATCCGCGGGTATGCCGAAATCGAGAAGGACGGTCACAAGTCCCTCGAGATCGAACTCAAGTATTATGAAGGCCAACCGGTCATCTCCGAGATCAAACGCATCTCGAAGCCTGGCCGCCGTGTCTATTCGTCTGTGTCGGACATTCCGCTCGTGCGTAACGGTCTTGGCATCTCGATCCTGTCGACTTCGCAGGGTGTGATGTCGGACAACGCCGCCCGCGCCAAGAATGTCGGCGGCGAAGTTCTCTGCCGCGTATTCTAGGAGGCATGTAAGATGTCCCGTATCGGAAAACTCGCGATCCCTGTTCCTGCCGGCGCTACCGTGTCCGTCAGTGGTCAGACGATCAAGGCAAAAGGCCCGAAGGGTGAGCTGGTGCTCGTCCTCCCGGACGTTATCACGCCGAAGCTCGAGGGTAGCGAACTCTCGGTCATGCCGCGCGCTGACCTCCTGAAGGCTGCGAACGAGGCCATCGAGGCCGCAAAAGCGAAAGGCAAGCGTGCTCCCACGCTCGCCGAATCGCTGGACGCCAACGCCCGCACCCAGTGGGGAACAGCCCGCGCCCGCGCGTCGAACCTGGTTGACGGTGTCACCAAGGGCTACTCGAAAACGCTCGAACTCGTCGGCGTCGGTTACCGCGCGCAGATGCAGGGCAAGGACCTGAAACTCGCGCTCGGCTATTCGCACGATGTGATCTTCAAGGCGCCGGAAGGCATCACGATCTCTTCGGCCAAGCCGACCGAGATCGTCATCACCGGCGCTGACAAGCAGGCCGTTGGCCAGGCTGCCGCCGTGATCAAGAAGTTCCGTCCGCCAGAGCCCTACAAAGGCAAGGGTATCCGCCTGCAGGGCGAATACGTCCGCCGCAAGGAAGGCAAGAAGAAGTAAGCCATGAAGACGTCACGCGAAAAATTGCAGCGCCGCGCCCAGCGCGTCCGCACGAAGCTCCGCAAAGTCGCCGAAGGCCTTCCGCGCCTTTCGGTCTCGCGCAGCCACAAGAACATCTCGGTGCAGATCATCGACGACGAGAAGGGCATCACGCTCGCCTCGGCTTCGACGCTCGAAGCCGAAGTGCTCGCCGGCGCGAAGGCAGGCAGCAATATCGAAGCCGCCACGCTGGTCGGCAAGGCAATTGCCGAACGCGCCAAGAAGGCCGGGGTTGAAGACGTCGTCTTCGATCGCGGCGGTTACATGTTCCACGGCCGGGTGAAAGCTCTGGCAGACGCCGCCCGTGAGGGCGGCCTCAAATTCTGAAGGAGTTTGGCTGATGGTTGAAGAAAGAGGAGAGAAAAGAGGCCGCCGCCGCGATCGCGAGACTCCGCGCGAACGCGACAACGAGGCCTCTGAACTCGTCGACAAGCTGGTTGGCATCAACCGCGTCGCGAAAACCGTGAAAGGCGGCAAGAACTTCGGTTTTGCAGCCCTCGTGGTGGTCGGTGACCAGAAGGGCCGCGCCGGCTTCGGCAAGGGCAAGGCCCGCGAAGTTCCCGAAGCGATCCGCAAGGCGACCGAAGAAGCCAAACGCAACCTGGTTCGCGTTCCGCTTCGTGAAGGCCGCACGCTGCACCATGATGGCTCCGGCCGTCACGGCGCCGGCAAGGTGGTCCTGCGCGCTGCCCCTCCGGGCACGGGCGTGATCGCCGGTGGTCCGATGCGCGCCGTCATGGAAGTGCTCGGCGTCCAAGACGTCGTCGGCAAGTCGATCGGCTCGTCCAACCCGTACAACATGGTTCGCGCCACCTTTGATGCTCTCAAGGAGCAGGCAAGCCCGCGGACCGTTGCTTCCAAGCGCGGCCTCAAGGTCCAGGATGTCATCGGTCGGCGTACCGACGGTGTGTCCGAAGCCGGCATGGCCGATTCGGCGAACTGAGAAGGCGATTAAACGATGGCTTCCAAAACCCTCACCGTCCGCCAGATCGGCAGCCCGATCGGTCGCAAGCCTGAACAGCGCCAGACGCTGCAGGGCCTCGGCCTGAATAAGCTTGGCCGCAGCAAGGAACTTGTCGACACGCCTGAAGTGCGCGGCATGATCCGCAAGGTCTCCCATCTCGTGGAAGTCGTCGGCGAATAAGGCGCATCAGCGCCTCGCCCTACGTCCAGCATTCGAAAGTCCAGTGTCATGAAACTCAACGATCTCTCCCCCGCTGAAGGCTCCACCAAGAAGCGCATGCGCGTTGGCCGCGGCGTTGGCTCGGGCAAGGGCAAGACGGCTGGCCGCGGTGTGAAAGGCCAGAACGCACGTTCGGGCGTCGCCGTGAACGGCTTCGAAGGCGGCCAGATGCCGATCTACATGCGTCTTCCGAAGCGTGGTTTCACCGCGCCGAGCTCGAAGACCCATGCCTGGGTCAACCTCGGCCGGATCGCCAAAGCTGTCGAAGCGGGCAACCTTGATGCCTCGAACGTGACCGAAGAGTCCCTTGTTGCCGCTGGTCTCGTGCGTAATGTTCGTGACGGCGTCCGTCTCCTGGCAAAGGGCGATGCCCCGAAAAAGCTGAAAATCTCTGTCACCGGCGCCTCGAAAGCGGCTGTCGAAGCAGTCGAAAAAGCCGGCGGATCGGTCACGATCACGGGCAAGGTCAAAGAAGCCGCTGCGGAATAATCCGGGGGTTTTGCTTAACACCCCTTCACAAACCATACCTCGCCGCCGATCTTTGGCGGCGAACGTCTTTAAGGGAGGCTCGTGTAGCCGATGGCGAATGCTGCGGAACAAATGGCGCGCAATCTCAACTTTGGGACGTTTGCGAAAGCCAAGGACCTACAGGCGCGGATCCTTTTCACGCTCGGCATCCTCGTCCTGTACCGGCTAGGGACGTATATTCCTCTTCCGGGTCTTGATCCGTCGCAATATGCGGCCCTGTTCGAAAGCCAGGCCGGCGGCATTCTCGGCTCGATGAACCTGTTCGCAGGCGGCGCCGTCGAACGGATGGGCATCTTCGCCCTCAACGTCATGCCCTACATCACCGCGTCGATCATCGTCCAGATGATGACGACGGCCTCTCCGACCCTTGAGAAGCTCAAGAAGGAAGGCGAAGCGGGCCGCAAGCAGCTCAACCAGTACACCCGCTACCTGACCCTCGTGTTCGCGCTGGTCCAGTCTTTTGCCATCGCCGGCGGTCTCGCCGCTGTGCGTCTCGAAGGCATCTCGTCCTGGTTCTTCATTCTCACCGGTGTGGTCACGCTGACCGGCGGCACCATGATGCTGATGTGGATGGGTGAGCAGATCACCGCCCGCGGCATCGGGAACGGCATCTCGCTGATCATCTTCGCTGGCATCGTGGCCGAACTGCCCCGCGCCATCTACAACCTTGTGGCGCAGGCGCGCACCACGTCGGTGGATATCGGCTTCGTGCTCGCCATCGCCTTCATGGTGATCGCGCTGATCGTGTTCATCGTGTTCATCGAGCGCTCGCAGCGCCGGCTGATCATCCACTATCCGAAACGCCAGCAGGCCCAGGGCTTTGCCCAGGGTCAGCGCAGCTTCCTGCCGCTCAAGATCAACACCGCCGGCGTGATCCCGCCGATCTTCGCCTCGGCCCTGCTGATGCTCCCGATGACCGCTGTGGGCTTCCTCGGCGCCGGCGCGGCGGCAGATCCGAACGCGGCCTCCGGCATTCTGGGTTGGCTGGCAGCTAACTTCTCGCCGGGTTCGTGGACCTACATCATCACGTACGCGTTGCTGGTTGTGTTCTTCGCGTTCTTCTACACGTCGATCATGTTCAATCCGACCGAAACGGCGGACAACCTGCGCAAGTACGGCGGCTTCATTCCGGGCATCCGTCCGGGCTCCAATACCGCCGCCTATATCGACTATGTCCTGACCCGCCTGACGACCATCGGCACCGCCTACCTCGTCTTCATTTGTATCCTGCCCGAACTCCTGCGCCGTTATTTTCCGCAGATCCCGTTCTATATCGGGGGAACGTCGCTGCTTATTGTCGTTTCCGTGACAATGGATACGGTGACTCAGATACAATCGCACCTGATCGCCCACCAGTATGAGGGGATGATCAAGAAGTCGAAGCTCGGGGGCAAGCGTAAGTGAATTTGATCCTGTTTGGGCCGCCTGCGGCCGGTAAGGGCACTCAGGCCAAGCGGCTGGTCGAACAGCGCGGTTTCATTCAGCTTTCCACCGGTGACATGCTGCGTGCCGCCCGGGCATCCGGTTCGGACCTCGGCAAGCGGGTGGCACAGATCATGGACGAGGGCGGCCTCGTCTCCGACCAGATCGTCATTGACCTGATCGACGAACAACTGGCGGCCCGCGCCGGTGCGCCGGGCTTCATTTTTGACGGCTTCCCGAGAACCATGGGACAGGCCGAAGCCCTGGACAGCCTGCTGCAATCGCGGGGCGAACAGGTCAATCTGGTGATCCGGATGCGGGTGGACGATGAACGTCTGCTCGCCCGCGTCACCAAGCGTTTCGAGGAACAGGGACGGGCGGACGACAATCCGGCCACTTTCTCCCGCCGCCTCGAGCGCTATTACGAAGATACGGCCCCGCTGGTCCCGCTTTATGCGGAACGCGGCGTTCTCGTTGAAGTCGACGGGATGGGGACAATAGAAGCTGTGGCCGCATCGATTGATGCGGCCCTGAAACAATCGGCCTGAACCGCACAGTTCTTCTGTTGACGGGCGAAAAAGCGTGGCTATAAGCCTCGTTTCTTAGCTTCAGGCTTAACCGCCGGTGCGCGCGACGGGTGCTTTGCCCGGCTGGCGCGCATTTCATGTTTGAACAACCCGCTTGAGGAGAAACGGCTTTGGCCCGTATTGCAGGCGTCAACATCCCGACGAATAAGCGCGTCATCATCGCGCTGCGCTACATCCATGGCATCGGCCCGTCCTTTGCGAAGGAAATCTGCGAGAAGGTCGGCGTCGAGGAATCGCGCCGGGTGAACCAGCTGACCGACGCCGAAGTCGCCAAGATCCGTGAAACGATCGACGCCGGCTACATGGTCGAGGGCGACCTTCGCCGCGACACGTCGATGAACATCAAGCGCCTGATGGACCTCGGATGCTACCGCGGCCTGCGTCACCGCAAGAAGCTGCCCGTCCGCGGTCAGCGTACCCACACCAACGCCCGCACCCGCAAGGGCCCGGCGAAGCCGATCGCCGGCAAGAAGAAATAGGACTGAGATTCCATGGCCCGCGAAGCTAACCGTATCCGCCGCCGCGAACGCAAGAACATCACCTCGGGTGTTGTTCATGTGAACTCGAGCTTCAACAACACGATGGTCACCATCACCGACGCCCAGGGCAACACCATCTCGTGGTCGTCCTCGGGCGTGATGGACTTCAAAGGCTCGCGCAAGTCGACGCCCTACGCCGCCCAGATGGCTGCCGAGGACGCTGCTAAGAAAGCCAAGGAGCACGGCCTCCAGACAGTTGAAGTGCGCGTGCGTGGTCCCGGTTCGGGCCGTGAGAGCGCGCTGCGCGCCCTGCAGGCTGCCGGCCTGACGGTCACGGCGATCAACGACACGACGCCGATCCCGCACAATGGCTGCCGCCCGCCGAAGCGCCGCCGCGTCTAACATACGAATACCCCCGGGCTGCGCCTTGCATGGCGCGGCCATTCCTTTTCTGAGGAAACCAGATGACCAACGTGAATGACCGTAACTGGAAAGTGCTGATCCGTCCGAACCGCCCTGTCGTCCAGGCCGGCTACGACTCCAAGCGCAAGGCCAAGCTCGTCGTCGAGCCGCTTGAGCGCGGCTACGGCACGACGCTCGGCAACGCGCTGCGCCGCGTGCTGCTTTCCTCGCTGCAGGGCGCGGCCATTATCGGCGTCCAGATCGACGGCGTTGTGCACGAGTTCTCGGCGATCCCGGGCGTGCGCGAAGACGTCACCACGATCGTGCTGAACCTCAAGCAGGTCGCCATCTTCATGGAATCGGAAACGCCGAAGCGCATGGTGCTTCGTGCGAAAGGCCCGGGCGAAGTCAAAGCCGGCCAGATCGAGACCTCGGGCGACGTGAAAATCCTGAACCCCGACCACGTGATCTGCACGCTGGATGGCAATTCGGAAGTCCGCATGGAATTCACGATTGCAACCGGCAAGGGCTATGTCGCCGCCGATTCGCACCGTCCGGAAGATGCCCCGATCGGTTACATCCCCATTGACGCGATCTACTCGCCGGTCCGCCGCGTTGGCTACCAGGTCGAAGACACGCGCGAAGGCACCGTTCTCGACTATGACAAGCTGACCCTCGACGTTGAAACCGATGGTTCGGTCTCGCCGGAAGACGCCGTGGCCTATGCCGCGCGCATCCTGCAGGACCAGCTCCAGCTGTTCATCAACTTCGAAGAGCCGACGCTGGAAGCCGGCGGTTCGGCCGACGAAACCGACCTCGGTTTCAACCCGGTCCTCCTCAAGAAGGTCGACGAACTCGAGCTGTCCGTGCGTTCGGCAAACTGCCTGAAGAACGACAACATCGTTTACATCGGCGACCTGATCCAGAAGTCGGAAGCGGAAATGCTCCGTACCCCGAACTTCGGCCGCAAGTCGCTGAACGAGATCAAGGAAGTTCTCGCCGGCATGGGCCTGCATCTCGGCATGGAAGTGCCGGACTGGCCGCCTGAGGACATCGAAGGCCTCGCCAAGAAATACGACGATCACATCTAGCCCAGGATATATGACCGGGGCCTGACCACCTCGGAAGGAACAACGCCATGCGCCACCAGATTGCACACCGCAAGCTCAACAAGACTTCCTCGCACCGCAAGGCGATGTTCGCCAACATGGCGGCGAGCCTGATCGAGCACGAGCAGATCGTCACCACCTTGCCGAAAGCCAAGGAAATGGCGCCGATCATGGACAAGCTCGTCACCCTTGCGAAAAAAGGCGACCTGGCTGCGCGCCGTTCGGCCCTGTCGACCGTCCGCAACGAAGACGCTGTCCGCAAGCTGTTCGCCGTCATGGGCGAGCGCTACAAGGACCGCAACGGCGGCTACACCCGCGTCCTGAAAGCCGGCTTCCGCCAGGGCGACAACGCCCCGATCGCCGTGCTGGAACTCGTTGACCGCGACCCGGAAGCCCGCGGCGCCGCCGACAAGGCCCGCCATGCGGCCGAACTCGAAGCCGCTGACGAATAGTCTTTCCGGCAACGGATCAAAAAGCCCGGACCTCGCGGTCCGGGTTTTTTGTTTTTAGGGATACGCTTGACAGAATGTCGCAGCCCGGATTATACGCCCGCCTCCGAGCGGGAACTCGTCTGCGTCCGGATCACCTGAAGAGCCGCACATGAAGCAGTCACATCCAGAACATGTCTGCTCCTCGCGAAGACGGGGAGCGTGTCAAGCGTCCCCGGGCTTTTGCCGGTAAGCGCCTGACCTCGCACTGAAACAGTTCAACGCCGCATTCGCGCGCACCCCGTTCGTGCGTCTGCGGTTTGAAAGGAGGTGGATCATGGGCACGCCCATGACCCTGCCGGCGGCTATGGACATTCGTTCGGCGCCGGCATTTACGCCCCTGCTGGCTTTCCTTGCCGGAGGCCACGCGGCGGCGATTGCCCGCATCTGGCCGGCGCCGCACGAGGATTTCCTCGCGCTGCCGGCGGCGCGGCGGCACGCGGCGGCCATTCTCGCAGGCCGCAGCGCGCACGCTGGGCCGCACATCGCCTGGATGGTGGAACGCGCCCGTGACGCGGATCTTGCCGCCGAACTCTTCGGCCGCGATCCGCCCGGCGGGCTGATGAAAGCGTTCGGCCGCCTGGGCGAAGTGCTGTGGCGGGGTGAGGATTATGTCCGGTTTCTCGACCTGTTCGGCGAGCCGGCGGCCTGCATCCTGATCCGCCACATGAAGGCGCTGCGTCCTGAAACGCTCGGCGTCATTGCCGCGTTTCCGCCGCCGCTGCGCCAGGCCTCGATCGTCACCCTTCTGGGTACGGACGATCTGGCCGTCGCCGATCTTGCCGCGGCATTTGCTCTTGCGCTCCGCATCCGCGGCGCGGCGGCCGGGCCCGGCATCGCGCAGCGACTGGGCCGTGCGGCCTCACCGGGCGCGCTGTTCGCGATGGCGCGGGACGTGATCCAGCCGACGGATTTCGGTCCGGGGGGCGCGGCGCCGATGCTTCCGGCGCCCTTCCAGCCGGTGCGGCAGATGGAGGCGCTCAGCAAGACGGCGCTGGAGTTCCGCAATTGCTTGCGGGACTTCGTGGCCGATCTCGCGGCAGGCCGAATGGCGGTCTATGTCTGGCGCGGGGAAGGCGGACCTGCGGCCGTCGCGCTGCGGCTCGATCCCGCCGGCTGGCGCCTCGCCGAGGCGCGCGGCCGGGATAACCTGGACCTGCCGGACGAGGCCCTGATGGCCATTGTCACGGCGGTGCAGGCGGCGGGTGTGCGCACCGGCGAATCCTGGGGCTGGCTGCACCGCCGGCTTGAGGACCGCGCCTATGACGCGCCCGCTGCGCCGGGCCCCGTTCCGGCCGCCGACTGGCGGGCCCGGCTGGGTCTCGGCAACATCTGGGACTGAGCAGCGGCAGGGCAGGGAGCCCCGGGCGGTAACGTCCGGGGCTCTTTGCTTTGCAGGTCCGGAATTCCGGGTTACTCTTCCCTCAAACGGGAGGAAACCACATGGCAGACGGCCACAAGATCGAAGAGCAAGCCAAGTTCCGCGAAATGCTGGAAGGCTCGAAGGAAGACTGGGACATCATTGCCGAGCATTCCAGGCACTTCAACAAAGGCCTCGCCAAGCGCGTCCTCGACCATCTGAAGCTGCTTGACGGCGACTATGGCGGCTTCCCGGTCGACCGGCTGACGCATTCGCTGCAAACGGCCACGCGCGCGCACCGCGACGGGCGCGACGACGAATACGTCGTCTGCGCGCTGCTGCACGACATCGGCGACACGCTCGGCAGCTTCAACCATCCGGATGTGGCCGCCGCGATCCTCAAACCCTTCGTGTCGGAAGCCAACCACTGGATGGTGGCCAATCACGGCATGTTCCAGGGCTATTACTTCTTCCACCATCTCGGCCTTGACCGGAACATGCGCGACCAGTTCCGCGACAACCCGCATTTCGAATACTGCGCGCAGTTCTGCCATCTCTACGACCAGTCGGCCTTCGATCCGGAGTACCAGAGCGAGCCGCTGGAATTCTTCGCGCCGATGGTGGAGCGCCTGTTCGCGATGCCGAAGAACTCCATGTATCTGCGGAAAACCGAAGCCTGACCTGAAAGCCTCGCGGAGACCGGATGCTGAAGTTTCTTGTCCTGGCCCTGCTCGTCATCGGCGTCATCGCCTTCTTTGCCCTGCGCCAGACGCCGAAGCGCCCGCCACGCGACTGGCGTCGTGGCGGCGATGATGGCGGGCCGGTGCCACCGACGATCCACATCGGAACCGACAAGGCTGTAAAGCCGGCGAACGACGCGGGTCCGGGCAAGGATGGCAAACCGGTCAAGGCAGAAGCAGGGTCGCTCGACAATGACAGCGGCGGAGATGGCGGAGGGGACTAGCGCCCCTTTCCGCCTGTTGCCAGTTTCTGAGTATTCCGGGCCGAAGTCCTGAATTCAAACGTAATTTCAGCTGGCCGCGCGGTGCTGTCGCCGCACATGGCAACAGCCTTCAACCCGCGCCGTTCTCTGGAAAGTCCGTTGGCCTACTTCGCGCCGGCCGCAACCGAGGCGAAGATATTCTGGCCATGCTCGCCGCCGGACTTGAAGGCCGGGCGGGTGGTGCTGACGTCGGTGATCTGGTCCCACTTGGCGGCGACCGCTTCGGCGGTGAGGGCCTCACCTGCGCCGACGAACACGCCCGCGGTTTCGACGATGCGGGCCATCGAGAAGGCGCCGGCTCCGGCCGACAGGATCATGCCGGTCGGGGCATCTTCCTTGACGAGGTTGATGACACCGGGGGTCACGTAGTCCGGCTTCAGCGCCGTCAGCATCTGCTCGGACATGATGTCTTCGGTCATGCGGGTTGCAGCAATCGGGCAGACAGCGTTGATCTTGATGTCGTTTTTGGCGCCCTCGATCTTCAGCGTGTTCATGATGCCGATCACACCGAGCTTGGCCGCGCCGTAGTTGGCCTGGCCGAAGTTGCCATAGAGACCCGTCGACGAGGTGGTGACGACGATCCGGCCATAGTTCTGGGCCTTCATGATGTCCCAGGCGGCGTGGATGGGGAGGAAGCTGCCGCGCAGGTGGACGGCGAGGACGAGGTCGATGTCGTCGACCGACATCTTGGAGAACGACCGGTCGCGCAGGATGCCGGCGTTCGCAATGATGATGTCGATCCGGCCCCACTTGGCCATCGTGTCGTCGATCATCTTCTTGACGCCGTCGACATCCGACACCGACGAGCCATTGGCGATCGCTTCGCCGCCGAAGGCCTCGATTTCCTGGACCACGGCCTTCGCCGCATCCGAACCGCCGCCGGAGCCGTCGCGCGAGCCACCCAGGTCGTTGACGACGACTTTGGCGCCGCGGCGGGCGAGTTCAAGCGCGTGGCAACGGCCAAGGCCGCCACCAGCACCGGTGACGATGGCAACGCGGCCGTCAAAACGGATCTCGGACATGGGGGTCTCCTGAAACGGTTGTATGATTTGGGCGGTGTCACACCAGACGTTCACGTCAACGTCAAGCACGTCCGCTGCGTCACCTCGCCCGAAGCGCGATCAAAGGGGCGTGACATATCCCTCGGTCAAGCTTGCCACGGTTAATCCGGCATGATTTTCTCAGTTCTGAAACAGCACTCGGGAGGAAACCATGCTGGCCTACGTGACTCTGGGAACCAACAACAAGGACAAGGCGCTCGCCTTCTATGACGCCGTGCTCGGCGAAATGGGCGCGAAGCGCTTTTTCGCGAACGAGCGCCTGCAATTCTATGGCGTAGGCCCCGGCCAGCCGATGCTCGGGATCGGCGATGCCTATGATCAGAAAGCCGCCACGGCCGGCAACGGCGTCATGCCGGCGCTCGCCTGCGCCAGCAAGGAAGTCGTCGACAAGGTCTATGCCAAGGCGATCTCGATGGGCGCCACCGACGAAGGCGCACCGGGCAACCGGATGCCGACCTTCTACGGCGCTTACTTCCGCGATCCGGATGGCAACAAGATCTGCGTCTGCAAGCTTGGCTAAGCCAGGCAAACGAGCCTTCGGCGAAACCCTCCGGCCACCGCCGGAGGGTTTTTCTTTGGCGGCTTACTCCGGCCGGGCGTCTTCCAGCTTGCCCGCGTAGAAGGTGCGCAGGTCCGCTGCGAGCGCGTCCAGGGCGGGCTCATTGAGGTACATCATGTGGCCGGCCTGGTAGTAGGTCATCGCCACGCGCTCCTGCGGAATGCCGTAGCGGGCAAAGGTGATCTCGGCGTCGAAGAAGGGCGTGATCATGTCGAAATAGCCATTGGCAACCCAGACCTTCATCGCCGTGTTCTGGCGCATCGCCGTGGTCAGCTGGGCCGAGACGTTCAAGTAATGCGGCTCCCAGTACTCGCCCTCCGGCACATCGCGGTAGTTCCAGTTCGTCGACGCCGCCTCGCTGGAGATCATGTAGGGCCTGTCCATCTTCACGCCCAGATCCGCGGAGAGATACTGTTTCAAGAGTGCCGAATAGGCCGAGCCGATGGCGTAACTTGAAACGTCCGCCTCCGGAGTTTCCGCCACATCGTCGGCCTCGTCGCCGAGATAGCGCCCGTCAAGGCGTCCGAGGGCCACGCCCTTGTCGCGCAGCAGCTCCTTCTGGAAGCGCGGCATCAGGATCTTGAGATCGGAAGACTCTATATACGCCGGCGAGAGCCCTGTGAAATAGGCCAGGCGCTCGCGGATCCGGGCACGCTCGTCGGGTGCGAGCGTCGCGCCTTTCCACAGCGCGGGCCCATACTCGTCGCGGGCGAAAGCGCGCGCTTCGGCGAGGAACTGGTCCTGCGGCACGCCGGCGCCGGCGCGGCCGTGATACTGCGCCGCCGCGGCCATGCTCGGCAGGTAGGTGACGTAGGAATAGATATTGTCATGGACCGAGGTCGAGCCTTCATAGTCCAGCGCCTGCGAGATCAGCACCAGCCCGTTGAGCGCAATGTCGACATCGCCGGTCAACATCCGGTTGGCGAGGTAGGCCGCCCGCGTCGTGCCGAAGCTTTCACCGATCAGGTATTTCGGCGCGTTCCAGCGCTTGTGGTCGGTGATCCAGACACGGATGAATTCCGCAATCGAGCTGCCATCGCCTTTTTCGCTCCAGTAATCCTTGTCCTCACCCTTGCCGACGGCGCGGCTGTAGCCGGTGCCGACCGGATCGATGAACACGAGGTCTGTCACGTCGAGGATCGACAGCGGATTGTCGAGCAGGACGTAGGGCGCCGCGCCGTCATCGGCGTCCGCGTCACTCGCTACCTGCACGCGCTTTGGGCCGAGCAGGCCCATGTGCAGCCAGACCGAGGCCGAGCCCGGCCCGCCATTGAACACGAACGAGACCGGGCGCGGCCCGCTGACGTTTTCGCGGATGTAGGAGATGGTGAACAGGCTCGCGCCAGGCTCGCCCTCGTCATTCCGGATATGGGTTTCGCCCGCTTCCACGCGGTAGGTGATCTTCTGTCCGCCGAATGTGCCGGTATGGGTGGACTTGAACATCACCGGTTCCGGAACCGGCTTTGCGGGTTTCTCCGTTTCGGCTTTTTCGTCAGCGGCCTTGCCGGAGGCTGGTTCGGCGAAGGCCGGGCCGGACGAAGCGACCAACAGCGCAAAGATCAAGGTCTGGAGTTTCATGTTGGCGCTCGGCCCTTCAGTTTTTGTCGCGCGGGCATCTCAACATGGCTCGCCAGACGTTTGATATCAAAGGCAAAACCTAGGCCCGCTTCCGGCGCGCGTCAAACACCCGCCTTGGCTCAACTGACGCTGACGGCCACCGGCGCGCTGACCGGTCCGATCCGCGTCCAGGCTTCGATCCGGTAGTCGCCCGGCGACAGGATCAGCGGCAACCGGTCGCCCGGCAGCAACATCAAACGGTCTTCCGGCACCGCGAGATCCGGATCGCCCACGCGGCGCGCCTCGATGAGGACGGGAAGGTCGGATGCCAGCAGAGCAGGTGGTACGCTGACGACGTTTTCGCCTTCGCTGCGGCCCGAAGTCAGCCGGCCTTCCTTTATCGCGGCGCGCGGGATGGCAAACACCATGTCGGCCGACGCGCCTTGCGCGGCGCCATCGCCATGTGAAGGCACAAAGGCTGGTTCAGAATCTGCCGGCGCGCAGGCGGTCAGCGAAACGACGAGCGGTGCCCGGCCTGTCTGCGCGGCGACAGTGTCCTTCAGCGAAATCATCGCGGACGGATCCGCCGATCGCTCGACATGAATGATGACGCGGGCTTGCGGCGCGTTCGCGAAGATGCGGCGGCTGACCTGTTCGGCGAGTGCGGCCTGTCGGCGAACGGACTGCTCGGCGGGGCTGAGCGAGGACAGCTCGCTCGAGCTGGTCCACCAGACACCGGCATCCACGAGCTGCAGGCCGCCGCGCTTCACTTCGCGGATCAGGCGCCCGTGCCCGGGATCGCGCGTGACGAGCCCTTCCGACACCAGCAGTACATCCGGGTGCGCGGCGCCGCCGGGACCCAGCGTAAGGCCGTCATCGGCATAGGCCGTGAATCCGTCCGAGGTGAGACGGGTCACAAGGTCCCTCATGAAGGCGGTTTGCGAGGCTGCATGCCGGTCGCTTTCGACAATCACGATCTGGCTGCCTGCGGCGGCGCGCGCGATCATCTCGATCGGTTCGACCCATTGTTGCGGGCAGCCGTTGACCATTTCGGTGTCAGGCACGGTATCGACCAGGTCATCGCGGCCCATCGCGCGCAGCACGTCTGCCAGCTTGCCATCTGAGGACGGACTTGCGCCTGCAAGGTAAAGGTCTGCCTGGCCAAAGAAGAACGCCCGTGCTTCGCCAGAAAGATCGGCGTCCACATGCCAGTCGCGGTCCGGCGCAGTGGCGGGGATGTCGCTCGCCAGCATGACGCGCAGCTCCGGCGTCTGCGCAGAGCACGCAGCAAGGCAGAGCGCCATCAGGATAGCCGTGCGTCTGGGCATGCGTGGGGAGGTCCTTCTGCCGCCGGTTACAGGTTGCGTCCGGCAATCCCCCTGCCGCGTCAACGCAACTCGCCCGGTGGGCTAGGCGACGGCTATCCAATGCAGCCGCGAAGCGAATGACGCGGCGAGCCGGTTGCCATTGCCTTCTTTCCAACCGGCAAGGTGGCCGCTAAGCCTGCTGAAGGGTGCTAGTCTTGAGGGAGGCGCGTTTGACCATGCCGGCAGGGTACGAATGGGGTTGGGATAATGGCCGCGCGCTGATCGGCATCCTCGCGATCTACGCCCTGTGTTGGGCGCTGTCGTCCAATCGAAAGGCGCTGCCGTGGAAGATCATCCTTGGCGCGACGTTCCTGCAATTCAGCTTTGCGCTCCTTTTCTTCGGCGTTCCGCAACTTTTGGGCATGGGCAACGCCGGCGTTGCCGGCGGCGACAATCCCGTCATCAAGGCACTGGTCGACGCGACCCGCTACGGCACCAACTTCGTGTTCGGATATGTTGGCGACAACACGCTCGTCGCTCAGCCCTTCACACCGTTCACCACGGCCGAAGGTCTCGTGCCGCCCTCCTTCTTCTTCCAGATCCTGCCGCTGATCATCGTCGTCGCGGCGCTCTCCGCGATGCTCTGGCACTGGGGCATCCTGAAATGGATCACCACCGCCTTCGCGGCGATCTTCCGCCGCACCATGGGCATCAGCGGGCCAACCTCGCTTGCCGTGTCCGCCAACGTGTTCATGGGCATGACCGAAGCACCGCTGCTGGTGCGCCCGTATCTCAAGACGATGACACGCACCGAACTGCTGACCATGATGACGGCCGGTTTCGCAACCATCGCCGGCTCGGTGATGGTCGTCTACGCGACCATGCTCGATGGCAAGCTCGCCAATCCGATCACGCAGCTTTTCGTGGCCTCGATGATGGCCGCGCCCGCTGCCGTGGCAGTGGCGATGACGCTGATCCCGGAATCCGAAGTGACCAGCGACAACAACCAGCAACCGGATTTCAAGTACGCCTCCACGATGGATGCCTTCTCCACCGGCGCCACCGACGGCCTGAAGATCGTGTTCAACATCGCGACCATGCTGATCGCCGCGCTCGCCTTGCTCTACCTGATCAATGAAGGCTTCAAGGCGCTGCCGGATGTAGCCGGATCGGCATTGTCGATCGAACGCATCCTCGGCTGGATCTTCGCCCCGCTGATGTACATGGTCGGCGTGCCGCTGGAGGAAGCCTCGAAGTCCGGCGGCCTGATGGGCGTCAAAACGGTGCTGACGGAGTTCGTCGCCTTCATCCAGCTGGCGAACGTACCTGAGGACGCCATGGACCCCCGTACACGGATGATCACCGCGCACGCCGTCTGCGGCTTCGCGAACTTCGGCTCGATCGGCATCCTGATCGGCGGCCTCTCGATCATGGAGCCCGAGCGGCGCGACGATTTCCTGAAGCTCGCCTGGCACACGCTGCTGGCTGGCACGCTCGCGACCTGCCTTTCCGCGGCCGTCGTGGGCGCCTTGCCGTACCAGCTGTTCTCCGGAGTTTAATCACGACCTGTCAGATAGACTTACCGCACGCTTGAGGAAAACAGCGTGGCGGGGCGTCCATTTGTTGGCGACAAGCGGCGCTACAGTTTCTGGGCGGAAAACCGGTTGTGCCTTTCGTTATCGATGAAATCTTCCTCTGGCTGATCCTCGTCGGCTTCCTCGCCCAGATGGTCGATGGCGCCCTCGGCATGGCGTATGGCGTCATCTCGACCACGGCGATGTTGCTGATGGGCATCCCGCCCGCGCTCGCCAGTGCCAACGTGCATGCGGCAGAAGTGTTCACCACGGCGGCTTCCGGCACCTCCCACGCCATTGCGCGCAACGTGGACTGGAACGTCTTCTGGCGCCTCGCGCTGTTCGGCTCGGCGGGCGCCGTGATCGGCGCCTTCCTGATCAGCCATGCCGACACCAGCTTCATCCGCCCGTTTATAGCCGCCTACCTTCTGCTCATGGGCGTTATCGTCATTTGGAAAGGCCTGCGCCCGAACGGTAGCCCGCCCAAGATCGGCCGGGTGCGCATCCTTGGTTTCGCGGGCGGGATGGCCGATGCCATCGGCGGCGGCGGTTGGGGGCCGGTCGTGACGTCAAACCTGATCGCCCGCGGCGGTGAGCCGAGCCGCATGGTCGGCACCGTCAACATCGCGGAATTCGTGGTGACCGTTGCGGCAAGCCTCGCCTTCCTGATCGCGCTCGGGCCGACTTTCGGCAAGGCGGCGCTGGCCCTGCTGATCGGCGGCGTGGTGGCGGCGCCAATTGCCGCATGGGCCGCCCGCCGTGTGCCACGCCAGATCCTGACGGTGATCGTCGGGGTCGCCATCTGCCTCGTCAGCGCCTACAACCTCTGGCGGGCGCTTGGCTGAATTGCGCCGCTTTGAGGGAGTGCGCGCGTGTCGTTTCGCAACGGATTGATAGGGGTTGCCGTGGCGGCATTGGCACCAGCCGGGCTGGCCCAGACCGAGCCCGCTGATCCTGTTCAACTCGCCGACATGCGCCTTAGGCCCATCGAGGTCTGGGGCGACCGAAAGGACCGGGACCCCGGCGCGCAATCGGTCCTCGACACCGGTTTGATCGCCAATACGGCTGCCGACCGGCCCGCCGAAATCCTGAATCAGGCACCGGGCGTCAACATCCAGATGAACTCCGGGCAGGAGCACCTGATCGCCATCCGGTCGCCGGTGCTGAGCGGCGGGGCCGGGCAGGGAAGTTTTCTCATTCTCGAGAACGGCGTGCCAACGCGCTCGCCCGCCTTCGGAAACGTCAACAGCCTGATCGAGCCGCACCTCGAAATCGCCGACGCCATCGAAATCATCCGCGGGCCGGGCAGTGCGAAGTATGGCTCGAACGCCGTACACGGACTGATCAACGTGATCCTGCCGGACCCGGAAAGTGACCAGTCGCTGCGCGCAAGCTATGGCACGCTCGGCCGCTGGCGCGGCGATGCCTCCGTCAATCTCGGCGACGACACGCGCTTCAATCTCTCGCTCATGGACGACGAGGGCTGGCGCGACGCCACCGGTGGCGAGCAGCAGAAAATGTCGCTGCTCACCCGGCAATCCTTCGGCGAATGGGATGCCACCGCCTGGCTGTCCGCCTCCAGCCTCAATCAGGAAACCGCCAGCTTCATCCAGGGCCCCCGCGCCTATGTGGACCGCGACCTCGCCGAAACAAACCCCAACCCCGAAGCCTTCCGCGATGCCTGGTCGGCGCGCGCCGGACTGCGGCTGGAACGCGAGATCGGCCCCGGCAAGCTGATCCTGACGCCCAACCTGCACAGCCAGGGCATGGTCTTCTCGCAGCACTTCCTGCCCTATGGCGGCGTCGAGAAGAACGCCCATACCGGCGGTGGCTTGATGGCCCGCTATGATCTGGATCCCGTCGGCCGCCTCAGCTGGCGCTTCGGCGCCGACACCGATTTCGCCTCCGGCTATCTCAAGGAAGTCCAGCCAAATCCAAACCCCAACCCGGCCTTTCCTCAAGGTGTCCACTACGACTATCTCGTCGAGACGCAGGTCTTCGCCTTGTGGACCGAAGTGGATGTGCAGCTCACGGACAATCTGCGCCTGCTTGCCGGCCTACGCGGCGAGACGCACGATTACAGCTACGACACGCGCGCGCGCGCCGGCATCAATGGCCGCTTCAATGTGCCCGCAGACCGCTCTGACGATTTCAGCTTTGTCACGCCCAAGCTCGGTCTCGTCTGGGACCGGGACTGGTATAGTCTCTATGCGAACTTTGCGCGCGGCGCCCGCGCGCCGCAGGTCTCCGATCTCTACCGGTTGCAGAACCGCCAGGTCGCCGGTGAGGTTAAAGCGGAAACGCTCGACAGCCTCGAAGCCGGCGTGCGCGGGGACGCGCTGTTCGGGCACCTGGATTTCGACATTGCCGCCTATTGGATGGACAAGGAGAACTTCTTCTTCCGCGATTCCGATGGCCTGAATGTCGTTGACGGCTCCACTCGCCATGTCGGCATCGAAGCCGCCGCGACCCTGCGCATCGACGACCGTTTGAGCCTCGGCGGCAACCTCGCCTGGAGCGACCAGGAATACACGTTCGACCGCCCGGTCGTCGCCGCGCTGGAGCGGATCACCTCCGGCAACACCATCGACACTGCCCCTGAATGGCTCGGCGATGCGCGGATCGACTGGCAGGTCACGAACGCCCTCGCGCTGTCGCTGACCATGGAATATGTCGGAGAGTACTTCACCGACCCGGCCAACACGGTCACCTATCCCGGCCACACCATCTTTGGCGCGCGCGCCGGCTGGAACATCACCGACACGCTGGAAGCCTCGCTGATCCTCCGTAACCTGACGGATGAAGCCTATGCCGACCGCGCCGATGTCGCCTTCGGCAATGAGCGCTATTTCCCCGGAGAGCCGCTCAACGCGACCTTCGGCGTGACAAAAAAATTCTGAGGAGGACACACATGAAGCTCTATCACAGCCCGGCCGCGCCGAACCCCGACCGGGTGATCTATTTCCTGCGCGCCAAGGGCAAGCTGGACGCGGTGGAGCTCGAGGAAATCTCGATCATGAAGCAGGAGCACAAGCAGCCGGGCTACCGCGAGGTCTCGCCCTATGCGCAGGTGCCCGCGCTCGTGCTCGACGATGGCACCAGCATCACCGAGAGCCGCGCCATCTGCACCTATTTCGAAGGCATCTTCCCGGAGCCGAACCTGATGGGCACGGACCCGAAGGAAAAGGCCCTGATCGAAATGTGGGATCGCCGCGTCGAGATGATGTTCTTCATCCAGTTCGCCGGCTGGTTCCGCAACGCGCATCCCGCCATGGCGCCGCTCGAGGTGCCGCAAAGCCCGGAAGCCGCCGCCAAGAGCGAAAAGGCCGCGCGCAAGATGGCGGAGCGTTTCAACGAACACCTCGCCGATCACGCCTTCGTCGCGGCCGACCGGTTCACGATCGCCGACATCACCCTCTACATCACCTGCGGCTTCTGCCGCGTGATGAAGTGGGCGCCGCACAAGGAGCTGCCGAACCTCGGCCGCTGGCACGCGGAGATGACCGCGCGGGGCTTTGCGGGCTGACGCAGCCTACGCGTTCTTGATGTTCATCCCGCCATCGACCGGGATGTGCACGCCGT
Organism: Acidobacteria bacterium Ga0077551; assembly: GCA_001464545.1. Classification (GTDB taxonomy): domain Bacteria; phylum Pseudomonadota; class Alphaproteobacteria; order Caulobacterales; family Hyphomonadaceae; genus Hyphomonas. Next base: position 27,011 of record LNFC01000024.1, read on the forward strand.
TGAGGAAGCTCGCCGCCGGCAGCACCAGCGACAGCGTCATGTTGGCGACCTCTTCCGGAATCCCGTACCGGCGCAGCGGCACGCGGCGCTTAGCATAGATTTCCTTGTGCTCGTCCGGAATGCCGGCGGTGATGCCGGTGGTGATCGGGCCCGGGCAGATACAGTTCACCGTGATGCCTTCGCGGCCGAGGTCTACCGCCAGCCCGCGCGTCAGGCCGATCACGCCATGCTTGGCCGCCACATAAGGCGAGTTGCCCGGCGTCGCGCCGAGACCTTCCGTGGACGCAATATTGACGATCCGCCCCCAGCCATTCTTGCGCATGTAGGGCAAGGCTGCGCGGATCGCGCGCTGGTGCGAGGTCAGCATCACGTTGATGCTCGGCCCCCAGCTGTCTTCATAGCTCTCCTCGCCGACCTGCGCCGGAATCGCAAAGCCCGCATTGTTCACGAGAATGTCCATCCCGCCGAAATGCGCCGCCGCCTCATCCACCACTCGCTTGATCGCCGCGCCGTCGCCGACATCCAGCGCCCAGCCCTTCACGTGCTTTATGCCCGCCGCCTTGATCTCCTCGACGACGATATCGACGTTCGCCTGCTTGAGGTCGGTGACGGCGACATTCGCCCCCTCGCGCGCGAACAGGTGCGCGGTCGCGCGTCCCATGCCGCTGGCGGCGCCGGTGATCAGCGCGGTCTTGCCTTTGATGGAGCGGGAAAGTTCCTGATAGGGGGGGTGGCTCATGGCAGTTTCCTTAGTTTCTTGATGGTTCCGGAAAAATTGAGACAGGGCCGGCCATCGGACGTCACGATGCCGCGCACGAAAACCAGCGACCCGCCGGCGCGCAGGGTTTCGCCGCGCGCCTCGACCAGCTCGCCTTCCTTCGCCCCGTCGAGAAATTCCGACGTGAAGGCGACCGTCAGGCCATAGCTTCCGGCCATCGCTTCATGCGCAATGGCGAACAGGGCGAAATCGGCAAAGGTCATCAGGCAGCCGCCATGTATGACCCCGGCGCCGTTCATGTGCTTGCGCGCAGCGCGGAAGGCTGAAATGCCTTTTCCGTCCTCGACCCTGTAATAGAACGGCCCGGCCGTCTCGTGCTCGAAAGGCTCGTCTTTCCAGGTCGTCCAACCCGCGAATTCGCCCGTCGTCTCGATTGTGGCCGGCATGGCGTCCCCTCTGTTCTCTGGCTGCGGCAACCATACCCTTACGGCCCCCTTCGACAAGCGTGCCGTTGCGGCATAAAGTGCGCCTGAAAACAGACCCCCGGGAGACGAAACGCATGGCCTTTGACGCCGAAACCCGCGCCGCGCTGATCGAACAGGTGCGCCGCTTCGTGACCGAGACCTGCGTGCCCGTCGAGGCCCAGGTCGGCGAGGAAGACGCCGTCCCGCAGCACGTCATCGACGAGATGAAGGCCCTCGGCCTGTTCGGCATTGCCGTACCGGAAGAGTATGGCGGCCTCGACCTCGACATGGAAACCGAATGCCTCGTCGCTTTCGAACTCGGCAAGACCTCGCCTGCCTTCCGCTCCGTCGCCGGCACCAACATCGGCATCGGCAGCCAGGCGCTCATCCTGTTCGGCACGCAGGCGCAAAAATCCAAATGGCTGCCCGGCATCGCCTCGGGCGACCTGATCGCCAGTTTCGCCCTGACCGAGCCCGAAGCCGGCTCCGACGCCGCCGGCCTGAAAACCAAAGCCACGCGCGACGGCGACCATTACATCCTCAACGGCACCAAGCGCTACATCACGAACGCCAACAAGGCGGACCTCTTCACCGTCATGGCACGGACGAATCCGAACGAGCCTGGCGCCAAGGGCGTCTCGGCCTTCATCGTCGAGCGCGGCACGCCCGGCCTCTCGGTCGGCACGCCCGAGAAGAAGATGGGCCAGCAGGGCGCCCATATCTGCGACGTGATCTTCGAGAACGCCCGCGTGCCGGCGGAGAACCTGATCGCGAAAGAGGGCGAAGGCTTCAAGGTCGCGATGAGCGTGCTGGACAAGGGCAGGCTGCACATTTCGGCGGTGGCCACCGGCGTCTCCAAACGCCTGATCCGCGAGATGGTGAACTATGCGCTGGAGCGCAAACAGTTCGGCAAGCCGATCTTCGAGCACCAGATGATCCAGTCGATGATCGCCGACAGCCAGGCTGAAACCTACGCCGCCGAGTGCATGATCCTCGACGCCGCCCGCCGCCGCGATGCCGGCGAGGACGTCACGATGCTGGCCTCCTCCGCCAAGCTGTTCGCCACCGAAGCCTGCGGCCGCGTCGCTGACCGCGCGGTGCAGGTCTTCGGCGGCGCCGGCTACGTCACCGATTACGGGATCGAGCGCTTCTACCGCGACGTCCGCATCTTCCGCCTCTACGAAGGCACCAGCCAGATCCAGCAGATCATCATCGCCCGCGAACTCGCCCGGGCCGCCAAAGCAGGAAACCTCTGATGTTCGACCACGACCCCACAGACCCGCACGAAGTCGGCCTGAACGCAGACCGCCTCGCGGCGATGCCCGCCTACTTCAAGACCAATTATATCGACACCGGCAAGGTGCCCTGCATGGGCCTGCTGGTCTCGCGCGGCGGCGAGATCGCCCATGAAAGCTATACCGGCTCGACCGAGATGGGCGGCAAGGAGCCCATCAGTGCCGAAACGATCTTCCGCATCTATTCGATGACGAAGCCGATCACGACGCTCGCCATCATGATGCTGCTCGAGGAGTGCAAGATCCGGCTCGACCATCCGGTCAGCCGCTACATCCCTGAGTACAAGAACGCGATGGTCTGGGATGGCGGCACAGCGGCCGCGCCGAAACTGCGCAAGCCCGACCGCGAGATGACCGTGCTCGATCTCGTCACCCATACTTCCGGCCTCACCTACGGCTTCCTGTTCCAGGACGAGACCGACGAAATCTACCGCAACAGCAAGGTCGGTCACCCGAAGGACACGCTACAGGACATGGCCCGCCAGATTGGCCAGCTGCCGCTGGCCTTCTCTCCGGGTACGGAATGGCGCTACAGCCACTCCATCGACGTGCTCGGCGCCCTCGTGGAGATCATCTCCGGCCAGCCGCTGGATGAGTTCTTCCGTGAACGCATCTTCGGCCCGCTCGGCATGGATGACACTGACTTCTGGGTGCCGCCCGAGAAGATCCACCGCCTGATGGCCTGCTACCAGAAAGACGCCAAGACCGGCGAGACGACGCTGGCCGATCCGGCCGGCGCCGCCTCGAAACTCTACGCGAAGCGCCCGAACCTGCTCAACGCGGGCGGCGGTCTCGCCTCCACGATGCGCGATTATCACCGCTTCGCCCTGATGCTGATGCGCGGCGGCACGCTCGACGGCGCCCGCATCATCAGCCCCAAGACCTGGGAGTTCATGCGCCAGAACCACCTGCCGGATAACCAAACCATGCGCGGCATGGGCCGCTCGGCCTTCACCGAAGTCATGGCCGACGGTGTCGGCTTCGGCCTCGGCGGCTCGGTCGTCACCGACATCGTGCAGACCCGCCAGCCCGGCAGCGACGGCACCTTCAGCTGGGGCGGCCTCGCTTCGACCTTCTTCTGGATCGACCCCGAAGAAGAACTGATCGCCATCCAGGCGACGCAGCTGATGCCCTCCTCGACCTATCCGATGCGCATGCAGTTCCAGCAGCTCGTCTACGCGGCCATCGACTGGTGAGTGACGCGCCGAAGAACCCCGTCCGCGACGCGATCCTTGAGCTGACCGCCGCCAGGGGCGCCGGCAAGACGATCACGCCGGAAGACGCCGCCAAGGCTGTCAGCCCGGAGAACTTCGTGCGTGTACTGAAGGATGTCCGCGCCGAGGCCATCCGCCTGCACAAGGCGGGCATGATAGCGATCTACCGGAAAGGCAAGCCGGTCGAGAACCCGGATACGTTCAAGGGTGTCTACCGGCTGGGCCTGCCGGCCGCATAGAGAATGGCCAAACCGCCAGACCCCTTCCACGAATTCGTGGCCGAACTCTTCGGTCCCATGGGCCCCGTCAGCATACGGCGCATGTTCGGCGGCGCCGGCGTGTTCCGTGACGGCCTGATGTTCGCGCTGCTCGGGGATGACACGGTCTACCTGAAAACCGACGCCCAGCTGCGTGCCGACCTCGAAGCCGAAGGCAGCGCCGCCTTCATCTGGACCAAGCCCAGCACCGGCGAAGAGATCGACATGGGCTATGTCAGCCTGCCATCCTCGGCGATGGACGATCCCGATGAAGCGAGCAGCTGGGCACGGCGCGCGCTCGCCGTGGCGAAAGCGAAAGCTGCGGCGAAGCCCGTGCCGAAACCAAAGAGTCCGCGCTGACGCGCATCAAGCAGGTCAAGCTCATCCCGAGCGAAGTCGAAGGATGGGCCAAGCCGAGCCGTCCTCTCCCCGGGCTGAGTCTAAGCCACCGCCGGCCGCTTCACCGGCTGGTCCAGCGAGAAGGCATAATCCGTGGAACCGTGCTGGCGCAGGTGCTGCAGCCGCTGCCAGCCATCCTCGAGCGTGAAGCGTTCGCCCTTCGGCGCCCACCACATGACGAAACCTGGCCCGTCGCTGCGGTCGATCTCGCCCGCGAGCCGGCGCATGCCCGGCGGGTGGGTGCGGCCATTGTGGCTGAACGCCTTCAGGTCTTCCATCGAACGCCAGATGGCGAGCGTGGAAATATCCGGCGCGCGCCATTCCGGCGGGTAAGGAAATGCATTGGTGAACCCGCGCCAGCTGCCATCCGGGCAGCGCAGGCCGTGATCATGGTGGATCAGGCCTTCGAACGCGTCGCCATCCTTGAAAATGCGCGGCAGCAACGAGACAAAAACCTGAACGAATTCATTGCTGAAGTCGAACTTGCCCAGCGGGCGGGCGCAGTTGAAGTGTACAAGCCTGTAGTCCATTGCGCCCAATCCGGTTTTCCATCCGAAGTTAGACTTAGAGCGAAATGAGTTTCGTAATCTTTAAGGGAAAGAGATTTCCGCAGTTCAATCTGGGGTTACTTTCCCTTGAACACGGCCGGGCGCTTCTGGAGGAAGGCGGAAACGCCTTCGCGGAAGTCTTCCGTGCGGCCCGCATCGCGCTGGGCGACCCGTTCGTTATGCAGCGCGGCGCCGAAATCGTCGTCGCACGCGTCCCAGATGCACTGGCGTGCCAGCGACAGGGCCACGGTCGGCCCGGTTGCCAGTTTCTGCGCAAATTCCTTCGCCGTCTCCATCAGCTTGGCATCGTCCACGACGCGGTTGACGAGGCCCCATTGCAGTGCCGTTTCGGCGGGCAGTTTTTCACCCAGAAGTGCCATTTCCATGGCGCGCACGCGGCCGATGGTCTTGGCCAGAAGGTAACTCGAGCCGCCATCCGGCACGAGGCCGATTCGGCGGAAGGCCTGCAGGAAGTAGGCGCTCTTGCCAGCGATCACCAGATCGCCCATCAGGCCGATCGCGCAGCCGACTCCGGCCGCCGCGCCGTTCACCGCGGTGATCACCGGATGCGGGTGTTCGCGGATCGCCGTAACCAGCGGATTGTAGAACGCGTCCAGCGCCTTGCCGGCGTCCGGCGGCGAATCGGGATGCGCCAGCGCCGGGCCGGAACCCATGCCGCCGAGGTTCGCGCCGGAGCAGAAGCCGCGCCCCTTGCCGGTCAGGATCGTGCAGCGCGCTTCCTTTGCGGCAACCTCGAAAGCGTGCAGCAGCTCGATGGCGGTATCGACCCCGCAGGCGTTCAGCGTCTTGTCGTCGTCGAAGGCGATGATCGCGATATCGCCGTCGCGCTCGTAGGAAATCTTCTCGTACTTGGCCATCGCTGACGCTCCCTTGTGATCGTTTCTGCGCGAATTAAACCGATTGCTCCGGCCACGAAAAGCCTCACGCGGGGGCAAGCCTTTCACTCCCCCATGGCGCAAACGCTGAACGCAAGCTACAGTGTTCACAACGGAAAACGCCCCAGCGGCACCTCAACTTCGGAGAACTCCAATGGCCCTCGATGGTACCCCCGGCACTGGCATGCGCGCACTTCTTGACCGGCAGAAAGCGGCCCACCTGCGCGATGGCGCGCCGACCCTCGCCAAGCGGATCGAATGGCTCGACAAGTCGATCGACCTTCTGGCCATGCACGGCGACGCGCTCAACGACGCGATGGCGAAAGATTTCGGCCACCGCTCCAAGGACCAGTCGAACCTCACCGACATCGCCGGCTCCATCGGCGCGCTGAAGCACGCCAAGAAGCATGCCGCCAAATGGATGCAGCCGGAAAAGCGCAAGGTCGAGTTCCCGCTCGGCCTGCTCGGCTCGAAGGCCGAACTCCAGTACCAGCCGAAAGGCGTCATCGGCGTCATCAGCCCCTGGAACTTCCCGGTCAACCTGACCTTCACGCCGCTCGCCGGCGTCTTCGCGGCCGGCAACCGCTGCATGATCAAGCCGTCGGAATTCACCGAGGCGACGTCCGAGCTGATGAAGCAGCTCTTCGCAAAATACTACACCGCTGAAGAAGTCGTCGTCGTCACCGGCGGCCCGGACATCGGCGCCGAGTTCACCAAGCTGCCGTTCGACCATATCCTCTTCACCGGCGCGACCTCGGTCGCCCACCACGTGATGCGCGCCGCCGCGGACAACCTCGTGCCGCTGACGCTCGAACTCGGCGGCAAGAGCCCGGTCATCCTCGGCCGCTCCGCCGACATGCAGAAAGCCGCCAGCCGCATCATGGCCGGCAAGACGCTGAACGCCGGCCAGATCTGCCTCGCGCCGGACTATGCCTTCGTTCCGAAGGACAAGACGCAGGAATTCGTCGGCGCCGCCACCCGCGCCATCGAGACGATGTATCCCACCGGCCTGAAGGACAATGACGACTACACCTCGGTCGTGAACCAGCGCCACTTCGACCGTATCCAGGGCTATATCGAAGACGCCCGCACCAAAGGCGCCGAAGTCATCACGCTGAACCCGAAGTCGGAAAACTTCGCCCAGCAGCCCCACCACAAGATCCCGCCGACGCTGATCATCGATCCGACCGACGACATGAAAGTCATGCAGGACGAGATCTTCGGCCCCATCCTGCCAGTCAAATCCTACAATGATGCCAAGGACGCCGTCGCCTATATCAACGCCCATCCGCGCCCGCTCGGCCTCTACTATTTTGGCGACGATGCCGCCGAGAAAGACCTTGTCCTGAACAACACGACCTCGGGCGGCGTAACCGTCAATGACGTGATCTTCCACGTCGCGCAGGAAGACCTGCCGTTCGGCGGCGTCGGCCCGTCCGGCATGGGCGCCTATCACGGCCGCGACGGCTTCCTCGAGTTCAGCCACAAGAAGGCGATCTACACGCAGACCAACAACGAGATCCTCGCCATGATGCGTCCGCCCTACGGCGACAAGTTCCGGGCACAGGTCAAAGGCCGCATGAAGAAGTAATCCGTGAACGTATGAATCAGAGGGGCCCTCCCCCGGGGGAGAGGCCCCTCTTTATTCTTCAGCCGCCCTCGGGCGGCTCCCACAGCTCGATCGGGTTGCCTTCCGGGTCATGCACGCGAGCAAATTTTCCGGTCTCCGGCGTGTCCCATTCGGCGCGGGTCTCGGCCGCGATGCCGGCGGCGCGGGACGGAAGTCAATCCCGGTGTGCGACCGGCCAATAGTCCGGGCAGGCGGGCAAGCCGCGGTCATGAAAAAAGCCCACCCTGACCGGCGTCAGGATGGGCTTCATTTCGGGTCCGGGTGATCCGGCGATCAGCGCTTCTTGAGGAAGGACGGAACGTCCGATCCGAAGCCTTTGACCTTGTCAGGCGCCGGCTCGAGGATCAGGTCGTCGTCCTTGCGTTTGAAATCGCGGGACGGGCGCTCGCGCTTGTCGCTGACGCGGTCGGTCCGCTCGGTGCGTTCCATGCGCGGCTGTTCCGGGCGCTCGGCGCGGTCGGTGCGCGGCTTGTCACCGCGTTCCCGGCGCTTGTCGCCGCGCGGGCCGCGCTCACGCTTCGGCGCTTCCTCGCGCACGACCGGCGCTTCGGCCACCGCATCCGCAGTCACAAAAGTTTCAGTCGCCACAGCCTCGATAGCGGCAGGCGCGTCCACGCTCTCCTCGCGGCGGCGCGGGCCACGGTCACGGCTCTCGCCGCGCTCGCTGCGTCCCCGCGGGCCGCGGTCGCGGTCCCGGTCACGTCCGCCCCGGCCACCCGGCCGGTCGCGTTTTTCTTCCGGCGGAAGGCTCGCCAGCTCGTCCAGCAGGCCGTCCGGCATGAAGTCCTTCACGTCCTGCTTGATCATCTTCAGCACGAAGCCCCAGGACTTGTCGTCCGCCGGTGAGACCAGCGTGAAGCTCTGGCCCGAGCGTCCCGCCCGGCCGGTACGGCCGATGCGGTGGATATAGTCTTCATCCTTGGGCGGAGGACCGAAGTTGAACACCTGGCCGACATCCGGAATGTCGAGACCGCGCGCGGCAACATCCGACGCCACCAGCAGCTTCAGCGAACCGTCGCGGAAGCGTTGCAGCGTCTCGGTGCGCACGGACTGGGGCAGGTCGCCGTGGATCGGCGCGGCGTCATGGCCATGCTTGGTCAGCGAGGCGGCCACCACATCGACTTCGACCTTGCGGTTGCAGAACACGATGCCGTTCTTCACGTCGCAGGCTTCGATCACGCGGCGCAGCGCCGTGCGGCGGGCCTTGCCATCGTTCGTGGGCAGATGAACCACGTGCTGGGTGATCGTCTGCGCCGCATCGGTCGGACGCGTCACTTCGATCTTCTTGGGATCTTTCTGGAACGTCTTCGCAAGGCGCTGGATGTCGGTCGGGAAGGTTGCCGAGAACAGCAGCGTTTGGCGGCTCGCCGGCAGCTTGGAGCATATCTTCTCGATGTCCGGGATGAAGCCCATGTCGAGCATCCGGTCTGCTTCGTCGATGATCAGCGTCTCGACGCCCATAAGCAGCATCTTGCCGCGGTCGAACTGGTCCATCAGGCGGCCAGGGGTCGCGATCAGCACATCGACGCCGCGCTGAAGCAGCGCTTCCTGGTCCTTGAAGCTGACGCCGCCGATCAGCAGCGCCATCGTGAGTTTGAGGTACTTGCCATACTTCTCGAAGTTCTCGGCGACCTGCGCGGCCAGTTCGCGCGTCGGGCAGAGGATCAGGCAGCGCGGCATGCGCGCCCGGGCCCGGCCGGTGGAGAGGCGCTGGATCATCGGCAGCACGAAGGCCGCCGTCTTGCCGGTGCCGGTTTGGGCAATGCCGGTCACGTCGCCGCCCATCAGGATGTGCGGAATGGCTTCGCGCTGGATGGGGGTGGGAATGGTATAGCCGGATTCAAGAACGGCTTTGAGGATGTTTTCGGCGAGGCCGAATTCCGCGAATGTGGTCTCAGTCAAGGGTAGTGTCTCCGGGATGTCTGGTTGATTTGCCTGGCCGCCCGAATTGGCGGCGCGCGTCCTGCGTCTTTCCGGTCCCAATGACCTGAAGAGCTGCAGCCGGGCGAATCCCATGCCCGGAACATGCGGCGCCCTTACTGCATTTTTTGCAGGCCGTATAGCCCGGGCGTGCCGCGAAAGCTGCTTTGTGCCGTGAAAGCAGGGTGTCAGCCCTTGCAAGCGGGACAAATCTGGCGCTTCCTGAGGTGCCGGTCGCAACTGGCGAGGTGGGGACCTATGTCGGAAATCTTTGTATCCTATAACCGGGAAGACCTGAAAGTCGCCCAGTCGATCGTCGACGGGCTGACGGCCGAAGGCTTCAATGTCTGGATGGACCAGAACCTCCAGGCCGGCGAAAACTATGACGAGATCACCGAGGACCGCCTGCACAAGGCGCGCGCCGTGGTCGTGCTCTGGTCCAGCCGCTCGGTGAAATCCCGCTGGGTGCGCGCCGAGGCCACGATCGGCGCCCGCAAGAACACGCTCGTGCCCCTGATGATCGAGGAATGCGACCGCCCGGTCATGTTCGAACTGATCCAGACGACCGACCTGTCGAAATGGCAGGGCGACCGCAACGATCCCGCCTGGCTCGCCTTCATCGAAGTGATCAAGAAACGCCTCGCCGCCGCGCCCACGCCGTCCAAGGGCAGCGAAAGCCGGGGCGGCCGGCCCGCCGCCGAGAAGGCCCGCAAGCGCGTCAAGCCGCCGAAACAGAAACAACGCTCCGGCGGCCTGGTCACCGCCGTGATGCTCACTTTCATTTTCGGCATGGTCAGCGCGGCCGGCATCTACGTCCTGCGCCCGGACCTCGTCGCGCCCGTCCTGACGCAGCTCTCCGCGCTCGCGGCGCCCGAAGCGGCCGAGGCCGAGCCGGCCGCCGCCACCCTCGCAGCCGGGATCACTCCTCCGCCTGCGGAGGAAGTAGCGCCGGAGCCCGTAACGGAGCCGGTTATCGAGACGCCCGCCGAGCCCGTCCTCGCGACCTTCCGCGAATGCGACATGTGCCCGGACATGATCTCCATTCCCGGCGGCACCTTCCTGATGGGCGCGCCGGAAGAGGAACTCGCCCGCAATGCCTGGGAAGGCCCGCAGCGCAAGGTCGCCATGGCGCCCTTCGCGATCAGCCAGACCGAGGTCACCTATGACCAGTGGGATGCTTGCGTCGCCGATGGCGGCTGCGGCGCCTACACGCCGCCCGCAGGCACAAAGGGCCGCGGCCTCCAGCCGGTCGCCAAGGTCTCGTGGAAAGACGCGCAGGCCTACACCGCCTGGCTGACGAAAAAGACCGGCCGGCCTTATCGTCTGCCGTCCGAGGCCGAATGGGAATTCACGGCCCGCGCTGGCACCACAACGCCTTTCTGGTGGGGTCCGCTGTTCGAAGCCGACAAGGCCGCCACCGGCACCGAGCCGCATGCCGTCGACACGCTGCCCGCCAACGCGCTCGGCCTCGCGGGCGTCTCCGGCAATGTGCGTGAATGGGTGCAGGACTGCTACGTCAACACCTTCGCCAACGCCCCGCTCGATGGCCGCGCGGTGGAAGTGGCGGCCTGCAAGCTGCGCGTCGTGCGCGGCGGCTCTTACAAGTCAACGCCGGCTGAGCTGCGCATCGCCGCCCGCGCCCGCCTCGACAGCGCCTCCCGCGACGACCTCACCGGCTTCCGCGTCGCCGCGCAGCCGTAAGCGTCGCTTCAGGGCTGCAGGCTGCGATAGTTCAGAATGTCCTGATGCAGATCATCCAGCACGCGCTTGGATCGTCCCCAGTCTGACGACTGTCCTTCGAACACCACCGCGCTGGATACCAGCGTGCCCTCCGGCCGGCGCTCCAGCGTCATCGACAGCTTGCCTGTCCAGGTCGTCATGCTGGACGGGATCGCCGCCTGCACCACGCAGCCATCGGTCCCCTCGTGCACCGCCACCAGGGTCTGGTTCCGGCTCGACAGCGAGCATAGGATCGCCGCCAGCACGCGCCCATACGACGTCGCGTAGCCGTTCTTCGCATCCTTGCCGGTCTTGACGCCCATCTTGGCATACAGCGGCGCGGCGACCTCTGCGATCAGCTTGATCGGCACGCCGCCCGAGCCGGAGGCATCGAGGATCGGCTGGGCCAGTTTCATGAACTCGTCGGCCGACATCCCGGCCTTGCTCGCCTTCGCGGCGTCGGCGATCAGCGCCTTCACTTCGGGGTGGCCCAGCACGACGCGGTAGTTCGTCGTCTCGCGCCAGTCCTCGCCGGTCCAGGGCTGGGCGGGCTCCGGCGCGGCCACAGGCTCGCTCACCGCCGCCATCAGCCCCATCACCGGCGCCGCCTCGCGCACCAGCCGCGTTCCGCAGCCGGCACAGAAAACATGCTCAGGCGCCGCCGCCTTGCCGCACTGGGTACAAAACATCGGGCACTCCCCTCTCCACACCGGAGAGGGGAATCTAGAGCGGCGTTCCGAAAAGTGGAACCCGGTTTTCGGTAAAGCGCCGCGACCCGGCAAAAAGCGGCGTTCCGGAAAGTGGAACCCCGGTTTTCTCGATTAAGCCCGTTCAGGCGCCCGCGTCAGCCAGGTTCTGGTTGGCGAAGTCCCAGTTCACGAGGCTGTTCAGGAACGTGTCGATGTAATCCGGGCGGCGGTTCTGGTAATCGATGTAATAGGCGTGTTCCCACACATCCATCGTCAGCAGCGGCGTCGTGCCGGCTTCGGTCAGCGGCGTCTCGGCGTTCGGCGTCTTGCTGATCACCAGCTTGCCGCCCTTGTAGCTCAGCCAGGCCCAGCCCGATCCGAACTGCGTCGCGCCGGCGGCCTTGAACTCCTTTACAAAATTGTCATAGCCGCCGAGGTCGCGCTCGATCAGGTCGGCCACCTTGCCATGCGGCTTGCCGCCGCCACCGGGCTTCATCGAGTGCCAGTAGAACGTGTGGTTCCACACCTGCGCGGAGTTGTTGAAGATGCCGGCCTTGGCTTTGTCGCCGGCCGAATCCTTGATCACCGCTTCCAGCGAGGCATTCTCGTGCGGCGTTCCGGCCAGCAGGCCGTTGAGGTTGGTCACATAGGCCTGGTGGTGCTTGCCGTAGTGGAAATTCAGCGTCTCTTCGGAGATGTGCGGGGCAAGGGCCGTGCGGGCGTACGGCAGTTCGGGCAGGGTGAAGGCCATGGGGAAACGTCCTCTATTGCAGCTTTGATGTCTTTCGCTTCGCAGCGGTTTGGCACATATGGGGTTCATGTCAAACGAGACCAGACCCCTGACAAAGACTCCTTGGGCCGAGATCGACAAGCGCGTCCGCCGCGTCGACGAGGACCGCTGGATTTCCAGCCGTTTCGCCCCGGCCGAGCAGCGCCGCGCCCTCACCGCGCTCTATGCCCTGAACTATGAACTCGTGCGCGTGCAGGAAGTCGTCAGCGAGGAAACCCTCGGCCTCATCCGCTTCCAGTGGTGGCGCGAAGCCATCGGGGAAATCGAGGCCGGCAAGGCCCCGCGCGGCCATGATGTCTGCCTCGCCATCGCGGAAGAAACTGCCGAAGGCCGCCTGAAGCCGGGCGCGCTGCAGAAACTTGTCGACGGCTACCAGACCGCCTTCGTCGAGCAGGACCGCACCAAGGAGCCCGAAGCCTGGGTCGCGCTCGCCGCCGCCAACATCCTCATCCCGGTCCACAACTGGGCCGAGGAAATCCGCTCGGTCTCCGCCGCCTACGCCGCCGTGCGCCGCAAGTCCGGCCACGCCTTCGGCCCGCACGTGCCGCCGGCCCCGAAACCGCTTCGCCCGGCCATCGCCCATTTCCGCCTGCGCAAACTCTACTGCGAAGGCAAGGCGCCCAACCCGATCTCCAAACGCTTCTCGATCATGAAAGCGATGAACACCGGCGAGGTGTGAGCGCAGCCTCCGCCGGCAGCGAGAACGAATGATAAAGAAATGATACGGCGTGATAAAAAGCGATAAAGACTGAGAAAAATTCGCCATCCAAACGACATGGCTTGTCGCAAGGATGAAGCAGGATTAAGAGGCCGGCACAGGGGTGGCGCCGCGAAGGCCAGCAACTTGCGCCTACAAGAACGCGCCTTCTGGAAAAATAAAATCCAGCGCTTCCAAGCCCGTGTAAAAAACTTCCCGTTTCCTTCCGCCACACCTCCGCCCACGGAGGTATACTGCCTGCATGATTTCACTTCTGGAAACTTCCGAACAACAACCTGCCAACCTCTGCTGCGCCCAGCCGCACCGGCTGCACGGAACCAACGCGCACACGAACGCGTTGGTGATCCTGAACCCCAAGGATCCCCCGCATGAAACGCATCTACCTTCTGCCCCTGGCCCTTCTGGCCCTCGCAGCCTGCGCCTCCGAAGACACGGCCCCCGTGTCCACCGGCTTCGGCCCGTCGCCGCAGTTGCCAGCCGTCGAGAAATCCCTGCTGCCCACCGTCAAGGTCGCCACCGCTGAAATCTGGCCGGAGGGTCAGATGCCCACGCCGGCGGCAGGCTACACCGTGACGGAATTCGCGCGCGATCTCGACCATCCGCGCTGGCTCTACGAACTCCCGAACGGCGACATCCTGGTCGCCGAATCCAACGCCCCGCCCAAGGAAGAGGACAATGGCGGCATCCGCGGCTTCTTCATGAAGCGCGCCATGGCCAAGGCCGGCGCCGGCGTGCCCAGCGCCAACCGCATCACCCTGCTGCGCGACGCCGATGGGAACGGCATCGCCGAAGTGAAAACCGAGTACATGACCGGCCTCATGTCGCCCTTGGGCATGACATTGCTGGGCGACACGCTCTACATCGCCAACGCTGACGGCATCGTCCGTGTACCCTATGTAACCGGCGAGACGGCCAACACGGCCACGCCGGAGCCCTTCTACCTGCTGCCGGGCGGGCCGATCAACCACCACTGGACCAAGAACATCGTCGCCAATGCAGACGGCTCGAAACTCTACGCCGCCGTCGGCTCCAACAGCAATATCACCGAGAACGGCATGGAGGCTGAAACCGGCCGCGCCGCCATCTGGGAGATCGATGTCGCCACCGCCAAGGGCCGCCTCTTCGCCACCGGCCTGCGCAATCCCGTCGGCATGGACTTTGCCGCAGATGGCACGCTGTACACCGTCGTCAACGAGCGCGACGAGCTCGGCAATAATCTGGTCCCGGACTATCTCACCTCGGTGAAAGACGGTGCCTTCTACGGTTGGCCCTACAGCTATTACGGGCAGACCGTGGATACGCGCGTCGAGCCGTCAGATCCGGAACTCGTCGCCCGCGCCATCGCGCCGGACTATGCCCTCGGCGCCCACACCGCGTCGCTCGGCCTTGATGTGACGGACGGTAAATCACCCGGCATGGCCACCGCCTTTGGCTCCGGCGCCTTCATCGGCCAGCACGGGTCCTGGAACCGTGATCCGCGCAGCGGCTACGAAGTGATCTTCGTACCGTTCGGTGCCAGCGGACCGGAAGGCGAGCCGCAAAAAGTCCTCACCGGCTTCCTGCAGGGCGACCTCGCGCGCGGCCGCCCGGTCGGCGTGAAACTCGATCAGCGCGGCGGCCTGCTCGTCGCCGATGATGTCGGCAACCGCGTCTGGCGTGTGACGAAAGAGTAGAGGTCTATTCCGCCGCGACGAGGACTTCGCCCGCGAGCCACGCGTCGAAATCCTCCAGCGCACGGATGGCCTGCGCCATCTTTTTGGACTTGCCCTTGTCCTTGCCGCGCAAGCGTTTGCCATCCGGCCCGGTCTTCGAATAGTCCTCGATGTCCGGGAACAGGCCGAAGTTCACGTTCATCGGCTGGAACGTTTGTCCCGCCGCAAGGTGGCCGCCGGTGATGTGGTTCACCAGCGCGCCCATAGCGGTCGTCGCCGGCGGCGGCGCCAGAGTCCGGCCCAGCCGTTCGGCCGCCGCCATCCGCCCGGCGAGCAATCCCATCGCCGCGCTTTCGACATAGCCTTCAACGCCGGTCACCTGGCCCGCAAAGCGCAGGCGCGGCATCGTCTTCATACGGAGTTGCCGGTCCAGCAGCTTGGGCGAGTTCAGGAACGTATTGCGATGGATACCGCCAAGCCGGGCAAATTCTGCATTCTCGAGGCCCGGGATCATCCGGAAAACGTCCGTTTGCGCGCCATGTTTCAGCTTGGTCTGGAAGCCGACCATGTTCCACAGCGTGCCCAGCGCATTGTCCTGCCGCAGCTGCACGACCGCATGCGCCTTGACGGTGGGATTGTGCGCATTGGTCAGGCCAATCGGTTTCATCGGCCCGAAACGAAGCGTCTCACGCCCCCGCTCGGCCATCACTTCGATCGGCAGGCAGCCTTCGAAATAGGGCGTGTTCTTTTCCCAGTCCTTGAATTCGGTCTTCGGCGCAGCGATCAGTGCGTCGAGGAAGCGGTTATACTCTTCCTCCGTCATCGGACAATTGATGTAGGCCGCCGTATCGCCCCCCGGACCCGCCTTGTCATACCGGCTCTGGCGCCAGGCCTTGCTCATGTCGACGGTGTCGACATACACGATCGGCGCAATCGCATCGAAGAAGGCAAGGTCGGTCTCGCCGGTATGCGCACGCACCGCCTCGGCCAGCGCGATGGAGGTCAGCGGCCCGGTCGCGACAATCACCGAGTCCCAGTCTTCCGGCGGGATCCCGCCGATTTCCTCGCGCACGATCGTCACCAGCGGATGCGCTTCCAGCTTCGCGGTCACCGCTTCGGCAAAGCCCTCGCGGTCCACCGCCAGCGCGCTGCCGGCCGGCACCTGGTGCACCTTCGCCGTGGAAATGATCAGCCCGTTCGCGCGCCGCATTTCCTCGTGCAGCACGCCGACGGCGTTGCTCGTATGGTCATCGGAACGGAACGAATTGGAACACACAAGCTCGGCCAGCTTGTCGGTCTGGTGGGCCTCGGTGCCGCGGGTTCCGCGCATTTCGTGCAGGATCACCGGCACACCGGCCTGCGCGATCTGCCAGCTGGCTTCGGAGCCGGCCATGCCGCCGCCGATCACATGAATGGGTTTCAGGGTCATGGCCGGGACATGGGGCCGGGCGGGCGGGCGCGTCAAGATGGCGTTTGCCCCCGGGGCCTGCGCGTCATACCTGTCGGCCCCATGACGGCGAAGATCTCGGCACGCAACCTCGTGAAGGAAGGCTGGCAGCAAGGCCTCGCCGCGCTGGGTCCCAACCTGCGCTGGCTCGGCCTGTTCGCGCTTGCGGGCGGCCTCTACAGCGCCAGCCTCCGGCTCGACGGCAACATCGCCGCGCCGTTTGCCATGGCCATCGCCACCTTCGGCGCCGGCATCCAGCTCTCGCGCGGCCTTTACCGGAGCCTGATCGGCCCGCGACCGGGCGGCTTCCTCGCGCTCTCGCATGCCAATCTCGCGGTCTATCTGGCCTTTCTCTTCTTCGGCTTCTTCATCGGCTTCTTCCTGCTGATCCTGCCGGGAATCCTGATCGAGGCGCAGGGAATGTACCAGCTCGGCGCCGACGCCGCCCCGGAACTCGTCCAGCAGGCCTTCCTCGAAATGCTGCCGACACCCTATGGCGTCTTCTACCTGATCGTCGCCGCCGCCGGTTTTGCCGTCCTCGCCTATTTCGCCCTGCGCCTCACGCTCTACGGCGCTGCCACCATCGACCGGGGCAAGGCGCATGTCTTCCAGACCTTCCCCTGGACCAAGGCGCACCTGAAGCCGCTCGCCGCCGCCGCGCTCGCAACCCATGCCGCGCCTTTTGCGGCGGGTCTTGCCGCGAACGCGGCGCTGCGGACCGTGCTGCCGGATACGGCGATTGGCCACGCGATCGAAGGCGCCGCGGGCATCCTGTTGTTCGCGCCGTTCCTGCTGGCCGGGCACGGCATGGCGGCGGCCGCGTACCGGCGGATGCGGCCGGAAGCGGCCGGCCCGCCCGCCGTCTCCGGTTGATCGGCGGGCCCGAACGCGGCTAGGCTCACCTCCAGCATAGGGAGGAACGCTGCATGATCCGGGGTTTCACCTTCGAGCGCGCGCTTAGCTGGCCGTTCACGGCGCCGCATGTCGCCAGCTTCCCGTGGATCTTCGGCCTCGCCTACGCGCTTGTATTCATGGCGGTGTCCGGCGCAGTGGTCTTGCTGGCGGCAGACGACTTCACCGCCCTGTTTGCGGCGATGGAAGCAGTCGAAGGCAGTACAAATCCGGATGCTGGCTTCGATATCCTGTTCGGCGGCCTCGCCCGTCTGATCCCCTGGATGGTGCTCAGCGGACTGGCCAGCTGGATGATCTGGGCGATGTTCGAGACCGCCTCGCAGCGCCGCTATATCCGGGGCGAGGCCTTCTCGCTCGGCTTCGGCGCGGACGAGGCGCGGATGATGGTGGTCGGCCTGCTCTGGGGGCTGATCGGATTTGCGCTGATCGCCGTGCCGATCCTGCTGATCATGTGGTCGGCGCTGGCGGCGGTGTTCGCAGGCGCCGAAGGGATGACGGACGCCGAAGTGGGCGAGCGAATCCTCGGCCCGATGTTCGGGGCGATGGGCCTGTCGGTGCTGGTCTTCCCCGTTTATGTTTTCCTCGCGACCCGGCTGGCGCCCTGTTTCGGCCTGACCGTCCGGGAAAGGAAGATCCGTTTCTTCGATGCCTGGAATGTCTCGCGCGGGCGGTTCTGGCCGATCCTCGGGGCCTATGTCATCCTTGCCATCGCCGGCAGCATCCTCGGCCAGGTGATCACCGGCATCGCGCAGATGATCATCATGCCCGCCACGATGGATCTTGCCAACGCCGCCGATCAAGGGGCCGATATGCGCGGCCTGATCCTTTCGCCCGCATTCCTGGTGCCGATGGGAGCCTATCTCTTCATCGTCCTTTACGTGCAGGGCGTGCTGCAGCATGCCGTGGGCGGGCCCGCGGCCTTCGCCGTGCGCCACGATCCGCGCGGCGGTATCGAGGAAGAAAGCCAGATCGAAGCGTTCAACTGAGACACGGGACCCGCGCATGACCGCAGACAGCATCAGCCTGAAAGGCGCAACGACCCACTTTCTGCACACGGAAGGTCCGCGCGGCTTCCTCTTGCGGTTCGCGCTGGTCTACGCAGTGGTGACGCTGGTGCTGCAGGTCGTCGGTGTCTGGACGCAGGCCCCGGTCTACGAGATTTACCTGCGCGCCATCGTCCAGAATGACGGCGACATCACGCCCTACACGGACGAGCTGTCAGCCCAGTCCTTCCGGGCCAATATCGGATCGCTGATCCTGCTGCCGTTCAGCCTGGCGCTGTGGGTTCTTTTCGAGGCGGCGAGCCAGCGGCGATACCTGCGCGCCGAAGGCTTCAGCCTGAAGCTCGGCGCCGATGAAGGCCGCCTTGCTGTTGTCGGCCTGATCTGGTTTGCGCTGCTGATCGCAGGCTATTTTGCGCTGGCTTTGGGTGCCATCATCCCCGGCGTGATCGCGGGTCTCGTGGCCGGCGCCGCCGTGGGCGCGCTGCTGGGCGGCGGGATTTTTCTCATCGGGCTGGTTATGGCGCTTTACCTCTTCGCGCGACTTTCGCCGGCCGCGCCGCTGACCATCCGGGACCGGCAGATCCGTTTCTTCGAAAGCTGGAACCTGACGAAAGGGCATGGCTGGTCGCTGGCGGGCAGCTATTTCGCGCTCTTCGCGCTTTTCACCCTGGTCTCGCTGGTGCTGTACGGCGTGATGTTCTTCCTCGCCTTCGTGCTGGTCGCGCCAGCCATTGATTCCAGCGCGGGCGATGAGACGGCGAACGCCGTGCTCTCCGTGATGGCGCAGCCTGCCTTCTGGGGGCCGATGGCTTTCGTCATGCTCCTTGTGCTGATGGTCTTCGGCGCCTTCGCCCACGCCCTCGGCGGGCCCGCGGCCTGGGTGGTGCGCCAGGAGACTTACCAGGGCGGCACGGCGATCACCGAAACGTTCGGGTAACTCACCCGCGCCGACTCAGCTGACTCATCCTGAGCGAAGTCGAAGGATGGGCCAAGCCGAGCTGACGTCTCCCGTGGCTCATCCTTCGACTTCGCTCAGGATGAGCTGCTCTGTTTGGTGATGGGTTACTTAGCCCCGGCGCCGGCCTTTGACTTCTTTGCGGGCTTTGCCTTTTCGGCAGGCGCGTCCTTGCCGGTTTTAGCCGCCGCTTTCTCGCGCCTGTTGCGCTGGGCGCGGCGTTCGTCGTGGCGGCGGAAGGTTTCGGCGAGGAAGCGCCCCGTGTGGCTCTCCGGGATCGCCGCGATGTCTTCCGGCGTGCCGGCCGCGATCAGCATGCCGCCGCCATCGCCGCCTTCGGGGCCAAGGTCGAGTACCCAGTCGGCGGTTTTCACCACATCCAGGTTGTGCTCGATGACGACGATCGTGTTGCCGGCATCGACCAGCTCATGCAGCACTTCCAGCAGCTTCTTCACGTCCTCGAAGTGCAGGCCGGTGGTAGGCTCGTCGAGGATGTACAGTGTACGGCCTGTCGCGCGTTTCGAGAGTTCCTTGGCGAGCTTCACGCGCTGGGCTTCGCCGCCCGACAGCGTCGTGGCCTGCTGGCCGACCTTCACATAGCCGAGTCCGACCTGGTTCAGCGTGTCGAGCTTCGAGGCAATCGCGGGCACGGCAGCAAAGAATTTCGCGCCGTCCTCTACTGTCATGTCCAGCACGTCGGCAATCGACTTGCCCTTGAAGTGCACGTCCAGCGTCTCGCGGTTGTAACGCTTGCCCTTGCAGGTCTCGCAGGTCACGTAGACGTCCGGCAGGAAGTGCATCTCGATCTTGATGACGCCGTCGCCCTGGCAGGCTTCGCAGCGCCCACCCTTGACGTTGAAGCTGAACCGGCCCGGGGCGTAGCCGCGCGCTTTCGCTTCCGGCAGGCCGGCATACCAGTCCCGGATCGGTCCGAAGGCGCCGGTATAGGTGGCGGGGTTGGAACGCGGTGTGCGCCCGATCGGCGACTGGTCGATGTCGATGACCTTGTCGAGATGCTGCAGGCCTTCAAGGCTGGCATAGGGCGCCGGCGAATCCGAGGAACCGTTGAGCTTGCGGGCGAGCGCCTTGTACAGCGTCTCGATGATCAGCGTGGACTTGCCGCCGCCGGAGACGCCGGTGACGCAGGTGAAGGTGCCGAGCGGGATCGAGGCGGTGACGTTCTTGAGGTTGTTGCCGGTCGCGCCTTTAACGACGAGGCTGCGCGAGCCCTTGGTCACCGGGCGGCGCTTGGGAATCGCGATTTCGCGCGTGCCGTTGAGATAGTCCGCCGTCAGACTTTTCGGGTTGGCCATCACTTCGGCGGGCGTGCCTTCGGCGATGATCTGGCCGCCGTGCACACCGGCGGCCGGTCCCATGTCGATCACATGGTCGGCGGTCAGGATCGCGTCTTCATCGTGTTCGACCACGATAACCGAGTTGCCGAGATCCCTCAGCCGGCGGAGCGTCACCAGCAGGCGCTCGTTGTCGCGCTGGTGCAGGCCGATGGACGGCTCGTCGAGCACGTAGAGCACGCCGGTGAGGCCGGAGCCTATCTGCGAGGCAAGCCGGATGCGCTGGCTTTCGCCGCCTGACAAGGTGCCGGAGGCGCGGCCGAGCGAGAGGTAATCGAGGCCGACATCATTGAGGAAGTTCAGCCGGTCGTTGATCTCCTTCAGGATGCGCGCGGCGATTTCCTTCTGCTGTTTGGTCAGCGTCTTGTTGACGCCGCCGAACCAGTCCCCCGCCTTGCGGATGGAGAATTCGCCGGCCTGCGAGATGTCGAGGCCCGCGATCTTCACGGCGAGGGCTTGCGGCTTCAGGCGCTTGCCGCCGCAGGCCGGGCACGGGGCGGCGGACTGGAAGCGCGCGATTTCCTCGCGCACCCAGGCGCTGTCGGTTTCGCGGTAGCGACGATCAAGGTTCGGGATCACGCCTTCGAAGGTTTTCTTCGTCTTGTAGGTGCGCATGCCGTCGTCATAGAGGAACTGGATTTCCTCATCGCCGGTGCCGTGGAGGATGATGTCCTGGATTCGCTCGGGCAGCTTGTTCCAGGGCTTTGTCAGGTCGAACTTGTAATGCGCGGCGAGGGCTTGCAGGGTCTGCGTCTGGTAGGGCGAGGTGGACTTGGCCCAAGGCGCGATGGCGCCGTCGAGAAGGCCAAGATCCTTGTCCGGAACAATCATCGCCGCGTCGATCTTCAGCTGCTCGCCGAGACCGTCGCACGAAGGGCAAGCGCCGAAGGGATTGTTGAACGAGAACAGGCGCGGCTCGATTTCGGGAATCGAGAAGCCGGAAACCGGGCAGGCAAAGTTGGCGCTGAAATTGATGCGTTTCGCTTCGGTCTCGCCGGGCTCGATATCGGCGTACTCGGCGATGGCGATGCCTTGCGCGAGGCCGAGCGCGGTCTCGAAGCTTTCGGCGAGGCGCTGCTGCATGCCTTCGCGCACGACGATGCGATCGACGACCACATCGATGTCATGCTTGAATTTCTTGTCGAGCTTTGGCGGGTCTTCCAGTTCGTGGAAGGTGCCGTTGACCTTGACGCGCTGGAAGCCGTTCTTCAGCAGTTCGGCGAATTCCTTGCGGTACTCCCCTTTCCGTCCACGGACGATCGGGGCGAGCAGGAAGAGGCGCGTGCCGTCCGGCAGCTCCATCGTGCGGTCGACCATCTGGCTGACGGTCTGGCTTTCGATGGGCAGGCCGGTCGCCGGCGAATAGGGCACGCCGACGCGGGCCCAGAGCAGGCGCATATAGTCGTAGATCTCGGTGACCGTGCCGACGGTCGAGCGCGGGTTGCGGCTGGTCGTCTTCTGCTCGATCGAGATGGCCGGCGAGAGACCCTCGATGCTCTCCACGTCCGGTTTCTGCATCAGCTCGAGGAACTGGCGCGCATAGGCCGACAGCGACTCGACATAGCGGCGCTGGCCCTCGGCATAGATCGTGTCGAAGGCGAGCGAGGATTTTCCGGAGCCCGACAGGCCCGTCATCACCACGAGCTCACCGCGCGGGATGTCCACGTCGATGTTCTTGAGATTGTGTTCCTTGGCGCCGCGCACGCGGATGAAGGGGGATTCGGCCATGGGCGTTCGGGCTCGCTCGGGAGGAAGGACGGAAAAAGGTTTTACAGGGTGTCTTTAGGCGTTTTGTTGCGGGAGAAAAATGCCTTGGCCTTCGGCTTGTCGGACAGGGCTTTCGATATGATCATGAACCAGACGATGGCCAAGACCAGCATGGCAGCAACAACGAAGGCGGTAAGGGCGTCAGGCATCTACTGATCTCTTCAAAACAGACATTGGCGAAACAGCCTTTTCTGATCTGTGCCGCGAGTCCGGATTGACGACAAGAACAAAGTGTGAACAGTGGAGCAAGCTTCTTTTGGCCGCAGCTGAAAGCGGCGGTGGAATTCATCGCCTGTGAGGCGACATTTCACGTGCCGGGGCGTATTAGAGTTCGAATCGATAGCGAAACAGAAAACGGAGGTCCTCATGGCGGGCTCAGTGAACAAGGTAATCCTGGTGGGCAATCTCGGGGCGGATCCCGAGGTCAAGCAATTCCAGAACGGCGGGCAGGTGTGCAACCTGCGGATCGCAACGTCCGAGAACTGGCGCGACAAGGCGACCGGTGAGAAAAAGGAAAAGACCGAGTGGCACGCCGTGTCGATCTTTTCGGAAGGCCTGATCAAGGTCGCCCAGAGCTACCTCAAGAAGGGCTCCAAGGTTTACATCGAAGGCAAGCTCCAGACCCGCAAGTGGCAGGACAAGGACGGCAATGACCGCTACACGACCGAAATCGTGCTGCAGGGCTTTGACGCGACCCTCGTGATGCTCGACGGGCGCGGCGAAGGCGGCGGCGCGAGCAGCGGCGGCAGTGGCCGCGACGTGGGCTATTCGGGCGGTGGCGGCGGCGCGAGCCGCACGATGAGCGGCCCGAAGGAGAGCTTCAACCAGGACCTCGACGACGAGATCCCGTTCTGAGGCTGTTCGGATGGCAGGCCTCCTGCGTAGGTTGCTGACGGGGCCGTTGCTGGCGGGCTGGGCCCTGGCGGGATGCGCTATGGCGCCTGAGGCGCCTGCGCCGGTGGCCGAGATGGCGCTTATGGAAAGCGCGCTGCGAGCCGAAGGCATTGATCCTTCGGCGTCCGCGCTGGTGATCTTGCGGCTGGAGGACGAGCATGTCTGGTCCAGCGGCGGGGCGCGCATCCACGAGCGGTTCACGCCGGCCTCGACGTCTAAGATCCCGCATACCCTGCTCGCCTACGAGACGGGCGCGGTGACGGGGCCGGACGAGCGCTTCACCTGGGACGGGCAGAAACGCTTCCTCGACAGCTGGAACGAAGACCAGGATTTTGGGACGGCTTTCCAGCGCTCGACGGTGTGGATCTACCAGATTGTTATGCCGCGGATCGGCGCGGAAAAGCTGACAGCCGCGTTCGAGGCCTTCGGTTATGGCAATGCCGACATAGGCGGCCCGGAACTTATCTCGCGCTACTGGCTCGAGGGGCCGCTGGCGATCTCGGCGGCGGAGCAGGCTGCCTTCCTGTCACGCCTCGTGCGCCGGACGCTGCCGCTCTCGGCCGAGACCTACGTAGCGGCGATCCCGGTCATGGAGCTGGCGCGCGGCGACAGCTGGACGCTCTACGGGAAGACCGGCTGGAAGAGCGTCGAGGGCGAGATGGATATTGGCTGGTTCGTCGGCTGGGCCGAGCAAACCGCCGGCGAGGCGCCCGGCACATACGTCTTCGCGCTGAACATGGACATGCCCGGCGGCATGGCCGAAGCCCCCAAACGCCGCGCGGCGGTGGAGCGGGCCTTGCGGTCGATTGGCGCCTTGCCGGCGGCGCCGGAAAGCCCCTGAGTTCCAGGACTGTCCGGAACCCGGCCAAAACACCCCCGGAAGGCCCGTGGTGACTGCATTTTCTGGTGATTGGGCGGTAGCACCGCGGCAGGGCGCCTGCTAGTCTCGAAACCAGCGAAAAACGGCGATTCGGGACCCATGTTCACGGACCTCGCCGGACCCATGCAGAAGGCTTTCCCATGAGCGACGACACGACCCCTCCGGACGAGCCGGAAACCCCGGAAAATGGCGGCGGCCCGCCACGTCCGCAGGACGGCATCGAGCTGATCTCGATCGAGTCCGAGATGAAATCCTCGTATCTCGATTATGCGATGAGCGTGATCGTCAGCCGGGCGCTGCCGGATGTGCGCGACGGGCTGAAGCCGGTGCACCGGCGCATCCTCTATGCGATGAACGAGAACGGCAACACGCCGGACAAGCCCTACAAGAAATCCGCCAACATCGTCGGCTCGGTGATGGGTAACTATCACCCGCACGGCGACAGCGCGATCTACGACGCGCTGGTGCGCATGGCGCAGCCGTTCTCGATGGGCGTGATGCTGGTCGACGGCCAGGGCAACTTCGGCTCGATCGACAACGATCCGGCTGCCGCGATGCGTTACACCGAGAGCCGTATGTCGAAGGAGGCCACCTACCTCCTCGCCGATATCGACAAGGACACGGTCGACTTCCAGCCCAACTATGACGGCTCGCAGAAAGAGCCGATGGTGCTGCCGGCGCAGTTTCCGAACCTGCTCGTCAATGGCGGCGGCGGCATCGCGGTCGGCATGGCAACGAACATCCCGCCGCACAATCTCGGCGAAGTGATCGACGCGACGCTGGCGATGATCGAGAACCCGGCTATCGACGAAGACGCGCTGTGCGACATCGTTCCGGGGCCGGACTTTCCGACTGGCGGCCTGATCATGGGCCTGTCGGGCAGCCGCAAGGCGATGCTGACCGGCCGCGGCAGCGTGATCGTCCGGGCCAAGACGGATATCGAAACCGCGAAGAACAACCGCGAAGCGATCATCGTCACCGAGATTCCGTACCAGGTGAACAAGGCGGCGATGATCACCAAGATCGCCGAACTCGTCCGTGAAAAGAAGATCGAGGGCATCTCGGACTTGCGGGACGAATCCGACCGCAACGGCATCCGCGTCGTCATCGAACTGAAGAAGGATGCCAGCGCCGATGTCGTGCTGAACCAGCTCTACCGGTTCAGCCAGATGCAGAACTCGTTCGCGGTGAACATGCTGGCGCTGAATGGCGGCCGGCCGGAACTGATGAACCTGCGCAAGGTGCTCGAATACTTCATCGCCTTCCGCGAGGAAGTGGTCGTGCGGCGCACGAAGTTCGAACTCGGCAAGGCGCGCGACCGCGCGCACGTCTTGGTCGGTCTCGCGCTGGCGGTGGCCAACATCGACGAGATCATCCGCATCATCCGCAATTCGCCGGACCCGGCGACGGCGCGCGAGCGCCTGCTGGAGAAAGCCTGGCCGCAGCAGGACATGGGGCCGCTGATCGACCTGATCGCCGACCGGCGCACGCGCCGCGGCCCGGATGACGGCACGATCTACCTGTCGGACGAGCAGGCCCGCGCCATCCTGAACCTGCCACTGCACCGCCTCACCGGCCTCGGCCGCGACGAAATCGGCAACGAGGCACGCGGCCTCGCCGCCAAGATCGCCGACCTGCTCGACATCCTCCGCTCGCGCCCGCGCATCCTCGAGATCATCAAGGGCGAGCTCAACGAGGTGAAGACCAAGTTCGCCGTGCCGCGCCGCTCCGCCTTCACGCAAGGCGGCACCGACATGGACGACGAGGACCTCATCGA
Source organism: Acidobacteria bacterium Ga0077551 (assembly GCA_001464545.1). Lineage (GTDB taxonomy): Bacteria > Pseudomonadota > Alphaproteobacteria > Caulobacterales > Hyphomonadaceae > Hyphomonas. The sequence goes on from LNFC01000024.1 coordinate 52,908, forward strand.
GGTCGAGGACATGGTCGTGACCGTCACGCATGGCGGCTACGTCAAGCGCACGCCGCTCGCCGCCTACCGTACGCAGAACCGCGGCGGCAAGGGCCGCTCCGGCATGGCGATGAAGGACGAGGATTTCATCGTCCGCGTGTTTACCGCCACGACCCATACGGAAATCCTGTTCTTCTCCTCGGCCGGCATGGTCTACAAGGAGAAGGTCTGGCGGCTGCCCATCGGCGGGCCGACCTCGCGCGGCAAGGCGCTGGTCAACATATTCCCTCTGGCCACGGACGAACGCATCGAGAGCGTGTTGCCGCTGCCGGAAGACGAGAAGGCCACCGAAGACCTGGATGTCATGTTCGCCACCCGCAGCGGCGGCGTGCGCCGCAACAAGCTGGCAGACTTTATCCGCGTCAACCGCGCCGGCAAGATCGCCATGAAGCTCGATCCGGGCGACGGCATCGTCTCGGTGCAGGTCTGCTCCGACAAGGAAGACGTGATGCTGACGACCGCGCTCGGCCAGTGCATCCGCTTTGACGTGACCGAAGTGCGCGTCTTCGCGGGCCGCGATTCGACCGGCGTGCGGGGCATCCGCCTGGCCGACGGCGACGAGGTGATCTCGATGGCCATCCTGCGCCATATGGACGTCACCTCCGAAGAGGCGCGCGCCTACTTGAAGCACGCGGCCGCCATGCGGCGCGCCGCGACCGGCGAAGAGGAAGAAATTTCCGAGGACGATGACGAACCCGTGGCCGAGGCGGCGCTGTCGCCGGACCGGATTGCGGCGCTCGGCGCGGCCGAGGAGTTCATCTTCACGGTGGCCGATGACGGCATGGGCAAGCGCTCGTCCGCCTATGACTACCGCGTCACCGGACGCGGCGGCAAAGGGCTGGTCGCCCAGAATATCTGGGGCCGCGACAAGAAAGGCGGGCCGGTCAAGCGGGTCGCGCAATCCTTCCCCGTGGGCGAAGGCGACGAGGTCATGCTGGTCACCAATGCCGGCCAGCTGATCCGTACGCCGGTCGACCAGATCCGGATTGCCGGAAGGTCAACCGGCGGCGTCTGGGTGCTGCGCACCAACGGCGACGAGAAGGTTGTTTCGGTCGCCCGTCTTGTCGAAGACGGTGAAGCCGGTATGGATAAACCCGAGGGCGGACAGGGCTAAGCGCCCGCCGGACGACTGGACTGGTTACTGGAGGGCCGCACGTGCGCCGAATTGGACTATACCCCGGCACTTTCGATCCGCCGACGAACGGTCATATAGACATTTTCGGCCGGGCGATGAAGCTGGTCGACGAGCTGATCATCGGCGTCGCCGTCAACGAATCCAAGAAGCCGCTGTTCTCGCTGGAAGAGCGGGTGGCAATGGTAAAGGCCGAGACGGCGCGACTGAACGGGCCCGGGCTGGCGGAAATCCGCGTGATGCCGATGCACGGCCTCCTGATGAAGTTTGCCGAGGCCTGCGGCGCCCAGATCATTGTGCGCGGCCTGCGCGCGGTTCAGGACTTCGAATACGAGTTCCAGATGACGGCGATGAACGAGCAACTGAATCCCGACATTGAAACCGTCTTCCTTATGGCCGATGTTCGCCATCAGGCCGTTGCCTCCCGGCTCGTGAAGGAAATTGCGAGCCTCGGCGGCAACATCACGCCGTTCGTCACGCCTGACGTGAAGACGGCGCTGTTGGAGAAGTACAGGAAATGAAACGTGTCGCGTTTGGAATTGCCGCCGGCCTTCTCGGGCTGGCCTTGCCCGCATGCGGGGATACTCCGGCCCAGCCCGCCTGGACGCTGGGCGCCGGGGCCGAGACCGCCGACGAGGCCAACTGGCGCGCGGTCGATCCGGCGAATCTCATCGTCTTCGAGACGACCAAGGGCCGCATCCTGATCGAAGCCTTCCCGGACGTGGCGCCGAAGCATTACGCTCAGTTCACCAAGATCATCAAATCCGGCGACCTGGACGGCACCACATTTCACCGCGTGATCGATGATTTCATGGCGCAGGGCGGCGACGTCTGGGCCAAGAAGGGCGCCGATCCCGGCTGGCCGGGCATTCCGGGCGAGTTCACGTTCCGCCGCGATGTGGCCGCGACGCCGCTGGACGTGGTGATCGGCCCCGAGGACACCGGCAAGAACGGCTACCTCAAGGGTTTCCCGATGCTGACGCAGCCGAACTTTTTTGCGGAAATGTCCGCCGACGGACTGGTTTCGACCTCGATCCCGCATTGCCGCGGCGTGCTGTCTACGGCGCGCACGGATGACCCGAATTCGGGTGACACGCAGTTCTTCCTGATGCGCGAACACTCGCCGCACCTCGACAAGCAGTACACGTCCTGGGGCCGCGTGATCGCGGGGCAAGACGTGGTCAAGGCCCTGAAGAAAGGCGCCCCGGGCAGTGGCACGGTGGACGATCCGGACCTGCTGACCTCGGCCAAGATCGCCGCCGACCTGCCGGAAGCGAGCCGCCCCAAAGCCTGGGTGCTGCGCACGGATACCGAGGCCTTCGCGGCCGAACTCGCCACCAAGGGCGAAGTCGATGTGTGCGAACTGCCGGCGATCCCGGCGATCGTGAAGTAAGTGCAGCCTTGACGCTTTGCCCATGCCTGCGCGATGAGCGCGGGCATGGACCTTACCCAATTCAACTTTGACCTGCCCGAGGCGCTGATTGCGCTGCGTCCGGCTGAGCCGCAGGATGCGGCGCGGCTTCTGGTGGTGCACGGCGACGGGCGGCTGGAGGATGCGAGCGTGCGCGACCTGCCGCGCTATCTCGCCCCCGGCGACGTGCTGGTGTTCAACGACACGCGCGTCCTGCCTGCCGCGCTGAAGGGCGTGCGTCCCGCGCGCAACGGCGCCAGCCGGGACGTGACCGTGGATGTGAACCTGGTCGAACGGATCGACCCGCGCCGCTGGCTGGCGCTCGCGCGGCCCGGACGCAGGCTCAAGGAAGGCGACACAATTCAGTTCGCCGACGGATTCTCCGCAGCCATCACCGGGCGCCGCGAAGGCGGCGAGGTCGAGCTGGAATTCGACTGCGAGGGCGCCGCCCTCGAGGCCGCGCTGGACCGGCACGGCGCGATGCCCTTGCCGCCCTATATCGCGCGGCGCCGGCCTGCCGACGCGAAGGACCGCGAGACCTACCAGACGAAATTTGCCGGCGAGGAAGCCGCCAGCGTGGCGGCGCCCACTGCCGGGCTGCACTTTACGCCGCGCCTGCTGGAAGAGATCGACGCAGCCCGGATCGCGCGGGAAACCGTGCGGCTGCATGTCGGGCTCGGCACGTTCAAGCCGCTGGAAGAAAAGCATCTTCTGGAGAACAAGCTGCACGAGGAATGGCGGCGCCTGACGCCGGAAGTCGCGGCGCGGCTGAACAAGGCTCGGGCAGCTGGTAACCGTATTGTGCCGGTCGGGACAACCGCAATGCGCACGCTGGAAAGCTGCGCGGAGTATGACGGCACGCTGAACGCAGCCACCGGACCGACCGACATTTTCCTCAAACCCGGAGATCGTATCCGGGCCACCGATGCGCTCGTGACGAACTTCCACTTGCCGGAATCCAGCCTGTTCATGCTCGTCTGTACACTGATGGGCACGGACGTGATGCAGGCCGCCTACCGGCATGCGATCCGTGAAGGCTACCGCTTCTATTCCTACGGCGATGCCTGCCTGCTTTTGCCGTGATGAAGTAGGAGCTCAGTTACGTCGGAAGGTCAGGTGCATCGCATCACACCCGCAGCGTTTGCTGAGGGGCAAGGCCTGAGGGCTTGCGGTGCTTACTCCGGCTTGGATTTGCTCCCGCGCGCGGCGGAATCGATCCAGTCCATAACCGCGAAACCGACCCCCGAAACCACGAAACTGAAATGTATTATCGTATACCATAAAAGGTCCTGCTGGCTGTATTTGCCGAGGTCCATGAACACCTTGAGGAGGTGAATGGCAGAGATCGCGACGATCGAGGCGATGAGTTTGGATTTCAACCCGGAAAAATCGACCTTGCCCATCCACGCCGGGCGATCCTTGTGTTCTGCGGGCGCCAGTTTCGAGACAAAGCTTTCATAGCCTGAGAAGAGGATGATCAGGACAAGATTCCCGGCAAGCGAGATGTCCACCAGCGAAAGGATCAGCAGGATGACGTCCGATTCGCTCATCTGCATCACCCCGGGAAGAGCCAAGGTCAGCTGACGGAAGAAGGTAACAATCAGTATCCCGAGGGCTGCTGTTAGCCCGAGGTAAATCGGCGCCATCAGCCAGCGGCTGCCGTAGATCGTATGCTCGATCATCCGCTCGAGAAACGAATCCTGTTCCTCTGGCTCAGTCTGGTCCTGACGGGTCTTGCTCATTGGCTCTGTTTCCTGTTGGCCGGGAAGGAATTGGCGAGCCATGCGAATTTGTCCAGCAGCAATTGTGCGCTGCAGTATCAGCCCGCGGGACGCAGCTCCGCCATCGAGCGGATCGCCTTCGCGGCCGTGATGCGCGCGAGGTGACGGCCCTTGTCGTCGCGCCAGTCGGCCTCGACCAGTGCGGTGGTCTTGCCCCGGCTTATCAGGCGGCCTTCGATGGCGATCAGGCCGTTCGGCACCGGGCGAAGGATGCGCGTCTGCAGTTCCATGGTGGTGAACCATTCGCCGTCGTCCAGCGCGCTCGCCATCGTCATCGAGACGATGTGATCGGAAAGCCCCGCCACCCAGCCGCCGAAGACGCGGTCCGGCTGTATGTCGCGGTCGCCGGTATTGGGCCATTCATAGCGGGTGTAGCCGTAGGAGACCTCCTTCAGCCATTCATGCGGCTTGATGCCGAGATTGCGGATGCCGTTCGGCAATTCCCATTCGCCGGAGCGGAGCCGGGCGAAGAAGGCCTCTTGCTGGGCCGAGAGTTCGGTTCGCATCAGGTAACGGTCGCCCCGCCGTCCACCACCAGCATCTGGCCGGTCATGTAGGCGCCCGCCTTCGACGCGAGATAGACCGCCGCGCCGGCGATTTCTTCCGGGTCTCCGATCCGCTTCAGCGGCGTGCCGGTGAGGGCGCGCTTCAGGGTTTCCGGATTGTCCCAGAGGGCCTTGGCAAAGTCGGTCTTGATGAGGCCCGGCGCGATGCAGTTGACGCGGATATTGTCGGCGCCGAATTCGGCGGCGAGGTTGCGGGCGAGCTGGAAGTCCGCCGCCTTGGAGATGTTGTAGGCGCCGATCACCGGCGAAGCGCGCAGGCCGCCGATGGACGAGACGATGATCACGGCGCCGTCTTTCCGCTCGCGCATCTGCGGGGCGCACATCTGGATCAGCCAGTGGTTCGAGATGATATTGTTCTGCAGGATCTTGGTGAATGCGTCATCCGAGATGCCGGCCATCGGGCCGTAATAGGGGTTCGAGGCCGCGTTGCAGACGACGATGTCGATCTTGCCGAACGACTTGTTGGTCTCGTCGACCATCGCCTGCAGGTCCTCCTTGGAGGAGATGTTGGCCGGGATGGCGATGGCGGTACCGTCGCCATGCTTCTTGTTGATGCCGTCCGCCACTTCCTGGCAGGGGCCCGGCTTGCGCGAGGAGATCACCACGCGGGCGCCCTGGTCGGCCATGGCCTCGGCAATCGCCCGGCCGATGCCGCGCGACGAGCCCGTGATGATGGCGGATTTTCCCTTGAGATCGAACAGGCTCATGGCGGCCCTCCCTGATTGTTTGTTCTGATGACGGGGGCAACCCTATGGGAGGCGGGCCGGATGGGCTAGAGCTTCCGTAAGGGGAATTTCTCCCCCCGGCGCGCGTGCAGGGCAGGCCGGAATCGCCTGCGGCGAAGCGGACTCTTCAACCGTCGACAAAACCTGATAAACTGCCGGGCATGTGGGGATATGCTGCCAGGTACATTGCGCGCGCGCTTGCCGTGATCGCACTGATCTCCCAGGCCTTGATGCCTGGGGCGATGGCGGCGGCGTCCTCACGTCCGGGCGATCTGCCCTCGGTGCTTTGCGCCATGCCGGCAGACGACATGCAGGGCGCAAGCTCTGCCGTCGGCTCTGAAATCGCCCAGCTCATCGCCCAGAAATCCCAGTCCGCACCGGTGGACACGGACCATGAGTGTCCGGCTTGCGTGATCGCCCAAACGGCCACGCTTCCCGAGCCGGTTGTCCTGAAGTCACCCTCCGAAGGCATTGCGGCCCAAACCGCGCCCGTCTTCGAGGTCCGCTTCGCGCATGTCCCGCGCGGCCCGCCGGTCGGCTCACGCGCGCCGCCTGCTTCACTGAAAGCCTGATCTAGCCGCTCTCCATCCGGAGGGCAGTCTGCCGGAGCGCCAGCTCCCGGTCACTTTCAATTGAAGACGACACACCATGAATTTCTCCCTGATAACGGGCTCCGCCGTGAGCCTCTCCGCCCTTGGGCTAGCGCTCTGGGCTTCGCTCCCCGCCGCCGCGCAGGAAATCGACTCCGGCGAAGATAGCGTCCGCGTCGAAGAGACCATCATCGTCACGTCCACCGCCCAGACCAACGAAGCCGAAGCCAACGCTGCCCGCACAGCCGGCGGCGCCGATGTCGTCAGCCATGACGAATATGCCGACCGCTTCCTCGTCTCGATGCGCGACACGCTGGCCTTCTCGCCGGGCGTCTATACCCAGCCACGCTATGGCCAGGAAATCCGCATCTCCATCCGCGGCTCCGGCATCAGCCGCGGCTTCCACATGCGCGGCCTGACGCTCCTTCAGGACGGCGCACCGATCAACCTCGCCGACGACAATGGCGACTTCCAGGAACTGGAGCCGATCTTCTTCGACCACCTCGAAGTCTACCGCGGCGCCAACGCGCTGCGCTTCGGCTCGGGCACGCTGGGCGGCGCGATCAACGGGGTCACGCCGACCGGCGAGACGGCCCCCGGCCTCTACGTGCGCGGCGACGTCGGCAGCTTCGAAACCTATCGCGGCCTTGTCTCCGGCGGTGTCGATTCCGGCCGCTGGGATGCCTGGGGCGCGGTCAGCGCCGACACGTCGGAGGGCGGGCGTGACCATGCCAGCCGCAATTCCTACCGTTTCCACGGCAATGTCGGCTACGACGTGACGGATAATGTCGAGACGCGCTTCTATCTCAGCCTCAACAACATCAATCAGGAACTGCCGGGCGCGCTGAACCGGAACGACGCGCTGAACAACCCGTCGAAGGGCAACTTCGTGGGCGATCAAGCCCGCGACATCAACTCCATCCGTGTGCAGAACCAGACGCGGTTCGATCTGGGTGAGGGCGACCTCGCCGTCGGCGTGTGGCTGAACTCCAAGGAACTCTATCACCCGATCTTCCAGGTCATCGACTTTCAGTCGCTCGATCGCGGCGTCTGGGGCCGGTATGAGTGGGAGAAAGGTCCATTCGCCTTCACGCTGGGCGCCGAAGCCCGCGAAGGCGAGACGGACGCCAAACGGTTCGTAAACATCAATGGCGCCCGAGGTGCCCAGATATTCGAAGCAGACCAGTCTGCCTGGACAGCCAATGTCTACGGCGAGGGCCGCTACAGCCCGACGGACAAGCTGACCCTGATTGCTGGTGCGATTGTGGCACAAGGCGAACGGGAGCAAAAACTGTTCCGACCCACTGCGGCCTTCGGCACGGCGGATTTCGAGGAAATCTCCCCGAAGTTCGGCGCGCTCTATCAGGCCACGCCGGACATCCAGCTGTATGCGAACTACAGCCGGTCGGCAGAGTTCCCCGGCATGGGGGAGGTGGCGCAGATCGCCTCCTTCGTGCCGATCGACGCCCAGACGGCCTGGACGTTCGAAGTGGGCTCGCGCGGCAGCGCCGGCATCGCCGAGTGGGACGTCTCGCTCTATTCGGCTGATGTGGAAGGCGAGTTCCTTCAGTTCACGGTCGGACCGGATATCCCGGCATCGACCTTCAACGCGGATGAGACAACCCATGCCGGTATAGAGGCGGGTCTGTCGCTCGACTTCACGGACTGGCTGACGCTTCGCCAGGTCTACCAGTACTCGGACTTCAAGTTCGAAGGCGACGCCCAGTATGGCGACAATGCGCTTCCGGTGATTCCGGAGCATGTCTACCGTGCCGAGCTGCGCTTCTCCGGTGACCGCTTCACCGTTGCGCCGAACCTTGAATGGGTCGTCGATGGTCCGTGGTCGGATTACAGAAACACCACCCGTACGGATGGGTACAGCCTCCTGGGCGTGACCGCGAGCTGGTCGGCAACCGACAAGATCGACTTCTTCGTTGATGGCCGCAACCTCGCGGACGAAAATGCTGTCGGCGATGTCAGCGCCGTGATCATAGCGACGCCGGCCTCGGTGATCTACAACCCTGTGGAACGCCGCTCGGTCTTCGGCGGCATTCGCGCGAGGTTCTGATCCATGGCCAGCGCCGTTCGCACAACGCTCCAGCACCGCGTCTGGCGCTGGCACTTCTTCGCCGGGCTGATGGTGATTCCCTTCGCTGTCATCCTGGCGGTGACGGGGGCCATCTACCTCTTCAAGCCGCAATTCGATGCGGCGGTAGAGGCCCGTATCAACGCACGGGCGGCGCCGCTGGCAGGAGACATCCTGCCGGCGGACGCGCTCGTAGAGGCAGGCCTTGCCGCCTATCCGGGCGGCAAACTTGCAAAACTCACCTTGCCGTCGGATGGAGCGGATCCGACGGTCGAAGTCGACATCCGCGGAGAGGCAGGCCCTCGAACGCTCTGGGTGGACCGCACGACCGGCGAAGTCCTCCACAAGACCTCAACGCCCGGCCGGTTCATGAATTTCGTCAAGCGCATCCATGGCACGCTGCTGGCGGGAGATCGCGGCTCGCTCGTCGTCGAGATCATGGCAAGCTGGATGATCATCCTGATCGTCACCGGCGTGTATCTCTGGTGGCCGCGCGGGGCCGCGTGGTGGCGCGTGTTCGTGCCGAAGTTCGGCGAAGGGCCGGGCAGGCGGGAGACCTGGCGCAAGGTGCACGGCATGGGCGGCGCTTGGATCGGCGGGGTCGTGCTGGTCATCCTGTTCTTCGGCCTGCCCTGGACGCAGGTCTGGGGTGACGGCTTCAACAGGGCCAAAGACCTCGTGGGCCTCAAAGCGCCGGGGCAGGAATGGTTGGTCACGCTCGAGTCCGGCAATCCGCACGCGGATCACTCGATGCACGACATGCATGCCGGCATGGATCACGGCACCGGCGCTGAACTCTGGGATCAGGGCAAGGCCTCGGATGAGGTCGGCGTGCAGTCAGCCTCGGCGGGCGCCGGCGCGGTCGCCCCGCTCTCCCTGCAAGCGGTGCTCGATCTGGCCGCGCCGGAGCGCTATGCGGCCCCCGTGGAAGTGCAGCCGCCCCGCGGCGAGAACGGAGTCTGGACGATCCGCTCGATGGCCGCCTCCCGGCCGGACCGGATCACCGTCCACCATGACCGCTGGACCGGCGCGGAACTGATGCGCATCGAATTCACGGATCACAATCCGGTCGACCGGTTCATGGCGCTCGGCGTGGCCTTCCATGAAGGCGCGCTGTTCGGTTGGCTGAACCAGGCCGTCGGCGTGATCGCCACGCTCGGCGTCATCCTGCTCAGCGTCACGGGCGGTATCATGTGGTGGCGCCGCCGGCCGAAGGGCCGCCTCGGCACGCCGCCGATGCCGGCCGACAAGCGGCTCGCCGTTGGCGTTGTCGTGCTGATCCTGGCGCTCTGCCTGTTCCTGCCGATGGCCGGTGTGACGCTTCTGGCAGCCCTGGTGATCGACGGGCTGATCTCGGCTGGAAACCGCCTGCGCCGCAAAGCGGCCTAGAGACCCCAGGCGTCGGCGAGGATACCGGCGAGCTTCTCCGTCCGCTTGCGGACGATTTCCGGCGTCCAGGCATCCTGTTCCATTAGGTCGCGGGTCAGCGCGAAAGCCTGACCGCCGCCGCCATTGAAGTAGATTTCCTTCTTGGCGCGGTAGTCGAGGCGGTCGGCCTTCTGGTTCACCTTGGTGGTCAGCAGCACGAAGTTGCCGATCGTGTCGCACTGTTCGCGGCGGCGCGCGGCGTCCGGCCAGGTGTCCAGCCAGTGGCTGTCGTCCGGGATGGTGCGCGGCAGGACGTGTTCGACAGTTGCGTCCGATTCCGGCGGAATGGTCCGCCCCCCGGCGAGCGCGGCGCACAGGCGCAGGGCAATCGCCCGGCGCTGCCCGAAGGTGGCAAACCGGCCGATCAACCGTTCACGGACCTTTTTGCCTTCATCGCGCGAGATAGCGAACGGTCCGGTCTTGGACAGCAGCACACGGTCATTGCGCACCGCCTCGGTGACGCGCGAAAAGCGCCGGCTGCGCTGGTCGCGGTCATGGATCAGCAGCTGCGTGACATAGGACAGGCGTTCGAGATTCTGGAAGAACTCCGGCGCGGCGGCATCGTCCACGCCCCGCTCGGCGAGGAAATGCAGCGCCGGCGCGCGCCAGTTGGATTGCTCAAGGGCGCGCATCTGGTGCAGGCAGTTCGCGATCGCCTGCGCGCGCGGGCTCTCCTCGAGCTGCGCCGTCTCGATCTGGCGGTAGGCGCGCACATAGGCCGGCAGGATCTCGTCGAGGAACTTGCGCGCATCGATCTTCGCCAGCGCGCCTTTCTGGAAGGCGGCGACGATATCGCCCTTGGTGCCGCGGTCGAAGATCGTGCGGATCTGGCGCAGCAGGTCGTCGAAGGCGGTGCCCCCAAGGGTTGCCTCATGCTCGGCCCAGCGTTCGGCATAGCGGGCCGCCTCGCTGGAGGTAAACCGCGCGCGCTGGAACAGTTCGGTCTTGATAATGTCGTGCGCGCCGGGCTCCTTGCCGCGTGTGTTCAGTACGCGGAACACCTTGAAGCCTTGGTCCTTGTTGTCCACGACCACGCGTACCAGCGCGCAGCCCTTCATGACGATTTCGGTCAGCGCGCGCCGCTTTTCGGGCTCCACCTGGCCGAGCTCCTTGTGGAAGGCGGCAGCGTTCGCCACCATGCGCGCCTGGCTCTCGCTCTCGCCGGGGTCTGCGTCGAACTCCAGCGTCGCGCCGGGCCGCTGGATAGCGTCGCGGAAGAACGCGCCGTCCTGGTAGTTCAGAGCGATGCGCCAGTTGGCCCCTTCGCCGAGAATTGGGCGGGCCTCATCGGCGATCAGCGCATGCAGCGCGCGCGCCCGGTCCTTGTCCGGCTCGAGGTCGCGCAGGACGCACAGAAGGATGGTGAGCGTGGTCAACCGCTGTTGGCCATCGACGATTTCCAGCACGCCCGGCTCTTCGCCATGGACGAAAACGACGGCGCCGATGAAGTGCGGAATCTGGGCGTCGGTGGCTTCCTGCAAGTCGCCGAGCAGGTCGATCGCTTCGGTCTCGCCCCAGGAATAGCTGCGCTGGTAAGGCGGCATCCGCAGCCGCTCGCCCGGCGCAAACACATCGCTCAGTGAACTTTCCTGCGCGCGGACGCCGAGATGCATGCCTCTACCCTTCTACAAGCTCTCTCCCTAGCCCTTGCCAAAGGCGTTAACAACGAGACATGAACGCTGCGCAATGTAATTCACGGTAGAGTGTGACGGGAGAGTAACGCCATGCGGCTAGTGCGGTTCCAGCTCGGCGGGCAGGTGGCCTATGGCCGGCTCGAAGGCAGCGTGATCCAGCCTGTCGAAGGCGCGGGTCTTGGCGAAGCGCTGGCGGGCAAAACCGCCGGGGCGCCAGTGGCGCTCGCATCGGTTCGCCTCCTGGCACCGGTCGCGCGGCCGGGCAAGATCCTCGGCATCGGCGTCAACTATGCAGCCCACGCCGCCGAGAGTGTCAGCTTCGTCAACACCGCGAAACCGGAAGTGCAGAAATGGTTCAACAAGCAGGCGACCGCCACCAACGGACCGTATGACGACGTCCACCTGCCGAAAGTCTCCGCACAGCTCGATTATGAAGGCGAGCTCGTCGTCGTAATCGGCAAGGCCGGGCGCCATGTGCCCCGCGACCGGGCGATGGAAATCGTCGCCGGCTACTGCGTCGGCGGCGACTACTCGGTCCGCGACTGGCAGAAGGCGAGCCAGACGATGATCATGGGCAAGGGCTTCGACACCCATGCCGTCTTCGGCCCGGCTATCGTGACCCCGGATGAGGCGGGCGATGTTTCCGGTGCGGAAATCCGCACCTACGTCAACGGCGAGCTGCGCCAGACCGGCAAGCCTTCGCAGATGATCCACGACATCGCTGCCCAGATCGAACACCTGACCGCCGCCTTCACGCTGGAGCCGGGCGACGTCATCTATACCGGCACACCGGCCGGTGTCGGCGCAGGATTCGATCCGCCGAAATGGCTGAAAGCCGGCGATACTGTGCGCATCGAAATCGACGGGCTCGGCCACATCGAGAATAAAGTTGTGGAGGAACCGGGGACTTTTCGGATCGGCTGAGCGCCGGTCTGGAAGGAACGACGGGGCCTCATCCTTTCGGACAAGGCCCCTGTCTCCCCCGAGATCGCCCCGCTCCGGCCAGAAAAGGCCGCGGACCTGAGGCGAACGAACAGGCTTAAGCTTTTGTTAAGCGCTGAAAGGTCTTCTGGTCCATGCCGGATGCGCTGCCGCGACGAAGGAAGTGACCGCGTGTTGCCTTCGGGCAACGGTCCGGACCCGGGTTGCCGGAGGGGGCAAATCAAGCCAATTCCGAGCAATTCGTTAACCAATTCTGCCTTATTGTTAAGATTGATGGGTTATTTCCGGGTGCTGGTCTGATGACGATTGTCTTGTTTCTCCTATACCTCGCGGCCGGCGCAGGCGTGGGCTACGGCATCTTCACGTTCACCGCCGTGGGACTGCCCCTGTCGATTGCCGGCGGAGCCATCACCTCCGCCATGCTCGGCCAGGTCCACATCCTGGCGCGCGCCGGCGCGGCCGCGAAGAAGACCGAAGCCCGGCTCGATTCGATCGAGAAGGTCGTCACCGAGGTCTCCCGCACCAACAAGGTCATCGAAGCGCGCACCGATGCGCTCGAGGAGACGGTCAAGCACGAACTCGGCGAAGAGCGCGACCGGCTCGTCAAGGAGATGAAGCATCTCGAGAAGATGATCGAGCGCCTCGCCCTCAGCATGGAGAAGCGCCAGGCGGATGTCGCCATCCCGCGTCAGAACTCGACCCTTGAAGACGCGCTGCTGCGTGATGTGCGCGAAGCGCTGCAGGCCGGCCGCGTCGATCTGCACCTGCAGCCGATCGTGTCGCTGCCGCAGCGCCGCGTCTCCTTCTATGAGGGCTTCACGCGCCTGCGCCGCGCCGATGGCTCGCTGATCCTGCCGGCCGATTTCCTGGACGCTGCCCGCCGCGCCAACCTGATGGGCGCGATGGACAACTTCCTGATGTTCCGCTGCGTGCAGATCGTCCGCCGCCTCGCCGAGCGCGACCGCCGCGTCGGCGTGTTCTGCAACATTGCCGCGACCTCGCTGGAAGACCCGGCCCTGTTCCCGCTCTTCCTCGAATTCATGACCGAGAACCGCGACCTCTCGGGCGCCGTGATCTTCGAACTGCGCGCCGACAAGTTCGAGTCCCGCTCGGCCGTGATGCGCGCCAACATGGAGAAGCTCGCCGCCCTCGGCTTCCGCTTCTCGATCGACCACGCCACGAGCCTCGCGCTGGACCTGCCGCGCCTCCAGGGTGCCGGCGTCCGCTTCGTCAAGATGAATGGCGGCCAGCTGATCGAACAGCTGCGCGACCCGCAGGGCGAGCGCCCGGTCTCCAACATCAACCGGCGCATCGACGGCAAGGAAGTCAGCGCCGTCCTGTCGCGCTACGCCATCACGCTGATCGCCGAGAAGATCGAGGACGAAGCCAGCGTCGTCGAAATCCTCGAATACGAAATCCCGTATGGCCAAGGCCACGTGTTCGGCGGGCCGCGCCCGATCAAGGCGTCCCTGATGGAAGACACGCAGCCCCCAAAGTCCCTCATTGACCGGCTGTTCAAGTTCGGCTGACCGGTCGACGTCACGACAGCCGACATAGTCCTGAGCCCGGATTTCTTCGCGATTCCGGGTTGAGAGGGCTGCCGCCATTTCTCCTTTGACCTTCGCAGCCTTCGCGGGTCGCGAACCCGTGGTCCATTGACCAAAAATAATAAAATGAACATGTTCATTTTATTATGGGCGTGTGTTAGAATGCGGGCATGAAGCAGTGAAGGGGCTCCAGATGAATGCCGCACCAGCAATAGACCGGGATTTCTCCGCAAAGTTTCTGAAATCAGTCGAGACGCCACTCGATTATGGAATCTACTTCTTGTTTCACGATTGGTGGGAAGCTGCGCCGGAGGAGGCGATCAAGGCCTATCTCGCTGAACTGCACTCCATTGCTGGGGCCAAGGCCTGCCTCGAAGCGCGTTTCATTGCCGAGCCGCTGTCGCTCGAACGCCTCGCGAAATGTGCGCCGGGCACGCTCGGCGCGGGATACCGGAAGTTCATCCTCGACAATGGTCTCGAGCAAAATCTCGGCCGCAACTACCGGGACTTCAACACGCAGCTGCATGCCTCAGGGAAGCTCGAGCGCCTCCCGGACGACCTGAGTTACATGATGGTGCGCGGTTTTCAGATCCATGATTTCCAGCATGTCCTGACGGGATATGAGGCCACGATCTACGGCGAACTCGCCCTGGCGGCCTTCTACCTCGCGCAACTCAGGTTTCCCTATCATGCGATGCGCGTCGCCGTGACGACGGCCCATATGGCGTTCCTGCGCCCCGGCTTCATTCCGGAAGCCATGGATGCCTTCGTCGATGGCTGGACCTACGGCCGCGCTGCGAAGAACCTGAACTTCGAGCGCTGGGAAGACGAGATCGACACGCCGCTCGAAGTGCTCCGGACACGCATGAATCTTGTCAACACGCGCATTCTCGCGGCGGCCTGAAAAAGGTGGCGCGCAAACTCGCCACTGAAAACCAGCGTCAGGAGGTTCGCCGGCGCCTGCGCAGCGCGGCGGCGAGCGTTTACAGGGAGCATGGTATTGCAGGCGTGACCGCACGGGCGGTCGCCCTCGCCGCCGGCGTCTCCGTCGGGACGATCTACGCCCATTTCGGTGATCTGAAATCACTGATGCAATCCTTGTGGATCGAGCCCCTCGAAAGGTTCAATGACCGGTTTCGCGAGGTTGCGGCCTCGCACGAAGATCCTGTCGCCCGCCTTCGGGGACTGATGGAATTGTACGTGGCGATCGCCCACGAATTTCCCGAACTCTACCGGAACGCCTTCATGTTCGTCCGCGCTGAGCCTTTGCCGGGGCCGGACGACGACCTTCAGGTCGCCGCGGTCTTCGGCGACTTGCTGCGGGCCGCCTTGCGCGACGGCCAGGCCGCCGGACTCATCCGCGAGGGATCGGTTGACCGTCAGATGGAACTGGTCTGGGCCGGGCTGCACGGAAGCATCGCCTTGCCGATCAACTTCGACCGGCTGCGCTTCAGCCAGACGCCATCACTTGCCTCCGACATGATCGAACTGCTGCTAGCCCAGCTTCGGACGTGAATAACCTGCGCGGCGCCCGGCTTGATTTCGCCGGAATTTGCAGGCCTCCTCAGTTGTATTCGTGCGGAGGAAGCCAACCCATGCAGTTCGTCAGATTGATCCCGGCCAGCCTGCTGGCGCTCGTGGCCGCCTGCGTGATTGCGCCCTCGACCACCGAAATGGCAGCCGCCCCGGAAGTCACCACCGTCGCCGAAGCGCGCCTCGCCTTCATCGGCATCACCGGCAGCCTGCCGGAAGAGGGCAACGACCTGCCGCCGGCACTGCTCGATCCGCTGATGGATCTCGTGCCTGTCCGCCTCGACCTGACGCTCCGCCCGCCGCTGCAGCCCACCGTGCAGGGCGATGACGGGTCCTACACCCCGATCACCGAGTGCGGCTTCGGCCCGCTCGAAGCCGGCGTCATCTCGGTACCGACCGGATCCAACCACATGCTGCTCGACGTGCGCATGGGCTCGTCCGTGGACCACCCCGCCAACCTGTTCGCCTGCGAGTATGATCCCGGCAACATCACCGACGAAACCCTCGGCACGGTCTACCGCCTGCGCGGCTGTTTCCTGCCGCAATCGGTCTCGATCCCGACCGCCGTGCAATGGGTGCTCAATCCGCTGCCGGCGTCTGCCTGCGGGCTGGGTGATTGACCGGGCAGGCGGTCCAGCCTACCTCGCCCGCCCATGACCTCCTCCCAGTTTCCTGCCGGCCTCGCCGGCCTCGCGCCCCTCTATGACACCATCCTCTGCGATGTCTGGGGCGTCATCCACAATGGCCGCGCCGCTTTCACCGAGGCGTGCGACGCCCTCGTCAAATTCCGCGCGCAGGGCGGGCAGGTCAGCCTCATCACCAACGCCCCGGTGCCGAATGCGCAGGTCATCCGCCTGTTCGAGCCGCTCGGGGTGCCGATGACGGCCTTCGACACCTGCGTCTCCTCCGGTGACGCCACCCGCGCCGAACTCGCCGCCCGCCCGGACATGACCGTCTGGCGGATGGGCGGGGATGAAGGCTGGGAACACGACCGGTTCCTTTACGAAGGCCTCGGCAACACCTTCATCGACAACGACACCGCTGACCTTCTTTTGTGCATCGGCCTGCGCGATCAGCTCAAGGACCAGCCTGAGGACTACCGCGAGGAATTCCGCCGCGCGGTCGCCAAGCGCATCCCGATGCTGTGTGCCAACCCTGACAAGCAGGTCCGGATCGGCGGCAAGCTCTATTGGTGCGCCGGCGCGCTGGCGGACATCTACGAAGACCTCGGCGGCCAGGTCATCTATCCCGGCAAGCCCTACGCACCGATCTACCAGCTCGCGATTGCACGGCTTTCCGAGCTGAAATCGCCTCCGAGGCGAATTCTCTGCATCGGCGACAGCCCGGCCACGGACGTGCGCGGCGCCCGTCTGCAGGGTTATGACAGCCTTTATGTCGGCACCGGCCTGAAGCAGCATGGCGCGAATTTTGAAGTAGAAGTGACCGACCTTCTCGCCGATTACGGCGAGCACGCTACCTACGCGATGACCGGCCTCAGGTGGTGACGGCGCGCGCGGCGGCGTGTAACGGACGAAATATCAAGGATTCAGGAGCCCCGACGGCATGACGACTTTCTCTGGATACAAGTATGAAGACCTGCAGCTCGGCCAGGCGCACGAGACCGTGCACACGATCACCGAGAACGACATCCAGCGCTTCGCCGAAGTCTCCGGCGACTTCAACCCGCTGCACATGTCGGACGAGTTCGCGGCCGGCACGATCTTCGGCAAGCGCATCGCGCACGGCGCGCTGACGGCCAGCTACATCTCCGGCATCCTCGGCAACAACCTGCCGGGCCCGGGCGCGATCTTCGTCGGCCTGTCGATGCGCTTCAAACGCCCTGTCCATATCGGTGATGTCGTCACCGTGCGCGCCGAAGTCGCCGAGAAACAGGACCGCGGCAACCGCGTCACCCTGAAAGTCGAATGCCTCGTCGAGGGCAAGCGCGTGATCACGGGCGAAGCCGAAGTGGTGGCGCCCAGCCGGGGGGCCTGATGGCCGTCTTCGCGGAGTATCGCGGACTGCCCGAAAGCGCGCGCGGCGCCTCGATCGCGCTTGGCAATTTCGATGGGCTGCATGCCGGCCACAAGGCAGTCATGGAAGCCGCCCGCATCGCCGGGCACGGCAGGTTCTCGGTCGCGACCTTCGAGCCGCCGCCGCGCGCCTATTTCCGCCCTGGCGATCCGCCGTTCCGCATTTTCCGCCCCGAGCGCCGCAATGCCGCGATCCTCGCCGCCGGCGCCAGCACGGTTTTCGAGCTGCCGTTCAATGGCGAGATGGCGGCGATGACGGATGAAGGCTTCGTGCGCAATGTCCTCGTCGACGGGCTCGGCGCCTCGCACGTTTCGGTCGGTTTCGATTTCCGCTTCGGACGCGGCCGGATGGGCCATGCCCAGCGCCTGTCCAGCCTCGGCCGGGCCCTCGGCTTCGGGGTCACCATCGTCGAGGAAGTCGAGGGCAGGGGCGCGAAGGCCTCCTCCACCGCGATCCGCCAGGCCCTGATGGCCGGCGAGCCGGACCTCGCCGCCGGCATGCTGGGCGGCCCGTGGACCGCCGACGGCATCGTGGAATCCGGCGAACAGAACGGCCGCAAGCTCGGCTTTCCGACCGCGAACCTGCAGCTCGGCGAACTCATCCATCCCAAGCATGGCGTCTATGCCGTCCGCGCCCGGATCGAAGGCGAGGCGGACTGGCGCCCCGGCGTCGCCAATTTCGGCCGCACCCCGACGACCGGCCTGCGCGACCCCCTGCTGGAAACCCACATCTTTGATTTCAAAGGCGATATCTACGGCAAGCGGCTCGAGGTGCAGCTGGTCGCTTACCTGCGCCCGGAGAAGCGCTTCGACAGCCTCGACCTGATGGTCGAGCAGATGCACCTCGACTCGGCCGACGCGCGCGCAATCCTCGCAACGCCCGGCTGAAACATAAAGTTTCCGCAATCTGACCGCTTCGCCGCCCTTCACAAGGCCGCAAAACGGGAGGATGTTCTTTGCGTTGAACGCGAGCGGGGAGGACAAAACATGCGCCGCACTCTGACATCTCTGGGACTTCTCGTCGCTCTGGCTGGGCACGCTTTTGCAGACGATTCAAAACTCGTCAAAGCGGTCAGCCTCCAGGACCTGCAAAGGATCATCGCCGAGGAAGGCTACACCATCAACAGCACCGGCGATGACGGCGCGGTCTCCGTGCGCGCCACCGATACCGCTGGCACCGGCCTGATCTTCAACGTCCTCGGCACAGCCTGCGATCTCGAAGGCTACGAACCCGGTTGCCTCGGCATCAACATGCAGGTCCGCTACGACGCCGACGGCTACGAGACGCTGGAGCGCATCAACGAAGCCAACCTGATGTGGGCGCCCACCTCGGCCTGGTATTCGGCTGAGGGCTTTGACTCGAGCGTGCCGACCGTGGGCATCACCCGCTACGTCATCCTCGATGGCGGCATGACCGTCCGCAACATCAAGGACAACCTCCTGAACCTGCTGGCGATTGCCCCGCAGGTGGCCGATTATGTCTGGCAGACCGGCGTCTATGCCCCGGGCGGCGCCGAGGAAGTCGTCTATGACGACGAGGAATACTACGATGACGAGTGGTAGCTGCCCGCCCCGCAAGGGGTGACAGGCCCCGTTCGGGCGTGATAACCGCTGCGCCGATGACATATTCCTTGGCGATTCAGGCAATTCGAATTAGCGGCCCGGCCGCCGGCTGAACCCTTTGTTCAGCCGTGGCCGGGTAAGCCCGTTTGGCCTGAGGCCGCTCGCCCATTCCCGTTATCCGCTGACGAAGACCTGACCCAAGATGACCGACACCGCTGCGACTGAACGCGACTACCGCGACACGCTGTTCCTGCCGAAAACCGAGTTCCCGATGCGCGCCGGCCTGCCCAAGGCCGAGCCCGAATGGATCAAACGCTGGGACGCCATGGGCCTCTACGCCAAGCTCCGCGAGACCGCCAAGGGCCGCGAGCCCTTCATCCTCCATGACGGCCCGCCCTACGCCAACGGCCACATCCACCTCGGTACGGCGCTCAACAAGATCATCAAGGACATCATCGTCCGCTCGCACCAGATGCAGGGCTTCGATGCCTCCTACCTGCCGGGCTGGGACTGTCACGGCCTGCCGATCGAATGGAAGGTGGAGGAGGAGTTCCGCTCCAAGAACCGCCCGAAGGATTCCGTGCCCGCCGACGAGTTCCGCGCCGCCTGCCGCGCCTATGCCGAGCATTGGGTGAAAGTGCAGGGCAAGGAATTCCGCAGCCTCGGCATCGAGGGCGAATGGGACAATCCTTACCTCACCATGGCCTTCGAGAGCGAGGCGATGATCGTCTCCGAATTCCTCGACATGGCGATGAAAGGCGGCCTCGTCCGCGGCGCCAAGCCCATCATGTGGAGCCCGGTGGAACGCACGGCGCTCGCCGAAGCCGAAGTCGAATACCACGACCGCAAGGTGCCGGTGGTGTGGGTGAAGTTTCCGGTGAAGGGCGCAGATCATCATGTCGTGATCTGGACCACAACGCCTTGGACGATCCCCGCGAACCAGGCTGTAAGTTTCAATCCCCAAATCGCCTATGGTCTCTACGAAGTGACCGAGGTGATGATGGAGGCCGAACTCGGCTTTGCACCTTACGTCAAAGCCGGCGACAGGATCGTGCTCGCGGACAAGCTTGCAGCCGACGCGCTCTCTTCGGCAAAAGCCAAGTCGTTCAACAGGCTCAGCGACATCAATCCGGAAGGCTGGGTGCTAAACCATCCGCTTCACGTGCTCTCGCCCTTCTTCGAACACAACATCCCCATGCTCGCCGGCGACCACGTTACCGACGACGCCGGAACGGGCTTCGTCCACACCGCGCCTGCCCACGGCGAAGACGACTTCAACGTCTGGCTCGCCACCGGCCATACTGCACAGGACATCCGCCAGATCGTCGATGCCGATGGTCGCTATACGGACGATGTGCCCGAACCCCTCAAGGGTCTCGACATCATCGTCACCTCCGGCAAGAAGCGCGGCGAGGCGGGCAAGGCGAACAACGAAGTGATCCGCCTCCTCGCCGAGAGCGGAAACCTGCTCGCGCGCGGCATCACCACGATCCGCGATGCCCATTCCTGGCGCTCGAAAGCCCCGGTTATCCGCCGCGCCACGCCGCAATGGTTCATCGCGATGGACAAGCCCGTCCATGCCGGCAAGACGCTTCGCGAACTGGCGATGAAAGCCATCGCCGATACCGAATTCTTCCCGCCGACAGGCCGCAACCGTCTCTCCGCCATGGTCGAGAGCCGCCCTGACTGGCTGATCTCGCGCCAGCGTAACTGGGGCGTGCCGATCACCCTGTTCGTCAACGCGAAAGGCGAACCGCACACCGCCGCCCTGCCGCGCGATCAGGCGGACAAGCTCAACGCCAACATCAAGGCCGCCATCGAGAAAACCGGTGTGGACGGATGGTTCGCGACCCCGGGCGCTGACTTCTTCGCGGGCACGGGCGTCTCGCCCGAAGGCTGGGAAAAGGTCACCGACGTCCTCGACGTCTGGTTCGATTCCGGCACCACTCACGCCTTCGCCCTGCGCAAACGCGGCATCATCGACAAGGCGACAGGGCAGGCGGACGTCTACATGGAAGGCTCCGACCAGCACCGCGGCTGGTTCCAGTCCTCGCTGCTCGAGTCCTGCGCCACGCGCGGCATGGCGCCCTACAAGCAGGTCGTCACCCACGGCATGGTCGTCGATGCCGACGGCAAGAAGATGTCTAAATCGATCGGCAACACGATTGAGCCGGACGAGTTCCAGAAACAGCACGGCATCGAAATCCTCCGCCTCTGGACCGCCTCCGCCGACTATTGGGACGACACCCGAATCTCCGACGAGATCATCAAGGGCACCGTCGAAACCTACCGCAAACTCCGCAACACGCTGCGGTACATGCTCGGCGCGCTGGATGGCTACACGCCCGCCGAAGCCATCGACGCCAAGGACATGCCTGGCCTCGAACGCTTCATCCTCCACCGCCTCGCCGAACTCGACAGCGAAGTGCGCGCCGCCTTCAAGGTGTTCGACTTCAAGCGCGTGATGACGGCCATCGTCAACTTCGTGAACGTCGAACTCTCGGCCGTCTATTTCGACATCCGCAAGGACGTGCTCTATTGCGACCCGTCCTTCGCCGCCGCGAAAGCCTGGGACGCGGAAACCTCCGTGTACGGAAACCGCCGCCGCGCCGTGCGCACGGTGATGGCCGCCGTGATGGAACGCCTCCTCTGCTGGCTCGCCCCGGTGATGCCCTTCACGACGGACGAAGCCTTCGGCGAAAGCCACCTGAAAGGCTCCGCCGAGTCGGTCCACCTTCAGCTCTTCCCGGAAACCCCCGCCGCCTGGCGCGACGCAGCCCTCGCCGCACGCTGGGAGAAGATCTTCAAGGTCCGCCGCGTCGTCACCGGCGCCCTCGAAGTCGAGCGCCGCGAAAAACGCATCGGCGCCTCGCTGGAAGCCGCTCCCGAAGTCATCGTCAGCGACAAGGCGCTCCTCGACGCTTTCGCGGGCGAGGACGCCGCCGACCTGTTCATCACCTCCGGCGCCGCCCTTGTGCGGGGCGCGGCCGGTCCGGCGGGCGCCTTCACGCTCGACGATTCGCCCGGCATCTGGGTCGTCCCCAAACCCGCCCTCGGCATCAAATGCCGCCGCAGCTGGAAATACTTCGACCCCGCCACCGCCGCGCCCGGCTTCCCGGACATCACCCCCCGCGACGCGCTGGCGGTCAAAGCCTGGGACAAGGCAGCCAGCTAGCCAACGGGCGCCCTCTTATCCTCCCCTGCGAAGCGGGGGACCTGGCAGACGGCGAAGCCGGCTGACGGAGGGGGCTCTTGTTCCTTGCCAGATGCACACAAACGCTTGATCCCCCCGGCACGGTCTGCAATCTCACGCGCATGAAACTGGCGTTATCCTCTGCTTGGCCATTCTTTGTGGTGCCCGTCGTGCTGGTGCTGGACCAGTGGACCAAGTGGCTTGTGCTCGAGGAGCCGCGCTTCAACGCGCTCGGCTGCCTCGACCGGATGGAGCCTTGCGGCCGGATCGTGCTGCCGGGCCCCCTTGATCTCACGATGCTCTGGAACCGCGGCATGAGCTATGGCCTGTTCCAGACCGAAGGCATCGGCCGGTGGATCCTCGCTGGCATCATGCTGGCCATCGCCATTGGCTTCCTCGTCTGGCTCACCCGGGCCGAGGGCCGCTGGCTGAAGCTCGCTCTCGCGCTTGTGATCGGCGGCGCCTTCGGCAACCTGATCGACCGGGTCCGCTTCGGCGCCGTGGTCGATTTCATCGATGCCAACGGCCTGTATTTCCCCTGGGTCTTCAATGTCGCCGACGCCGCCATCAGCGTCGGCGCCGTGCTCCTGTTTGTCGACCAGTTCTTACTTTCGCGGCCAAAACCGGCTAGCACCACATAACCCCGGGCTTCAGCCCCTCAGAAACGGACCCGCCCGCCATGAAGAAATCCCTCCTGATCCTCGCTGCTGGCGCGGCCCTTGCGGCCACCACGGCCTGCTCCTCCACCGGCGGCAGCAACGGGGGCAGCACCCCGAACGAGTTCCGCGTCGTCACCAAGGCCCCGCTCAGCGTCCCGCCGGAATACAGCCTTCGCCCGCCTGCGGCCGGCACCACCACCCCGGCTGAAGTCGACGCCGCCACCACGGGGGTCACCACCGCGTTCGGCACCACGATGGGCGTCAACGCCAGCGCCTCCGAGAAAGCCCTCGTCGCCGCTGCCGGCGCCAACGCCGCCAACGCCGCCATCCGCGCGCAGGTCGACTACGAGGAAGCCCGGGCCATCCGCAAGTCACCCAGCGTCACCGACCGCGTCTTCTTCTGGCGCAAGGACAAGCCCGAAGACGCCGCTTCCGCCGCCACCGACAATGCGACGGGCGACCAGCCGGTCACCATCGAGCGCACCGAAGGCGGCCCGCGCATCCGTCTTCCCGGAACCTGATTTCCGCCTAGTTCACTGCCAGTACAAAAACGGAGGACGCCCATGAAACGGAGTCTCGCTGCCGGGCTTTTCGCCCTGCTTGCCTTGCCTGCCTTCGCCGAGGAGGCCGCCTGGGCGCCCTCCACCTTCACGCTCGACAATGGCATGGACGTCGTCGTGATCCCGGATCACCGCGCGCCCGTCGTCACCCACATGGTCTGGTACAAGGTCGGCGCCGCCGATGAGGCGCCCGGCAAGTCCGGCATTGCCCACCTGTTCGAACACGTGATGTTCAAGCAGACCAAGAATATCGGCCCCGAAGAGTTCACCTCCATCGTCCAGCGTTCGGGCGGCCAGCTCAACGCCTTCACGAGCTGGGACTACACGGCCTATTTCGAACGCGTGGCCAAGCCCCAGCTCGGCAAGATGATGGAACTGGAAGCCGAGCGGATGGTGAACCTCATCATCAACGACGACCCCAAGGGCCCGTTCATCTCCGAGCGTGATGTCGTGAAGGAAGAGCGCCGCCAGCGCATCGACAACAATCCGGGCGTCATCCTGCAGGAAAAGGTCCTCTCCGAATTCTGGAAGGGCCACCCCTACGAAATTACCGTCATCGGCAAGATGGAGGAAGTCGCCGCGCTCACCCCGCAGGACGGCCTCGATTTCTACCAGCAGTATTACAGCCCCGAGAACGCCATCCTCGTCGTCGCCGGCGATGTGACGCCTGAGGAAGTGCGCACGCTCGCCGAGCAGCACTACGGCGCCATCACGCCGACCGGTACCGTCACGGCGGAGCGCAAATGGCAGCCCGTCACCCCGCTCGCCGAAACGCAGCTGTTGACGCACGAAGATCCGAAAGTCCGCCAGCCAAATTGGAGCCGTTACTACACCGGCTTTTCGCAGCGCCGTCAGCCCGCTGACGCGATCGCGCTCGACGTCGGCCTCGAAATCCTCGGCGGCGGCATGACCAGCCGGCTTTACCAGTCGCTGGTCGAGCAGCAGCAACTCGCCATCTCCGCCAATGCCTATGCCTGGACCACGCTGCATGACGAAGGCCCGGCCGTCCTTTCCGCCAGCCCCGCGCCCGGCGTGGAGCTGGACGCGCTCGAGACCGCGCTGATGGCCGAAGTCGAGAAGGTGCTCGCCGAAGGCTTCACCGAAGCTGAAGTCGTCCGCGCCCGCAACAAGCTCGCGGCCGATGCCATCTACGCCCGCGATAGCCAGTCCGGCATGGCCAACGCCTTCGGCGGCTGGCTCGCCATCGGCGGCACGGTGGAGGAAATCCTCGCCTATCCGGACACCGTCCGCGCCGTCACGCCGGAGCAGGCGATCGCCGCCGTGCGCGCCGTTTTCGGCTCCGAGAAACACTATATCGAAGCCCATCTCCTGCCCGCCGAAGGAGACCTCTGAGATGCGGACGACCCAACTCCTCCTCGCCTCCGCCGCCCTCTCCGCGCTCGCCGGCTGTTCGACGATTTCCGGCTGGTTCAACGGCGCGCCGGAAGCGCCCGCCGCCGAAACGCTGGCCGAGCCCGCAAAGCCTGCGCTCGCGGTCGCCGTCCATGACGGCGAATTCGCCGAAATCCAGCAATTCGTTACGCCCGGCGGCGTCTCGGTCTGGCTCGTCTCGGAGCCCTCGATCCCAATTGTCGCCGTCCAGATGGCCTGGAAGGCGGGCTCCGCGTCCGATCCCGCCGGCGCCGAAGGCCTCAGCGAACTGGTCACCTACAGCATGAACGAAGGCGCCGGCGATCTCGATTCGCTCGGCTTCCAGACGGCCATGGAAGATCTCAACATGAGCTTCGGCTGCTCGGCCGGCGCCGAGTGGACCAGCTGCTCGGTCTCCTCGCTGACTGACAACGCCCCCGCCGCGATGGCCCTCGTCGCCACCGCCTTCGCCGCGCCGCGTTTCGACCAGGGCCCGTTCGAGCGTTTCCTGCGCGAGGAAGAAGTCGGCCTGCAGACGCGCGAAACGAACCCCAACTACCTCGCCTGGCGCGCCACCGCGCAATCTCTGTACCCGGACCATCCCTTCGCGCGTGAGACCACCGCAGAAAGCCTCGCCAGCCTGACGCCCGGCAAGGCCCGCGAACACATGCGTACACTGATGACCCGCGACCGGCTGATCGTCACCGCCGTCGGCGCCGTCTCGCCGGAAGAACTTGCGCCGCTGATCGACCAGGTCGCCGCCGGCCTGCCGGAGACCAGTACCGTCGCGCCCGTCGCGCCGATTGACCTCGCCAGCGCCCCGGTCGCCCAGGCCGTCGTCGACCTGCCGCAGCCGCAAAGCCTCGTGCGCTTCATCGGCCCCGGCATCGACCGCGCGAGCCCGGATTTCTTCCCGGCCTTCGTGCTCAACTACACTGTCGGCGGCGGCGGCTTCGAAAGCCGCCTGATGAAAACGCTCCGCGTCGCCAAGGGCCTCACCTACGGCGTCTCCACCAGCCTCGATCCAAACCCCTCGTTGCTCACCTGGTCCGGCGGCGGCCAGACCAAGAACGAGAGCGCGGGCGAATTCATCACCGGCATCAAGGACGAGATGAAAGCCTTCGTCGCCAGCGGCGTCACCGAGGCCGAACTGGCCGACGCCAAAGCCTACCTCGTTGGCTCCTATCCGCTCGGCTTCGATTCCAACGCCAAGATCGCCGGCCAGATGATGAGCGTGCGCCAGGAAAATCTCGGCGTCGACTATTTCGACCGCCGCAACAAGCTGATCGAAGCGGTCACCCTCGAAGACGTCAACCGCGTCGCCAAGACCTACCTCGACCCGGCGCGTTACTCGTTCATCATCGTCGGCGAGCCGCAAGGCATCGAAATGCCGGCGCTCGGAGAATCGCCCGCTCCCTGATCAAGCAAACCAGCTCATGCTGAGCGACGTCGAAGGATGGGCAAAACAAAGCCAACCTCTCCCGTGGCCCATCCTTCGACGTCGCTCAGCATGAGTCGCACCCGGCTGCGGGCCAACCCTCAGTCCACAGACCGTCTCGGTGTCGCCAGTCCCGGCGCCGACATGCTGCTCGCCGGATCGCGCCGGAAGGTGAACAGCTCCGCCGGGCGCCCACCGGTCCCGGTCTCCATCTGCCCCGTGCCCGCCACCAGTCCCGCCTTGTCCAGCGCGCGGCGGAAATTCTGCGTGTGCAGCTGCAGGCCCAGGATTCCCTCGACTGACCGCTGCAGCGCCGACAGCGTGAACCGCTCCGGCATCAGCTCGAACACGACCGGGCGATACTTGATCTTGCTGCGCAGACGCGAGAGACCCGTCGCGAGGATGCGCCGGTGGTCGGACGCCATCGTCCCGCCGAGCCGCAATCCCGAATCCGGCAGCCCCGCATCGCGCGTGCACTCGGCCACAATTCCCGCCTCG
This sequence comes from Acidobacteria bacterium Ga0077551, assembly GCA_001464545.1. GTDB lineage: Bacteria > Pseudomonadota > Alphaproteobacteria > Caulobacterales > Hyphomonadaceae > Hyphomonas. The sequence continues at coordinate 79,637 of LNFC01000024.1, forward strand.
TAGAGCAGCTCGTAGCGCTCCAGCACGCGCTCTTCCATCCAGCGCGCCCCGTCCAGCCCGAAGGCAATCTGCGCGCGCCCCAGCCGGCGCTCATTGCCGACCGCCCAGGTCTTCAGGCGCGGCTCGATCTCCGCCTCGATGATCGGCGGGCGGCGCACCCGGTGATCCTCCCACGGAAAATAATGATACCAGTCCTGCCAGCGCGCCTCGAACGAGGCCCCTGCCGGCCGCGCCTCCGGCGTCAGCGCGAGGTAGCCGACCGAGATCACCCGCGACTCCGCATTGGCGTCCATCAGGCTCGCTTCCGGCGTCTCGCGGTCCTTGTCGCCGAACGTGTAGAGCTGCTCGACATAGCCGATCTCGAAACCGGTCTGCTCGCGCACCCAGCCGCGCAGCGACAGATCGAACGTCCGGTGGTTCGCCGGGTCGAAGGGGCCGAAGGGCAGGGCGTCCTCGCCGCGCGCGCGCCGCGTCACCAGCACGTTGGGCTCGCCGTCCTTCAGGGCCACCATCACGGCCGACAGTCCGATCAGAAGGCGCGGCGCGCTCATCGCATCGTCTCCTGCCGCGTCATCTCGGTCTGGATCTCGCCGAACCGCGCCAGGAACGCCGCCTGCGCCTCTGTCGGCGGCAGCGGCGCGAGCGTCACCTTCAGGCCCTCCGGGGGGCGGCCAAAAAACCCGTCCGATTCGGCTTCCGAAAACCCGGCCAGCTGCACCGCCTCGAACCAGGCGCAGATATTGTCCGCCCGCTTGATCACCTTCTTCAACGCGACGGGCGTCACTGCCTTCAGCCCGAACCGGATATGCACCGCCTCCTGGAGCCTTGCTTCGACGCCCTTGTAGCTCTCCCCGAGGATCGCCTTGAACGGCGAGATCATGTCCCCGATCACGTATTCCGGGCTGTCATGCAGCAGCGCCGTCATCAAGTCCTGCGGGCCCAGCCCCGGCTCTAGCCGGCGCACCAGCGTCTCCACCAGCACCGAATGCTCGGCCACCGAGAAGGCATGCTCCCCGCGCGTCTGCCCGTTCCATCGCGCCACCCGGGCGAGCCCGTGCGCAATGTCCTCGATCTCGATATCCATCGGCGACGGATGCGCGAGATCCAGCCGGCGGCCTGACAGCATGCGTTGCCAGACACGCGGCGGCGCGGGGGGCGGCTTAACAGATCGCTTCAAGGCGGGTCTCCATCCGGGCATCCTTAAGGGATTGGTAGCCCGGGTAAAGAAACCACGGCGATCCGGTTACACTCTCGCCCCCTTGCAGCCACCATTCCCCAATGCCGCATTAAGGCCTGTCGCGCATAACGGTTCCCAGAAACCACGAGAGGCCTGACGCCCATGATTGATGCCCTGACCAACTTCCTGACCGGCCAGGGCTTCGCAGTGATGATGCTCGCCTGTGGCACGCTCGTGGTGGTGGTCGAGGCCGTCCGCGCCAGCCGCCGCGCCCTCTGGGGCGACATGTTCACCGAGGACTTCGAAGAGTAGGGCCTATTCCACGAAATTCGCCAGCAGCCGCAGGTACGCGGCCTGGTATCCGTTTGAATTCTCCGAAACCTGCCAGGAGTTGAGCGGCCAACCGTCGCCGAACTCGCGGTACGATTTCAGCGGCGGCTGCCCATAGGGCGGCGACAGCCGCTCGCCGAGGCAGGCCGCATTCAGCGTCTCGTTCCCGCAACTCTCCGGGCAGCAGGCATCCCAGTCATATCCCGGGTTCGGCCCGCCCACGACAAAGCCGGGGATCGGCACGTCCGTCCGCCAGGTGCGGTAGTATGTGCCAACCGAGGAGTCCGCCCCGAACGCGCCCATGTTGGTGAGGTACGCCTTGCCCATCGGATTGGCGCCGTGGAGATAGTGCAGGTAGTCCAGCGCCCGCGCCGCATAGGGCGCGGCGAGGCCAGCCTCCGCCGACAGCCGCCCGGCCTGCAGATACAGTGTCCCCGTCGTCGCCATCACGCCATTGCTGCCCCAGTGCAGCACGTCGACCGGCACGCCGTATCCGGGCGCCGCTTCCGGCGACAGCCGCGCGGTATAGAGGTCTGCAAGATATGCGCGCAGCTCCGGCGGTGAAGCGGCCTGGCGCGCAACGAACAACGCAGCGTCCTGAACCTCATAGCGATACGCGTCCAACAGCCCGCTGCGCAACATTGACGTTTCCGCAAAGGCCGCATCCATCACCGGCAGGAACGCTTCGTCGCCGGTCAGCACCGAGAGGTAGGCCGCCGCCGCATAGCGCTTGCCGTTGAGATATTCCGGCTCGACTTCCTGCTGTCCGGCTCCAAGGCCTTCAGACTTGGACCGCGCATCATTGTTGTAGAATAGCACCGCCGGATTGGTCTCGGCCCAGCGCCAGGCGGAGAGCGCAGCTGCCTGAAGGCGCTCGGCATACGCCGCATGCCCTGGCGCCGGGCTGTCGCGATACACCAGCGCGGCGAAGGCAAACGTCCCCGCCGCCGACAGTGTCGCGGATGTGCTCGCCGGGCCATACCGGCTCGGCCCCTTCGCGGCAGACGGCGGACTGCCAGAATCGCGCCCGAGCACCGACAGCACCGACCCGTCCTTGCCCTGCATCCGCAGCAGCCAGTCGAGGCCCCATTTCGCTTCATCCAGCACGTCCGGCACGCCGTTGCCGCTTTCGGGAATGCCGAAATCATCGCCCCAGGCGTCCGGGTTCTCGGTATAGGAGATCAGCAGCGTCCGGCACTGGTCCGCCGTCCAGTTCGTGTATTGATTATAATCCCCGGCATCGTACCACCCGCCGCGCAGGTCGCGCGCCGTGCCGGCATCGTCCGGCGCCGAAAAGAGCCGCGCCTCGCCGTCCTGTCCGGGTCCCAGATGGCTCGCTGCGTCAGTCCAGCCCGCACCCGCCTGCGGCGCCGACTTCGCAAAGCCCGCACGCTGGTAATAGAAGGTCCGGAACGCTTCGCGCATCGGCGGCTTGTAGACTCCTGCATCCACCCGGAACGTCGCCGAAACCTGCGCCCCGTCCCCGGAGGTCACCACATACTCGCCCGGCGCAGTCACCTTGGAGATATCCAGCGCCCAGACATGATCGCCCGACAGCGCGTCTATCGGTGCCTTGACGTCCGCGTCCAGCGTGAAGGTGCGTACCGGCTCCTCGGTCTTCGCATCCCGCACGTAATACGTCATGCGCGGCTGCGACGCCCAGGCAGTATCAAAGCCCGCCACCGGCTGGCGTATACGGACGATCTTCGGATCATCAGGCCGGTAGCCGAACTGGTCCAGCACGATCGGCGGGGCAGGCACCGCGTCCGCCGGGCGCGGCAGCGGATTTGCAGGGGTTACGTCTTTCGGCCCCCCGCACGCGGCCACACCGGCAAGCCCGAGCGCCGCCCAGAAGGCCGCCCGCCGGATCATCCGGCCCTCTCGACAAACACCGTGCCGGCCGAATAGCCCGCACCGAACGAGCAGATCAGCCCGCGCTCGCCGGACTTGAAATCCGAGGAATGCTTGTGGAACGCGATGATCGATCCGGCCGATGAGGTGTTGGCATACGTGTCCAGCACCGTCGGGCTGTCATCCTCGGTCGCGTCGCGGCCGAGCACCTTGGCCGAGATCAGACGGTTCATGTTGGCATTCGCCTGGTGCAGCCACATCCGGCGCAGGCCTTCCGGCGCAAGGCCCAGCTCGCCCATATGCTCGCCGATCATCTCGGCCACCATCGGCACCACTTCGCGGAACACCTTGCGGCCTTCCTGGATGAACAGCTTGTCCGGCGCGCCCATGCCGTCCGGCGCCGCGCGGTTCAGGAAGCCGAAATTGTTGCGGATATTGTTCGAGAACTGCGTCTTCAGCTTCGTGCCGAGAATCTTCCAGTGCGCCGCCGGCGCGATCGCCTCGTCCTCGATCAGCACGGCGGTGGCCACATCGCCGAAGATGAAATGGCTGTCGCGGTCGGTGAAGTTCAAATGTCCCGAGCAGATTTCCGGGTTCACCATCAGCACCGACCGGGCATGCCCCGCACGCACGAAATCCGCAGCCGTCTGTATACCGAACGTCGCCGACGAGCACGCCACATTCATGTCAAACGCAAAGCCCTCGATGCCGAGCGCCTGCTGCACTTCAATCGCCATCGCCGGATAGGCGCGCTGCATGTTGGACGCCGCGCAGATCACCGCGCCGATGTCTTCCGGCTTTCGCCCCACCGCCTGCATCGCGTCGCGCGCCGCCATCACGGCCATCTCCGCCAGCACCGAGATCTGCTCGTTCGGCCGCTCTGGAATGCGCGGCGCCATGATGTCCGGATCGATCACACCGGCCTTGTCGATGACGAAGCGGGACTTGATGCCGGAGGCCTTCTCGATGAACTCCACCGAGGAATGCGTCTTGGGATCCATCAGGCCGGATTTGATCTCGGCCTCGTTCTCGCGGTTCCAGGTGTCGGCCCAGGCATTGTAGCTCGCCACCAGTTCGGCGTTCGAGATGGAATGGGGCGGGGTCCACAGGCCTGTGGCGGAAATCACGGGGCTCGGCATTTGCTCTCTCCGGCGGCGCCTGCCCGCCAGGAGCGTCAGGCCCTTCTTGATGTTTTTTTGTGACGCAAGGTCTAGCGCGCGCCGGGCCGGCAGCACAAGGCCGCCGCTTGATGCGGCGCGTGGGGGCGGCCTTACTTTCCCGGGTCGCCGAACACTTCGTTCAGCCGCTCGCGTTCTTCCGATTGCTGGATCTGCAGTTCCAGATCGTCCAACGCCTCCTGCTGCCGGGCCCGTTCGGTCTCGATCACGGTCTCGCGGCAGCGGGCGCGCGCGTCGGCCTCGCCGAGCTTTTCACAGGTTTCCAGCGCCCGCGCGTCCGCCCGGTCCTGCCAGGTCTGGCATCCTGTCAGCGCAGTCAGCGCAACCAGCCCTGCCATGCAGGCAAAAAAGCGCCTCATCTTGGCGGCTTGCGCTCGGCTTCGCGCTTCACCGACAGCGCCACATCGGCCACCACATCCTTCATGCACGCATCGCGCTCGGCCTCGGTGGCCTCGCCCGCGCAGGCGTCCACCGGATTGGCATACGCCGGCGGCGGCGCGCTCGACCGGCAGGCACCGGTCGCGGCCAGCAGGCCAACTGCTGCAATCGTCATCATGGTCTTCATCTGGTGTTCCTCACCTCCCTGTGGCGTGGACAGCTTAGCTCATGGTCATTGACCATGCCAACTGCCTGCGCCCACGCATACACGATCGTCGGGCCGACAAACTTGAAGCCCCGCTTCTTCAGGTCCTTGGACATCTGCGCCGACCAGTCCGTGAAGGTTGGCGCCTCGCGGAAATTCTTCCACTTCCCGTGGACCGTCTTGCCGCCTACCCAGCCCCAGCAATAGTCGGCAAAATCCTCGCCGGACTCCATCATCGCCAGGTAGACCTGCGCATTGCCGATCACCGCGTCGATCTTCTTCGGGCTGCGGATGATGCCGGGGTTCTCCATGGCCTTGGCCGCCCGCTTCGGCGTCCAGCGGGCGAGGCGCTCGGGATCGAACCCATCGAACTCTTCCCGGATCGACTCGCGCTTCCTCAGGATCGTGATCCAGCTCAGCCCCGCCTGCATCCCGTCCAGCTGCAGCTTCTCCCACAGCGCCCGCGGGTCATGCTCCGGCACGCCCCATTCGGTATCGTGATAGTCGCGGTACAGCTTGTCGCTCACCGGCGCCCAGCCGCAATACGGCGTCTCGTCACTCATCGGCCGCCTCCATCAGCGCCTTCAGTTCCGCCGCCAGCCAAGGCGCGGATTCAATCTCCGCCGCCGCCTCGTTCACGCTGACCGCCTCCGCCGCCTGCACCGCTTTCGCAAACCGGTCCGTGCGGATCAGCGCGAGGCCTTCGCCGCCTTCCGCGCTCGTCACCTGTCCGATCAGCCCCGCGCCCGCGCGCACCTCGGCGCCCGCCGCCAGCGCCCCGCCGCGCACCCGGACCGTCCGCTTACGGATCAACCCCTTGCGCTTCATCCGGCTCGCCACTTCCTGCCCGACGAAACAGCCCTTCTTGTAGTCAATGCCGCCCATCAGATCCATGTTGATGTCGGTTGGGAACACTTCCGCCGCGCGGTAGTCACGCCCCCATTCCGGAACACCCGCCTCCATCGCCAGCAGGTCCCAGCCGGGAAACGTTTCCGTTGCCGCATCGGCCTCCACAACGCTCCGCCTCGGCAAGGCCGCCCCGCGCGGATCGGGCGCGCCCTCCGCCCCAGCCGCCGACACCAGCGTCTCGTCGCGAACAATCCCCACCGCCGAGCGCAGCCGGAACATCTTCAACCGTTTCAGCAGGTCCTCGGCCGCGTCCGCATGCACATCAATCTGCACGCCCTCCGCCGTCCGGTGCGCAATATAGTCGGCAATGATCTTGCCCTGCGGCGTCAGCAGCGCCCCATACCGCGCCTCGCCCTCAGCCCAGTCCGCCACGGTATGCGTCACCGTCCGCTCCAGCAGGGCGAGCGTGTCGGGACCGGAAAGGACGAGAATGGATCGGCTCGGAAGGCGGTGCATGCCGCTCGTTTAATGCCCGCTCGCCTGCGGAGCAATGGCGCCGGCTCCGGGCGGGCCAGCTCCTATTCGGCGTCCGGCACCGGGCGGGCATATTGCGCCGCGCGTTCACGAAGCGCGAGAACCCCGGCTCGGTCGACATACGCGCCCGCACTGATCAGGCCCGAAGGCTCCTGCAGCGCCGCCAAGTCGTCCAGCGGGTTCGCCGCCAGCAGCACAAGGTCGGCGGCCGCGCCTTCGCTGACATAGCCGAGGTCCGGTTCGCCCGCCTTCAGCGCCGCGCCGCGCGTCGCGGCCCGCAACGCCTGCTGCCGGGACAGGCCTGCCTCGACCAGGTAATCCAGTTCATCCAGCAGGATGAGCCCCGGTACGCCGCAGCTCTCACCAGCCCCATCCGTCCCGGCCAGGATATCGACCCGCGCCGAAACCAGCCCCTGCATCACTTCGGCTATGACTCCCGCATAGGCTTCGGCGCTCGGCCCCGCCGCGTCCCGGAAACGCTTCGACTCGGTGCACCTCAGCATCTGCGGATCCGGAAGGAATCGTTGGGCCGCCTCATAAGCCCGCGCCCGCACCGGTGCCCGCACGCTGAGCGTCGGGGTTACCGACACACCCGCGGCCGCGAGCGCTTCGAACAGGCGCTGGCATCCGGCAGGCTCATAGAGCTCCGCCATGGCGCGCTCGTAATAGCCCGGCCCGCCGGTGTACCAGCCATCGTAGAACGCATAGGTCGCGGCCGCGCCGTCCGGCCCGCAATAGGCCAGCAATTCCGGGGGCAGGTGGTCAAAGTCGCGCTGCCCGGCAGCTGCCGATTCCAGAGGGCCAGAATAGGGGCGAAGGTGCCCCACGACCCGTCGCTCCTCGGTCCCCGCTGCCTGCGTGATGGCGGCATAGATCTCAGGCTCGAGAAAATCATGGACCTTGATGAAATCCACGCCGCGCGCGAGTTGCGCGCGAACCATCTCGCCCGCTTGCTCGGGCGTCTCGGGAATCAGCGTGTGGTCGAAATTGCCCCAGGGCTGTTTGCCGGAAAAGGATTGCCCGGCAACCTTGAGCAGCGGTGCGGGCTGTCCGGATTGTCGCTGCACCGTCCAGTTCGTCCGCAGCGCCAGTATATCATCCGTACGCGAACCAAGATCGCGCAATCCCAGAACGCCGTAGGACATGGCCAGCGGCGCATACCATTCGGCGGGGTCGAGGTCCGGATCCTCGGGCGCGCGGTACGATTCCAGATGCACGTGCAGGTCCCACAGCCCCGGCATCAGGTACTGCCCCGAGCCGTCCACGGTTTCGCAGATGTCCCCGTCACAGCCGGAACCGGCTTCGGATATGGAGGCGATGCGTCCATCCCGGATGATCACATCGCGCGGCCCGGAAACGGCGCCCGCTTCTGTATCGACGATCGCGACGGAAGAAATCAGCAGTCCCTTGCTGACCGGCGGTGCAGGCGCTGAGGCGCAGCTTGCCAGCCCGGCCATACCGGCCATCGCAAGGAGATGTTTCAAGCTGTTCGGTCCGCGCATCCGGCAAGGCTCCGCTCGCGCAGGGCAGGATGGCCCTTCAGCGCCGCTCGCCAAAAGCTAGGCGGAGCCGGCTGCGCGTCAACGCCGCCAGAAAGAGATCAGCCCTTGGCGCCCGGCATCGCGGCAATCACGGCCGCCGCCAGCGCACTTTTCAGCAGAGAGCCGGCAAGGAACGGCACGACGCCCGAGGCGAGCGCAATTTCCAGCGTCGTCAGCATCGCCAGCCAGCTGCCGCCCACCGCCAGGATCAGCGCATGCAGCCCGAGGAAACCGGCAAACCGCGCCCCATGCAGCGCCAGCGTCTGGCCCTTCGGCAGGAAGCCCGCCAGGAACGCCGCCACCGGGAACGCAAAGAGGTAACCCGCCGTCGGCCCCGCAAACGCCAGCAGACCGGTCTTGCCGCCCGCCAGCACCGGCGCGCCCGTCAGCGCCAGGCCCATCCAGCTGAGCACGATCGCCGCCCCCATCCGCGGCCCCGCCACCGCCCCGAGCAGCACCACGACCAGCGTCTGCAGCGTCACCGGCACCGGTACCATCGGCAGCGACACATAGGACGACACCGTCAACGCCGCGACCCCCGCCAGCCCGATAGCCACCTGACGAAGCCGGGAGGACGCAAACGGACGCACAGCAGATTGGGACATTGAGAACCTCAGGATTTAAACGACCCCTTCTTGTGCGGCGCACAAGCCAGGGTCAAGCCTCCCCGGGCCCCGGAATTTCTTGCGGGCAGATGAGAGCCAACCGGCACCAGGTGAAAAAAATGAGAATGAATGAGAAAAAATCGACATTCAAAGTGCAAGGCGCGAGACGCGGTGAGCGAGGTTGAACAGGGCAGGCGCCAAACTTGCGCCTACAACAACCACCCTTCCCAAAAAATAAACTCCAGTCCCGTCAATCGGTTACAAAATACTTCCCGAATCCATCCGCTACACCTCCGCCCACGGAGGTATACTGTGTGCATGATCACTCAGGAAATTTCCCAGCCAAAAGACCCCCACCTCCCATTGCTCCGCGGCGCAAGGTGAGGGGCTAGCCAAACACTGCCAGCGTCAACCGCCCAGCCCAGGCTGCGCGACGCCGCATCCTCGTGACATTTCCCCGCTCCGGCGCGATAAGGCCCGCCATGAACCAGATCTTCGACCTCATCTTGCGCGGCGGCACCGTCGTCACCCCCGGCGGCGAAGCCCGCACCGATATCGGCATCATCGGCGAGCGCATCGCCCGGATCGGCGATCTCTCCCAGGCCTCCGCCGGCGAAATCTACGGCGCCAGCGGCCTGCACATCCTGCCGGGCGTGCTCGACACCCAGGTCCACTTCCGGGAGCCCGGCCTCGAATACAAGGCCGACCTCGAAACCGAGGCCCGCTCCGCCGCCCTCGGCGGTGTCACGGCCGTGTTCGAGATGCCGAACACCAACCCGTCCACGATCACGCCGGACCTGATGCTCGACAAGCTCGCCCGCGCCAAGGGCCGCATGGACGTCGACCACGCCTTCTATGCCGGGGCGACCCATGCCAACACCGACCTGTTGCCCGAGATGGAGCGGATGGTGGGCTGCTGCGGCGTCAAGGTCTTCATGGGCGCCTCCACGGGCGACCTGCTGGTCCATGACGATGCCGGCGTCGAAGCCGTCATCAAGGCGATCAATCGCCGCGCCGCTTTCCACTCCGAGGACGAGTACCGCCTCGCCGAACGCCGCCCGCTCGCCCGCACCGGCGACTGGACCAGCCACCCGGAGGTGCGCGACGTCGAAACCGCCGTGATGTCCACCAAACGCCTCCTGCGCATCGCCCGCGCCGCCGGCAAGCGGATCCACGTGCTGCACATTTCCACCGCCGAGGAACTCGATATCCTGCGCGACGCGAAAGATGTCGCCTCGGTCGAATGCCTGCCCCAGCACCTGACGCTCGCCGCGCCTGACTGCTACGAGCGCCTCAAAGGCTACGCCCAGATGAACCCGCCGATCCGCGAGGCCCGCCACCGCGACGCCCTTTGGCGCGCCGTCAATGCCGGCATCGTCGACGTGATGGGATCGGACCATGCCCCGCACACCAAGGAAGAAAAGGCGCGGCCCTATCCCGCCTCGCCCTCCGGCATGCCCGGCGTGCAGACCATGGTGCCGATCATGCTGACCCATGTGAACGACGGAAAGCTCAGCCTGCAGAGGTTTGTCGAGCTGACCTCGGCTGGCCCGCAGCGCGTCTTCGGTCTCGCCGACAAGGGCCGCATCGCCGAAGGCTACCATGCCGACTTCACGGTCGTTGACATGAAGCGCAAGGAAACGATCACTAACGAATGGTCGAAATCCAAATGCGGCTGGACCCCCTTCGACGGCTTCGAAGCCACCGGCTGGCCCGTCGCTACGATCGTGCGCGGCGGCTTCGTCATGCGGGACGGCGAGATCACCTGCAAGGGCGCCGGCCAACCCGTCCGCTTCAACGAAACCCTGGAGCCCCAGGCTTGATCCCTGCGGGGCGGATCGACCTCTTGAAGGCGCGTTATGGTGAGCCTGCGCGCCACTATCACAGCTGGGATCATATCGAAGCGCTGCTGCGCCATTACCGCCGATGGGAGGTGCACTTCCATCGCCCGGAACCCGTCCTTTGGGCGCTCTACTGGCACGACGCGATCTACGATCCGCAGGCCAAGGACAATGAAGAGCAAAGCGCCGTCCTCCTTGAACGCGAAGCGCAAGGCCATCTGCCTGCGGACGATATCGCCTTCGCCGCCACCATCATCCGCGCCACCGCCGCCCACAAGGTGCCGGACGGACTCGGCCCCGGAGACGCCGCCGACACCGCACTCTTCCTCGATCTTGACCTTTCGATCCTCGGCGCTCCCACGCATGTCTATGACCGCTACGAAACCGACATCCGTGCGGAATACGCTTTCGTCCCCAAGGCCGCCTTCCGCGCAGGCCGGGGCGCCATCCTCAAGGGGTTTCTGGCTCGCGAACGCCTCTACCTAACCGATTTCGCCCACGCGGAGTGGGACCTGCGGGCTCGGGAGAATCTGAAACGGGCGATTGCAGCGCTTGAAGCGCCCGCCTAGCTTTGGGGCTTGCCCTTTGCCTCCGGCTGCGCGAGCAATCGATCCGGAACATCTTCAGGCCCCGCCGCCCGCCCGCATACCGAAAGGACCCCCATGCGCTTCATCCCCGGCCTTCTCCTGTCCGCCGCGCTGCTGACCGCCGCTCCGTTGGCCTTCGCCGAAGAGCGCACTGCCTTCGAACTGCAGGCGCGCGAGATCTACCAGACCGTCGTCGAAATCCGCTCGGCCAAAGGGCAGGGCAATATCCCCGTCGTTGTAGACTATATCGTCCGTGAGCTGAAGGCTGGCGGCTTTGCCGACGCCGACATCGAAGTGACGGATTTCGAGATCGAGGGCGAACTCGTGCAGGGCCTGATGGTCTGGTACCGCGCCGAGGGCACGCCGAAGCAGAAGCCCATTGTCCTCCTCGCCCACATGGATGTGGTCGATGCGCTGCCGGACACCTGGACGCGCTATCCCTTCGAGCTGATCGAGGAGAACGGCTACTTCTTCGGCCGCGGCACCGCCGACAACAAGTACGGCGTCACCAGCCTTGTCGCGACTTTCCTGCGCCTCAAGGCCGAAGGCTTCAAGCCGGACCGCGATCTCGTCATGATCCTCTCGGGTGACGAGGAAACCGGCATGATCTCCACCCGCGCCCAGGCGAAGTATACGGACGAAAAAATCAAGCCGGCCTATGTGCTGAATGCCGACGCTGGCGGCCTGACACTCGATGAAAATGGCAAGGCGCTGCTCTACGGCGTGCAGGGCGCCGAGAAGACCTACGCCACGTTCGAACTGACCGTCTCCAATCCCGGCGGGCATTCCTCGACGCCGCGGGTGGACAATGCCATCTACGAACTCGCCGACGCACTGAAGAAGATTGAGGCCTACAAATTCCCGGTCATGCACAGCCCGCTGACGCTCGCCTCCTTCAAGTCGGCCGGCGCGCAGACACCCGGCCCGCTGGGTGAGGCCATGCTGGCCTTCGCCAAGAACCCGGCCGACGAAGCTGCCATCGCCGCGCTGCGCGCCAACCCGGAAACGGTCGGCTCGACCGGCACTACCTGCATCGCCACTATGCTGCGGGGCGGCCATGCCGAGAACGCGTTGCCGCAGCGCGCGACCGCGACGATCAACTGCCGAATCTTTCCGGGCGTCGGCATCGCCGCCACCGAACAGACCCTGAAAGAGGTCGTCGGCAATGACGGCGTCGCGTTCAAGCTGATCTCCGACCTCGTCGAGAGCCCGGAATCGAATCTCCCGGATGAGGTGATGGCGGCGATAGCCAAGGCGCTCGCGGCACGCGGCCTTGAAGGGCTGCCGATCCTGCCGCACATGTCGTCCGGCGGCACTGACGGCCTGTTCTACCGCAATCTCGGCTATGACACGCTTGGCATCGACGGCAGCGGCGCCAAGCCGAACGATACCTTCGCGCACGGCCTCAACGAGCGCCTCTCGGTCGACTCCTTCTATGGCGGCCTCGATCACTGGTACATCGTCCTCAAGGACCTCGCCGGCGCCGAGTAGCGCGGGGGTGAACCGGGGCAGGGAGCGGGCGGCGTGACCGACAAGGCCGAAAAGCCGATGGGCCTGAGGCGTACGCTGATCTGGCTCTACGAAGGTGTCGGCCGATGGCCGGTTACTTTCCGCTGGGCCGTGCTCGTCTTCGATGTGGCAACGATCAGCTACTTCCTTGTCTCGCCCTTCCTCGGCACGCCGGGCGAGCATTTCTGGCTCGACTATGTGATCGGCACGATCATCGCGATGGATCTCGCCGCCCGCTTCTATATCGCCCCGACCAAGCGCCGCTTCTTCACGCGGTTCATGAACATCGCCGACGCGATTGTGGTCATCTCGATGCTCGCGCCCTTCCTGTCACAGAACTATGCCTTCCTCCGGATCATCCGGGCCCTGAGGATCGCGCGGGCGTTCAGTTTCCTGCGCGATGACAGTCCGATGTCGAGCTACCTGCGCCTGCACCGCGTCGTCATCGAGCGCGGTATCAACGTTGTCGTCTTCCTCTTCATCATGTCCGCGCTGGTCTATGCCGACCAGGTGAACCGGGCGGGCTCGGACGTGAAGAACTATCTCGACGCCTTTTACTTTACCGTCACCAGCCTGACGACCACCGGTTATGGCGACATCACCCTCGTCGGCTGGACCGGCCGTGTCCTCCCGATCATCATCATGCTGCTCGGCGTCACGCTTTTCCTGCGCCTCCTGCGCGCCCTCGTCACGCCCACCGACAAGGCCGAGGTCGAGTGCACGAATTGCGGCCTGATGCGCCATGACCGCGACGCGGTCCACTGCAAGCATTGCGGCGAGGTCGTCTATATCGAGAATGAAGGCTTCGACCCCTGATGGGGGCGGTTTGACGCCCCAAAGACCGGGGAGTATGATCAAGTCATACCGCTGAAGGAAGCTGCCATGACTGTCCGCATGACCATCTCGATGCCCGACGCCCTCGCCGAAATGGTCGAGCGCCTGGTCGCCGAAGGCAAATACGCCTCCCACAGCGACGTCATCCGCGACGGCCTGCGCGCGCTCGAAGCCCGCAAGGAAGAGCACGCCGCCCGCATCGCCGCAATTCGCGAAGGCCTTCAAGAGCGCCTGCAGGGCGAGTTCTTAAGCATGGAGGAAGGCCAGAGGCGTTTTGACGTCCTGATGGAAGAGCGCAAGCGCGGCCGGAAGACGTCTCCGTGACGCTCTACACGCTTCGCGAAACCGATGGTTTCGTGTCGGACTTGCGCCGCACCGGCGACCACCTTGACCGGACCACCGGGGAGCCCGACAAGACCGACGAAATCCTGATGGCTTTCCGGGCAGCGGCCATTTCCCTCACCGAATTTCCCAGGCGCTATGTCGAAAGGCGCAATCTTGGAGAGGGTATCCGGCTTTGCGTCGTGAGGCAGAAGGGTGTCCTCCTGTTTCAAGTCGATGATCAGACGCACATTGTGCGTGTCTTGCGCGCGTTCTATGGCGGAGAAGATTACGGCGCACTCTTTTATGGCGAAAACGAAGACTGACATGACCACCACCCATATCCCGTTCCGCGAAGTGCCTTATCTTCCGCTGAAGCTGAAGATGGAGCGGCGCCCTGATGGCACGATCCTGCTCGAGAACGGCCTGCCGCTGAAGGCGCACCCGCCGCACATGCTGGCGCCGCTGGTGAAGTGGGCGGCAGAGCGCCCCAGCCAGGTCTGGCTGGCCGAGCGCTGGCCGGAGGATCCCTCGCAGGCCGGCTGGCGGGAAGTAACGTATGCGGACGGTCTCGCAGAGGTGACGCGCCTCGCCGCCGCCTTCCTCAGCGAGGGCGCCGGGCCGGACGCGCCGCTGATGATCCTGTCGAAGAATTCCATCGACAATGCGCTGCTGATGTACGCGGCCATGTGGGCCGGCAGCCCCGCCGTGCCGGTGACACCCGCCTATGCACTGCTGAGCCAGGACCTTGTGCGCCTCAACTATATCGACCGGCTGACCGAGCCGAAATTCATCTATGTCGAGGACGGCGCCGAGTATCAGCGCGCGCTCTCGGCCATGAACCTCGATGGCCGCCTCGTGATCTATTCGCGCAACGCGCCGAAGGTGCCGCGCGCCGTGAGCCTCGAGGACTTCGCCGGGCAAGCCGGTCCGGCGGTGGACGCCGCCTATGCCGCGCTGACGCCGCAAACGGTGGCGAAATACATGCTGACCTCCGGCTCCACCGGCGAGCCCAAGGCGGTGATCAACACCCACGGCATGGTCGCGGCGAACTCCAAGATGATCCGCTCGGTCTGGGATGAAGACCGCCTCGACGCGATCACCGGCGGGCCGCAGGTGATGGTGAACTTCCTGCCCTGGAGCCATACCTACGGCGCCAACGCAATCCTGCACAACATGCTCGACTGGGGCGGCACGATGTATATTGATCAAGGCGCGCCGACACCGCAGCGCCTGCCGGAAATGCTCCGAAACCTGAAGGAAATCCCGACCACGCAGCACACCACCGTGCCGCAGGCCTGGGCAGCGCTCGCCACCGCGCTGGAGCAGGACGACGCCCTCGCCGAAGTCTTCTTCTCCCGCCTCACGTCGATGGCCTATGGCGGCGCCGCGATGGGGCAGGACATCTACGAGCGCCTGCAGGTCGTCGCCGTCCGCATCACCGGCGAGCGCATTTCGCTGTCGGCCGGCTACGGCGCCACCGAGACCGCGCCGACCTCGTCCAACGTCCACTGGCCGAACGGCACGATGGGCCTGATCGGCCTGCCGCTGCCCGGCAACACGTTCAAGCTGGTGCCCACCGGCGGCAAGCTCGAAGTGCGCGTCAAGGGCGTCAACGTCACGCCGGGCTACTACCGCAACCCGGAAAAGACCGCCGCCGCCTTCGATGAGGAAGGCTTCTACCAGCTCGGCGACGCGGTGAAGTTCGTCGACCCCGCCGTGCCGGAGAAAGGCCTCGCCTTCGATGGCCGTACGGTGGAGGAGTTCAAGCTCGTCAGCGGCACCTGGGTGTCGACCGGCTCGGTCCGCGTCGCCGCGGTCGCGGCGACCGGCGGTGTGCTGTCGGACGCCATCGTCTGCGGCCTCAACCGCGAGGAGATCGGCCTGCTCGGCTTCCTCAACGAGGCCTATTGCCAGCGCCTTGCCGGGGCGCCCCTGCCGCTCGAGGACCTCGTCCGCCATCCCGCCATCGAGGCCGCGATCCGCGAGGGGCTGGCCGCGCACAACAAGAAGAATCCCAACGCAGCGGCCCGAATCGCACGGGTACTGCTGCAAACAAGCCATCCCCAGGCCGACCTTGGGGAAATCACCGAGAAGGGCTACATTAACCAGTCCCGGACCCAGGAATTGCGCGCCGCCGAGATCGAGCGGCTGTATTCCGCCGATGCCTTTCTGGGCAAGTTCCTGATTTAACGCGGCTTCCGGGATAGATACCGCTGGTTTGCAGCAATCGCCGCCTGAAAGGGCTCGATTTCTGGCATTCACGATGTATATTCCCGCCCAAGCTGTAGCGAATGCTGCAGCCCAGCCATTCCCCTTTGGCTATGGCGGGCCGCAGGACGAACAACGAAGCTCCCCTTGCTTCAGTTCGACCTGCGGTCCGTTTCGGTTTTGCGCCGCCCTGTGAATTCGCCTAAGCACCGCTGAACAGACACTTCGGGAGGCGGACATGGCAGACACAGACAGCAAGGCGAAAACCGGCGCGGAGGCGCTCGTCTCGACCCTGGCCGACCATGGTGTCACCGCCTGTTTCGCCAATCCCGGCACCTCGGAAATGCACCTCGTCACCGCGCTCGACCATGAGCCGCGCATCCATTCGGTGCTCTGCCTGTTCGAAGGCGTCGCGACCGGCGCGGCCGACGGCCATGCGCGCGTCACCGGCAATCCCGCCATGACGCTGCTGCACCTCGGCGCGGGTTTCCTCAATGGCGGCGCCAACATCCATAATGCCAAACGCGCCTGGACGCCGATGATCAACGTGATCGGCGACCATGCGGTGCCGCACCTGCGCTTTGATGCGCCGCTGACCTCGAACATCCTCGGCCTCGCCGGGCCGAACTCGGTCTGGATCAAGTCGGCGGACAAGGTGGCGGACGCCGGTAACCTCGCCGCCGAAGCCTGGGAGGCGAGCTTCGGCCCGGTGCCGGGCCCGGTCTCGCTGCTGCTGCCGGCGGACACCGCCTGGACCGAGGGCGGCAAGCCCGGCGCCAGGCGCGGGCGCCCGAAGCTGCGCGTCCCGGAGGCCGGCCGGATCGCGGCGGCGGCGAAGGCCGTGCGCAGCGCGGTAAAGCCCATGATCCTGATCAACGGCACCGCGCTGACGCCCGCCGGTCTCGCGCAAGCTGCACGCCTCAAAGTCGCCGGAATCCGTGTACTGACGGATACCTTTTTCCCGCGCATGGCGCGCGGCGCCGGGATCTTTGCGCCAGACCGGATGCAGTATTTTGCCGAAGGGGCGATGGCGGACCTCGCCGGCACGGACCTGATGCTGGTCGCAGGCACGCAGGTGCCGGTGGCCTTCTTTGCCTATCCGGGCCGCCCGAGTGTTCTGGTGCCGGAAGGCTGCGCCACACAGATCATCGGCGGCCCTGAAAGCGACAGCGCGGCGATCCTCGGCGCACTCGCCGATGCGCTCGGCGCCAAGGCCTCGGCCGATCCCGCGCCTCTCGACCTGCCGGGCCTGCCCACCGGCGCGCTGAACGCCGCCACCATAGGCGCCTCGATTGCGCGTCACCTGCCGGAGGGCAGCTTCGTCTCCGATGACGGCGTCTCGAATGGCCTGCCGGCCTTCATGATGACCGGCCGCGCGCGCCCGCACGAGTGGATGATGCTGACCGGCGGGGCGATCGGGCAGGGCCTGCCGCTGGCGCTCGGCGCGGCCGTCGCCGCCAAGGGCCGCAAGGTGCTGTGTATCTCCGGTGATGGCGCTGCGATGTATACCAACCAGGCGCTGTGGAGCATGGCGCGCGAGGGCGTGGACGTCGTCAATGTGATCTTCGTCAACCATTCCTACCGCATACTGAACATCGAACTCGCCCGCACAGGCGCGGGCAATCCGGGCCGTGTCGCAGAAGACCTGCTCGGCCTCGGCCGCCCGGAGATCGACTGGGTGAAACTCTCCGAAGCGCAAGGCGTACCGGCGGTGAACGCCCGCACGGCGGAAGAGTTCGACGCAGCGCTGGAGCGCGCCTTCGCAACGCCTGGCCCGCACCTCATCGCGGCGCACGTTCCGGCGCGCTAGCGCTTCGCAAAACTATTGCGAAGCCCCACCTTAACCTCCCCCATTCTGGGGAGGGCCGGAGTGGGGCGAGGCAATAAACGGCGCCAACCGGAACCAAATGAAAGCCCCTGCGTTAGTGAGGGAGAGCTCCCTCAATCATCAGGTGACCCATGTCGTCGTTTACCCTTTATCTGATAGGTTTCATCGTGCTGATAGGCGGCCTGTCCTACGGAGCCTACGAACTCGGCATCCAAACCGTCTGGATCGGAATAGGCGCCGTCGTGCTGGTCGGCATCGGCATCATCACCGCCGTCAGCAAGACCCGCCAGCGCGACGACTCGCCTGCCAACGACGCCTGAGTTCGGTCCTTCTTTTTGCCCCATACACGCACGCCGTAGGCATCTGCGAAGGCAGGTGCCCAGACGCTGAATAAAGCATTTTCCGTGCGCTGGACCCCTGCCTCCGCAGGGGGGGGCTACTGAGAGGTCGCAGAGCCATCCAGCATAGCAGGCACAGCCGCCTTATCCGTCTTCGCCGGATCATACTTCGCAAACCAGCCCATGATGTTGTCGGTCAGCGCGATCAGGCGGCTGGGGCGTCCCGTGATGCCGTGCGAGGCGCCGGGGATGCGGATGAGGGCGGTGTCCACGCCGTTCATCTTGAGGCCCGTATAGAACTGTTCGGCCTCCCAGGCAGGCGTGCGGAAATCTTCCTCGCCCACCATCAACAGCGTCGGCGTCACCACCTTGTCGACATAGCGGATCGGCGAGAATTTCAGGAACGCCTCCGGATTGGTCCAGGGGTCTTCGCGTATCCAGTGGCGCCGCACGTACTGGGCGATATCGGCGGAGAGCGCCATCGTCATCCAGTTGATCACCGGCTTGATCGAGGCGGCCGCCGCGAAGCGGTCGGTCTTGGTCACGATCCAGGCGGTGAGAATGCCGCCGCCCGATCCTCCGGTCACGAACAAACGCTCCTCGCTGACATATTTGCGCGCGACGAGTTCATCCACGAGGCTCATCAGGTCATCATAGTCATTGCCCGGATAGGCCCGGTCGATGGCATGCGCGAAATCTTCGCCATAGCCTGTGGAGCCGCGCGGGTTGGACCAGATCGTGACATAACCTTCGGCGGCGTAGCGCTGCAGCTCGCTGGAGAAATAGGGGCCGTACATCTGGAACGGTCCGCCGTGGATTTCGAGCAGCATGGGGAACGTGCCATCCGCCTTGAAGTCCGGCGGCAAGTAGACCCAGGCCTCGATTTCCTGGCCGTCATGGCTGGAGGCAACCTTGATCTCCTCCATGCGCGGCATCTCGAGGTACGGGATCATGTCATCGTTCAGCGCCGTCAGGACCTTGGAATTCTTGCCGTCGAGGCCAATCGCGCCGACCTCCGAAGGGCGGTCCGCAAACCCGGCCGTATAGGCAACCACCGGCTTCCTTCCTCCGCTGACGGAGAAACTGCCATCGGCATAGGGCCGGCCGATCGAGGCGCCGCCGATATTGGTGGCCACCTGCGTGGTCTTGCCGTCAAGGCCTACGCGGTAGAGCGACAGCACGCCGTGATCGCCGACCAGCGAAAGCAGGCTCTTGCCATCCGGCGCCCAGACGGTCTGGTCGAAGCTGCCGAAGAAATCTGCCGCCAGTTCGGTGGAACCCGAGCCGTCGGCATTCATCACATAGAGATTGTCCTGCTGGTAGGAGAGCACCTTGTCGTCATAGCCGCGATAGGCGATGCGCTTGCCGTCCGGCGAGACGACGGGGGTATAGTCCGGCCCGTCGCGGGTCGTCAGTGCACGGACGGACAGGTCCGACAGTTCCAGCGCGTAGATCTCGCTCTCGATCGGATCCATCTCGCGGTCTTCGGCGAGGTTGCCGGACACCAGCAGCGTGTCATTGGCCAGCCAGGCCGGGCTCTGCATCGGCGCCTCGCCGGACGTCACCTGACGCGGCGTGCCGCCGTCCACGGGCAGCACGAACACCTGGTTGGCGCCGTAGGGCAGGTAGCCGGCGCCATCGGCGCGGAAGGTGATGTCGTCGAACACCCTCACCGGATCGCTCCAGGCGGCGCCCTTCGGCTGTTTCGGCGGCGTCGCGAAGCTGGGCGTCTCGGCGGGCACCAGCATCGAGAAGGCGATCATCTTGCCGTCCGGCGACCAGACCGCTTCGGAGGGGCCTTGCAGGAACTGCGCGAGGGCAAAGCTGCGGCCGGTGTCGAGATACAGCACGCGGATTTCCGGACCCGCGCTACTCGCCGTCGTATAAACGAGGCGGTCGCCGTTGGGCGACCAGCGCGGCGAAGCGGCCGAGGCGCCGGTGACCAGCGGGCGATGCTCGCCGCTGGCAACGTCGATCGTCCAAAGCTGCCCCACATCCCGGTCGGTGAGCCGGTCCATGGAATGGCGCACGTAGACGATGGTCTTGCCGTCCGGCGAAATTTGCGGATCGGCAGCATACTCAATGTCGAACACGCGGTCCGCCGTGAAGCGCTTGGACTCCGCCCCTTGCGTTTCAGCGAAAACGGTCTGGGCGGCGAAAACGGCGGCGAGCGCCGTAAGGGTCAGGGTGCGGGTAAACATGGAGCCCTCCATCAGCGGCGTAGGGCCGAAGGGCTAACATGCGGCGAAACAAGGCGATAGCGGTTATCCGGCGCGCAAATGGAGGCCGCGCTTGCGATTCGCATCCGCCCTGCGCATATAGCCCTCGGAGGCAGGCGGCGGACGGGTCGCTCGCCAATCGGGTCAGGCGGGGAACCGAGCAGCCCTAACGAGCTTCAGCCCGGGTCGTTTGCTTGTCTCCACCCTGACACCCCCGCATGGCTGGTTCACGATTCGGGGCGCCGGGGGTGCGCAGACCCTACTGCTTGTGGCCGCCCGGGTGGCCAGGTTGGGGAATTGGGCGCCGAACCGGAAAAATCCGGTTTCCATTGACCCGGTTTCATGTGTGAATTGAGCGGGCCTGATCGCCCTCCGGAATGCCCGCCGCATGGGCGATCCGGGCGCGCCGTTAACCTTTGATTCAGGAGTTTTCCACGCTTCTTTGACGGTTTTGCGAATTGAACCGTTGACCCGAAATTAACCTTCAGACACTATATGTTGTGTCAGGGAAGAGGCGCCGGACCACATCTGGTCTAAACGCCCCGGGAATCCCAGTAAAAGCAGATGATTCAGGAGGGTCGCCATGTCGGCAACCAACGCTAGGTCCGTCGCCAAAGAAGCCGCTCGCAAGGGCAAGCCGAAAATCGGGGCAGAGCCGAAGATCGCGCTCGTGCCGGGCCACGGAATCACGACCGATCCGTCGCGCGACGCGTTGCTGACGGACTTTGGCAAGAAGACCCTCGACGACCGCTATCTCCTGCCGGGCGAGACCTATCAGGACATGTTTGCGCGCGTCGCCACGGCGTTCGCCGATGACGCCGCCCATGCCCAGCGCATCTATGACTATATCTCCAAACTCTGGTTCATGCCGGCGACGCCCGTTCTCTCGAATGGCGGCGCTGACCGGGGCCTGCCGATTTCCTGCTTCCTCAATCAGGTCGGCGATTCGCTTGACGATATCGTCGAGACCTGGACCGAGAACGTCTGGCTCGCCTCGAACGGCGGCGGCATCGGCACCTATTGGGGCAATGTCCGCTCGATCGGCGAGAAGGTCGGCCAGAACGGGCAGACCTCGGGAATCATCCCGTTCATCCGCGTGATGGATTCGCTGACCCTCGCGATCAGCCAGGGCTCGCTGCGCCGCGGCTCGGCCGCCTGCTATCTCGACATCCACCACCCGGAAATCGAGGAATTCCTCGAGATCCGCAAAGCCTCGGGCGACTTCAACCGCAAGAGCCTCAACCTCCACCATGGCATCAACATCACCGATGCCTTCATGGAAGCCGTGCGCGCGGACGAGGATTTCGGCCTGATCTCGCCGAAGTCCGGCGATGTGCTGAAGATGGTCAATGCCCGCAAGCTCTGGCAGAAGATCCTCGAGCTGCGGATGCAGACCGGCGAGCCGTACCTCCTGTTCACGGACACCGTGAACAACGCGATGCCGGCCCACCAGAAGCGCCTCGGCCTGAAGGTCACCCAGTCGAACCTCTGCTCGGAAATCACGCTGCCGACCGGCGTCGACCATCGCGGCGTCGACCGCACGGCCGTCTGCTGCCTCTCGTCGGTCAATGCCGAGACGTTCCTCGAGTGGTCGAAAGAGCCGATGTTCATGGAGGACGTGTTCCGCTTCCTCGACAACGTGCTCGAAGACTTCATCGAACGCGCCCCGCCGGAAATGGCCCGTGCGGTCTATTCGGCGAAGCGCGAGCGCTCGGTCGGCCTCGGCGTCATGGGCTTCCACTCCTTCCTGCAGGCGATGAACGTCTCGCTGGAGAGCGCGACGGCCAAGTCGCTGAACCTCAAGATCTTCAAGCATATCCGTCAGGGCGCGGATGCGGCCTCGGTGAAGCTCGCCAAGGAACGCGGCCCCTGCGAGGACGCGCGCGATGTCGGCATGATGGCCCGCTTCTCGAACAAGCTGGCGGTCGCCCCCACCGCGTCGATCTCGATCATCTGCGGCGGAACCTCGGCCGGCGCTCGTTCACGGTGAAGAACCAGCAGCTCGAAACTCTGCTCGACACCAAGGGTCTCAACACGCCGGAGATCTGGAACTCGATCCTCGAGCATGAAGGTTCGGTGCAGCACCTCGATTGCCTGGACAAGCAGGAGAAGGATGTCTTCAAGACCGCCTTCGAACTCGACCAGCGCTGGATCATCGAACTGGCGGCGGACCGCACCCCGTTCATCTGCCAGTCGCAGTCGCTGAATCTGTTCCTGCCGGGCGACGTGTCCAAGTGGGATCTGCACATGCTGCACTGGACCGCCTGGGAGCGGGGCCTGAAGTCGCTTTACTACTGCCGGTCGAAATCGGTCCAGCGCGCGGCATTTGCGGGCTCCGAGAAAGCCGAAGAGGGTTTCAAGGAAACCGAGTCGACCGACTATGACGAGTGCCTCGCCTGCCAGTAGCCGGGTCCACCTCCAGACATTGATCAGGACGGCCCGCCGCAAGGTGGGCCGTTCATGATTCAGGGCCTCAGCGCGTGCCCCATTTTTGCCTATTATATCAACCGGTTAATGCGGGAGCCGCCTGCCATGGCGCAGTTCTTGCGACAAAAATCCCGAAATTACCGGGAACTGCGGCTGACATCGGACGTATTCTATCTGTCACGATGAATTAATCTTTGACGGCGGGAAAGGTGGTTGGGGCTCCAACTCCTTCATGATAGGTTAGGCACAAAGGGTCATTTTCTTACATAAGTGGAGTAAGGAAGTTGGCCGTGAAAGGTACCAGAGGAATGGTGTTCGTCATCACATCCAGTCTTGTTTCCCTGGCCTGTCAGGGATGCGTGTCTTCGGGCGCTGCGGATTACGCCTATGCCGAGCCTGCCGCCGAACAATCGCTTGGAATGACGTTGGCGATGCCCGGCACGTTTGGCGACGGCGCCCTGAATGCTCCGACTGGCAGCGCGCTGGTGGGCGAAGCCCTCTCGGCCGTATCCCCGACAGCACCCGGGATCCGACTGTCCGATCCGGACGCAGACGTGACGGTTTTTGCAACGGCGCCGGCGCCTTCGCCCTTCAGCCTCACCGGTTCTGGCCTGAGCGGCGTGCCGCAATCCGACAGCAGCTTTGGCTGGAGCGCGAGCCCGGCACTGGCCTCGGTCGCTGCGGAAGTTGCAATGTCGCGCTATGGCCAGCCTGATCCGGAATACAACGACATGTCATTCGGCCTGTCGATCGCTGCGACCAGCGGACAGACCGGTCTCGCCTTCGACGTCGGCCTTGCGCCGCGTGTCGCAGTGCGCGACGGCGGAGACCTCAAGGGCCAGCGGCTCGGCGGTGAACTTCGCCTCGGTCAGGGTCTCGGACTGGCGGATTCGGGCAAGTCGCCAGAAGGCTGGTATGTGTTCGTAGGTGCCGACGGCGAAGCGCTGGTCTGGGACGCCGACATGGAACGCTTCGGCGTCAACAGCTTCACCGACATGCAGATGACCGACCAGTTGACGGTGGGCGACCTGCAGGCGGGTGTCTCGATCCAGCGCGCCGGCGGCGAACTCTCATTCAGCTATATCCGGCGCGAGATCGAATTCAGCGACCGCAACCGGAGCCTGTCCGACTCGGAAGACTTTGCCGGCATCACCTTCACGATGCGCCGCTAGCCGCGCACGGATCCCGCCTCTCAAATCCATTAAACCCTCGCTCCGGCGAGGGTTTTTGTTTGCCGTCCGGACTCAGTCGTCGCTGGCGTCCTGGGGCGTATCACCGTTCTCGCGGCGGGGCCGGGCGATCAGTTCGCCGAGGTCGGTGAGTTCGATGAAGGTATCGGCCTCCCGGCGCAGCTCGTCGGAAATCATCGGCGGGGTGGCCTCCATGGTTGAGACGACCGAGACCCGCACGCCCTTGGCCTTCACGGCCTGAACCAGCTGGCGGAAATCGCCATTGCCGCTGAACAGGACGATGTGGTCCGCCCAGGCGGCGGCCTCCAGCATGTCCACCGTCAGCTCGACGTCCATATTGCCGCGCACACGCTTGCGCCCGTCCCGGTCCACGAACTCGCGGGCGGGCTTTTTCACGACGTTGAAGCCATTGTAGGCCAGCCAGTCCACGAGCGGCCGGATCGGGCTGTAGTCGTCGTTTTCGACCAACGCGGTGTAATAGTTTGCGCGAATCAGCCGGCCGCGGGTCTGGAACTCCTTGAGAAGCTTGCGAAAATCGATCTCGAGGCCAACTGCGCGGGCGGCGGAGTAAAGGTTGGCCCCGTCGATGAACAGGGCGAGGCGTTCATCCTTGTAGAAGGCCATTGGCAATGTCCTTTTCTTCCAATAGGAGGGGCCAATCGATTGCCCAAAATGTGAATGCTCCACGAATACCGGTCCTTGCCAAAGCCTGCAAGGATGGGTTGCCGGGGTGTGTTGCAGCGCATATAAAGGGCGGTTCTCAGGAGATTTTTCGGAAAATGGCCCGCGTTACTGTCGAAGACTGCATCCAGAAGATCCCGAACCGGTTCGAGCTCGTCCTGCTCGCCGGGCACCGGGCCCGCATGATCCGCGAAGGTTCGCCGCTGACCGTGGACCGCGACAATGACAAGGATCCGGTCGTCTCGCTGCGCGAGATCGCCGAATCGTCGATCGACCTGAAAGTCGTCAAGGAAGCGCTGATCTCCGGCCTGCAGGACATCCGTCCGGGCGAAGAGAACGAGCGCGAAGCCGACCGTCAGGCGCTTCAGGCTGCACCGGCTGCGACCGAAGACGATGTCCTGCGCGCCTATCAGGCTGAAATCGAATCCGGGCGCGACGACCGCCTGTAGGAGACGAAATGGACGGCAGCGCCCTTTCCGGACCGGAAAAAGGGACTGGCGCAACCGCTGGCAAACAGGCCGCTGCGCCGGATACCGCCGACGCACTGCCGCCTGTACCAACCCGTTCCGAACTGATCGCGAAAGTTCGCGCTTATCATCCGCGCGTGCGCTCCGAACTGCTCGGGCAGGCCTATGATTTTGCCGTCAAGCATCACGGCGCGCAGCAGCGCGATTCCGGCGAGGCCTATTACTCACATCCGATCCGGGTCGCGAACCTGCTGGCCGAAGTGCGCCTCGATGAGGTGACCATCGTCGCAGGCCTGCTGCATGACGTGGTCGAGGATACCGAGATCGACATCGGCGACATCGAAGTGCGCTTCGGCGCCGATGTGGCAGAGCTGGTCGACGGGGTGACCAAGCTCGACAAGCTGGACTTCATGTCGAAGGAAGCGGCGCAGGCGGAGAACTTCCAGAAGTTCATCCTGGCGATGACCAGCGACATCCGCGTGCTGCTGGTGAAGCTCGCCGACCGGCTCCACAACATGGAGACGCTGCACCATCGCAAGAAGCCCGAAAGCCGTCAGCGTACGGCGCGCGAGACGATGGACATCTATGCGCCGCTGGCGCGCCGGGTGGGCCTCTATGATGTGGCCGCGCGGATGGACGACCTCGCGTTCCAGGAGCTGAACCCGGAAGCGCGCCGCGCGATCCTCTACCGGCTCGAAGAACTCGAGAAGGAAAACCAGGGCGATCTCGACCGCATCCGCGCCGACCTGACGAAGATTTTGGAAGCGTCCGGACTCAAGTACCGCGTCAAGGGCCGGCGCAAGCAGCCCTATTCGCTTTGGCGCAAGCTGGAACGCAAGTCGATCTCGTTCCGGGATGTGGCGGACCTGTTCGCGTTCCGGATCATCCTCGGCGACGTAAAGGACTGTTACTCCGCCCTCGGAGCAGTTCATATGCACTGGGCGTGTATCCCGGACCGGTTCCGAGATTTCATCTCGGTGCCGAAGCCGAACGGCTATGCCAGCCTGCACACGACCGTGCGCGCCTCTGGCAACCGGCGTGTCGAGTTGCAGATCCGCACCGAGGCGATGGACCGCACGGCCGAATACGGCGTGGCGGCGCACTGGGGCTACAAGAACCGCGCCTACGGGTTTGACGTGGACTCGGCGCGCGCCGCCGGCCTCGACCCGGAGGCGAACCTCAAGGCCTTTGCCGAACTGCTGCGCGACGGCGCCGAGCCGGGTGAGTTCCTCGAACACGCCAAGCTCGAGATGTACCGCGAGCACGTGTTCACCTTCACGCCGAAGGGCAAGCTGATCATCCTGCCCGCCGGGGCGATGCCGCTCGATTTCGCCTACGCCGTCCACTCCGCCGTGGGCGACACGGCCATCGGTGCACGGATCAACGGCGAAGAAAAATCAATGCGCCGGCCGCTCAAGAACGGCGATGTGGTCGATGTCATCCGAGGCCGCGCCGCGGCGCCGGCCATCGGCTGGGAAGCGATGACCTATACCGGACGGGCGAAATCGAAGCAGCGCAAGCTGGAGCGCGACCGCGAGGCGGCGGAGTTCCGGCGCCTCGGCGAAGGCCTGATTAACCAGGCCCTCCGCCGGGCGGGCGCCGATCCGGTGGACGTGATGCTGATCGACGTGGCCAACAAGTTACGCATCTCGTCGATCGACGACCTGCGCGAGGAAGTCGGCCGCGGGCGCCTGCAGACATCTGCCGTCGTCAATGCCGCGTTCCCGGGATACGCCGCCGAACGCACCGACGACGCAGACAAGACGCCCATCGACAGCCGGCATGCGCCGCTATTCGTGGAGGGCAAGGACCTGACGCCCGGCGTCACGCTGCATCTTGGCCAGTGCTGCCGCCCGCTGCCGGGCGACCGGATTATCGGCGTGCAGGTGCCGGACAAGGGGCTGGTCGTGCACGTCTCCAGCTGCCCGCGCCTTGCCGAGTATGATGACCGGCCGGACCTCTGGCGCGACTTGAAATGGACCGAGCTGGCCAAGACCGGCGCCGTTGCGATTGGCCGCATACGGATCAACGCCTCGAACCAGAAGGGCGTGCTGGCCAAGCTCTGCTCGGCCGTGGCCGAGTCCAACGGCAACATTGTCGGCATCACGACCGGCATGCGCCAACCTGATTTCATAGAACTGATGATGGATATCGAAGTGGAAGACCTGAAACGCCTGACCCAGATCCTGGCGGCCTTGCGCTCGCTGGCCGTTGTTGACCGCGCGGTGCGCGACCAGGAGGGCCAGGATGAACAGTGATCAGGTCCTAGACGTGTTCCGCGATGCCGGCGCGCTGCTGGAGGGGCATTTCATCCTCTCGTCCGGGCGGCGCAGCCCGGTTTTCCTGCAGAAGGCGCTGGTCTTCTCGCGGCCGGACCTTTCGGAAAAGCTCTGCAAGGCGCTGGCCGAGAAATTGACCGCAACTTTCGGCAAGATCGATGTGGTCGCGGGCCCCGCCGTGGGCGGCATCGTTCCGGGCTACGAGATCGCCCGCCATCTCGGCGCCCGCGCCATCTTTGCCGAGCGCGTTGACGGCAAGCTGGAGTTCCGCCGCGGCTTCTCCATCGGGCCGGATGACCGTGTACTGATCGCCGAGGATATCGTCACAACGGGCCTGTCGTTCCGCGAGACGGTCGAGGCGCTGGAAAAGCTGCCCGGCACGGTTGTGGGCGGTGCCTGCATCATCGACCGCTCGGGGGGGCGCGCCGATGTCGGCTGCCGGCTGATCTCGCTCGCGCAGGTGAACTTCCCCGACTATGCGGCCGATTCCTTGCCGCCGGAACTCGCAGCCATGCCGGCCATCAAGCCCGGCTCGCGAGGGCTCGCCTGATGGGCGGCTACCTGCGTCTCGGGGTCAACATCGACCATGTGGCCACCATCCGCAACGCGCGCGGCGGGCCGCATCCGGATCCCGTGCGCGCCGCGCAGATTGCCGAAGCCGCCGGCGCCGATGGCATCACGATCCACCTGCGCGAAGACCGCCGGCATATCCGCGACGGCGACATCGAGGCGATCCGCAAGGCCACGCGCCTGCCGATCAATCTCGAGATGGCGGTCACCGAGGAGATGGAAGCAATCGCCACGGCGTTTCGTCCGCATGCGGCGTGTCTGGTGCCGGAACGGCGCGAGGAACGCACGACCGAAGGCGGGCTGGACGTGGCCGGCCTGCACAACCGGATTGCGCCGATGGTCGAGGCGCTCCGCGCCGCGGGTTCGCGCGTGTCGCTGTTCATCGAGCCAGACCCTGTGCAGATCGCAGTTGCCGAAGTGCTGCGCGCGCCGGTGGTGGAGCTGCACACCGGGCGCTACGCCGAGCTCTGGCATGAAGGCGGCTTCGAGGCCGCCGCGCCGGAATTGGAACGTCTGAAGTTTGCCGCCGCCGACGCGCGCCGCAGGGGCATCGAGCCGCATGCGGGGCATGGGCTGACGTTCGACAATGTCGGGCCGGTGGCGGCGATTGCCGATCTGGCGGAACTCAACATCGGGCATTTCCTGATCGGCGAGGCGATCTTCATCGGCCTCGACGCGGCGATCCGCGAGATGCGCCGCCGGATGGACATCGCGCGCGGCGCCGTGGCCGCGGCATGATCATCGGCATCGGCAACGATCTCTGCAATATCGAGCGCATCCAGCGCTCGCTTGACCGGTTTGGCGAGAAGTTCGAGCGCCGCGTCTTCACGCCCTACGAGATCGCCAAGGCGCGCGGTCGCCGGCGCGTGGCCGAGACCTATGCCAAGCGGTTTGCGGCCAAGGAAGCCTGCGCCAAGGCGCTGGGCACCGGCGTGCCGCGGGCCGGCGTGCACTGGCAGCACCTCGGCGTGATCAATCTGCCGTCCGGCAAGCCCGGCTTCGAGTTGACCGGCGGTGCTGCCGCGCGGCTCGCCAGGCTGACACCGCCTGGCCACACGGCCGTCGTGCACCTGACGCTCACCGACGATCATCCGTGGGCGGAGGCTCAGGTGATAATCGAAGCGATTGCGCTGGCGCCGGCATGATACAGGCACGCCCCAAACGCACCCGCCAGCGGGCCGCTGCGAAAGCAGTCCGGCGGGGGCTCAGTGATACGGCCATCCTGGAAGCGGAGGTCGCGTGCGGCCACCGGTTCAAGGACAAGGCCTTGCTGGTGACGGCGCTGACGCATCCGAGCGCGGTGAGCGCGGCGGAGTCGCTGCAGCATGCCAACCAGCGTCTGGAATTCCTCGGCGACCGGGTGCTGAACCTGCTGATCGCCGAGCGGCTGATCGAGCGGCGCAAGAACGAGACCGAAGGCGACCTCGCGCCGCGCCTCAACCGGCTGGTCAAGAAGGGCGCGTGCGCCGAAGCGTTCCGGCATCTCGGGCTTGGCGCGTTCCTGCTGCTGTCGGACAGCGAAGTGGCCAGCGGCGGGCGCGAGCGGGAATCGACGCTGGGCGACGCCTGCGAGGCGGTGATTGCCGCGATCTATCTGGACGGCGGCCTTGGCGCTGCGCGCAAGTTTGTCGAGAAGGCCTGGGCGCCGCAGTTTACGGGCGGCCCGGCCGAGATGAAGGATCCGAAAACCCTGCTGCAGGAATGGGCACAGGGGCAGGGTCATCCGCTCCCGGAATATGTGGTCATCGGCCGGTCCGGCCCGGATCATGCACCGGAATATGAAGTTGAAGTGCGCATCGCGCAGAACGGGACGGCCGCCGCATCGGGCCCCTCCAAGCGCGACGCCGAGCGTCTAGCCGCAGCGCGCATGCTGGAACAGTTGAAAGGGACTACATGAGCGACCAGGCCGTAACCCATGCCGGATTCTGCGCTATCATCGGCGCGCCGAATGCCGGCAAATCGACGCTCACCAACCGGCTCGTCGGGCAGAAGGTGGCGATCGTCACGCACAAGGTGCAGACGACGCGCTTTCCGGTGCGGGGCGTCGCGCAAATCGGCGCCGCGCAGGTCGTGATCGTCGATACGCCGGGCATTTTCGTCGCCAAGCGGCGGCTTGACCGGGCGATGGTCAAGGCGGCCTGGGGCGGCGCGGAGGATGCGGACGCCATCGTGCACCTGATCGATGCCTCGGCCTGGGTCGCCGAACACGAAGGCCAGACCAGCGGGGCGCAGCGCCATTCCATCGAGGATGACCAGCGGGTGATCCGTCAGCTGAAGGATGCCGGCAAGCGGGCGATCCTGGCGCTCAACAAGATCGACCTGTTCCCGCATGACCGCGTCTTGCCGGTGATGGCGAAGCTGAACGCCGAAGGCGTGTACGAGGAGATCTTCATGATCTCCGCCGAGAAGGGCGACGGGGTGGAAAAGCTTTCCGCCGCGATTGCCGCGCGCATGCCGGAGAGCGAGGCGCTGTATCCGCCGGACCAGGTGGCCGATGTGCCGATGCGCGTGCTGGCGGCGGAAGTGACGCGCGAGAAGCTGATGCTGCGCCTGCACCAGGAATTGCCCTACCAGCTGACGGTGGAGACCGAGAGCTGGGAAGAGCGCAAGGACGGCTCCGTCCGTGTACAGCAGGTCATCATTGTGGGCCGGGACGGGCACAAGGCGATGGTGCTCGGCAAGGGCGGCGCGCTGATCAAGGAGATCGGCCGGCAGGCGCGCGTGGAGCTGACCGAGATGCTGGAGCGGCCGGTGCACCTGTTCCTGTTCGTGAAGGTGGACGAGCGCTGGCAGGAAAAACGCGAGAATTATTCCGGGTTCGGCCTCGAATTTGATGTATGAACTGGTCCGATGACGGCATAATCCTCGGCGGGCGGAGGTTTGGCGAAGGGGGATTGATCCTCGACGTCCTCACCTCGCAGCGGGGACGCCGGTCTGGCCTTGTCTATGGCGGCGCCTCGCGCAAACGCCGGGCACAATACGAAGCGGGCAATACGGTCGCGCTGGCCTGGAGCGGGCGGCTGGACGATCAGCTCGGCCGGTTTGACGTGGCTGAGTCGCGGCGCGAACGGGCCTCGCGCCTGCTCGAGGATCCGGCGGCGCTGTCGGCAGTTTCCGCCATCACATCGATCCTGCGCGCCAGCATGAACGAGGGCGATGCGGCCGGATCGAACCTCTATGAGGCGACGGTCCTTCTGCTCGACGAGCTGGAGCATCCCGATGTCTGGCCGGCGCTGTATGTGCGCTGGGAGCTCGGGCTGCTCTCGGCGCTCGGCTTCGGGCTGGATCTGGAAGAGTGCGCGATCACCGGTGCCAATGACGGGCTGACCCACGTCTCGCCGAAAACGGGCCGGGCCGTGCGCGGATCGGAAGCCGAGCAATATGTCGACCGCCTTCTGGCCCTGCCGGACTTCCTGATGCGGCCAGCGGCGGCGCTGCAGCCCGGCGACATTGCCGCCGGGCTGAAACTGACAGGACATTTCCTCGAGAACCGTCTGTTCGCGGCGGTCCACCGGGGCGTGCCGCCGGAGCGTGAGCGGCTGGTCCTCCGCCTGCTGAATAAACCCTAGGCCTTCGCGCTCGCGCGTGCGCCAACCGCCGCATACCAACGCCCGATATTCTTGAGCTCCGGATTGAGCGGCTGGCCGACCGCGCCGCCGAAGGTGAGGAAGCAGAACAGCAGCACGTCCGCGAGCGTGAATTTCTCGCCAGCCACGAAGGTGCGCGTGGCGAGCTGCGCGTCGAGGAACGCGAGGCCGTCCTGGGCCTTGGCCTTCAGGCCGGGGGCGGCTTCCGGCAGGCAGCGCATCCGCGACTGGAACATCGGCAGGCCTTCCGAATAGCGAAAGCCATTGGCCAGCGGCTCGACGATATTGAGATCGACCCACCGCGTCCAGCGGCGCGTCTGGGCGCGCTCTTCGGGGGTCGCGCCGATCAGGCTGCTGCCGGGGAATTTCTCGTCGAGGTATTCGCAGATCGCCGTGATTTCGGCGATGATCGCGCCGTCATCCAGCACAAGGCAGGGCGACTGGCCGGCGGGGTTGGTCTTCAGGTACTCCGCTTCGCGGTTCTTGCCCTTCAGGATGTCGATGTCTTCGAGCGGCACCGAGATGCCGCGCTCGGCCATGAACATGCGCACGACATGCGGATTGGGGCCGACGGAATTGATGAGCTTCATGGTGATCCTCCCGGTTTTTTGTATTGCCATCCATCCTCACTGCGTGACGCAGCGTCCGGCAAGGGGGATCTTCAAGAGGGACTACCGGCAGGTGCGGGCATTCCCCATGTCGAAATGGAAATGATCGGCATGGGCGGCGTTGTAGTCCGGCCCGAGGGTGACCGAGAAAATCCGGCAGGCGCCCTTGTGGACGCGCTTCAGGAATTCGCCTTCCTTGCCGCCATTGTCCCAATGCGTTTTCACATTGATCAGGCGGCCGTCCTCCAGGCGGAAGCCCGAGATGTCGACGGCATTGGCCGTGGCGTGTTCGGACTTGCGGCCCGTGCCGGCGATGTTGCGGCAGGAAAAGCTGCCATAGGTCTCGATCCGGGCGATCGGTGAGCCGAAGATATCGGTGGCCGCCGGCCGGGCGACATGGCGCTCCCACATGTAGAGAGAGGCGGTCTGCCAGCAGGTCATGCTCAGGGTGGCCGAATAGGGGGTGAGCGAGCGGTCCAGCGTCAGGGCGTCATACTTGCCGCAGGCCTCGCCGCGCGGCGAATCCTCCAGCGGGGTGTAGAGCACGCCGGTCGCGTCCAGGGCGTTGAAGCAGGCCGCGGGATGGCGCTCCAGCTGGGTCATCTTGAAGTGGGAGGCGAGGCCCGGCTTGTGGTTGAGGTCCAGCGGCACGAACGGGTTGTGCTGGGGCGGCGCAAATCGCAAGAAAACGCCCAAAACCAGCGCCGAAGGCAGGACCAGCAGCGTGAAATAGCGCGTGAGAGCCTTTTGCAGCTTCACCCTTTTCCTTTCCTTAACCAAACCCCGGTTTCTGTTAACCAGTGCTGGTCCCGAGGCCGGAATCGACCTTAAAGCGGGGGCACGCACAGAATGTGGCACGAACTGCAGAAGAGACCAG
Source organism: Acidobacteria bacterium Ga0077551 (assembly GCA_001464545.1). Classification (GTDB taxonomy): domain Bacteria; phylum Pseudomonadota; class Alphaproteobacteria; order Caulobacterales; family Hyphomonadaceae; genus Hyphomonas. The sequence goes on from LNFC01000024.1 coordinate 112,659, forward strand.
AATGGTGAAGCGCGGACCCTCGCCGCCGCCCGAAGAGCGGATCATCAACGAGACCATGAGCGAGGCGCTGTCGAAGCGCTACCTCGCCTATGCGCTCTCCACCATCACCGCCCGGGCCCTGCCGGATGTGCGCGACGGCCTGAAGCCGGTGCAGCGGCGCATCCTCTATGGCATGCGCGTGCTCAGGCTCGACCCCGAGGGTGGCTATCGCAAGTGCGCCAAGATCGTCGGCGACGTGATGGGTAACTACCACCCGCACGGCGACAGCTCGATCTATGACACGCTGGTGCGCCTCGCGCAGGATTTCAGCGTGCGCTATCCGCTGGTCGACGGGCAGGGCAACTTCGGCAACATCGACGGCGATAGCCCCGCCGCCTACCGCTATACCGAAGCGCGGATGACGCGCGCGGCCGAGCTCTTGATGGAAGGCCTCGACGAGAACGCGGTCGATTTTCGTCCGAACTATGCCGAGAATGACGAGGAGCCCGTGGTGCTGCCCGCCGGCTTCCCGGCGCTGCTGGCGAACGGCGCGACCGGCATCGCGGTCGGCATGGCGACCTCGATCCCGCCGCACAATGTGGCAGAGGTAATCGATGCGGCGCGGCTGCTGATCGAGAAGCCGAAGGCGACCACCGAAGAGCTGATGGAATTTGTTCAGGGTCCGGACTTTCCGACCGGCGGCGTGATCGTTGAGGAGCGCGCCGCGATGCTGCAGGCCTACGAGACGGGCCGGGGCAGTTTCCGGATGCGGGCGCGCTGGCATGTCGAGGACACGGGCCGCGGCACCTACCAGATCATCGTCACCGAGATTCCCTACCAGGTGCAGAAGTCGCGCCTGCTGGAGCGCCTGTCCGAACTGCTCGAAGCAAAGAAGGTTCCGCTGCTTGAAGACGTGCGCGACGAGAGCGCCGAGGACGTGCGCCTTGTTCTGGTGCCGCGCGCCAAGACGGTCGAGGCGGACGTGCTGATGGAGAGCCTGTTCAAGCTGTGCGATCTGGAAACGCGCTTCAGCCTGAACATGAACGTGCTGCACAAGGGCGCGCCTCAGGTGATGGGCCTGAAGCAGGTGCTGCAGGCCTATCTGGATCACCGCCGCGAAGTCGTCGTGCGCCGCGCGGAATTCCGCCTCGACAAGATCGAGAAGCGGCTGCACCTGCTGGACGGCTACCTCGTGGCCTTCCTCAACATCGATGAAGTGATCCGCATCATTCGCACCGAGGACGAGCCGAAGCCCGTCCTGATGAAACGTTTCAAGCTGACCGATGTGCAGGCCGAAGCGATCCTCAACCTCCGCCTGCGCGCGCTGCGCAAGCTCGAGGAAATGGAAATCCGCGGCGAACATGCCAAGCTGAAGGAAGAGCGCGAGGAGATCGTCTCGCTGCTCGGCTCGACGCGCAAGCAGTGGTCGAAAGTGTCGAAAGACCTGAAAGCGGCGCGCGACGAATTTGATCCGGGCACGGCGCTCGGCAAGCGCCGCGCCACCTTCGAAGCGGCGCCGGAAGTTGATCTCGCGGCCGCGCTGGAGGCCTCGCGGCCGAAGGAGCCGGTGACGGTCGTGCTGTCCCAGCAGGGCTGGATTCGCGGCATGAAAGGCCACGGCATCGAAGCCGACTCGATCAAGTTCAAGGAGGGCGATGGCCCGGCCTGGATGGAAGAGGTGATGACCACCGACCGGCTGGTCATCATGTCGTCCGATGGGCGCGCCTTCATCCTGGCGGCGGACAAGCTGCCGGGCGGGCGCGGCAATGGCGAGCCGATCCGCCTGTCGATCGAACTTGAAGACAATGTGGACATCGTCGCGATGTTCAAGTTCGATCCCGAGCGCAAGCGCGTGATGGCCTCAAGCTCCGGGTACGGATTTGTCATCCCGGAGACCGAACTGGAATCGAACCGCAAGGCCGGCAAGCAGGTGGTCAACACGGGTGAGGGACGCCTGCTCGTCTGCGCGCCGGTGGACGGCGACATGATCGCCGTGGTCGGCACGAACCGGAAGATGCTGATCTTCCCGCTGAAAGACCTGCCGGAAATGTCGCGCGGCAAGGGCAACAAGCTGCAGACCTATACGGGCAAGTATGAACTTGCGGACCTGATCACCTTCGACAAGCGGGATGGCCTGATCGTCATGACCGGCGGGCGCCACCGCGCCTTCGAAGAGTGGAAAGAGTGGCGCGGCCAGCGCGCGCAGGCCGGCAAGGTCGTCCCCAAAGGCTTCCCGAAGGGCGGAACGTTCAGCGGGTAGCCGGGTATGCAACTTGAAACGCGCCGTCTGATCCTGCGGCCGCCGCAAAAGCAGGATTTCGGCGCGTGGGCGCTGATGGAAGCGGACGAGTCCGTGAAGGCCAATACCGGCAGCGTTCAGGACCAGCGCGAGAGCTGGAACCAGCTCCTGTCAGTCGCGGGGCACTGGAAGATCATGGGATGGGGCGCGCTCTGCGCCATCGAGAAATCGAGCGGCCGGTTCATCGGCCGGTTTGGTCCGTCCAAACCGTTTGGCTGGCCGTGTATCGAAGTCGGCTGGATGCTGCTGCCGGAATTCCAGGGCAAGGGATATGCGCTGGAAGGCGCCATCGCCGCGATGGACTTTGCGTTCCTTGAGCTTGGCGAAGCGCGTGTGATCCATACGATCCGGCCCGCCAACACGGCCTCGCAAAAACTGGCCGCGCGGCTTGGCTCAAAGAATCTCGGGCCGATAGCTCTGCCGCCGCCCTATGATGAAATCCCGAACGATGAGTGGTCGCAGACGCGCGCGGAGTGGGATGTGTCGCGCAAGCGCCTGGCAAACCAGAGTTAGGGAATGCGCGGCTTGTGCAACAAGATCCGCCGCGCCCGTAACAAAATCCGCAGACGCATCAAGCCTCTGAAAGATTTCTCCGGAAAACTTGCGCCATACCCCTCCGCGCGGGGGTATACTCAACTCCAACCCCAAAAGCGCACCCCGTAGGTCGGATAGAGGCCAAAGGCCGAAATCCGACACCCCCGAGAGCCAGCGATAACGGATCGATACGAAGTGATAAAAAATGAGAATCAATTAGAAAAAATCGACACGCGGAATGCAAAGCCTGCAACACGATGAGACTGTTTGTGAGCGCAGGGAGGTGGCTTGTGCTTACAAAAACACGGCTTCGGAAAAATAAAAGCCATCCCCATCAAGCTGTTATGAAACCCACCCCCAAACCTTGCGCAACACCTCCGCCCACGGATCTATCGAAAACCCCCGGAATCTAGACCCTCACACACGATGGCCCTGCTCCCAAGGAAAAGCTGGCTTCAGGCCATAGAGACCTATAACCGCCCCACCACATCCGTCATCAGCGGTCCGATCTCGGCATTCAGCACAATGTCCGCGTACGGATCCTGATCGGTCGGCTCGCGGTTGATGATGGCGAGTTGAGACCCGAGCCGCTTGGCGAGCAGGGGGATGCCTGCCGCCGGATAGACGACGAGGGACGAACCCAGTACCAGCATCAGGTCGCACAGTGAGGCTTCCTCGCTGGCCCGCTCCATTTCCACTTCCGGCATGGCCTGCCCGAACGAGATGGTCGCGGTCTTGATCAGGCCGGTGCAGAAGATGCAGGTGATATCCTCGTCCGCTTCCCAGCGCGGGCGCAGCGCCTCAAGCTCGTAGCGCTTCCCGCAGGTCAGGCATTTGGCATAGCTCGCATTGCCGTGGATCTCGATCACCTGCCGGTCCGGGACGCCGGAATCCTGGTGCAGGTTGTCGACATTCTGAGTGATCACGCTGGCGATCTTTCCGGCGGCGACGAGTTCGGCAATCGCATAATGCCCGGCATTGGGCGAGGCGCCCGTCCAGCCGGCGGTCTTGTTGAACACGCGGGTCCAGGCCTCCCGGCGCTTGTCACGTGAGGCTACAAAGTCCTGGAACATGATCGGCTTCATCTTGCTCCACACGCCGCCGGGTGAGCGGAAATCCGGTATGCCGCTTTCGGTCGAGATGCCCGCGCCGGTAAACACGGCGACGCGGTGTGCGCTGCGGATCATGTGGGCGAGGATGTCGGGATCGGTCATGGCGCCGAAACTAACGCAAATCGGGCGAGTGGCTAGCGGTACATCCCACGTCGCCTGCTGATGCGGTTTCCTCCAAACCGAAGGCCAGGCCGTGCATCCTGGCCGTTGCCGGCGTATATGCAGGCCGAAGAGGAGTGCGGCGTGCAGCGGACGGCGATTGTCGGTGATGTTCACGGAATGCTCGCAGCGCTGCGGGAATTGCTCGCGCAATTGCAGCTTGGGGCCGGCGACAGGCTGATCTTCGTGGGCGACCTAGTGGACAAGGGGCCGGAGCCTGTGGGCGTCGTGCACCATCTCGCCAGCCTCGCGGCGGCGGCGCCCTATGACATCGTTCTGGTGGACGGAAACCACGAGGACCGGCACCGCCGCTACCAGCGAAACCTTGCGGAGCGGCCGGTGATCGCCGCCCAGCAGGCGGCAGAGGCGCCGGAACTGCCCGCGCTGGCCGCGGAGCTGACTGAGGCTGGGCGGGCCTTCCTGAATACGGCCGTGCCCTTCTACCGGCTGCGCGCCCATGACGTGCTGATCGTGCACGGCGGGATTCCGGGCGACATGCGCCGGTTTCCCGCAGGCGTCCGGGAAGCCGAACGGTTTGCCGGGCGTGAGCGCGACCGGTTCCGCAAGGTGCTCCGCACGCGGTTCATCGATGCGGAGACCGGCGGCTTCGTCGGCCTTGGCCAGGAGAAGCCGGGCGACCCTTTCTGGGCGGACGTTTACGATGGCCGCTTCGGGCATGTCGTATTCGGCCACCAGCCCTTCCTCGAGGGGCCGGCCGAATTTGCCCACGCGACCGGCATCGACACCGGCGCGGTGCATGGCGGGGCGCTCACGGCGCTGGTGCTGCCGAAAAAGGGGCCGCGATCCTATGTGCAGGTCCGAACGCCCGTTTTCGTGCCGCGCCGCTGACATTCCCCAGCGGCAGGGAGTATCGCTTGCGAAACCCCGCAGCGCCGGTTAGGCGTTGGGCATCAAGGAATTCTGGAAGGGGGCGCCCCATGAATCTCGTTCTTATCGTTCTCGCGGTGATCGTTGCCATCGTGGGCATCATCATCCTGATCTACAACGGCCTCGTGATGAAGCGGCAGCGCGTCAACCAGGCCTTCGCGGATGTCGACGTGCAGCTGAAACAGCGCCAGAACCTGATCCCGAACCTCGTGGAAACGGTCAAGGGCTATGCCAAGCACGAGCAGGAAACCTTCCAGCAGGTGATCGCGGCGCGCAACGCCGCCCAGGCCGCCAATACCGCCGGCGACATGGCCCGCGCCGAAGGCGTGCTGAGCCAGGCGCTGGGCAAGCTGTTCGCCCTCGCCGAGGCCTATCCGGACCTGAAGGCCAACACCAACTTCCTGCAGCTGCAGAACGAGCTGTCCTCGATCGAGGACAAGCTGGCCGCGGCGCGCCGCTTCTACAATTCGGCCGTCCAGGACTACAACACGGCCCGCGAACAGTTCCCGGGCTCGATCATCGCCGGCAGCTTCAACTTCGAGGGGCGCGAGTTCTTCGACGTCGGCGCCGATAGCCGAGCAGCGCTCGACGAGCCGCCGAAGGTTGGTTTCTAGGGTTTCCGGTTTCGGCTAGGAAATCGCAGAAGAGTTTGCTTACCGATCCCGGAAGGACGCCGAGCCATGCGTTTCGCCCTTGTTGTTGCTGCCGCTGCGATGCTCGTGACGGCCTGTTCGCCCAAGACAGAGACGGCCTCTCCCGAAGAGCCGATGACGGTGGAGGAATCGAGCGTCCAGACACCGGCGCCCTCGGAGGCGCCCGGCCCGGTCCTCGACCCCACCGCGCTGGACCTCTCGAAAATCGAACTCGCCATGCGCATTCCGTCTGCCTTCCGCGCCTATGATGACGGCGCCTACCTGCAGATCAACGTGATCAGCCCGCGGCTGGGTGTCGACATTGCCGAGAGCTTTCCGCTGACATCGTCGCTCGGATTCGACAGCCCGTTCCTCGCGACCGAGGCGCGCGATGGTTTCTCGATCTGGACCTATACGACCCGTCCCGAAGACCGGCCCGTCCTGGCCGCGCTCAGCCAGGAACTCGTCCGTCTCAAGACGGAAGCGCCCGGCGAGAACGAGCTGACCTTCGGCGCCATCGCGCCGGGCTGCTGGAACGAACCCGAACAGACGCCAGGCAGCCTCGCGCGCACATTGTACATCCGCGTTGTGCCGGAAGAGGATTTCCAGGTGTTCGTGCCGGAGCAGATCCTCAACGAAGGCGACCTGCCGGGCATCGAAACCTTCTGGGGCGCGTGCGGCGGGTAGGCGCCCGAGGGCTATCGCCCGCCCGGGCGGTTTTGTGGTATCAGGCGGGCGCGATGAGTGATGCTCTTGGTCCCGGCGATCTGGTCTTGTGTGTCAACGCGGCCCCCAACCACGTGACGGGAGAGCCCGTGCCGCTGGTGGCTGGCGAGACTTATCGCGTCCTCGACCTCTGGGAATTTGCCTGCCCGTGCGGGCGCGCGGATGCGCTGCTGGATGTCGGCGTCGGCTGGGCGTGGTGCCAGAGCCGCTTCCGCAAACTGCCGAAGCCGAAAGCGCGGGCGAAAACTCGCCGCGTAACGACGCCGAAGAAGCTGGAGAAGGTTTAGCGCAGGCGAGAGTCGCGTATTGGCTCTGTCCGGTCATTCATTCCGCCTGGATCAACCTGATCTGCTGAGGAGTTGCGTTGCTTAGATGCCGAGAGCTCCTACAGGGCCGCAGTGTTCACCTCGAGCGCTAGGCTGTTTGGGTACAAGCGTCTCGAAGTCCTCTTAGCCTGAGCGCACCGGCGTCCTGCCCAATATGCATCGAGCTGTTGGTTTTGCCGCCGTGACGAAAGGCTTGATGGCCTCAGCCGGGCCGGACCTCAACCCCAGTCTCCGAGACGGACGCTTCGGCGACGCTGGCGGCGCATTCGCTTTTGCAGAATATCCCGCGCTACGGACAGAGGCTCGGCATCGGGCATGCCCCGCTGCAGCTCATCCCGATTGGCACAAAATTCTGCATAGCCCACAAGTTCCGGTGCAAGTTCAATCACCGAGAGGTCGATCATGATCGCATCATCAAGCAGGCCAATGCCCGGAATTGAGTCTGGCACAAGGTCCTTTGGATCTGCGAAGTACGACAGGGCATTCAAGACATGCTGGCGATCTTCGCCTTCAAGGCGCCAGTCCGGGTCTTTGAGCATTGCGAGCATTTCCCGTAGTCTGGCCAAGCGCGGCGCCATGAAATCCGGAGATCTTGAGCTTTCCATGCGCTTGATCAGGGCGATCCGAATTTCTTTTGTGAAGACTTCAGACGCTCGCGGAAGAAGTTTATATCCGCTCCGGTCAGCTCAAAATCAATGCGGATCGTGGTATTTGACACGGTGACTTTCTCCCAGCGGTTACGAGGTTACGCTGAAAGATTTTTGTGCGGCTCGTCAATAAAACAAATCTCCCTGAACGCCAGAAAGTCACTTTCAGCGCGGAAAAACGAGTTAGGCTCAATCTGGCGTCGGCCCTTCATCACCTCGATGCAGAGTCTGCGCCATCCGGCAGCCTACGGCGAAAACTCGCCGATGGATGGATACCTTTTGCCCTAGCGCTGAGGCTGCGCCTTGAACCAAGCCTCAAGGCGCGTAAGGGCTTCCTTGATTTCCGGTGTCGAGAGCGCGAACGAGAAGCGCATGAAGCGGTGGCCGTCCACGGGATCAAAGTCGACGCCGGGGGCGGTCGCGACGCCGGTTTCTTCAAGCAATTTCATGCAGAAACCGAGGCTGTCATCGGTGAAGCGTGAGATGTCGGCATAGATGTAGAAAGCACCGTCCGGCGGCGCGATGCGGTCGAGGCCGAGGCGCGGCAGGGCCTCCAGCAGCAGCGCCCGGTTCGTGCGGTAGACATCGATGTGCCTTTCGAGCTCCGCGCGGCTGTCCATCGCGACGAGGCCGGCATGCTGGGCGAGTGAAGGAGCCGTGAGGAAGAGGTTGCCGATATAGGCGCCCGTGCGGTGCGCGGCGTCTTCCGGCGAGACCAGCCAGCCGAGGCGCCAGCCCGCCATCGAGAAGTATTTCGAGAAGCTGTTGACAATGTAGGCGGACGGCTCGAACTCCAGCATCGAATGTAGTTTCGGGCCGTATGTGAGGCCGTGATAGATTTCGTCCGAGATGATCCGTGCACCGATCTTGCGCGCGACTTCCGCGATCGCAGAAAGATCCGCCGCCGGGATGATCGTGCCGGTCGGGTTGGCGGGGCTGGCCAGGATGATGCCCTGCGGCGCGGGATCGAGAGCGGCCAGCGCGGCGGCCGTCAGCTGGAAGCGTTCCGCTTCGCCGCAGGGAATTTCCACCGGCTCAAGGTTCAGGGCACGGATGGTATTGCGATACGCGACATAACCCGGCCGGGCGAGCGCAATCCGGTCACCCGGTTTGAACGCGCTCGCCAGCGCCAGCACGAGGGCCGGGGAGGCGCCGCAGGTGATGGCGATGCGGCGCGGCGCGACCTCCACGCCGTAAGTGTCGAGATAGTGCTGCGCGATGCGCGCCTTCAGCGGCACGCTTTCCCAATATCCCATCGCCTCGCTGTCGAGCACGCCGTGCGCGGCGGCGATGGCGGCCTGCGGCGCGCCGGTCGACGGCTGGCCGAATTCCATGTGGAAGATGCGCTGGCCCGCCGCTTTCAGTTCATGCGCGCGGCGGCTGATGGCGATCGCCTGAAAGGGTGAAATGTTCTGTCCCAAAGTCTATTGCGCGGCGATAGAGGGCAGCCACGTGGCGAGCTGCGGCATCGCGGCGACGACGGTAAGCAGCAGCAGCTGGAGCCCGATGAACGGCATCGCTCCCTGCCAGATCTGCATCGTGGAGACTTCCGGCGGCGCTGCGCCGCGCAGGTAGAACAGGGCAAAGCCGAAGGGCGGCGTCAGGAAGCTCGTCTGCAGGTTCACCGCCATCAGGATGGCCAGCCAGACCGGATCGCAGCCAAGCAGGATCAGCGGCGGCGCCACCAGCGGCACGACGACGAAGACGATCTCGATAAAGTCGAGGAAAAATCCGAGGACGAACATCACGGCCATGGTCGCCGCCAGCGCGCCCCATTTGCCGCCGGGCACGGCGTGCAGGATTTCCGCGATCAGGTCATCGCCGTCGAAGCCCCGGAACACGAGGCTGAAGAGCGAAGCGCCGATCAGGATGAGGAACACCATCGAGGTGATGTGCGAGGCGCTTTTGAACGCAGGTGTGAGCTGCGACGCCTTGCGCAGGACCATGAGGCCCGCGACCAGCGACGCGAGGAAGACGAGGCAGGCGATGGCCGTCAGCCCCATGCCCGCCGCCGCGAGGCCCGAGTGCGCGATGTCGCCGACGCGCAGGTCGAGCGTGTTGCGCAGGATAAGGATGACCGGGAGGCTGAGCAGGCCTGCGATCATGACGGGCGCAAGGCGGCTGCCATTGTCGCGGGCGAGGCGAAGCCCTGCGAGCAGCAAGGCGCCGCCCGCGCCGATGGCGGACGCTTCGGTGGGCGGCGCGATTCCGCTGAGGATCGATCCGAGTACGGCGACGATCAGGCCAACCGGCGCGCCCACGCCCAGCAGCACATCCATTGCGGTCAGCGGCGCGATGTCATTGTCGAGTTTCGCCGGCGGGCAGGCGGAGGGGCGGAAGATCGCCACGGCCGCGACCCAGGCGAGGTAGAACAGCACCAGGATCAGGCCGGGGATCAGCGCCCCCGCGAACAGGTCGCCGACCGAGACCACCGCCGAGGCGTTGCCAGAGGAAAGGCTCGCCTGGCTGGCGGCGTTGGAGATCGCGTCGGCGAGCAGGATCAGCACGATGGAGGGCGGGATGATCTGGCCGAGCGTACCGGACGCCGCGATGGTGCCTGTGGCGAGGCGCACGTCATAGCCTTGCCGCAGCATGGTTGGCAGCGCGATCAGCGTCATGGTGATCACGGTCGCGCCGACGATGCCGGTGGATGCAGCGAGGAGCGTGCCGACGAGGATGACGGCGAAGCCGAGCCCCCCGCGCACGCCCGCGAGCAGGCGGCTCGCGATGTTGAGAAGGTCCTCCGCCACGCGCGATCGTTCAAGGATCACGCCCATCAGCACGAACAGGGGCACCGCGATCAGCGTCTGGCTCTGCATGATCGAGCTGCCTTCGATCCGGCTGGGGAAGGCCTTCAGGAAGGAGTCCGGGAACACGCCGAGCGCAATGCCGAGCAGCGCGAAGATCAGTAGCGCGATGATGGCGCTGGCAAACATTGCGATGGCGAGGATGGCCTCAAGCTCCATGGCGCTCTCCGGCGGCCAATGCGTTGTCCGGCTCGGCCGGCGGCAGCGCGCCTGTCAGCCGCAAAGCAGCCTTCAGCGATTCCGAAAGGCCCTGCGCCATCAGCAGCACGGCGAACACAGGCACCAGCGTCTTGAACAGGTAGAGGATCGGCAGCCCGTCGGACTCGCGCGAGCCTTCGAGCAGCATCCAGGAGCGGGCGAGGCCCGCTTCACTGGTCATCAAGATCCGTACACAGATGGGAAAGAGCAGGAGGTAGGCGCCTGCAAGCTCGATCCAGTTTCGGCCCGTCTCTCCGAAGCGTGGGCGCAGGATGTCCACCCGCACATGCGCGCCGTCCCGCAGCGCCGCAGCGGCGCCCAGCATGAACATCGCGGCAAAGGCATAGGTCACCGCTTCGTTGAGCCAGGTGAAGGAGAGGCCGAAAGCATAGCGCAGCAGCACGACGATCAGCTGAAGGAAGATCAGCAGCACGCCGCAGGTCATCGCCGCGCCGAGCGCTGTGCCGGAAATCCGGTCGATCAGCCCGATCAG
>LNFC01000025.1 GCA_001464545.1 Acidobacteria bacterium Ga0077551
TTCGACTTGTCCTTGTCCACGCAGGTGACGATGTGGCCGAAATCGGCAAAACAGGCGCCTGACACGAGGCCGACATAGCCCGTTCCGATAATCGCGACACGCATGGGAAATCCCTCAAAAACACACAAAGCGGTTGATCGCGTGCGGGGTGCAATTTTTGTGCGAGGGGGTCAAGGGGCGTCTGCCGCAAGGGAACCGGGTTGACTCTCGCAAGCGTTAACGACAGGATCAAAACGTGAACAAATGGGAGGGCAGGATGAGCCTCACTTTCTATACAAACCCGATGTCTCGGGGGCGGATTGCGCGCTGGATGCTGGAAGAAACGGGGGCGGCGTATGAGACACGCTACCTGCGCTACGGGCCGGAGATGAGTTCGGCGGACTATACGGCCGTGAACCCGATGCGGAAGGTTCCGGCGATCGTGCATGACGGCAAGGTGCTGACCGAATGCGCGGCGATCTGCCTTTACCTTGCCGATGCCTTCCCGAAGGCGGATCTCGCCCCGCCGCTGGACGCGCGGGCGGATTATTACCGCTGGATGCTGTTCGCGGCCGGCCCATGGGAAGCGGCGAGCACGAACCGCTCGCTGAACGTCGAGGTGAGCCCGGAGACATCCGGCATGGTCGGGTATGGGGACTTTGACCGCACGCTGGACGCGCTGCTGAGCGCCGTGCCCGACGAAGGCTACCTGCTGGGGCCGAAATTCTCGGCGCTGGATGTCTACATGGGCTCGCAGATCAGCTGGGGCAGCCAGTTCGGATCGATCCCGAAGACGCTGCGCGTCGAGGCGTATCTCGAACGCCTCCAGTCGCGGCGCGGCTATATCCGGGCGAGCGAGCTCGACGATGCCGCCATGGCCACTTACGGGCCGGCGGGCTGAGGCGCATCAGTCCTTCCGGATGCGGTAGATCGTGGCCGGACCGGCGAGCAGGGCCGGCTCCAGCCAGGCCGGCGGACGCGACGCCATGATCTCGCCGATCAGACCGTCCGGCGCATGGCCGGCGAAGAATCGCAGGTCCACGTCTGACGGGCAGACGAGCAGATAGTCGACGCCCGCCGCCTTGAGGCGCGCGCGCGCCGCGTCCGGCGGGCTCGTGAAGATGGCAAGCGAGGCGTCGATGCCGTCGAGGTTGCGGTGATAGTGGCCGTAGAGAACGCTGTGGCGCGTCTCGAGCAGCAGGTCAGGCGCGTCGGACGCGGGCGCGAGGATGCGGCCCGGCGGCAGGGCGTTCAGCGCAGCATGGATGGCGCGCGGGTCGCAGGCCTCAGTCGCCGGGACGGATAGCGCGGCGGACGCTTTCGGCGGGGCGATCCAGCGGCCCGCGAGGCCCCACAGGAAGGGTGCCGCGATCAGCAGGACGGCGAGATAGGCGAGGCGCGGCACGGCGGGGCCTGCAGCGCCGGCATGGATGCGCGCGGCGAGCAGGGCGAGCGGCAGGATCGCGAACAGCTGGCCGAAGACATAGAAGCGCGTCTGGTAAAGCGCGAAGATCAGCGAAACCGTCAGCAGCAGGATGAACAGCACCTGCGCGCGGGTGTTGTCGCCGCGCCGCGCGAGGTACAGGGCGGCGCCGATGCCGGCCAGTATCGTGCCGAGCCGGAACAGGAATTCGTCCAGCTGTCCGTTCAGGTAAACCAGTGTCGGGCGGGCCTCGTCCACGCGCGCCAGCCACAGCTCGCGGGCATCGGCCGAGAGCGCATCGAGCGGATTGGCGAGGCATTGCGGGCCGCTGACCATGATCATCGCGGCGGTGATGGCGGCCACGTTGGCGAGCACCGCCAGGCGGATGGCAAGCGACTTGTCAGATGTCATCTGCGCCGCCAGCGCGAAGGACACACCGCCGGCCAGCCCGGCAAGCAGGGTGACGGAGGAATGCGCGTCGCAGCGTGCGGTCCAGTAGTCGAGCGGCGGCACGGTGATGAGGAAAGTGGCCGCGAGCGTGGCCGCAAAACTCGCGCCGAAAACCACCGCGCCGCGCTGGCCCGGGGCGCCGGAGACCGCCCAGTCGACGGCCACGAAGGCGGCGATCACGGCCACGAAGACATGCACCTCGACGCCGATGGCGGCGGCGAGTGCGAGGCTGACGCCGGCGAGCGCCATGGGCGCCGGCGGACGCTCTCGCCCCAGAAGCGAGACGGCGCCGAGGAGGACCAGACCGAGCTGCAGGTTGTGGTGGTCGATTGATCCGGGCAGAAAGCGGAAATGCCGGTAGAGCACCGCGAAGGCGATGAGGCAGGTGAACAGCAGAACGCCCCGGCCGCCCAGCGCGCGGGCGCCGGCGACCAGCGCCGAGGTCACGATCAGCATACTGATCAGCGGCCAGACGGTGATGGCAAACCCAATCGCTGTCTCGCGGCCGAGGAAAGGCGAAAGCGCTGCGGCAATTGCCGCGATCGGCAGGTCCACGAGGCGTGACCAGTGCATCAGCGTGCCGCCTTCGGGGCCGAGCCGCGGCTGGCGCAGGTCGAACCAGGCCTGCCCTTCCAGCAGCTCGCGAACCTGCACGAGACGCATCACATCATCGCCGTCGGGGCCGATGGCGCCAAAGGAACCGCTCAGCACGCTGACGATCATAAGGCTGGCAACGACCGTTGCCGACAGCAGCAGACCGGCATGGTCTTCGACGGAGGTGGCGGGGCGGACAGGCGCCGTCATCGGGAAACTGCCCTTCATGCAAGGCTAACTTAACCAGTGCCGGTCTATGACATGGAAACATTCACCAAAGACTGAACGCCCGCGATGCTTGAATCCAGCCGCTACAGCCTTGCCGTCCTGCTGCCTTGCTACAACGAGGGGCTGTCGATCGCGTCGGTGGTGATCAGCTTCCGCAAGGTGCTGCCGGGCGCCCGCATCTACGTGTACGACAACAACTCCACCGACAATACCGCCCAGCAGGCCGCGCTCGCGGGCGCAACGGTGATCACCTGCAAGCGCCAGGGCAAGGGCAATGTGGTTCGCCAGATGTTCGCCGACATCGAGGCCGACATCTACATCATGGCAGACGGCGACGGAACCTACGACGCCGCCGCCGCCCCGCGCATGATCGACGCGCTGATCGCCGACCGCGCCGACATGGTGGTCGGCACGCGCCGCAACATCACCGAGGATGCCGGGCGCGCGGGCCATGCCTTCGGCAACCAGATGTTCAACCGCGTCTACCAGGCCTTGTTCGGGCGCGATTTCACCGACATCTTCTCCGGCTACCGGGTGTTCACGCGCCGCTTTGCCAAGAGCTTCCCGGCCCATTCGGCGGGCTTCGAGATCGAGACGGAAATGTCCGTTCACGCCTCGACCCTGCGCCTGCCGGTGACCGAGATCGCGTTCGACTATGGCCGCCGCGTCGAAGGCTCGGCGAGCAAGCTGTCGACCTTCCGCGACGGATTCCGCATTCTCTCGATGATGGCGATGCTGCTGAAGGAGACGAAGCCCTTCGTCTTCTTTGGTTGGATCGCGGCGGCGCTGTTTGCGCTCTCCACGTTCCTGATGATCCCGATCACGCTCGAATTCTTCGCGACGGGCCTGGTCGAGCGCGTCCCCACGGTGATGCTGGCGATGACGCTGCTGGTCGGCGCGATGCTGTCGCTCTCCTGCGGGATAATCTTGGATTCCGTCTCCCGGGCTCGCATCGAGCAGAAGCGCATCTTCTATCTCTCGCAGGCCCCCGCCCGCGGCGAGCGGACTTATCCCGGCGCCCAGCCGATCGAGGAGCGCGATGCCGCCGCGCCTTTCCGGAGCACGGGTTTCTGATGCGCCGCGAGATGACCAACCGCATCCGCTTCGTGCTGGAGGACATCGTGCCGCCGGTCTTGCGCGATTCCGGCCTGTTCAAGGCAGCCGCCTCGATGGCCTGGGGCCACCATGTGGCCGATCTTGCGCGCTTCCGCGAACGCGCCGCTTTCCTGACCGACGAAGAATACGAGGCGCTCTACCGCAAGCACCCGCGCGTCCACGAGGACACCGACAATTCGGACGCCTGCATCGCTGCGATCACGGCGGACATCGTCGGCGCGAGCGCGATGGATGTCGGCTGCGGCACGGGCGCCTTGCTGCGCCGGGTGCGGGACGCGCGCACCGACCTTGGCGCGCTGGTCGGCGTCGATTTCGTGATCGATCCGGACCTGAAGGATGAGGGCATCCAGTATTTCGCCGCGAAGGTCGAGACATTGCCCTTCCCCGACAAGGCGTTCGACACGGTGATCTGCACGCATGTGATCGAGCATATCGTCGATTACCGCGCCGCGATTGCCGAGCTGCGCCGGGTGGCGCGCCGGCGGCTCATCCTCGTCGTGCCGCGCGAGCGGGAATACCGCTACACCTTCAACCCGCACGTTAACTTCTTTCCGTATACGCACAGCTTCCTGCGCGCCGTTATGCCGGTGCCGGAAAGCTACCATATTCGCGAGATTGGCCGCGACATCTACTACCGCGAGGATATCGCGCCGTGAAAGCGCTGCCGCTGCACATACTCGGCCTGCTCGTCGCCACGCCGCTGCTGATTGCCATCGGTCAGGTAATGTTCAAGCTGACCGGCGCGAAGCTGGCGGCCTATCCGGCACCGCCGGTGCAATCGGTGCTGCTGAGCCCGCTGTTTATCGGCTCCCTGGCGCTGTATGGCGGGGCCACGCTGCTCTGGGTATATGTGCTGAAGACCGTGCCGCTCTCGTACGCCTATTCCTTCATGGCCCTGACCTTCGTCATCGTGCCGGTGCTCGCAAACGTCTGGCTCGGCGAGCCGCTGACGGCAAAATACTTCCTCGGCATGGGCCTGGTGATCGCCGGGCTTCTGACGCTCTGGTCGTAAAAAAGCCCGCTCCGAAAGAGCGGGCTTTCCTGTACGCTGCTTTCAGAGCGATCAGATTTCCTGATTGTACGCGCCGACTTCCTTGTGCTTGCCGAGACGGGGCTTCACTTCCTTGTGGAAGAGGTCCTTCATGTCGGCTTCGCTGGTCATCGATTCGACCACGACCACGAGTTCCGGCTTGTTGGACGAGGCGCGCACCAGCACCCATGAGCCGTCTTCCAGCGTCACGCGGGCGCCGTTGACGGTATTCACGTCGATGACCTTCCGTCCAAGGATCATCGTTCCGTTGAGCGCCTGATATTCAACGACCATCTTTTCGATGACACCATACTTCACTTCGTCGCCGCAATGCGGAGACATGGTGAGCGAGGTGAAGGCAACGCCGAGTTCGGACTTGAGGTCCGCCATCGTCTTGTCCGGATTGCGGTCCAGCATCTCGAGCACGGCCTTGGCGGCGACGAGGCCGTCATCATAGCCGAGCCCGATGGGCGGGCGGAAGAAGAAGTGGCCGGATTTCTCGAAGCCCGCGAGAGCGCCGAGTTCGTTGGTGCGGCGCTTGATGTAGGAGTGGCCGGTCTTGTAATAGTCGACGGTGGCGCCGTTGGCTTTCAGCACCGGGTCGGTCTTGTAGAGGCCGGTGGATTTCACATCGACGACGAATGTCGCGTGCGGATAATTCTTCGACAGGTCGCGCGCCAGCATCAGGCCGATCTTGTCGGCATAGATTTCCTCGCCGGTATTGTCGACCACGCCGCAGCGGTCCCCGTCCCCGTCAAAGCCGAGCACGACATCGGCGCCGTGTTCCTTGGCCGCCAGCGACATCTCGTGCAGCATCTCGGCATCTTCCGGGTTCGGATTGTATTTCGGGAAGGTGTTGTCGAGGTTGCAGTCCATCTCGATCACTTCGGCGCCCAGCGCGCGCAGGCAGTCGCCGGCAAAGGCGCCCGCCGTGCCGTTGCCGCAAGCGGCGACGACCTTGATCTTGCGCTTCAGCTTTGTGTCGCCCACGATCGCCTGGATGTACTTCTCGCGCAGTCCGTCGATGCGGCGGATCGATCCGCCGGAGCGCTCGACGAAGCGGCCGCTCATCACGATCTCCTTGAGCTGGCCCATCTCGTCCGGCCCGAAGGTCAGCGGACGGTTCGCGCCCATCTTCACGCCGGTCCAGCCATTCTCGTTGTGCGAGGCGGTGACCATGGCGCAGCAGGCGGCGTCCAGTTCGAACTGGCTCCAGTAGACCATCGGCGAGAGGGCGAGGCCGACATCCAGCACTTCGCATCCGCCGGCGATCAGGCCGAGCGAGAGCGCGTTCTTGATCGGCTGGCTGATCGAGCGGAAATCATGGCCGGTGACGACCGTGGGCTTCACGCCGAGTTCGTGGAACAGCGTCGCCATGCCGAGGCCGAGGGCCTGCACGCCGGTCAGGTTCAGCTCCGGCGCCTTGGCATGCCCGATGCCGTTGAACCACCAGCGGGCGTCATACTCGCGGAAGCCCGTGGGCTTCACCAGCGGCAGGATCTCGAATTCGAGCGTGTTGGGGGCGATATCGGTGCGCGGTTTCGGCAGCATGTGTCTCTCCGTGAAACGGGTTGGGCGCGCCGCCGAGGGGGGGCGCGGCGTCTTGCGCGCTCTTTTGCAGTTTTCGCGCCACAGGCGAAAGGGGCGGGTTGCCGCGCACCTCACGAAAAGTTCAGAAATATATTATTGCTTGCAATATATAGAATCCTATCTGGCGGTGTGGAGGTTCCCCGGTGCGTCGTTCTCCTGCGTGCCGGGGCAGCTCTCCCGAACCCCAGAGGAGACTTCAGAATGAACTTTCGCATCGCGCTCATTGCGCTCGGCGCCGCCGCATCCGGCCTCGCCCTCCCCGCCGCGGCCCAGGAATGGTATGCGGCCGGATCGATCGGTTACGTGCTGCAGAATGACAGCTCAAACAGCGGCGCCACGGGCGCCTTCGCCACCGGCAACGGCGCACCGGTGATCCCGTTCGGCACCGCGATTGCGGCGGGCACGCCGTATGGCTGGGAAACCGAATTCGACAATGGCTATGCCCTCTCCGGCGAGTTCGGTGCCCGCTATGCCAACGGATTCCGCTCCGGCGTCGAGCTGGTCTACAGCAAGGCCGAGGTGGATACCCATTCGGGCGTGAACGTCGCCGGCACGGTGATCGACGGCGTGGACGCCGCCGTGCTGACGGGCTCTGCCACGCAGCTCGGCGCGACCGTCGGCCAGGTCGTGGCTTTGCCGGACGGCGACGAGCTTGAATCGACCAGCCTGTTTGCCAACCTCTACTATGACTTCAACCGCGACGGCCTAATCAGCCCCTATGTCGGCGCGGGCCTCGGCTACTCCGATGTCTCCGTGACGTATCGCCCCTCAGGCGTCGGCATCATTGGCGACAGCGAGAGCAAGTTTGCCTACCAGCTGAAGGCGGGCGCGACCTGGTCCGTCAGTGAGCGGATCGATCTCTACGGCGAGGCGGCCTACCGCGCGACCGAAGATGTCGAGCTGCAGAACCAGCTGTTCCCCGGCACGCTGAACATCGAGAACACCCAGACCGTGCTGAGCGTCGGTGCGCGCTACCGGTTCGGCTCGTAAAAGCGGGCGTCAGTTTCCTGCGTTGGCGCGCAGGAAACTGACGATCCAGCCCGCGAGGAGGCGGCGGTCGCACTCGCCTTCCAGTGACGTGACGGCGGCCGCGGCCCGCTCGTCCCCCAGTGCAGCGCGCCGGGCTTTGTACAGCGCCGCGGCATAGTCCGGTTCAAACTCCGGATGGCACTGGAAGCTGATCGCCGGGAAGTCTTCATAATTGAGCCCGGCAAACGGCGTGAAGTCCGACTTCGCGATGATCGAGGCCGACGGCGGCTTCACGACCACCTGGTCCTGGTGGCTGACCGCGACGCTGAGCGTCGGCGGGCACGGGGCGCCGCTCCAGTCCGGGCACTGAACAATTTCGTAGGTGTGGCGGCCGACGCCCCAGCCCTTCTCGGATTTGACCACCCTGCCGCCCAGCGCCTCGCCCATGATCTGGTGGCCGAAGCAGATGCCGACCTGCGGCGTCCGGGCGGTGGCGGCGCTGCGGATGAAATCCTTCAGCGGCGCGATCCAGGGCTCCGGATCATACACGCCGGCGGGCGAGCCGGTATATAGCACGGCGTCCAGCGCGGCGGGATCGGGCAGCGCTTCGCCCTTGGCGACGGAGACCGTCTCACACGCGATGGTGCCATCGGCCTGCGCGACCATGCGGCGGAACATTTCCGGATAGTCCGGGAAAGCCTCGCGGATTGCGGCGGGCACCTGCCCCGTCTCGATGATCGTGAGCTTCATCGCCTACTCCGCCGGAACGTCTTCGGCTTCGATCCGCTCGGGCTGGACCAGGAAGCCGCCGGACTGGCGGGCCCAGAGATCGGCATAGAGGCCGCCGGCCGCGACGAGTTCATCATGCGTGCCCTGCTCGATGATCCGGCCGGCGTCGAGCACGACGAGGCGGTCCATCGCGGCGATGGTGGAGAGGCGGTGCGCGATGGCGATCACGGTCTTGCCTTCCATCAGTTCAAAGAGGTGTTCCTGAATCGCCGCCTCGACTTCGGAGTCGAGCGCGGAAGTCGCCTCGTCGAGGATCAGGATCGGCGCGTCCTTCAGGAAGATCCGGGCAATGGCGATGCGCTGGCGCTGGCCGCCGGAGATTTTCACGCCGCGCTCGCCGACATGCGCCTCAAGGCCGCTGCGGCCCTTGGCGTCCTCAAGCGCTTCGACGAAATCGCTGGCGGCAGCCTTGCCGATCGCGGTGCGGATTTCGTCATCGGTGGCGCCGGGGCGGCCATAGGCGATGTTCTCGCGGATGGAACGGTGCAGCAAGGACGTGTCCTGCGTCACCACACCGATCTGTGCCCGGAGGGATTCCTGCGTGACCTTCGCGATGTCCTGACCGTCCACGAGGATGCGGCCGCTTTCGGCGTCGTAAAAGCGCAAGAGCAGGTTGGTCAGCGTCGTCTTGCCCGCGCCGGAGCGGCCGACGAGGCCGATCTTCTCGCCGGGGCGGATGGCGAGCGACAGGCCTTCGATGACGCCCGCGCCCTTGCCATAGTGGAAGGCGACGTTCTCGAAGCGGATGTCGCCCTTGACGCGCGGCAGGGCCGCAGCGCCCGGCGCATCGACCACGGCGACCGGCTTGTCCAGCATCGCCATGCCGTCATAGACAACGCCGATATTTTCGAACAGGCCCGCGACTTCCCACATGATCCATTGCGACATCGCCTTCATGCGCAGCGCAAGGCCGACCGCGACGGCCACGGCGCCGGCGCCGACGACATTGCCGGTCCAGAGCAGGATGCCCGAGGCGGCGATCAGGAACACGAGCAGAGAATTGTTGAGATAGACGATGACGTTGAAGCCGGTGACGAGGCGCATCTGGCCGTGCACGGTGTCGAGGAAGCCGGACATCGAGTCCCGCGCATAGGTTTCCTCGCGGCCGGAATGGGCGAACAGTTTCACGGTCTGGATGTTCGTGTACGAATCAACGATCCGGCCGGTCATCACCGAGCGGGCATCGGCCTGCTTCTCGGCGATCTTCCCGAGGCGCGGCACGAAATACCAGAGGAGGCACGCATAGACCGCCAGCCAGAGGATCAGCGGCGCGGCAAGGCGCCAGTCGGCCGAGCCGATCAGCGCGAGCGCCGAGAAGAAATAGACGAGCACGAAGACGAAGACGTCGAGGATCTTCATCACGACTTCACGCACGGACAGCGCCGTCTGCATCACCTTGGTGGCGACACGGCCCGCGAATTCGTTGCCGAAGAAGCCCATCGACTGGCCGAGCATCTGGCGGTGCATGCGCCAGCGCGCGCTCATCGGCACGTTGCCCATCAGGCCCTGATAGACGATCAGCGCCTGCGCCAGCGTCGCCAGCGGCAGGCCGATCAGCAGGATGCCGGCCATCAGCGCGAGGCGCCCGCCTTCCCGCTCGAAGAAGCCTTCACGTTCGGCGGTCGACAGCCAGTCGACAATCCCGCCAAGGAATCCGAACAGCGCCACTTCGCCGACCGCGATCAGCGCCGTGAAGAAAGACATGGCGATCAGCCAGGGCGCAGCGTCCCGGATGTAATGCCAGACGAACGCGCGCAGGCCCCTCGGCGGAACGCCGGGGCGGGTCTCCGGAAACGGATCGATACGGCGTTCAAAGAAGCGGATCATGGCGCCGCACATGTGGCGCGGAGGATGGGAAAGAGCAAGGCGGGTCCGAACGACTGTGATCCCGGACAGGCCGCAAAACGGCCGTGAGCCGGACCCTCTCTCCGCACTTGCCACAACAAGGTCCCGGCTCACGCGCTGCGCGCTGGCCGGGATGACAAGCTCTATGGAGCCGCCGTCTCCGCCACCCACGCCTTCACCTGCGCGTCCAGCACATCCAGCGGCACGGCGCCCTGGCCGAGCACCACATCGTGGAACTCACGGATGTCGAACTTTTCGCCGAGCGCCGCTTCCGCTTCGGCGCGCAGCGCCCGGATCTTCAGCTCACCGATCTTGTAGGCGGTCGCCTGGCCCGGCCAGCCGATATAGCGGGTGACTTCGGTTTGGATATTCAGCGGGCTGAGGGCAGAATTGTCGATGAAGCAGGCCTCGGCCTCCGCGCGCGTCCAGCCATACCAGTGCAGCCCGGTATCGGCGACGAGGCGGCAGGCGCGCCACATCTCGTAGGAGAGCGCGCCGAAGTGTTCGTAAGGCGTCTGATAGATGCCGGCCTCGCCCGCGATGCGTTCGGCATAGAGGCCCCAGCCTTCGCCGAAGGCGGTCGCGTAGTATTCCTGCCGGAAGCGCGGCTGGCCCTCCATTTCCTGCGCGAGGGCGATCTGCAGGTGGTGACCGGGCACCGCTTCATGGGCGGACAGTGCCGGTAGTTCATAAAGTGGACGCTGCTCCAGCGCGTAGGTGTTGACAAGATAGCTGCCCTTCCGGCCCTCGGCCGGGTCGCCCTGCGAGTAGCGCCCCGTGGTGTATCCGGGCGCAATCGAGAGCGGAACGGGATCGACCGTATAGCCAAGCTTCGGCAGCTGGTTGAACCAGAGCGGCAGGACAAGGTCGATCCGGTCCGTGATCTCCTTGGCCTTGGCCATCAGTTCGGTGTCGGACTGGGCGTAGAATTGCGGATCGGTACGCAGGAAGGCCTGGAACTCGGCAAACGAGCCCGCAAAGCCCGTCTCCGCCATCACGCCCTCCATTTCGGCCCGGATGCGGGCCACTTCGGTGAGGCCGATGGCGTGGATCTCCTCAGGCGAATAGCCAGCCCCCGCCGTATGCGCGTCAACCGCTACCGCGTAGGCCTCGCGCCCGCCCGGCAGTCCGGCGATCCCTGCTTGCTCCCGGGCGGCGGGCGCATAGGCGAGATCGATGAAGCGGGCCGTGTCACGATAGGCCTGTATGGCGTTCGCGACCGCTGCGAGCCCGTCCGCCTTCAGACGCGCCGCCGCCTCGGGCGGGATCCTGTCCGGCAGCGACAGGAACGGAGCGTACAGCTCGCTGGCCGCCGGATCGGCAACGATTTGCGCTTCGATCTGCGCCCGCATGGTGGCCAGCGGGTCCTTGTTGGCGGTCCAGCCGGTGGTGATGCCCCGCGCCATGTTGATTCGGTTTTCGGCGAAGTAGCGGGGTACATCATTCAGCCTCTGGACCCAGGCTTCCGCCTCGTCCTCGGTTTTCAGCCGCAGACGCAGCGCGGCAAACACCGGCGCAGCCTGGAAGCCCCAGTCGCCGGTGAACGGGATGCGGGCAGTGTCCAGTTCGTCAGCGCTGATTTCATCGGCGAGCAGGCGTTTGAGAATGGCGGCGTCCACCGTGCGGGCCGTGTCCGCCGATTCTATCTCGTCCAGCAGCGCGCGGGCGGTTTCGGCGCGGGCGGCGATGTCGCGGGGGCGGACATGGCCCCAGCCGGTCGGCGCAGCGCCCGCGGCGCGGGCGGCTTCGGCCGGATCGGCGGCCATCACATAGGTCTCGTAAGCCTCGACCAGCGGATCGAGCGGGTCCGCAAAGGCGGGCATGGACAAGGCCAGGATGCCTGCCGCAAGGACAGTCGGTTTCATAATGTCGCTCTCGTCTTTGCCTGCGTTGACACGACCATAGAGGCGCCTAGAAGGCGAGGCCAAGTGTTTTCACGGCGCGCAAGGATCGACTGAATGTCCGGCACTCCCAAGGCTGATTCGCGGCCGCTTTCTCCCCACCTTCAGGTCTGGCGTTTCCATGCCACCATGCTGGCCTCGATCACCCACCGATTCACGGGCATGGGCCTCTATGGCGGCACGCTGCTGATCGCCGCCTGGCTGGTCGCGCTGGCCAGCGGTCCGGACGCCTATGCCACGGTCGAGGCAATCGCCTTCTCCATTCCCGGCCAGATCCTGCTCTTCCTCTGGGCCTTCGCCGTATTGTTCCACTTCGCCAACGGCATTCGCCACCTGCTCTGGGATGGCCCGGGCCTCGGGTTCAACCCGAAGCTCGCCAGCCAGATCTCGATCTTCAACTATGCGTTCGCGCTGGTCGGGGCGATTGCCCTGATGGCCGCCGCGGTCCTGTCGTAAGGCGCACCGGGATGTCCGACAGCAAGTTCGTCACGCCCACCAAGATCACCCGCGGCCTCGGCGCCTCGAAGACCGGCACCAGCCACCATATCCGCCAGCGCGTCTCCGCGCTCGCGCTGATCGTGCTGGTGCCGTGGTTCCTGTTCTCGATCATGAAGGCGGCCCTCGGCGGCTACGCTGACGCGATGACCTGGGTCAGCTCGCCGCTGAATGCGACGCTCCTGGTGCTGACCGCCGGCGCGGCCTTCTACCACATGCGCCTCGGTATGCAGGCGGTCATCGAAGACTACATAGGTAAGACGGGCACGCGCGCCGCGCTCCTCATTCTCAACACCTTCTTCGCGGCCGCACTGTTCGTGGTGGTTGTGATGTCGGTGCTGCGGATCTGGACGGGCAGCTGAGGCGCAAGGCGAAAGACAGGCAGGACCATGAGCAGCTATAACTGGATCGATCACACCTACGACGTCGTTGTTGTCGGCGCCGGCGGGTCGGGCCTCCGGGCAGCCCTCGGCGCGGCCCAGGCGGGCCTGCGCACGGCCTGCATCACTAAGGTGTTCCCCACCCGCTCCCACACCGTGGCGGCGCAGGGCGGCATCGCGGCCTCCCTCGGCAACATGTCCGAGGACAGCTGGAAATGGCACATGTACGATACGGTCAAGGGTTCCGACTGGCTCGGTGACCAGGACGCGATCGAATACCTCGTGCGCAACGCCCCGGCCGCCGTCTATGAACTCGAGCACTGGGGCATGCCCTTCTCGCGGACCGAGGAAGGCAAGATCTACCAGCGCGCCTTCGGCGGCATGACGCGGGACTATGGCAAGGGCCCGGTGCAGCGCACCTGCGCCGCCGCCGACCGCACCGGCCACGCCATGCTGCACACGCTGTACGGCCAGTGCGTGCGCGAAGAGACCGAGTTCTTCATCGAGTATTTCGCCCTCGACCTGATCATGGACGAGGACGGCGCCTGCGTCGGCGTCACCGCCTGGAAACTGGATGACGGCACGCTGCACCGGTTTCGCGCGCAGAAAACCATCCTCGCCACCGGCGGCTATGGCCGCGCCTATTTCTCCTGCACCTCGGCGCACACCTGCACCGGCGACGGCAATGCCATGGTGCTGCGCGCCGGCCTGCCGCTGCAGGACATGGAGTTCGTGCAGTTCCACCCGACCGGCATCTACGGCTCAGGCTGCCTGATCACCGAAGGCGCCCGCGGCGAAGGCGGCTACCTGACGAACTCAGAAGGTGAGCGCTTCATGGAGCGCTATGCGCCGTCGGCGAAGGATCTTGCGTCGCGCGATGTTGTCTCCCGCGCGATGACGATGGAAATCCGCGAAGGCCGCGGCGTCGGCCCCGAGAAGGACCACATCTACCTGCACCTCAACCACCTCTCCCCCGAAGCGCTGCACGAGCGCCTGCCGGGCATTTCCGAGACGGCCAAGATCTTTGCCGGCGTGGACGTGACCAAGGAGCCGATCCCGGTGCTGCCGACGGTCCATTACAACATGGGCGGCATCCCGACGAACTTCCACGGCGAAGTCCTCACCAAGAAGAACGGCGATCCGGATTCGGTCGTGCCCGGCCTGATGGCCGTCGGCGAAGCGGCCTGTGTGTCCGTACACGGAGCCAACCGCCTCGGCTCCAACTCGCTGATCGACCTTGTCGTGTTCGGCCGCGCGGCGGGCCTGCGCTGCGGGGCGACGACCGAAGCCGGCGCGCGCCAGCGCGACCTGCCCGCCAAAGCAACGGACGCCCACCTCGCCCGGTTCGACAAGATACGCAATGCGAGCGGCGGTGAGCCAGTCGCCAAGCTGCGCCTCGAGATGCAGAAGGCGATGCAATCCGATTGCGCCGTGTTCCGCACAGGTTCCGTGCTCAAGAACGGTGTCGAGGCGATCGACGAGGTCTACAAAAAACTGCCCGGCATCGACGTGAAGGATCGCGGCATGATCTGGAACACCGATCTCGTCGAGGCCCTGGAGTTCGACAACCTGATCTGCCAGGCCGCCGTGACCGTCAACTCGGCCGCCAACCGCGAGGAAAGCCGCGGCGCCCATGCGCGCGAGGATTTCTCCGACCGCAACGACGAAAAGTGGATGAAGCACACGCTGGCCTGGGTCGACGGCGCCGGCAAGGTGACCATCGATTACCGCCCGGTCCACGAGTACACGCTGTCGAACGACATCGCGTATATCGAGCCGAAAGCGCGGGTGTACTGATTGAATTTGGTCTTCAGGCGCGGAGGGGTGGATGAGTGAATACAAATCCGTCTGGGTTCGCGCCGGAAGGCAGAAGAAGGAAGAGAAGAAACTGCTCGGCCGGGGCGTGAAGCTGGTCGACGATCCGCACCAGGCGGACATCGCCGACCTCAGCGCCCAGATCGAGATGGCCTGCAACAGGCTGCATGAAGAAGGCTATGACGTGATTTCCATACTCCCCTCCGTGAGCGGACATTCGGAAAAAGGCGCCGTCAACCAAGGCGGCTATGGCTTTGGATTCAGCATTACCGATGGCGCGGTGATCACCGCCCGCCGCCGCAACGTTTAACACCTGACCGCCAGGACGAGACCATGGTTCAACTGACCCTCCCGAAGAACTCGAAAGTCGGCAAAGGCAAGACCTGGCCGAAGCCGCAGGGCGCGACCAACCTGCGCGAGTTCCGCATCTATCGCTACAGCCCAGAAGAGACCGGCAACCCGCGCTGGGACACCTACTGGGTCGACATGGACAAAGCCGGGACGATGATCCTCGACGTCCTGTTCTACATCAAGAACACAGTCGACCCGACCCTCGCCTTCCGCCGCTCCTGCCGCGAAGGCGTCTGCGGCTCCTGCGCGATGAACATTGCCGGGCGCAACACCATCGCCTGCACCAAGGGCTTCGACGACCTGCCGGGCGGCGTCATCACGATCAGCCCGCTGCCGCACATGCCGGTGATCCGCGACCTCGTGCCGGACCTGACCAATTTCTTCGCCCAGCATGCCTATGTGCAACCCTACCTGAAGACCGTCTCGCCAGCTCCGGAAAAGGAATGGCGCCAGTCGGAAGCCGACCGCTCGCAGCTGGACGGCCTCTACGAGTGCATCCTGTGCGCCTGCTGCTCGACATCCTGCCCCTCCTACTGGTGGAACGGCGAGAAATACCTCGGCCCGGCGGCGCTGCTGCAGGCTTACCGCTGGCTGATCGACAGCCGCGACGAGGCCACCGGCGAGCGACTCGACGACCTCGAGGATCCGTTCAAGCTCTACCGCTGCCACACGATCATGAACTGCGCGCAGGTCTGCCCGAAGGGGCTGAACCCGGCCGAGGCCATCGCCAAGGTCAAGCACATGATGATCGAGCGGGTCAGCTAGAGCAAACTCCGCTCAAGTGGGCACCGGTTGAGCGCAAGAATTTGCGGCCAATCAAAAATCTACCCGCGCGCACCTTTGCGCTTGTTGCAGGCCGCGTGGGCGAGTTGAAGATTGTCCGCGCGGTCTGATCCGCCCGCCGCCTTCGGCCGGATGTGATCAAACGTCGGGCGCTGTTTCTTCCACAGCGTCGCATGGGTCAGCTCGAACCGGTCCTTCGGCATCGCCAGCCCGCACAGCGCGCAGCAGCCTTCCTGCGCCTCCCACAGGCTGCGGAAAAGCTCCGTGTACGGAGGGGCGAAGCTCTGGCTCACAGGCCGGCCGGCACAGGCCAGCCGCGCCGCGCGCATGCTGCCAGCACCGTGTTGCGCAAGAGGCACGCAATCGTCATCGGCCCGACCCCACCTGGCACCGGTGTGATGAAACCGGCGACTTCCGCGCAGCTCGCATAATGCGCATCGCCCACCAGCTTGGTCTTGCCCTCGCCCTTCTCGGGCGCCGGCACGCGGTTGATGCCGACATCAATGATCGCCGCGCCCGGCTTCACCCAGTCGCCGCGCACCATCTCCGGCCGGCCCACCGCCGGCACCAGGATGTCCGCCTCCCGGCACACCGCGGCGAGGTCCGCCGTCCGGCTGTGGGCAATCGTCACCGTACAATTCTCGGCCAGGAACAGCAGCGCCGCCGGCTTGCCGACAAGGATCGAGCGCCCGATCACCACCGCATGCTTGCCTGAAAGGTTGTCCCCCAGCGCGCGCTTGGCGAGGATCACCGAGCCGACCGGCGTACACGGACGAAGCCCCGGCTTGCCGAGGCTGAGGCGCCCGGCGGACACTTCCGTCAGCCCGTCAACATCCTTGGACGGATCGATCAGCTCGATCGCGGCGTCCGAATCAAGGCCCGCCGGCAAGGGCAACTGTAGCAGGATGCCGTCCACCTCGGGGTCCGCGTTCAGCGCCGCGATCAGCGCCTCGACTTCGCCCTGCGTGGCGCTCGCCGCCAGCCGGTGATGGCGCGAGACCATGCCCGCCTCGCCGGTCGCCTTCACCTTGTTGCGGACGTAGACTTCGCTCGCCGCATCCTCGCCAACGAGCACCACGGCCAGAACCGGCACGCCCGGCAACTCGCCCACTGCCCGCGCGACCGCCGCGCGCACATCGGCCGCGACCTGAACTCCGTCAATCCGCACTGCGCTCATCTGCCAGCCAGCCCTCAATCACACCCGCCAGATCCGGCGGGCCCTCAATTTCGAGGCCTTTTAGCCGAGTCTTGCCGCCCGTCACCACCTGCACCGCAGACTTCGCGACGCCCAGCGCCTTCGCGACCGTAAGCTGCACCGCCGCATTCGCCGCGCCGTCCTCGGGCTGCGCCCGCACCCGCACTTTCAGGAACACCCGGCCGGCATCGTCCGTGCCCCGGCCCTCGATCCGGTCTGCCGATCCGCCCGGCTGAACCCGCACGGCCAGCCGGTGACGCATCAGAACGGTACGAGGCTGTAGCCGTAGCGGGAGATCACCGAGCGCAGGAAGAAGATGATCAGCAGCACCACCAGCGGCGTCAGGTCGATGCCCGACATCGACGGCAGGATATTGCGGATCGGCCGGTACAGAGGCTCGGTCAGCCGCTCCAGCCCGCCCCAGATCTGCGCCACGATATTGTTACGCAGGTCGAGCACGCGGAAGGTCAGAAGCCAGGACAGGACGGCCTGGATGAGGATGATCCAGGTGGCGATCGAGAGAATCGCAAGCAGGACGTCGAGGATCGCTTTCATGGGTGCGGGGTCGCTCCGGCGGTGGGGTATGAACTAGATGTCACTTAGGGTGTATCGCCCCCCTCCGGCAAGGTTCACCCCGCCAATTGTCGCAACGGAAGGGTTTGGCAAGCCCCCCCAACGGCCCTAGCCTACCTACCTTCCTCCCGGGACGATGCACATGGACACGACCGAAACACCGCTGCATCCGCTCTCGGCGTTCCAGCGAAACATGCTGATGCTGGCGACCATCGCGATGGGCGCCGGCATGAGCATCAATTTCGTGGTCGTCGCCCCGCTCACCCGCAAGGCCGGGCTCGGCGAGGTCGAGGTCGCCGCGATCCTGACCCTGTCCACCCTGCTCTACGCCTTCATGATCCCCCAATGGGGCCGCATCGCCGACCGGGTGGGCCGCAAGCGCGTCATGGTCTTCTCCCTGATCATGATGGGCCTCACCAACACGGCCTTCCTGTTCACGCTGGAGGCCGCCCTCGCCGGCGCGATGGCCGGCATGGCGCTGCTGCTGACGCTGGTCTTCGTTCGCCTCTGGTTCGGCCTGCTGACGCCCGGCCTGCAGCCCGCCTCGATGGCGGCGATGACCGACGCGACGACGCCCGCCAACCGCGCCGCCGGTCTCGGCATGCTCGGCGCCGGCATGAGCATTGGCTCGATCCTCGGCCCCGCCGGCGCTGCCGCGCTTGCCCCCTTCGGCGCCCTCGCGCCGCTCTGGGGCACCATCGTGTTCTGCATCGTGGTCGGCGTCGTCCTTGGCTACGCCCTGCCGAAAACCGTCCCCCGCGACCGCGCGATGCCGCGCCCGAAACCGCTGGCGATGTTCGACAAGCGCGTGCGCCCGCACCTCGCCTTCCTGGTCGCCTATTTCATCTGTGTCGGGATGATCCAGCAGACCCTCGGCTGGTTCATCGAGGACCGCTACAATCTCGGCGCACTGGGAGAGAAATCCGGCGAGACCGCCGTGCTCTACACCGGCATCGTGTTCGCCTGCATGGCGGTCGCCACGATTGCCGTCCAGTTCGGCTACATCTCGCGCCACAAGCCAGACCCGCGAAAGCTGCTCCCCATCGGCCTCGGCATCGTCGTCGTCGGCTATATCGGCGCCGACACGCTGATGGCCTTCCCGCTGCTCTGCGCCAGCTTTTTCATCGTCGGCGTCGGCTCGGCGATGGCGATCCCGTCCGCCAATGCGCTCGGCAGCCTATCGGTCACCCGCGAAGAACAAGGCGCTGCGGCTGCCCTGATGTCGGCGGCCCCGCCGGCCGGCTTCATCTTCGGCCCGCTGATCGGCGCGGGCCTCTACAAATATGTCGGCCACGCCGCGCCGCTGGTCGTCTCGGCCCTGCTGATGACCGGGCTGACGATCTACGCCTGGACGCTCATCCGCAAGGCGCCGGCGCTCTAGTCCGCCTCCACCGGCGCCTTGCCAAAGGCGAGCACGGCGCCCGGCAGCGTGAAGGAAAGAAGGATCAGCCCGCCGAAGATGGCGTTCCAGTGCGTCCCGTCCGTGGGCCGCCAGAGATCGAGCTTTCCATTCGCCGCCATGTCCGCCGTCAGCATCATGTAGAGCACACCGATCAGCACGATCCCGGAGAAGACCGAGTGCGCCTGGAAGGAGGCCCGGTTGCGTTCCTCCCGTTCGCGCTCGTCGAGCAGGCTTTCCGGCTCCTGTGTCTGGCGGTGCAAGCTGGAGCCCGCCAGCACGGCGAAGGCGGCGAGCGCGGCGACCACTAGCGCCACGCCGGCCAGGCCGAGAGCAACACTGCCGCCCGCGACCAGCTGCAGGATGCAGCCAAGCGGATAGAAGGCATAGAGAACGATCAGCAGTATACGGACGGTACCGGTTTGCAGCGGACGGCCGAAGGGATGGGCTTTCGAACGGATGAACATGACGGTCAGGACTCCTGGTCTCTGAGGCTGTGCGCCAGCGGGGCAAACGGTTTCAGCGAGAACAGCTGCTCGACGGCCACCTCGAACAGTGCCGACAGCTTCAGCGCCAGCTCGACCGACGGCGCATAGTCGCCCCGCTCGAGATACCCGATCGTCTGCGGGTTGACCCCGACCGCCTCGGCAATGTCCTTCCGGCTGAGACCCCGCTCAGCCCGGAACACGGAAAGCCGGTTGTAGATCACCTGAAAACGCCTTCTATCTGCAGCATTATATTGTGTTTACACAACGATATGTCGGTTGTCAATACAGCTTGCGCGCAGAGGTTTTCGCGAAGAATGCCGCAAACGCCTGCGAAGGCAGGGGTCCAGACGATGATAGGCTCTTCTACTTGCACTGGGTCCCAGCCTGCGCTGAGAACTGCGGTGTGAGCGGGTTTAACCCGGCCCTACATCGCGCTGATGCCGCCATCGACCTTGATCTCCGCCCCGGTCACCAGCTTCGATTCGTCCGAGGCCAGATAAAGCACGGCGTAGGCAATATCATCCGGCTCACCCACTTTGCCGAGCGGAATCTGGCGGCCGAGTTTCTCAAGCGCCTTGGCTTCGCCGAACATTTCCTTGGTCCGATCGAGGATCGGTGTGTTGATGAATACGGGGTGTACGGAGTTTGATCGGATCTGCCCGCCGGTCTTGGCGCAGTGCAGCGCGACCGACTTGGAGAGATGCCGCACCGCCGCCTTGGCCGTGTTGTAGGAGACGTAATTGCCGCTCGCGATGATGCCCGCGATCGACGAGATGTTGATGATCGAGCCGAGCCCGTGGGCGCGCATCAGGGGAATCGAATACTTGCAGCCGAGGAAGATCGAATCGACATCCACCGCCTGCACTTTCCGGAACATCTCGTAGCTCTCGTCCTCGACCGAGCCGAGCGAGCCGATGCCCGCATTGTTGACCAGCACATTGAGCCCGCCCATCGCGTCATGCGCGGCTTGGGCTACTTCCTTCCAGCGCGCCTCGTCGGTCACGTCCTGCTGGAACGCAAACGCCGTCCCGGCCCCGTGCACGGCGTTGATCGAGGCGGCGACCTTCTCGGCGCCCGCGCCGTTGATGTCGGTGAGGGTCACCTTCGCGCCCTCCTTCGCCAGCATCCGCCCGATCGCCTCGCCAAGGCCCTGCGCCCCGCCGGTCACCAATGCCATTTTGCCTGAAACGCGTCCCATGCCTTATCCTCCCTGATTTGGCCGATGCCTTAGCAGCCAGATGAGTGGGACGCAAAGCGTCAGGCCTTCATCCTCAAATCGGTTGCGTGCGGCTTTTCCGAAGCAGGAATCCCCGCCATATCTGGCGTCCACCGCGACGTGAGAACAGGAAACACAAGATGAAACTACCGCTGATCACCGCATCCATTCTGGCCCTGTGCCTTGGCGCCTGCGCCACCAGCCCGCCCGTGATGATGGACATGCCGGCTGAGGATGCGGCTGCGTTCGAAGATCAGGCTGTGGTCCGGTGGATGAATGCATCGACAGCGATCGGCGACATGACGGATGAGGAGGTGCGCGCCGCGCTGGTCGCGGAACTTTCCGACAGGACGTCGATTGTCCGCCAGGAAGGCCACGGCATCTATGTGGAGTACACCGCGCCGGATGGCCGGTTTTTCTCATGGTATCCGCTCAATACCAGCGTCGAAAAAGGAACCTGGAGCGTTTCCGACGCCGAGTCGCCGCCGGAAGCCTGTTTCAAATACAAGGATTCCTATCATCCCCTGACCGGCGAATTTGAACCGGAAGAATGCGTTCCAGCCGTGCAGATCATCGGGCGCGTTTATGTGGTCGACTCCCGGGAGGGCGACGTCTTCGAGCTTGGCACCAAGGGCATTCCTTACGCCAAGACCGCCGAGGATCTGCCTGTCTGGCCAGCGGATCGATGAAATTTCATAGACCCGCTTCAACGGGCGCTAACCACGTGTGTGTTACGCGGGAGGGATGCCGCGCCGCCTGATCGCCATCCTGCTCACAATCTACGCGATTGCCTTCGCTTTCGGCGCGCTGACCGCCGTGCGCTGGCCGTCCATCGTCATGGTGATGGGCTGGATCGTCACCGATGATGTGGCCGGCGGACTCGGCGGCGTGAACTGGCGCGAACTCGGCATTGCCCACGGCGCCGCCTACCTGTTTGCCGCCCTCGGCTACTACGCCTCCGGCGCCACCCTCGCGGCCCGCAAGGGCGGCGCAGTCGGCTGGTACGTCTTCGCCCTCGCCTTCTCCATACCGTCGGTTTTCCTCGTGCATTTCGACGCCAACTGGTGGCTGAACCCCAGCGCCGGCGAAGGCGCGATGGCCGGCCTGATGGCCGGCGCCGTGCTGCTGCTGCTGGCCGTCTGGGAACTGCGCAAACGCCCGCCGGAATTCATGGACGTGGAAGTGACGCCGGAAACCATGGCGAACCCCGCCGTGGCTGCGGCCGTGGCCTCCCAGCACGCGCCGATCCGCGCCCGCCCGGAGAAGCCCGCCAAGGTGAAAAAGAAACACCCGCCCCTGTTCGTGCCGGACATCGTGGTGCAGCGCCAGCGGGCGATGTTCATTGCCCAGGCCCGCCGCAAGAAGGCTGCCCGGGCCGCCGCGCTCGCCCGCCATCGCGGCGACTGGGACGAGGAAGAAGAAGCGGCCTGATCACCGCTGCCCGTTGCCGGACGGCCCGCTTCGGCCTAGCCTGATCCCAGAACACAGTTCCGGGAGGGGACGCTCATGATCCGCAAACTTGCCGGCGCCGCCCTGGCCATACTGGCGGCCTGGCTCCTCTGGCAGGGCGTCTCGGCCGTCTCGATGATCGTCAGCCGCGGCAGCCCCCTCGACGACGCGCTGTTGCAACCGCCCACCAGCCTCTGGCGCATCTTGGCGGCGGGCCTCGCCCTGCTCGGCGGCCTGCTCGCCGCGCTCAACATCAAGGGCGGCGCCTGGCTCGGCATGACCGGCGCGGTGCTGTTCGCGGCCCTGCCCGGCGCAATGGCGGCGCTAGGCACCGATTCGAGCCTGTGGATGGACGAGGTCTATTCCGGCGGCGCGATGGTCGTGCTGGGGGGCGTCCTCGCTTTTGTGAAGCGAAGCTAGGTCCATTCTGCGGTCTCTGCGGATTGAGTTTCGGGGCTGGAATGCCTAGGTATGCGGCGCAATCGAATCGCGCGCGGCACCCGCCCCATTTAAGGAATATATTCCCATGGCAGAGACCTATGACGTCGTCATCATCGGCGGCGGCCCCGGCGGCTACAACTGCGCGATCCGCGCCGGACAACTGGGCCTCAAGGTTGCCTGTATCGAGACACGCGGCAAGCTGGGCGGCACCTGCCTGAACGTCGGATGCATCCCGTCCAAAGCGCTGCTGAACGCCTCGCACTATTTCCACGCCGCCCAGCACGAGTTCGCCGCCCTCGGCATCAAGACCGGCAAGATCGAACTCGATCTCGGCCAGATGATGGCCCAGAAGGAAGAGGCCGTCGAAGGCCTGACCAAGGGCATCGAATTCCTCTTCAAGAAGAACAAGGTCGAGTACGTCAAAGGCCGCGGCAAGATCCTCGGCAAGGGCCGCGTCGAAGTCGCGCTCGCCGAAGGCGGCACGCGCGTGCTGGAGACGAAGAACATCGTGATCGCGACGGGCTCCGAGCCCGCCACCCTGCCCGGCATCGAGATCGACGAGGAGCGCGTGGTCTCGAACACCGGCGCGCTGAGCCTGAAGGCGGTTCCGAAGAAACTGGTGCTGATCGGCGCCGGCGTGATCGGGCTCGAGATGGGCTCGGTCTGGGCGCGGCTGGGTTCGGAAGTCACGGTTGTCGAATATCTCGACCGCATCCTGCCGCCAGCCGACGCCGAAGTCGCGAAGGAAGCAGAGCGCACGTTCAAGAAGCAGGGCCTCGCCTTCAAGCTGGGCACCAAGGTCACCGGCGTCGAGAAGACCAAGACCAAGCTGAAAGTGAATGTCGAGCCCGCCAAGGGCGGCGCCGCGGAAACGCTGGAAGCCGATATCGTGATCGTCGCCATCGGCCGCAAGCCGTACACGGAGGGCCTCGGGCTCGAAGCCGTCGGCGGCAAGACCGACAAGCGCGGCGTGATCGAGGTGACCGATGGCCACTTCAAGGTCGCGGACGGCGTCTGGGCGGTCGGCGACTGTATCCACGGACCGATGCTGGCGCACAAGGCCGAGGATGACGGTACCGCGGTCGCCGAGCTGATCGCCGGCAAGGCCGGGCATGTCGACTACAACCTCGTCCCGAGCGTCGTCTACACGAACCCCGAAATCGCCTGGGTCGGCAAGAACGAGGAAGAGCTGAAGGCCGCCGGCGTCGAATATGTGAAGGGCAAGTTCCCGTTCATGGCAAACTCCCGTGCACGGACGAACCATGAGACCACCGGCTTCGTGAAGATCCTCGCCGAAAAAGGCACCGACAAGATCCTCGGCGCGCACATGATCGGCGTCGGCGTCGGCGAGATGATCGCGGAAATCTGCGTCGCCATGGAATTCGGCGCCTCGTCGGAAGACATCGCCCGCACCAGCCATGCGCACCCCACCCTGTCGGAAGCCGTGCGCCAGGCCGCGATGGGCGTTGAAGGCTGGACGATGCAGATGTGAGATTTGACGCGGCTGCCCGCTGGACGCCGCGCGCGCCTCACTTTACTCTGCACCCCATGTACAAGCATGCCGGAGCCGGATGGAGCATCAGGCCGTTCACCGCGGCGGATGCGGGCGCGTGCCTCGCGATCTTCCGCGACTGCCTGACCGACATGCCCTGGCGCATCCGCAACCGCGGCCAGTACATGATCCTGCGCCGTTCGCTGACCCCGCTGAACGCCTGGGTCGCCGAGGAGCCGGATGCCGGCGTCATCGGCTTCCTGACGCTGCAGCTGCCGCAGGACTATATCGACCACCTGTTCGTGGACCCCGACTGGCGCTTCTGCGGCGTCGCGCGGGGCCTGCTGGAAGTGGCGCGCCAGGGCGCGACCGGCGCCCTCAGCCTCGATGTGGACGCCGAGAATCTCGGCGCGCGGCGGGCCTATGAGGCGCTCGGCTGGCAAGTGGTGGCGAGCACGGGCAGCACAAGCAAGGCGCGCCAGATGCGCCTTGTCAGCCCCTGAGCTTGCCCCGCAAGATGCCCCCCACCCCTGAGTCCATCTACGCGGCGCCCGCCGAATGGGTGGCGCGCGGCGCGGGCGCGCAGGGCAACCTCTTCCTCACCGGCCGGGCGGGCACCGGCAAGACAACGCTGCTGCGCAAGTTCCTCAGCGAGGCAGGCGACAAGGCCGTGATCGTGGCGCCCACAGGGGTCGCCGCAATGAATGCCGGCGGGCAGACGATCCATTCCTTCTTCAAGCTGCCCCCGCGCCTGATCGAGGCGCAGGATGTTCGCCGCCTGCCCAACGCGCGGGTGGTGCGCGCCGTCGACACGGTGGTGATCGACGAGATCTCGATGGTGCGCGCCGACATGCTGGACGCCATCGACCGCAGCCTCAAGCTCAATCGCGGCTCCAAACGCCCGTTCGGCGGTGTACGGATGATCCTGTCGGGCGACCTGCATCAGCTGCCGCCGGTTGTCTCGAACCAGGAAAGCCCGATCCTGCTGGAACGCTTCGGCGGCAACTATTTCTTCAACGCCCCGGCCTTCCGGGACGGCGAGTTCTCGCTGCTGGCGCTGAAACACGTGTTCCGTCAGGAAGACCCGCGCTTCCTTGCCCTGCTCGGCGCGCTGCGCTCCGGCCGGGTGACGCCCAACGATGAGGCGACGCTGGCAAAACTTGTCTCCACGCGCAGCGCATCCGATGCCTCCGAAACGCATGTCGTGCTGACGCCCAACAATGCCAACGCCTTCCGCATCAACCAGACGCGGCTGGCGGAGCTGAAGGGCGAGCGGAAGATCTTCCCGGCGGATGTGCAGGGCCAGTTCGACGAGAAGAGTTTTCCCACCGAGTCAGACCTCGAACTGAAAGTCGGCGCGCGCGTAATGCTGATCCGCAATGATCCGGAAGGGCGCTGGGTCAACGGCACGCTGGCGCATGTCGAAGGCTTCGGCGCCAAGAGCGTGATCGTCAAGATCGCGGGCCGGGTCTACGAGATCGAAGCGGCGGCCTGGGAGAAGTACCGCTACGATTTCGAGATGGATTCCAAGAAGGTGAAGCGCGAAGTCGTCGGCACGTTCAAGCAAGTGCCGCTGCGCCTCGCCTACGCGGTCACGATCCACAAGGCGCAGGGCCTGACGCTGGACAATGTATTCATCGACTTCGACAGCGGAATGTTCGCCCACGGACAAGCCTATGTGGCCTTCTCGCGCGCGCGTACCCTCGAAGGCCTCGAAATCTCGCGCCAGCTGCGCCCGCGCGACCTGGTGCTGGACCGGGAGGCGTTTGCCTTCGGCGCGCTGGAGACGATCGAGGATACGCCGAACTACCTGCTCGCGAAGTTCCGCAAGGACGAAGGGATGCTGGTTTAGGCCCAGACTTCAAGCAAACACTTCGCCATAGCTGGCCGGCGCGCCATCTACCGTTCGCTTGCGCACCATCGTACCGGCGATCAGGTCGTGGACACAGCGGCGATCTGCGCGGAACAGGCCGCAAACATAGCCGATGTAGAACGGGATGATGTTGGAGCAGAAGCGTCCAACCGTGTTGCGCATGACGATCGCGCCGAAGGTGGGTTTGCCGCCATTCATGTCGGTGACGATGGCGCCGACGGCGAGCTTGCCCCAGGTCGCCTGCTTCTTCGAGGATTCCATCGAGACCGAATAGATGATGCTGCAGACGCCGAGTATGATCGAGAAGGTCATGACGGCCATGAAGGCAGCGGTGTCGGTGGGGGCTGCTGCTGCTGCGCCGAAGATGCCCATGCCGAACAGGAAGAAGACCGGCAGGCCGACGATCAGGGAATCGATCAGCAGCGCGATGATGCGGCGGCCCCAGACGGGCTTGCCCGCATACGGGCTGACGGCGCTGGCGGCGGCCGCGTAAGCGGGCGCGCGAGGGGCCACGCCGGGCTTCGAAGCGGCTTCCGGCGCGCGGCTGCGTTCGGCCTGGAGAAAAGCGAGGGCTTGGGGCGAGAGCTGCTCGCGGGCGGCGGAAGGCGCCGCGCGGCCCATGGGGGCAGGCCCGGTTTTCTTGCCGAAGGTTGGCTTTGCGGCGGCGGGACCGCCTGCCGAAACCTGTTTGCCGAACGTCGCCATGTGGGGCCTCCCTATCGAGAGTTACCCTAGCCGATCAATCTATCGATCCGGCGAAATCGCTCTGCGGAATTTTCGCGGCGGCGTTAACCAGACGGTCAGGCGAGCTTGCGGATCTCTTCGGAGAGCGCGCGGTCCTTGTCGGTGACGATCGTCTCGAGCACGCGGACGCGTTCCTTCAGCTTGCTGATCTCGTCGCGCATGGAGGTCACATCGGCCTGCGTGGTCTCGTCGGCACGCGAATTGGCCTTCGTCTTCAGATAGGTCTGGTAGACCCCTGCCCCGACGCTGATCGCGACGATGAGCACCACCATCTGAAACGGATCCATGTTCTCGTCCTCCAAGCCTGCAGAAAAACATGCCCCAAAGGGGCGTTGAATGAAAGGGCGCGTCAGAGACCGTCGAAATCGCGGCGCAGGCGCCAGTCGTCACCGGTGATGATTTCCTCGAGCGCGCGGACACGTTCCTTGAGGCGGGCAATCTCGTCGTCGCGCTCCTCCGGGCGGGGCTCATACCGGGCGTCCGTTTCCCACCGGCGAAGCCGCCTGAGGCGCCGCTCGCCGCGCGTCAGCAGCCAGACGAACAGGATAACTGCAAAGACAGGCCACAGGGCACTCATCGTCACCTCCCACTCTTATCGAATATCAATGTGGGGAAGTTTGAGGGTAGCGCAAGGGCTTCCGCCGATTAAATTG
The DNA here is from genome assembly GCA_001464545.1 of Acidobacteria bacterium Ga0077551. Lineage (GTDB taxonomy): Bacteria > Pseudomonadota > Alphaproteobacteria > Caulobacterales > Hyphomonadaceae > Hyphomonas. The sequence goes on from LNFC01000025.1 coordinate 27,262, forward strand.
GATCAGCGCCCGGTAGATCCAAATCCACCGGCGCCGCGCGCCGTTTCGTCCAGCGCGTCGACTTCGCTCCAGGCAAGACGCGTGACCGGGGCAAGGACGAGCTGGGCGATGCGTTCGCCGCGCTGGATAACGAAGGCCTCGGCGCCGAGATTGATCAGGATGACCTTGATCTCGCCGCGGTAATCAGAGTCGATCGTGCCCGGCGTGTTGAGGCAGGTGAGGCCGTACTTGGCCGCGAGGCCGGAGCGCGGGCGGACCTGGATCTCGTAGCCCTCGGGGATGGCGACCGACAGACCGGTCGGCACCATCGCCCGCTCGCCGGGCTTCAAGGTGATGGGCTCAGCTACGGGCACAGCCGCGCGCACGTCCATCCCGGCAGACCCGGACGTCTCGTAGGCGGGCAAGTCAAGGCCCTCGAAATGCGGCAGCGGGCGAACCTGGACAGTAACGGTGCTCATCTCCCCCGGGTGCGGAGACTCTGCGTTCGAGTCAAGGCGGGCCGCGCCTTCATCCGGCCTGCCGTCTTGATCTTCGACCCAGATGGCATATATTGCCAATGACCGCAGGAGAGACCCATGGCGACCCGAAATGTTGTCCTGACCGAGGCCCAGTCCGCAATGATCGACCGGTTGGTCGCGTCGGGGCGATTCCAGAATGCGTCGGAAGCGCTGCGGGCCGGACTTAGGCTGCTGGAGCGCGAGGAGGACGAGACGGAACTGCTCCGTACACGTCTTACCTTGAGCCTCGAACAGGCGCGCCGCGGCGATCTTGCCGGCGGCAGCGGCGAAGAGGCCATCCGCCGGGCGTTCGCGAAGGCGCGTGCGCAGACCTGATGGCGAAGCCCTGGCGCCTGACGCGGCACGCCGAGGCGGCGCTGACGGACATTGCCCTCTGGACGGTTCAGACGTTCGGCCCGCGCCAGGCGGCGGCTTACGAAGACGACCTGATCGCGTGCTGCCGGGAGATTGCGGAGGGCACGGCGCAATCTCAGGATTGCCGCCGGCTGATTGATCCGGACCTGCCGGAGACTTTGCGATTCGCGCGCGCCGGGCAGCACTTTGTCGTGTTCATCGAAGACGAGGCACAGGTGGTGATCGTCGATTTCCTGCACGCCAGCGCGGACCTGCCGAGACGGCTGGCGGGACTTGCTCCCGGCAATGAAAGCTGACGCGGAACCTACTCTGCCGCGAGGCTGAGGCGCGGCGCGGGGCCGGTCAGCGCGTCGGCGATGCGGGTCGCGAGCCGGCGGGAGACGGCGTCCTTGGCGAGGCGGGGCCAGTGCTCGGTACCGTCCGGCGTGATCAGGTAGACCTCGTTCTGGTCGCCGCCCATCACGTCGCCGGAGACATCATTGGCGACGATCCAGTCGCAGCCCTTACGGGCGCGTTTCTCGACGGCGAGCTGCTGGACGTCATGCGTTTCGGCCGCAAAGCCGATCACGAGGCGCGGGCGGCCCTTCCGCTTCTGGCTGAGGGTGCGCAGGATATCCGGGTTCTCGGTGAGCTGGATGGCGGGCGCTTCGCCCTGCCCTTTCAGCTTCAGTTTCTTTGGCGAGGCTTTCACCGGGCGCCAGTCAGCCACTGCCGCGACCGAGACGAACACGTCTGCCGGCAGCGCGTCTTCGCAGGCCTTCAGCATCTCGCGCGCGGTCTCGACCGGGACGAACGTGACACCATCCGGCGCCTTCAGCGCGACCGGGCCGGAGACCAGCGTCACACGGGCGCCTTCGGCGGCGAGCGCGGCAGCGATGGCATAGCCCTGCTTGCCGGAGGAATGATTGGAAATGTAGCGCACGGGATCGAGCGGCTCGCGCGTCGGACCGGCGGTGACGAGCGCGTGGAGACCTTCAAGCCGCTTCGACGGCGGCGCCAGCGCGGCCTCGATCTCGCGCACTATGGCGAGCACTTCGGGAAGACGCCCAGGTCCGAACTCGCCGCAGGCCATCGGGCCCACATCCGGCTCGACAACCCGTATGCCGTCCGCGCGCAGCTGCGCAACGTTGCGTTTGGTGGCGGCGTGTTCCCACATCCGCACATTCATCGCCGGCACCATCAGCACCGGCTTGTCGGTGGCAAGCAGCGTGGTGGAGGCAAGATCATTCGCGAGGCCGGCAGCAGCCTTGGCCATCAGGTCGGCGGTGGCGGGGCAGACGACAACCAGATGAGCCGAGCGCGACAGCTCGATATGCCCCATCTCGGTCTCGTCGGTCAGATCGAACAGCTCGGAATAGACCTTCTCGCCCGACAGTGCGGAGACGGACAGCGGCGTGACAAACTCGGCGCCCGCCTTGGTCAGGATCGCCCGCGAGGCAATGCCGCGCCGCCCGAGCTCGCGGATCAGCTCAAGGCTCTTGTAGGCGGCAATGCCGCCGCCGATGATCAGGAGGATTCTCGGGCTTTTCATCAGGTCTGCCAGTCCGGTTTGAGGCCCTTCCTAGCGCAAAACCCTTGAAATCGTCCCATCAAATACGCGGGATCGCCAGCCCGGCGTCAAGGATGCGGTAAGACTTGGCGCCCGGGCCTATTCGCCGACGCGGATCAGTTTCGCGGTCGAAGTGCCGGAAGACGCGCGGTTTCCGCCATCGAGGCCGGTCTTGTCAGCGCTGCGCTTCAACTCGCGCACGGTGACCGACGTGCCGGACGCGCCCTGGCTGCGGTGAAGCACGAAGGTCTGGCGCTCGCCGTCGCAGGTGACGCGGACCGTGGCGGTGCGCCGGCCTGCGGCTGCAGCAGAGTCGAGCGCCGCACGGGTGGCCGCTTCGGTGGCTGCCGCGCAGGTGTCGGCGAAAGCGGGCGCGGAGAACAGGCCGGCGGCGATGAGCATGGCGGCAAACTTCATGGCGCGTGTTCCTTCTGGACGCAGGCCGCAAAGGTAACCAAGTTCTTAACGCGAAGAAGCCCTTACGCTTCAGGCGGGAAACTCACAGGGCCCGAGGCGCCGCAGCCGCGAGAAATTCGCGTGGGATTGCGGGCTGCCTAGAAGCTGCGCACAGCCCAGGCCGCCGCCACACCCAGTACCCCGATCAGTCCGAACCAACCCCACCAGGGCGCGAAGCGTTGCGGCGGAGGCGGCGGCACAGGCTCGGCGTCGAGGCTTTTCTCGAACCGGTCCATGACCTCGGGCAGGCGTTTCAACCGGTTCGTCACCTCGCGGACGTTTTCGCGGATCATCCGCACCGCGCCTTCGGGACCGAAATTGCGGCGCATCCAGGCCTCGATGACGGGCTCGGACGCGTTCCAGATATTGTGCGTGGGATCAATGGCGCGCGCGACGCCTTCGACCTGCACCATGGTTTTCTGGAGCAGCACGAGTTCAGGCCGTAGCGCCATGCCGAACGTGTGAGTATAATCAAACAGCTGCAGCAGCACGCGGCCCATCGAGACTTCTTCCGCCGGACGCCCGAACAAAGGCTCGCCGATGGAGCGCAGCGCCTGCGCAAAATCGCCCACCGATTGCGACGGCGGCACGTAGCCCGCTTCGAAGTGAACCTCCGCGATCCGCATATAATCGCGCTTCAGGAACCCCCAGAGAATTTCGGCCAGGAAGCGGCGCTCCATCGGGCCGATGCGGCCGATGATGCCGAAATCGACCAGCGCGATGCGGCCCTCCGGTGTCAGGATCGCGTTGCCTTCGTGCATGTCGGCATGGAAGACGCCGTGTTCGATGGCGCTGGAGAGGAAGCCCTGCGTGATATCGTTGGCGAGCTTCACGCGGTCGAGGCCCGGACGGTCCAGCACGCCTGCCTGAGTCAAGGGAGTCCCGTTGATCCAGGAGATCGTCAGTACACGTTTGCCTGTCCGCTCCCAGTCGACCTTCGGAATGTCGAAGAATCCGGTCTTCTCGTTGATGGCGCGCATCTCGTCGGCGCCGCCCGCTTCGAGGCGGAGGTCCAGCTCGCGCAGCATGAAGTTCGAGATCGTGTCGGTGAGGGCGATGGGCTTCAGCCGGCGGCTCTCGGCAGAAACGCCTTCAATGGTACGCGCGGCGCGGCGCATGGCCGAGAGCTCCAACGCCAACTGGCGTTCGATCCCGGGACGGAGGATTTTCACCGCGCGGTCGCCGTCCGGCAGCGACATCTTGTGGACCTGCGCAAGGGAGGCGGCGGCAACCGGTTCCGACAGGCCCGGGAAAAGCCGAATCGCCTCCGCCTCGGTGAACTCGGCTGCGAGCGCGGCGCGGGCAAGTTTCATCGAGAAAGGCGGCAGCTTGTCCTTGAGGCGCCCGAGATCGCCCGCGACTTCGGAGCCGAACACGTCGGGGCGTGTCGCGAGGAACTGGCCGAGCTTGATATAGGCAGGGCCAAGGCCTTCGAGGGCGGTGGCGAGCCGCTGGCCGGGGCGGCCACGGGCGCCGCCGAACAGGCGCAGCACACTGCCGGCGACGCGCGCCGGGATCGGCAGGCGGGACTGGTAGGCACCCGGCAGCACGACATCGTGCCGCGCGAGCGACGTGCCCGCGCGCATCAGACGCCAATAGTCACCGAGCGCGCCCATCTAGGTATTGTCCGCAGTCAGGGAACTTAGCGCCGTCACTGCGCGTTCATGCCGAGAACCAAAACTGCAGAGAGCGAGTTCCATCATGTCCGATTCCCCGTCATCCAACAATTTCCTGTACCTGATCGTCGGTGTACTGGTCGCCGCAGCCGTGGCGTTTGGCATCTACTACTTCACCGAAGGTGCCGGCGGCCCGGACAGGGTCGAGATTTCGGTCGGCGAAGACGGCGTCAAGATCGACGGGAACTGAGCGGTTCATGCTCACGCCGCCCAGCCAAAGTGCAGGGCGGCGATTCCGCCCGAATAGTTCGTGACGGAAACCTGCTTGAATCCTGCGCCTTCGATTTCGGCCTTGAACACGGATTGCTCCGGGAACTGACGGATCGATTCCACCAGGTACTGGTAGCTTGACCGGTCGCCGGCGATCAACTCACCAAGGCGCGGGATCACGGCGTAGCTATAGGTGTCGTACGCTTCCTGGAGCAACGGCGCCGTCAGCTGGCTGAACTCGAGCACGGCGAGACGGCCACCGGTTTTCAGCACGCGCCGGAATTCGCGCAGGCCCGCCACCCGGTCGGCAAAGTTGCGGATGCCGAAGGAAACCGTGACCACGTCAAAGCTCTTGTCCGGATAGGGCAGCTTCTGGCCATCGGCGCAGACCCAGTCGAGCCGCCCTTCCCATTTCGCATTGTCGGCGCGCGCCTTGCCAGCATCCAGCATCGCATCGTTGATGTCGCAGACGATCGCCGTGGCGGGGCGTGCATCGCCGCGCCGCGCGCCGGCCTTGTCGGCCAGTTCCAGGAACGCGCGCGCCAGTTCGCCGGTGCCGCCCGCGACATCCAGATGCCGCTCGCCCGGCTGCGGGTTCACCTTGTTCATCGCATCGTGTTTCCACAGGCGGTGGACCCCGGCGCTCATCAGGTCGTTCATCAGGTCATAGCGCGAGGCCACCGAGCGAAACACGCCTTTGACCCGGGCGACCTTCTCGGCCTCCGTCACCTCCTCGAACCCGAAGGAGACCTTGCGCTCTTTGCCGTCCATTTCAGCCATGCTTAAACACCTTACATGTCCCCTTCGCCTTAGCGTATATGCGATAAGGATGCCTGAATTACCTGAAGTCGAGACAGTTCGCCGCGGACTTGCCCCTGTGATGGAGGGCAAACGCATCCTGCGGCTGGAACAGCGGCGCGCGGACCTGCGCTTTCCCCTGCCCGAGCGGTTTGCCGAGCGGGTCGCGAATGCCCGGATCGACCGGCTCGCCCGGCAGGCGAAATTCCTCAGTGCCCACCTCTCCACGGGGGAAGTACTGATCATGCACCTCGGCATGACCGGGCGGTTCACGATCTCCGGCCAGCGGACCGGCGATTTCCACCACGAGACCGGCGGCCTGACAGCGCATGATCACGTGATCTTCCACATGGAGGGCGGCGAGACCGTCACCTACAACGACCCCCGCCGGTTCGGCTTCATGGAACTCTGGCCCGCCGCGAATTTCGAGGCCTACCCGCGGTTAATGACCATGGGGCCGGAGCCGCTGTCGAACGGCTTCTCCGCCGCCTATCTGGACACGGCGCTGAGCGGCAAGGCCGCGCCGATCAAGGCCGCGTTGCTCGACCAGTCGGTGATCGCAGGGCTCGGCAACATCTATGTCTGCGAAGCGCTATACCGTTCAGGCATCTCGCCGAAGCGCCTCTCGCGCTCTGTGCCCGGCATGCGGGCCTCCCGCCTCGCCCCCGCGATCAACGCAGTCATCGCCGAAGCAATCGCCGCAGGCGGCTCCTCGATCTCGGACTTTGCAGGGACGGACGGAAACCTTGGCTACTTCCAGCACCGGTTCGACGTCTACGACCGCGAGGGCGAACCCTGCAAACGCTGCGGCGCTGTGGTGAAGCGGATCGTACAGTCCGGGCGGTCGACGTTCTATTGCAGCGGTTGCCAGAAGTAACGCAACAAAATCCGTATACGCTTCAACGCGCTGAAAAAATCGCGCCAGACCTTGCGCCACACCCCTCCGCCCGGAGTTATACTCCGCGGCGCACCCGTACCGTAGCAAGGTCGGATAGAGGCCAAAGGCCGAAATCCGACAGGCCCGAGAGCCAGCGATATCAGATCGATACAAAGTGACACAAAATGAGAATCAATGAGAATAATTCGACATCCGGCGTACACGGATCGAGAGGCGGTGAGGCCGCCTGAAGAGACAAAAGCGCCAACTTGCACCTACAGCAAACACGCCTCGGAAAAATCAAATCCCATCCGGATCAAGCTCTTACAGAATTCGGGGTCATTCCCTCCGCAACACCTCCGCCCACGGACCGGGTCCGAAAACACCTTCAACCGTGAAAATTCCCAAACTCCAGCCCCTCACCTCCCATTGCTCCGCAATGGGCCCCTCCTCTCCCGGAGGGAGAGGGGTTTGGGACGTCACCGCTGGCGCTAGGCAACCCCTCTCCCGCAACGCGGGAGAGGAGGGACCCGCCGCGACGCGGTGGGAGGTGAGGGTCTACCTCTCCGCCTTTAACCCGAGCTTCGCCAGCGGCGATCCCAGCGCGCCGCTGACCAGCGCTGCCAGGACCGGCGGCGCGGGCCAGAGTTTCGAAATGGGCGCCACCAACCGGTCGCGCAGCCAGGGCAGGATGTCCGAATCCGACTGGTAGACCGGCGTGAAGGCCCAGGTCATCAGCTGGTAGAGCCTCACATGCGAGGCGCGCTGGCGCACATACACTCCGGCGATATCCGCCGCCGCGCCGCCAGCCTCGACCGCGCGGGCAAGTGCGTAAGCGTCCAGCAGCGCCATGTTCGCCCCCTGCCCGAGCTGCGGACTGGCGGCATGCCAGCTGTCACCGAGATGGATCAGGCGCCCTTCGGTGGCCGGCCAGTGCGTGCGGTGGCGATAGCGCGCGAAGGTCAGCTGGTCATGATCCGTGATCTGATCAACCAGCATAGCCGTCTCCGGCCAGAGGGCCCGCGCAGCATCCTTCCAGTGCACCAGCGGCGCCGCGCGGAAGTCTGCATGCGCATCGCCGCGGATCGACCAGAAATAGGTGAGGCTCTGACCCGCACCCTCGTGCGAGCGCCCGGACGGCATCACGCCCGCCATCTTGCGCGCGGCTTCGTAGCGCTGCTCGAGCGCCGTGCGATCAAAGGGACTGTCTGCCGGCCAAGGCAGGGTCGCCCAAAGCGCGCCATAGGGCAGTTCCTTGACCGGCGCCGACGACAGCGGCGAGCGCACACCCAGTGCATCAATGACAAGGTCAAACGGCCCGTGCGCTCCACTGGCCGCATCCACCAGCGTCCCGCTTTCCGCATTCGCTGCCGTAATGCGGGCGCCGGTGACGAGACGTGCGCCGCTGGCGATGGCCGCCTCATGGAGCAGCGCAAACAATGTCGCACGCTGGATACCGATCCCGCGCAGGCTGGTACGCAACGCGCTGTAGCGCACATCCAGCACGGCCCGCCCGGTGTCAGCCGAGACACCCCACAGCCGCGCAATCGGCGCGCCGAGGGCCTCCGCGCGTTCCCGCAGGCCTATCTGGCCGAGGATGACGAGCCCGGTATCCTGAAGCATCAGGCCGGAACCTACCGGACCGGCAGCCTCGAACTGGTCAAACACCGTCACGCGGTGCCCCTGCCCCGCCAGCAAGGCAGCAGCCGCAAGGCCGCCGATCCCGGCGCCGGCGATCCCGATGGAAAGTGTTCGACTCATCTGCCTGTTTAGCCCTGCTCCTTGTGTGTTGCGCAAGTCTGCGCGAGAGTGAGTTCCGAAAAGAAACGGGAGAGCGCGATGTCCAAGGGTGCAGCCCTGATTGTCGGAGCCGGCGACGCGACCGGCGGCGCCATCGCAAAGGCCTTCGCGCGCGAGGGCCTGACCGCCTGCGTGACCCGCCGCGCCCGCAATCTCGATTCGCTCTCCGCTCTCGTTTCGGAAATCGAAGCGGAAGGCGGCCAGGCGCGCGCTTTTGGCGTGGACGCGCGCGAGGAAGACGCGACGATTGCGCTGGTCGACCAGATCGAGTCAGAGGTCGGTCCGCTCGAAGTCTGCGTGTTCAATATCGGCGCCAACGTGCGCTTCGGGATCACCGACACGACGGCGCGCGTCTATCATAAGGTCTGGGAGATGGCCGCCTATTCCGGCTTCCTCGCGGGGCGCGAGGCGGCGCGGGTGATGAAACCGAGGGGCCGCGGCACGATCCTGTTCACGGGCGCCACCGCCGGTGTGCGCGGCCGTGAAGGATTCTCAGCCTTCGCCGGCGCCAAGCATGCGCTAAGGGCGCTCGCGCAATCGATGGCGCGTGAACTCGGGCCGCAGGGCATCCATGTGGCGCATGTCGTCATCGACGGCGCCATCGACAGCCAGTTCATCCGGGAGAACCTTCCCGATGCGGACGAACGCCGCGCGCGCGACGGCCTTCTGATTCCGGACGAGATTGCAAAGAACTATGTCTGGCTTCACCGCCAGCACCGCTCCGCCTGGACGCAGGAGCTGGACCTGCGCCCTTGGAACGAGACCTGGTGAGAGGCTAGACCATGCCCGCGTCGGTGGGCAGGCCGAACAGAATGCGGCCTGTCAGTTCCAGCGTCGAGGGGGCGGTGACGATGTGCTGCGTTATGGCATGCGCGTCCCGGAAGCGGCGCTGCAGGTCGCTGGATTCGAACAAGGCCGCGCCGCCGCCAAGATCGTAGAGCGTGCGGCAGATGTCGGCGCCCGTGCGTGTCATGTGCGTGCAGGCGAGGCGCAGGTCCGCGCGCGGCGCCATCGGGATGTCGTCCGTCTGCTGAGCGATGGCCCAGACCCGGTCGATCTCCGAGAAGAGGTAAGCGCGCGCGGCGCGCCACTGCGCTTCGCAGGTCGCATAGGCCGCCTGCATCGACTGGCGCTCTGACAGGGTCTTGGACGAGCCCTGGCTTTTCTTGACCGTGGCGAGATCATGGAACGCGTCCAGCGCGCCGCGTGCATTGCCGAGCGCCACGCCGCAGACACCGAGCGCGAGCAGGCCGAAGGCGGGAAACTTGTAGAGCGCGCCGGTTTCGCGCGGCGTGTCCGAGACGAGCGAAACGGAGCGTCCGGCAGGGACCAGGATGTCCTTCACTTCAAAGTCGCCCGAGCCCGTGCCTTTCAGGCCCATGACGTGCCAGGTATCCAGCAGGGTCGCCTGACCGGCTGGGAAGACCATCATCCGCGTATCCGGCGCGCCGGAGGCAAGGCGCTTCATCTCGCCGTTTTCCCAGAGCGTGCAGCTGCCACAGAGCCAGGTGCAGTTGGCCGAGCCCGAGCCCCACTGCCAGCGGCCGGTGACCCGGTAGTGATCTCCCTCGATGACCGCGCGGCCCATCGGTGCAAAAACGCCGCCGGTAATGGCCATCGGATCGGCGTAGATTTCCTCGGCAAAGACCGGTTCCATATAGGCCGCGTTGAGCGCCGTCGTGGAAGCAATCATCGCGCACCAGCCGGCGCTGGCATTCGCGCGGGCAATCGTCTCGGTGATCTCTACGATCTCACGCGGTGTGGATTCTAGGCCGCCGAAGCGTTTCGGCGTCACCATCCGCAGGACGCCCGTGGCCGCGAGCTTCCGGGCAAGGTCGGCCGGCAGGCGGCGCACCTCTTCCATTTCGGCGGCGCGGGCGGCGAGTTCGGCCAGCAGTGGCTGGACGGCGGCGATGGGGTCGTGGGTCTGGACGGTGTCAGGCATGACGGGAAGCTAGCCTTTTTCTGCTGCGCTTCAAAGTGTCCGTTCGGGGACTCACGCCGGGTCAATATTGCTGGCCTGCTGCCCGGCGCCTAAGCTCGCGCCGAAGAACCAAACTCACGGGGTGCGCCACATGACCGACCAATTGCTGGAAACCTTCGAGGACGGCGTCGCCACCTTGACGATGAACCGCCCTGAGGCGCGCAACGCGCTGACCGGCGAATTGCTGGATGCGCTTGCCGACGCGGTGCCCCGCCTCGCCCTCGACCCGAAAGTGCGGGTTGTCGTGCTGACCGGGACGGGCGCGGCCTTCTGCGCAGGCGGCGACGTGAAAGGCTTCGTCGCGCAGCCGGCGGGCACCTCGGGCCAGGGCGCAGCCCCCTTCAACATGGAGCAGCGCATCGCCGGCCTGCGGAAAGGCATGGAAACGGCGAAATGGCTGCATGAAATGCCGAAGCCAACGCTGGCCGTGATGCCCGGTCCGGCGGCGGGTGCGGGCCTGTCTCTGGCGCTGGCCTGCGACATGCGGATCTGTACCACCACCGCCAAGCTGACGACGGCCTTCTCCAAGATCGGCGCAAGCGGCGACTATGGCGGCTCGTACTTCCTCACCAAGCTGGTCGGCGAGGCGAAGGCGCGGGAGCTGTACTTTACAGCCGACGTGATATCGGGCGAGGAGGCCGCACGGCTAGGCATCGTCAACGAGGCGGTCGCGCCGGAACATTTTGAAGAGGCCGCGAAGAAAAAGGCGCGCTATCTGGCCGGCCTGCCGACCGTGGCGATCGGCTACATGAAGAAGAACCTGAACCTTGCCGCCAGCGCGACGCTTTCCGAGGTGCTGGACATGGAAGCGGCGCACATGGTGCGCACGATGATGACCGAAGACCACAAGGCGGCCTCGCTTGCCTTCGTCGAGAAACGCCCGCCGGTGTTCAAGGGCGTTTGAAAGATCAGAGTTTCAGTTCCGGATGGATTTTCGCTGGGGCCGCATGGCGCCAGGACATCACGAGCGCCGACCGTAGCGTTGTTGCATCGCAGGCCTTTAGGCGGATCGAGGTCGCCCCCTTCTCACCCCACTTGTTGGGCACCGGGAAGAAGATGTCCGGCTCCGCCTCGCACAACATCCGCTGCTCTTCCGGCGTCAGGAAGACGTTCGAAAATTCATGGTGCGGCGGCAGGGTGCAGAAGATCTTGCCCTTCGGCACATCGACCCGGAAGCTCGCCCAGTCGAAGTGCGGCCGCTCCAGCGCGCGGGGCATGGCCAGCGCGGCCTTGCGGAGGTTCGCCGGTGAGATCACAGCGACAGCGCGCCCAGGATCACTGCCGTGAGCAGCCCTGACAGCAGCACGAAGAGGTAGACCACATCCAGGGTGATCGTCCGCAGCACCGAGGAATAGCCGCTGCGGCCATAGACGACGCGGTGGAGCCGGTAGAGATACCAGTTGGAATAGATCAGCAGCGCCAGCATGACCCAACCGGCACCGATCAGCAGCGAGACAAGGAAGCCGACCGACATCGCGAAGAACAGCGCCGAATGGAAATGCAGCGACACGATGAGATGGTCGAAAAACAGGAACTGGCGGCGCCAGAGATAGGTGAGCGCCAGAAGCAGCGCATAGACCGGCAGCAACACGAACATCAGGCGCGGAATCCATTCCTGCGTCTGCCGGGCAAGGCGCGCGGGATCTTCCATCACATCGGCGAATTCGGCTGCCTCTTCATTTCCAGCCTCTCCGGCCTCGCGCGCGGCATCAATGGCCGACTGCGGCACGAAGCCCGCCCATTCCTCTTCTGCGGTTGGCTCGGCATCGGCCGGCGGCGGCTCGCCCGGGGCTGCGGGTGGTTCTGGCACCAGGCCCGGGATGCCGCCTTTCCAGGCTGCATCCACATCTTCCAGCACCTTCAGGGCCTGCTGGTATTCCGCCTCGGTGATCTCGCCTTCCGCGAAGAATTTCTCGACCTCGGCCCGGGCCTCCTCCATCGAGGGCGAGCCGTCGAAATTCACTGTCACCTGCCCGGTGATCAGCGGCATCAGCACGAAGAAGATGAGCGAGGCGAGCACATAAAGGCGGAAGGCGGGAATGAAACGTGCCCGCTTGCCGTCCAGATAGGCGCGGGTCATCCGGCCCGGGCGCAGCATAAGGTCCGGCAGGGTGCGCGCGATGCGGCCATCGATCGAGAAAAAGGTCTCGAGACTTTCCCCTACAAGCGACCAGAACGGGCGCCGGATACTGAGCGCGCTCTGTCCGCAGTCATGGCAGAACTCACCAGCCAGCAAGGCGCCGCAGTTGAGGCAGTTCGGGTCGGTCACGGGACCGGTCTTGCCGGCGAGGCCGGCGGCCGCATCGGCGGCGGCATGCTCGATGGCGGTGTCCGCAGCCGCGCCGAATCCGTCACTCATGGCACCTCTCCCCGTCATCCCGGACAGGTTTTCACAGGGACTTGGCCGCGGCGCAATCGGCTTCTTGCGTCAGCGGCGGCCAGATATTTGATTGGTCGCAAATTCTTACGCTCAACCGGTGCCCACTTGAGCGGAATTTGCTCTAGCGAAAAATTTTCGGTTTGTTGGCCTGGAACCGGACACCGGCAGCGCGGTAATGCGGCGCCTTCCCGTCCGGGGCGAGCGCATAGGTCTGCTCGCGCAAGTACTCCATCAGGCCCCGGCGCTTGCCGGCGGCGTCCAGCGTCTCCGGCGTCAGCGTCTCGCCGACCTCGACCCGCAGCGTCTTGCCCATCCGGCGGCGCACTTCGCGGAAGACGAGCGCGAGGCGAAGCTCCAGCGACAGGTGCGAGGCGATCTGGAAGAGGCGCGAGTTCTGGCCGTCAAAGAAGATCGGCGTGACGTGCGCGCGGCTCTGGGTGATCAGCTTGGCCGTGAACGGCTTCCACTCGTCATCGACCGCCAGCGGATCAAACGGGCGCGGCGTGGTCGCGACGCCGCCGCTCGGAAACACGACGATGCAGCCGCCGCCTTTCACATGCGCGAGCGCCGCCTTGCGCATCGCGACGTTCGCCTCGACGGCTTCGCGTGTGCCGCCGAAATCGACGGGCAACAGATAGGGCCGCGCTTCGGGTACGCCATCGAGCACGGAATTTGTGAGCACCTTGAAATCCGGCCGCCGCAAACTGATCAGCCAGCTGATGACCAGGCCGTCGAGCACGCCGAACGGATGGTTCGCCACGACAACCAGCGGTCCTTCACGCGGGATCAGCGCATGCTTGCTGGCGGAGAACTGCACATCCAGGTCGAGCAGCCGGATCGCGGCTTCGAAGAAGGGCACATCGCGCGAGAGATCGGCGCGGTAGTGGTGGTAGAGCCGCTTGATCTTGGGCTGGCCGGACAGCCGCTCCACCGCCTGCACGAGGCGCCGCTTGACCGGATCCTCGAAATAGGCGGCGTAGGAGAGTTCGGGCTCGGTTTCGACGACGCTCAAAGCCGCCACATCCGTGCAAGGTTGTTCTTCTGCATGTCGGACGAGCCGCCGACGATGGGCATGCCGAGCAGGTCGCGCAGGTTGCGCTCTATGTCGTAAGCATCCGACAAGCCATAGGCCCCGATCACCTGCTGGCAGGCAAGGCCGATCTCGACGCCGGTATCGGCGACATAGAGCTTCGCCATCGCCGTCTCCGCCGAACAGGGCTGGCCTTCGCTCGCGAGCCAAGCGGCGTGGTAGAGCATATGGCGGCAGGCGGCGAGTTTCGTCCGTGCCGTGACGAGCTTGTGCGCGACCGCCTGATGCTTGCCGATGGGCTTGCCGAACTGCACGCGCTCGCCGGCATACTTCCAGGCTTCTTCCAGAGCGGCGCGGGCGAGGCCGTAGGCGACCGCCGTGATCTCGATTTTCTCGACATCCAGCGCGCGGCCGGCCAGCGCCTCCCAGCCCTTGTTCCACTTGTCGGGTCCGCCGACGATGGCGCTTTCCGGCAGACGGACATCATCGAGGAACACGTCCATCGAATGGGTGTAGCGCAGGTTGGCATGTTCGATGGCCTGCATCGTGACGCCCTTGGCGTTCGTCGGCACAAGGACGAACGTAAGATTACCATGCCGGTCACCCGGCTCGCCGGAGCGGCAGAGGCAGTAGATGTAATCCGCCCAGTCGGCGCCCGTGCACCAGCGCTTGGCGCCCTTGATGATAAGTTCGCCATCCTTGCGCTCAACCCGCGTCTCGACGCTCGGCAGGTCGCCGCCAACATTCGGCTCGGACAGGCCGTAGGCCAGGAACAGCTCGCCGCGCGCGAGCTTTGGCAGCAGCGCCTCTTTCTGTTCCTTTGATCCGTTCTCGGAAATGTTCAGACCGCCATAGAAGGCGGCATGGATATAGGGCCCGGCCATGCTGGACCCGCCCTGGCACAATTCGTCGATCACGGCGGCAGCGGCGTAGATGTCCTCCCCCTGCCCGCCATATTCTTCCGGGATGGTGAGACCGATCAGCCCCATCTCCGCGATCTCGCGGAAGAGGGCGCGGTCCCAGGTCGCCGCCTTGTCCCATTCGCGCCGCTTCTCGCGCGGCATCTTCTCGGCGACCCAGCGGGACAGCTGGCGGCGGATTTCGGTGACGTGGCCGGGTTCTGGGGCGAAACTGTTCATGGCGCTGTTGTCACCTGCCTGCCGATTTCGTCAAGCGCGAACGGTGTCGTCTGGTAGGTCTGGTTAATCCAGTTCCCGAACAGCAGATGCGCGTGGCTGCGCCAGCGGTTGAGCGGCGGGCGCGCCGGATCGTCGCCGGGGAAATAATTGTGCGGCACCGCGATCGGCACGCCTTGGGACACGTCGCGCTCATACTCCTCCTTCAGGGAGAACGAATCATACTCGACATGGTTGAACATATAGAGGCTGCGGCGCGCGGCGTCCTGCAGGAGGCAGGGCCCGGTCTTCTCGCAATCGACCAGCAGGTCCAGCGCCGGGCGGGCCGCCACGTCCTCGCGGCGCACCTCGGTCCAGCGCGAGACGGGGATCAGGAAATCATCCGAAAAGCCGGAGAGGAAGGGCGAGGCGGGTGAGAGGTTCCTCTGCCGGAACACGCCGAAGGCTTTCTGGTCCAGCTGGTATTTCGGTAGGCAGTGGAAATGCCAGGCCGCGGCCATCGCGCCCCAGCAGATATAGAACGGCGAATGTACATTCGTCCGTGTCCAGTCGAATATACGCGCCAGCTCTTCCCAGTAAGTCACCTCTTCGAACGGCATTTGCTCGACCGGCGCGCCGGTGACGATGAAGCCGTCGAACTTCCGTTCCCGGATTTCCTCCCATGTCTGGTAGAAGCTGATCAGGTGCTCGGCGGATGTGTTCCTCGGCTGGTGCCCGCCAACCCGCACGAGCGTCAGCTCCACCTGCAGCGGCGAGGCGCCGATCAGGCGCGCCAGCTGCGTCTCGGTACGGATCTTGTTCGGCATCAGGTTGAGCAGGCCGATCTGCAGCGGGCGGATGTCCTGGCGCACGGCGTCCGTCTCGCGCATCACGGCCACGCCCTCGCGCGTCAGCGTCTCTGCGGCTGGCAGCGTATCGGGAATCCGGATCGGCATGGCAAAACGTTCCTGTCGGCCCGCTTAGGACTGCAACGCATCGCATGGGGGAGAAAGGCGGGAGCGTGTCCCGCATCTCGGCCCTTTAGCGACTTGTTTAACGTGGCTGCAAGCCGGCCGGCCAAATCACCACGAGGCGCATCTAGCGCGGGATTGAGCCGGCGACAAGCGCCTCGTCCTTGCTCCGCCTGACCGCCCGGTCGGACCGCCACCAGCCCTTCATCGTCAAGGGGCGCCCCCCGCTATGACCCGCAAGGACCAGCAGCCCCGCGAGGATGCCGAGATTCTTGATGAAGTTCTGCATTTCCCGCTCGGCGGAAACGCCTGCGTGATCATTCCAGAAGTCATGCAGGAGGACATTGACCAGCAAGACGTAGACCACCAGACCAAGCGCCGTCAGGCACACATGCCGCCCGGAAATCAGGAGAAGCCCGCCGGCCACGTTTGCCACGGCGGCAATCCACATCAGCGGCTCTGCCATCGGCACATTGTGCGCCTCCATCAAGGCGAAATGCATGTCCGGCGCGGCAAATTTCATGAGGCCCGGCACGAGAAAGTATAGGCCGAGCAGGAATCGGCCCGAGAGGATCAGTGCGTTCGACATGTGCTCACTCCCCCGTCAGTTTCGGTGCGCGTTTTTCCTTGAACGCCGTCACCGCCTCGCGCCGATCATGCAGATAGTTCGAGACACTCTCCCAGCCGATGGACGCATCCATCAGCTGCGCGGCAAGCGCGCGTAGCGGGATGTTGGCGGTGGTCTTGGTCCAGCGCACGGCCCATTTCGGGTTGGCCAGGATCTTGCCGGCGATCTCGTCCACCTTCGCGTCAAGCTCTGCTCCGGGTACGGCATAATTGATGAGGCCGAGGCGCTGGGCTTCCGGCGCGCTCAAGAGATCGCCGGTCATCAGCAGTTCCTTCGCCTTGGCGAAGCCGATCAGCTGCGGCCAGATCAGCGCGCCGCCGTCGCCCGCCACGAGGCCGACCTTCACGTGCGGATCGCCGATCTTCGCGGTCTCGTCGGCAATGATCACATCGCACAGCAGCGCAATCGTCGCGCCGAGCCCGGCGGCCGCGCCGTTCATCCGGCAAAGGATCGGTTTCTCCATCTGCAGCAGCGTCACCACGATCTGCTTGGCATCCCAGCCGATGGCGCGAAAACGCTCGGGATGGGCGATCTGTTCCTCGAACCAGTCGAAGTCCCCGCCCGCGCAGAAGGCGCGGCCCTTGCCGGAAAGGATGATCAGGTCGCTTTCCGTATCCCGCTGCAGGCAGTTGAACACCAGCGCCAGTTCGGTGTGCATCGCTTCGTCGACGCCGTTCACGGGGTGGGTGGAGGTGATGTAAGCCGTCAGTACACGCCCCTTCCGCTCGAACGTGAACCGCTCCCACTTGTCCTGGGTTATGTCGTATTTGGCGCTCATCTTGTCCTCCAGCCGGTTTCTGGCCCCGAACCTAACCTGCCCGGCGGCAAAGTCACGGGGGATGACCGCCGCATCGGCCCGCGCTAGGACAGCGCATCAACCGAAAGCCGCCCCATGCCCCGCGACACCCTCTTCCTTCTTCCGCCCGGCTTTGCCGCCAATGGCCAGCGCGAATTCTGCCCGGAATGCGCCGAGCTCTGGGGCGTTCTCTCCTGGTTCCCGGCATTGAAGGAGACGCTCGACATTGTCTATGTCGGCATCGATCATCCCCGCGCCCCGATCACGGCGGTGCTTGGCGAGGGCCGCCACAATGCGCCCACGCTGGTGCTGCATGCGGACAGCCCTCACGCTGAAGGCCTGCCCTATTCCGAAGCAGGCGGCCGCGCCTACCTGCCCTCCGCCCGCCTGATCGCGAAACACTTCGCCGCGGTGCACGGCACCCCGGTGCCGCGCGGGCACTGACCCGGTCCGTAAGAGCCAGACCTCGGACTACTCGGCGGGGGTGACCGTCACGTTTTCAGGCGCGGCTTCCTCTGCCGTAGATGTCCAGTTGATGATCACGCGGCGGACCGCGCTCCCCATTTCTGCCGTTGCGTCATCAATGGTGGTTTCGGTGATCTCGAGGTCAACACGTCCCGGCGCATCCGACAGGATGCGATAGTCGATAAAGTTGCCAACGGGGAAGACGGCCCAGTCGCCGCCCGGGCTGATGTAGAACGCGATGTAGGTGTACAAACCATTCGCCGCAGGATCGCCGCCGGCAGTGCCGAACAGCTTCACGCCGGACGCCTCGCCCTGGTTCGCGAGGAGATCGACCTTCACGACAGACGCCGCCGCGGTGGCATACTCCGTCGTCTCAACCATGAGCGCTTGGGGTTCGCCGGAAGGAACCAAAGCCTGTTGCACCGGGGCTGCGGCCGCAGGCGCAGGGATCTCCTCAGCGACGGTCTCCTCGGCAGCGGTCTCGACCGGCGTGGAGACAGCTTCTGGTCCGCAAGCCGTCAACATGGCGGCAAGGCTGACAGCAAGAATGGCGTTGAACGGTTTTAGCATGGCTTGGTCGCTCCGGATCACTTTCTAATGTTACGACTAAGCGATTGCGCTGCTTCTGAACAGGGCCGGGCAGATCACTCCCCCTGTCATCCGGGACGGGACTTGCCTCCCGCAAGGGAAGACGCGTCTTGTGGCTTATCAAGATCGCCACAGGAGACCTCTCATGCCAGCAGCGCCCGTGAAAACCCGGATCACCGACATGCTCGGGATCGAAAAGCCGATCATCCAGGCCGCCATGGGCTGGATTGCCCGCGCGCCGCTCTCCTCCGCCGTCTCCAACGCCGGCGGGATGGGCATCATCGAAACCTCGTCCGGCGAACTCGACGCGATCCGCGGCGAGATCAAGAAGATGAAGACGCTGACGGACAAGCCGTTCGGCGTGAACGTCGCCCAGGCCTTCGTGCGCGATCCGAACATCGTCCAGTTCATCATCGACGAGGGCATCAAGTTCGTCACCACCTCCGCCGGTGACCCGATGAAATACACCGGCATGCTGAAGGAAGCCGGCCTCACCGTCTTCCATGTCGTCCCCTCCCTCGCCGGCGCGCTGCGCGCCATCGAGGCAGGCGTTGACGGCCTGATCGTCGAAGGCGGCGAAGGCGGCGGCTTCAAGAACCCGAAGGACGTCGCTTCGATGGTGCTGATCCCGCAGGTCTGCGAGAAGGTCTCCGTGCCGGTCGTCGCCGCCGGCGGCATCATGGATGGGCGCACGATGGCGGCCGCCTTCGCGCTCGGCGCCGAAGGCGTGCTGATGGGCACGCGCATTCTCTCCGCCGCCGAAAGCCCGGTCCATGCCAACTGGAAAGACGCGATCATCAGCGCCGATTCCACCGACACCGTCTTCCTCAACCGCGCCGGCCCCGGCCCGGCCCTGCGCGCCTTGCGCACCGAGCGCACCACACGCCTTGAGAAGGACGGCAGCCCGAACATCTTCGGCGAATTCGCCGGCACCCAGGACGTCTATTTTGGCGGCAACCTGGAAGCCGGTATCGCGCTGACCGGCCAGGTCGCGGGCCGTATCTCCGAGGTGAAACCGATCGCGCAGATCTTCGAGGAAACGCTGGAAGAGTATCACCGCGTGGTCTCGCGCCTGCCGCGCTGAAGGCCGCATGCGGCGTTCGGATCAAAACAGGGTGAAATCTGCCCCGGCCTGCCGCTTTCTCTGGAAATCCTCCTGCGTGGCCGTTACACAGTCACAAAACCCCTTTCCAAAGGAAGCCTGATGAAAATGTCCGAAGCTCTAAAGGGTGGCGCCGCTGCGCTCGTACTCGTGGCCACCGCCGCTTGCGGCGGAACTGCCGCCGACAAGCCCGCCGCCGCCGCCGTCCAGATCGAACTGCCAGAAATCACGGTCACGGACGCCGAACTGGAGGGCAACCCCTTCCGCGCCGACTGGACCGGCCCGTACGGCGTTCCGCCTTTCGCTGACATCAAGAATGAGCATTTCAAGCCGGCCATTCTCAAAGGCATTCTGGAAGCGCGGGCCGACATCCAGGCGATTGTCGACAACACGGAAGAGC
Source organism: Acidobacteria bacterium Ga0077551 (assembly GCA_001464545.1). GTDB lineage: Bacteria > Pseudomonadota > Alphaproteobacteria > Caulobacterales > Hyphomonadaceae > Hyphomonas. The sequence continues at coordinate 46,959 of LNFC01000025.1, forward strand.
CAACCTTCGAGAACACGATCCTCGCGCTGGAGCGGTCCAACGCGTCCCTCAACAAGGTGATGGGCGTGTTCGGCAACCTCTCCAACACCGACACTAACGAGACGATACAGGCGCTCGAAGCCGAGATCTACCCAATGCTGACCCGCGAGAGCGACGCGGTGACGTTCAACCCGGTCATCTTCGCCCGCGTCAAAGCCGTGTATGACGCCCGCGATCGCCTCGGTCTCGATGAACAGGACGCGCGCCTCCTCGAACTGACCCACCGCAACTTCGTCCGCGCTGGCGCGGCGCTCGCGCCGGATGTCCAGGCCGAGGTCGCCAAGATCAACGAAGAACTCTCTGCCCTCACCACCCAGTACGGCCAGAACCTGCTCGCCGAAACCAAGGCCTTCAAACTCGAAGTGTCCGACCCAGCCCGCCTCGGCGGCCTGTCGGACGACTTCAAGAATGCGCTGGATGCAGACGGCAACCAGACCTGGGTCATCGGCCTCGACCGCTCCGTCTACGAAGGATTCATGACCAGCGCCGAGGACCGCGAGCTGCGCAAGCAGCTGTTTGACGGCTACCGCCTGCGCGCGGACTCCGGCGAGTTCGACAATGGCGCCCTTGCCGTCAAGATTGCCCAGCTGCGCGCCAAGCGGGCCGAGCTGATGGGCTACAAGAGCCACGCGCACTACGTGCTCGAGAACCGGATGGCGAGAACGCCAGAAGCTGCGCTCGACTTCCTCGCTCAGGTTCTGGAGCCGGGTCTCGCCCGCGCCGCCGAAGAAAAGGCCGACATGGAAAAGCTCGCGGGCTTCCCCATCGAGGGCCATGACTGGTGGCACTATTCGGAAAAGGTCCGCGCCGAAAAATACGCCTTCGACGAAAACCAGCTGCGCCCGTATTTCGAACTCGGCCGCACGCGGGACGGCGCCTTCGAAGTCGCCGGGCGCCTGTTCAACATCACGCTGGAGCGCGTCGACGTTGCCGGATGGCACCCCAGCGTCGAAGCCTATGACGTCAAAGACAACGCGACGGGCGAGCATCTCGGCCTGTTCATGATCGACATGTTCTCGCGCGAGTCCAAACGCGGCGGCGCCTGGATGAGCGGTTATCGCGAGTCCTCTGCGATGGACGGCAAGGTCATCCGCCCCGTGATCACCAACAACATGAACATGGTGGCGCCGGCCTCCGGCCAGCCGGCCCTGATGTCGTTCACCGAAGTCGAAACGCTGTTCCACGAATTCGGCCACGGCCTGCACGGCCTGCTCACCACGATCCGCTACCCGTCCTTCTCGGGCACGTATGGTGGTCCGGACTATGTCGAGTTCCCGGCGCAGGTGCTGGAACACTGGGCGAGCGAGCCGCAGGTTCTGGCCGAATACGCCCGCCACAACGTTACCGGCGAAGTGATCCCGCAGGCCCTCATCGACAAGATGAACAACGCGGCCACCTTCAACCAGGGCTTCAAGACGACGGAATACATCGCCGCCTCGCTGATCGACCTTCACTGGCACATGCTGACTTCCGAAGAGGCCGCGAAGATCACCGACGCGCGCGCCTTCGAACTGGACGTGCTGAAGAAGTACAAGATCCCCGAAGTGATCGAGCCGCGCTACCGCACGACCTATTTCTCGCACATCTTCGATGGCGGTTATTCGGCCGGCTATTACGCTTATCTCTGGGCGGAAATTCTGGATGCGGACGGTTTCGACGCGTTCAAGGAATCGGGCGACATCTACAATCCGGAACTCGCCGCAAAGCTGAAGAAGTGGGTCTACGAGTCCGGCGGCCTGCGCGAGACGGACGAGCTCTACCGCAACTTCCGCGGCTCCGATCCGGGCATCGAGCCCCTGCTGCGCAATCGCGGCTTCGCCACGCCGCCGCCTGCCGAAGGCTGAGACCTGGCGCCCAAACAAAAGCCCTGCCATCGCTGGCGGGGCTTTTTCTTGTCTGCGGTGACCGAACCCGGATCAGCCGCTGACCGATTCCTTGCAGATCACGGCGCGCACATCCTCTTCCGTCCGCGCCTTGCGCAGCGCGTCGCGCACCGGCCCTTGGCGGAAGACGCGGCTGACCTGCGCGAGGGCGCGCAAATGGTCCGCGCCCGAACCATCCGGCGCCAGCAGCATGAAGATCAGGTCGCAGGGCCGCTCGTCGATCGATTCAAACTCGACCCCGTGCAGCAGGCGCATGAACCCGCCGACCGGCTTCTCGAGCCCTGGCAGGCGCGCATGCGGGATCGCCACCCCTTCGCCGACACCTGTCGAGCCGAGACGTTCGCGCTCCATCACGGCGTCCTCGATCACGCGCGGGCCAATACCGGTCGTCTCGCTCAGCGCTTCGCACAGGACGTGGATCGCCTGCTTGCGGCTCGGCACGTCCTGAAGCGGGATGATCACCCCGCCTTGCAGCAAGGCACTCAGATCGGTGGCCATGAGTCTACGGTTCCGTGACACTCAGATGCGGGGCGTATTTGCAGGGTCGACCCAGCCAATGTGCCCGTCGGGGCGGCGGTAGACCATATTCAGGCCGTCATGGCCAGCGTTCCTGAACATCAATGCCGGGACATCTTGCAATTCGAGCTGCATCACTGCCTCCGAAACGGTCATGGTACGGATCTGGACGCTCGTTTCTGCAACTGTCAGGGGAGCGTCACCCACCTCAATACGCTCATCATCTGAATCATCTGTGTCTGAAACGAGGATCAGCGCTTCGGCGGCCGGAGCGGCCGGCATCGGCAGCGGCGCGCTGGCATGGTGGTCCTTCAGGCGGCGCTTGTAGCGGCGCACCCGTTTTTCCATCTTTTCAAGGCTGACTTCCAGCGCGGCATAGGGGTCATCCGCGCGCCCGGTCGATTGCAGGACGATCCCGGAGGGCAGGTGAACATTGCAGTCGACTTCGACGAACGGGCCCTGCTGCGAGACGAAGACGCTCGCTTCGCCGGTCCGGTTGAAGTATTTCGCCACCGCCGCCTCGAGGCCTGCCTCGATCCGGTCTCGCATCGCGTCGCCAAGGTTCATGTGCTTGCCGGTGATCTGAATCTGCATGAGCGTCTCCTTTGCGCATGTCGGCAGTTTACTATGACGCAAAGTAAACCGGGGCGCGACCCCCTATAGGACCGCACACCGCCAAAAATCGGTAACGTTCAAGTATCTGTGCGGCGGGCGGCCATGAGGACGCGCGTCAAGCGCCTGGCTTTTCCGGCTTGGCGTAACCGTGCTTTTTCAGCAGGCCTCGAAACTGGTGATAGGTGAGGCTGAGGGTGTCGGCCGCCCTGCCCTGATGGCCCTGCGCGCGGGCGAGGGCGGCGTCGATCAGGCGCAGTTCATAGAGGCGGACAGCCTCCGGAAAACCGCCCGCAACCGTCCATAGGTCGGGGGGCTCCACAGGGGCATTTTGTGGACGGTCTATGGACTCCTTTTTCGCCCTCCCGGCAGGCCTCCAGGGTGAGGCGAACGGGTCGAGCGCCGCCGGATCAAACTGCACCGGATCATTCGGCGCCGTGATCAGCGCGCGGTGCGCGAGGCGTTCCGCAAAGTTGCGCAGCTCGCGCACATTGCCCGGCCAGTCATGCGCCTCGATCGCCTCGATGGCGGACGGCGCAAAACCCGGGAAGTCCTGCGCCAGCTCGACCGCCATGCGGCGCGCGAAAAAGTCCGCCAGCAGGCTCTTGTCCCCGTGCCGGACGCGCAGCGGCGGCAGCGTGATCACGTCGAAGGAGAGCCGGTCGAGCAGGTCCCAGCGGAACCTGCCGGCTTCCGCCAGCGCCGGCAGGTCCGCATTGGTGGCGGCAACAATGCGCACATTGGTGGTCAGCACTTTCGAGCCCCCGACCCGCTGGAACTCGCCATATTCGACGACGCGCAGCAGCTTTTCCTGCAAGGCCTCCCCGGCGGTCGCGATCTCGTCGAGAAAGATCGTGCCGCCATCGGCGAGTTCGAACCTTCCGCGGCGCAGCTCGGTCGCGCCCGTGAAGGCGCCGCGCTCGTGCCCGAAGAGCTCCGAATCCAGCAGCGTTTCAGACAGCGCGGCGCAGTTGACCTTCACGAAGGGGCCTTCCCAGCGCTTCGACAGGAAGTGCAGCCGCTCGCCGATCAGTTCCTTGCCGGTCCCGCGCTCTCCGATGACCAGCACCGAGCGGTCCAGCGGGGCCACACGGCTCGCATGCTCCTGCGCGCTGAGCCAGGGCGGCGATTCTCCAACGAGCTGCTTGGACCGGTCCTGCATGAGGTCTTTCTAGCGAATATCGATTGTGATTTCGACCAATATTTTGGTGGGTTTCACCAAACAATTCTTAAAAACCACTTCGGGGAAAGTTTTTTATTTCAATATTTCAAGGCTCTAAACAATTAATCCGGAACTGGCACGGTCCTTGAAAACAAGAAAGCCATCAGGCGACGGGCGTTGCCAACCCCAACGAAGGACTAAGAAGACCATGAACGACCAGGACTACCCACGCGCTCAGCTGAAACCTGGATGTTCTTTGCCGCAGGCGTGATCCTCGGCGGCATCTTCTTCTGATCCGGGACCAAGAAAGGAAACTGACAATGGGTCTCTTCTCCCGCCTCGGCGACATCATCAACTCCAACCTCAACGCGATGCTGGACGGCGCCGAAAACCCCGAAAAAATCGCCCGGCTGATCATCCAGGAAATGGAAGATACGCTGGTCGAAGTGCGCACCTCTGCGGCGCGCGCCATGGCCGACAAGAAGGAAATGGAACGCGAAATCGTCCACTTCTCGGCCTCGCGTGACGACTGGGCCGCCAAGGCCGAACTCGCCATCGACAAGGGCCGCGAGGACCTTGCCCGCGGCGCGCTGCTCGCCAAGCAGAAATCGGAAACCGAAATCGTCCGCCGCCAGGAGGCGATGGTGATTGCCGAGGAAGCCTTCCTGCGCCGCCAGGAAGACCTTGTAAAACTGCAGGCGAAACTCGACGAAGCGAAAGCCAAGCACCGCGCCCTCGTGATGCGCCGCGAAGCTGCCGAGCAACGCATCCGCATGCGCAGCCAGCTCTATGATGGCCGCGCCGACGAAGCGATCCTGCGCTATAATCAGCTGGAACGCAAAGTCGACGAGATGGAAGCCTATGCGGACACGATCCGCGGCGGTGAGCCGGGTCTCGCGCAGGAGTTTGCCGAACTCGAGCAGAACGAGTCGGTCGAGAAGGAACTCGCAGCGCTGAAAGCCCGCAAAGGCAAGCCGGCGTCCGGCAAGAAGACGGAGGGCTGATCGATGTTGATGTCGATAGCCTGCCTCGCCGGCGTCCTCGCGCTCATCTGCGCCCCGGGCCTGATTGCCGAAAGCCGCGCAACGGCCGCCGCCCGCCGGGCTGAGGGAGACACCTGATGGATGAAGCTGCCATCGTCCTGGTCGCCGTCATGGGGATCGTCTCGATCTTCATCATCCTGCCAGCGATGATCTTCCACTACGTCACGCTGTGGCGTCGGCAGAAGACGCTGCAACCGGATGACGAGCGGATGCTCGAAGACCTATGGCGGTCTGCCAAAGCGATGGAGCGGCGCATCGAGTCCCTCGAAGCGCTGCTCGAAAAAAATGAGGCGGACGCCCCGCGCCGTCCGCCTCGCCCCACCCGCACAACGTTCGAAGAATGAGAGGCCGCCCGATGTCCCGCCCCTACGATCCCTATAGCTCTCCCAACCCGAAACGCTTTTATCGTTCGCGTACTGACAAGGTGATCAGCGGCGTCTGCGCCGGTCTCGCCGAGCGGTATGACTGGGACGTGACACTCGTGCGCGTGATCGCTGTCCTGCTGCTCCTGTTCGTGGCCGGTCCCCTGATCTTCGTCGCCTATCTCGTGGTTGCTATGATCACGCCCTACGCACCGGCCGGCTACGGCAATTTCTCCGCCGACGAAGACGCCTTCTGGCGCGGCGTCTCGGACCGGCCGCGCGCCACCTTCGGCGCCATCAAATACTCCTTCATGGATCTCGAAGAGCGCCTGAAGAACATCGAACGCACCGTTACCTCGGACGAATGGCGCCTGCGCCAGGAATTCAAGGACCTCGAAAAAGGCAACTGACACCTGCCCTTCCTGCCACCGCCAACCAGCGACTTTCCGACCAAGGACCGGACCGATGACCAAGGGGACACTTCTTCGCAACAACCGGCTGCTTGGCGCCCTCGCCCTGGCGGTTCTGGTTGCGGCGCTTACCGTCGCGCACTTTCAGGGCGGCATCTCGATGGAGCTTGGCGAAATGCTGCTGAGCGTCCAGTCGCAACACGAAGACGGCCTCGTCGTCTCCTTCGTGCAGGCGCCCTGACCATCTTCAGCCGCGCTTCAGTATGCGGAACACGAAGCGCAGCGGACTGACAGCCCGAAGCGCCGGCAAGGATGCTGGAATGGGCGAACCGGTAAGCTGCGCCGCCAGAACGTCCGCCGCCCAAGGCGCCCAGGTGAAGCCCCGCGCCCCGTATCCGCTGGCAACATAAACACCCGGAAGGAGAGGGGCGTCCGTATCTACGGCACGCCCCTTTTTCATCGGCGCAAAAAGCTCGAGCGCAGCCGGGTAATCCGGCACCGCGCCGATCAGCGGCAGGCGGTCCGGCGTCGTCGCGCGGAGGCTGGCGCGGGACTGGACGCCCGCCTCACGCGCCGCACGGACCCAATACGGCGAGAGCCGCTCAAGGCCTTCAAGATTCTCGGCGCGCGCCTCGACCGTGCCGCCCGGCGCAAAATCCGTTCCCGACGGCCCGAACGTTGCGCCCCAGAGCCGCTGCGGCCCGAGCGCCAACGCATAGCTGCCGGAGGCAGCCGCTGACGGCGGCGCGTTCACCGGCGTCTCCAGAAAATCCACCTGCCCCAACCGTGCCTCCAGCGGAAGCGACGGCGCAAGAGCCGCCGCCGCCATGCCGTTCGCAAAGATGATCGCCTCAAACGACCGTCCGTTGACGGAGCGTTGCGCCAGATCAACCACCGGCTCGCCGCCGAAATGACAGGTGCCCCCCTTCAGCAGCCGCGCCACGAGCTGGGGCGGACGCAGGATCAGGGCCCGCTTGTGCAGGAGGCCGCCGCCCCGCGCCGCTTCGAGATATTCGAACGGCAGCGGCGGGTCGGCGAGCAGCTTTTCAAAGCGCGCGCGTTCGGCGTCGTTGCGCGGAGACTGGAGCACATCCGTCTCCTCCGCCTCCGGCATATCGCGGTAGACATCGCGCGCGGCGAGATAGGCACCCAGCAGCAGGCCTGCCTCGGCCGTATCGCCGGCATCGAGGCGCGGCATAAGCAGCGCCAACGGATTGCCGCTCGCGCCGCTCGCGGGTCGCGGAGCCGGATCGAAAACTTCGGCCTCGATGCCCCTGCCCTTCAAGGCCTGCGCGAGGGCAGCGCCTGCAATCCCCGCGCCGAGGATAGCCACGCGGGCCGGAGCGGCGGGCGGCCCACGCATCCCGAACGTATCGGCCGCCGCAACCGGCGCCAGCACCAGCCGCGCCTCCAGCCGCTCGCGCTTGCGGCCATGGCCTTCAGCTTTCGAAACCTCGAACCCCGCGTCAGCAAGCCCGCGCCGCACCGCGCCGGCCACGGTGAATGTGCCCAGCCGTGCGCACGGCGCCGATCGCGCGGCGAGATCGGGATAGAGTCCTGCGTGCCACATGTCGTCATTCTTCGCCGGACTGAACCCGTCGAGGAACCAGGCATCCGCCCTGAAGGCGCTCTGCGCCAGCGTCTCGCGGATATCGCCGAGATGCAGGATGAGGCGCACGCCGTCTTCCGGAAATGCAATGCTCCGTACACCGCGCACCGGGTCTGGCCAGCGCGCCGTCAGCGCGTCTGCCAGATCGCTAAGTTCAGGCCAGGCCGACAGCGCGCGGGCAGCGTCTTCGCGGCGCAGGGGATAGGCTTCAAAACTGACGAAGGTGAGCTGCGCCGCGGGTGTGGGACGATGCGCCCGCCAGAGTTGCCAGAGCGCGAGGAAATTGAGGCCAGTGCCGAAACCCGTCTCCGCCACGGTGAACTCAGTGCGGCCTTCCCAGGATTCCGGCAAGCCGCACCCGTTCAGAAACACTGCCCGCGTTTCGGCGAGGCCGTCCTGTGCAGAGAAATAGACGTCGTCGTGGCGGCGCGCGTGCGGCGCGCCGTCGTCCGTCCAGTCCAGTTCAGGATGCAGAAGCAGGCGGGCCATTGCGCCGAATTAACCTGCGCGGGGTGTCTTGAGTAGGGGGTTTGCGCGGAACCCGTCCCGCAAACCTGCGTTGTTCGAATGTCCGCAATTCGTGCGGCGCAACAGAAAGGAAACTCCTCATGGACAAGGAACATCTGAAGGGCGAGGCCAAAAAGGCGGAAGGCCACATCAAGGACGGCGTCGGCAAGCTGACTGGCAACGAGAAGCTGCAGGCCGAAGGCAAGATGGACAAGGCCGAAGGCGAAGTCCGCAAGAAAGTCGGCGACGTGAAGGACGCTTTCAAGAAGAAGTAGGCCGAAGGCCGGTTGCGGCTCTTGTCTGCATAAGTGCTATTGGCTGATGGCCATTGCCCTTTGTTGCCGCCCACTCCACTTTCGTGTCAACGAACACGAAGGTGGAGTTTGGCATGACCGATATAGTTGTAACGCGCGAGGATGGCCCCACCGGCGGGCGGTACCTGACCACCATAGACGGCCATACCGCCGAAATGACCTATTCGAAGGCGGGCGCCACTCGGTCGATCATTGATCATACCGGCGTGCCGGATGCGCTCCGCGGCAAGGGCGCTGGGCAAGCGCTTGTCAAACGCGCGGTGGAAAACGCCCGCGCGGCCGGGATCAAGATCATACCGCTCTGCCCCTTCGCCAAGGCGCAAATCGGGAAGCACCCCGACTGGCAGGACGTGCTCGCATGACCCACGACATCCAGCATGATTCCGTCCGCCAGCGATACTTTGTAGTGATCGACGGCGTCGAAGCTTATCTCACCTACGAGCGCCCAAAATCCGGCCACCGGCACATCACGCATACGATCGTGCCCGATGCGCTCGGCGGTCGCGGCCTCGGCAAGCGGCTAGTCACGCAGATCATGAAGGATGTGATCATTGCGAAAGAAACGGTCTCCTCGTCCTGTTGGTTTGCGAGCGGCCTGATCGACAAGACCCCGGAATGGGCCGGTCTCAGCGCATGACTTCCCTTCCCTTCTGGAAAACCAAACGCCTCGACCAGATGGACGAGGCCGAATGGGAATCGCTCTGCGATGGCTGCGCGAAGTGCTGCCTCCTGAAGCTCGAGGACGAAGACACCGGCGAGATCGCCTATACCAAGCTGCACTGCCGCTTGCTGGACGCCGGCACCTGCCAGTGTTCGGACTATGCCAACCGCAAGCTGCATGTGCCGGACTGCGTGAAGCTGACACCGGCCGGCATCGAGGAAATCCGCTGGATGCCCTCGACCTGCGCCTACCGCCTTGTCAACGAAGGCAAGGACCTGCCCGAGTGGCATCACCTGCGCTGCGGCGACCGCGAGCGGGTCCATACCGAGGGTCATTCAGTCCGTGGCCGGACGGTCTCTGAAGAGACGGTGTTCGACGAAGACCAGGAGGACTGGATCGTCGATTGGGAAGGTAACGAGCCCTAGAGCGCGGTATCGACCGGTTTGAGCGGCTTGGACGAGCCGTAACCCGGCGCGAAGAACGGCCCCGTGGCCCAGCGGACCAGTTGCGCGGCGCTGTCATCGGCGAGCCAACGATAAGCCCGCGCGGCAGGCCGGTCTGACTTCACCCAGCGCCCTTCCCGGAATTGGAAGTAAAGGATGCTGAGGCTCAGCGCCGCGAGCGTCGACCAGACCATGCGTGCCGGATCGGGCGCCGAGGCAGGGTCGGGCAGCTTGACGGCATAGAGAAGGACATTGCCGAAGCAGAACGTGAACAGGCTCGTCTGCCCGAAGATCATCCAGAAGGATTTCGCGCCGATGCCGGCCAGCCGCCGCAGCGCGCTGAACACTTCGATGAAAACAATCGCTGCCGTGCAGCCGAACAGCAGGTAAAGCGGGTGATTGGTATTGCGCAGCGTGATGCGCTCGGCCGGCTCAAGCAAGTTGTGACCGCCGGCGATGATCCAGGTGGCCGTGGCCGCGAGCATCGCGAGGAAGCCTGCGCGCAGCGCCCAGCCCGGACCCGACAACAGGAATTCGCGACCCGGCCGGCTTTGCCAAACGCGGCCCAGCAGCATGCCGAAGACAACGAAGCCCAGGCCATGGATGACGGATGGTCCCGTATGACCAGTATACTCACCGCCATAGAGGAAGGCGGAAAGCGTCGCCGAACCCGCGAAGCCCTGAATTGGGGGGATATGGGAGATCAGCGGGAAAGCCGCCTGGATAAGAAGGCAGACAGCCACCAGCGGCCAGATGCCATGGCGCACGCTGACGGCCACCAGTAGGGGCGCCGTCAGCAGAAGAGCCGCGTAGAACTTGAGGATATCCGTGTACGGCGTGTCGCCCAGGAACAGGGCGCAGCGGATGAAATAGGTGAACGGCAAGCCCGCCGCGATGCACATCGCCGCGCAGGTCAGCACATAGAGGGCCCAGCACTGAACAGCGCGGGTCAGCAGGCGCTGGACGATCTCGGTCTGGCGGCCGGCGGCATACTGACGGGCATAGACCAGCTGCAGCATGCAACCGAAGAGGCAGAAGAACACCGGCGGAGAGACAGCGAGGAAGAACCTGAGCGCTGAAACTGCGGCGCCTTCCTGAACGTTCGCGCCCATCAGCGCGTGCCCGAGGATCACGAAAATGATCGCGACCGACCGGGCAAGGTCTATCCCCAGATACCGCATGCGTCCCTCCACCGTGGCGCCTGTTCGCCGGACGCCGAGCAATTAACGCACCAACCAGCGAAATCCCCGGACCTGCTGGGCTTCAACCAGCGCTTAAGGTAAACAGTCCACACTCGGGACATGGACGTCCTGCCCGCCTTCCTCTCACATCTCGGCAACGAGCGCCGCATGGCGGCCAAGACGGTCGAGGCCTATGGCTCGGACCTTGCGATGTTCTTCGGGTTCCTGCGCCTGCATCTGGGCACCGAGCCCAGCCTCAAGGCGCTCGCCGGCCTCAAGGCGCGCGACATCCGAGCCTATCTCGCCGCGCGCCGCCGCGACGGCCTTTCCGACGCCTCGATTGCGCGCCTCTTGTCCTCGATCAAGGCACTCTACCGCTGGATGAGCCGCGCGCACGGGCTCGAGAATGCCGAGATCGGGTACCTGCAAGGGCCCCGCCGCGCGCCGCGCCTGCCCCGTCCGGTGTCGATCGAAGCGGCCAAGGACATCCTGCACGAGGCCGAGACAGAACCGGACGCCGAACCGTGGATCGCCGCGCGCGATCTCGCCGTGCTCTCGCTGCTCTATGGCGGCGGCCTGCGCATTTCCGAAGCACTCAGCCTGACCGGCGCTGACCTCCCGGCTCCGGAGCGCCTGCGCGTCTCTGGCAAGGGCGGCAAGGTACGGCTCGTGCCTCTAATCGCGCCGGTGCGCGAGGCGATCAACCAATATGGCAAACTCTGCCCCTACGCCCTCACGAAAAGCGGCGCCCTGTTCCGGGGCGCCAAGGGCGGCCCCCTCAGTCCACGGATCATCCAGGGCCGGATGCAGATGCTGCGCGGGCTTCTCGGTCTGCCGGAAACCGCGACGCCGCATGCCTTACGCCATGCATTCGCGACGCACCTTCTCGCCAATGGAGCAGACCTGCGCGCAATCCAGACCCTGCTTGGTCACGCCTCTTTGTCGACGACGCAGGTTTATACCGGCGTAGACTCAAGCCGCCTGCGCGCCGTGCACGCCGCCGCCCATCCGCGCGCCTGAAACTAAGGGCTGAGCGCCGCCGTGATGGCGTCCGCCAGCAAACGGCCGCTCGGCGTCAGGCGCAGCTCCGCGCCCTCCAGCACCGCCCAGCCCTTGTCGGCAAACACCGCGATCTTGTCGCGCGGCACCGGCACGCCGGACACCACTTCGACGCGCCGCAGGTCTACGCCCTCCCCCGCGCGCAGGCCCATCGCAAGCAGTTCGCGCGCGACTTCCAGCGGCTCCAGCCGCGACGCATCGCCCCAGCCACTCTGCAGCGCCTGCACGTTCGCAATGTATGCTTCCGGCCGCCGCTCAGCTTCGCTGGCATAGCGCCCGCCGCCGACCGAGATGCGTCCATGTGCGCCGGGGCCGACGCCGATCCAGTCCCCGCCGCGCCAATAGGTCAGGTTGTGCCGGGACTGGTGCGCGGGCGAGGCGGCATGGTTGGACACTTCATAGGCCGGAAGGCCGGCCGCCGCCGTAACGCTCTGGGTCAACTCATAAAGATCCGCCTGCGCATCATCGCCCATCGGCGATATATCGCCGCGCGCGGCGGCCAGGCCGAACGGTGTCTTCGCCTCAAAGGTCAGTTCGTACAAAGACAGATGCGGCGCGCCGAGGGCAAGCGCATCCTTCAGTTCGCCTTCCCAGCTCGCCGGGCTCTGGCCCGGGCGCGCGTAGATCAGATCGATCGAGACGGACGGAAACACCTTCAGCGCGCGCTTCACCGCTTCGGCCGCCGAGACGGCATCATGGTCGCGTCCGAGAAAGGCGAGCGAGGAATCGCGCAACGACTGCACGCCGATCGACAGGCGCGTCACCCCGGCTCTCTGCAGGCCGAGAAGATCCGCCCGCAGAACATCATTGGGATTGGCTTCCAGCGTAATCTCGGCGCCGCGCTTGATGCCGAACGTCTCTGACGCCGCCAGCAGGATCGTTCCCAACTCGTCCGGCCGCAACAGCGCCGGGGTCCCACCGCCGAAGTAAACCGTGTCTAGCCCGCCATGCTGCGGCATCCTTGGCCGGTGCGCATGGATGTCTGCGGCGATGGCCTCGACCAGCGGTCCGCTGTCACGGTCCTTGGCGGCGTAGACGTTGAAGTCGCAATACGGGCAGATGCGTGCGCAGTAGGGCCAGTGCACGTACAGGCCAAAACCGAAATGCGGTCCGAAGGGCGCGGGGGCATTGGTCATGGCAGCAGGGCCGCGCGGAGTTTTTTCACGGCGTCGGCGCGGTGGCTCATCGCATGCTTCCGGTCCGGGTCCATCTCGCCGAAGGTCAGGGTTTCGCCCGCAGCCACGAAAACCGGATCATAGCCGAACCCCCGCGTCCCGCGCGGCGGCCAGACCAGCTGACCGTGCACCTCGCCCTCGAACACCGCCTCCTGCCCGTCCGGCCAGGCCACCGCCAGCGCGCAGACAAACTTGGCGGACCGGTCCGGCGACCCACTCGCCTTCAGGGCCTCTTCGACCCGCTGCATGGCCACGTAAAAGTCGCGCGGCTCGCCCGCCCAGCGGGCCGAATAGATCCCCGGCTCGCCGCCGAGCGCCGTCACTGCCAGACCCGAATCGTCCGAGAGCGCGGGCAGACCCGAGGCCTTCATCGCGGCGCGCGCCTTGAGCAGCGCATTTCCCGCAAAAGTTGTCTCCGTCTCCTCCGGCTCATCCAGCGCCAGATCGAACGCAGAGACCACCTTGAAGCCGTGCGGCTCGAACAGGGCCTTCAATTCTTCGACCTTGCCCTTGTTGTGCGTGGCCGCCAGAAGCGGTCCAGGCGCGAGTCGTGGGGGCGATTCGGCGGATCGGGCTGCCATTTTGGCTCCATTCTTGCGTTGTGCGCGAACTCATATATCGTTATTCGGTAAAACCGGGACAATGCACGCGCTGAGTCCGGGTTCATCAACCATCAAGGATAGAGGGTGAAAAGACTAGGTATGCCGAGCACCGGACGAAATTCCATGGCAGAAATCATGACTGTGCTTGTCACGGTCGCCATGTGGATCGTGGGGGCGATGGGCGTCATCGGCATCCCCGTTCTGGCGATCGGCCTGATGGCAAGCCTGTCCGGCGGCAGCACCGAAGTCTCCGGCATCAAGGCGCTGGCGGACGGCGTGATGCCGGGCCAGCTGGTCATCGGCCTGGCAGGCCTCGCGGTGATCGTGCCCGGCGTCATCTTCATCTGCCTCCAGCTGCGCCGCATCTTGCTGACACTCGCGGACGGCGACCCCTTCGTGCCGGAAAACGCCAGCCGCCTGTCGCGGGTCGGTATCGCGATTGCGGCGATGGAACTGATCCGCATAGCGGTGGTTATGGTGGTGTCGACCATGCCAAGCCTTGTCGGTGATGAGCCACCACGCCTCTCGACTCAGTTCATACTGTGGATCTCGGTTGCCGCGCTGTTTGTGCTTTCCCAAGTTTTCCGTGAAGGCACCCGCCTGCGCGATGAAGAAAAAATGACGATCTGAGGAGCGCCATCAACACATGACCATCCGCGTGACCCTCGACCGCGTGCTCCTCGAGCGCCGCATGTCCCTGACAGAGCTGTCGGAACGTGTCGGCGTCACCCTCGCCAACCTCTCCATCCTGAAGACCGGCAAGGCCAAGGCCATCCGGTTTTCCACCCTCGAGGCGCTCTGCCGCGAACTGAAATGCCAGCCCGGAGACATCCTCGTGTTCGACACTGAAGACGAGGAAGGCCAGCGCCGCGTCGCGGCCGAATAGTTTCTTCTTCCGCTCCAGAGAAAACAAAGGCATCCTGCCGGGGCAACGTTTGATGCCCTGAAAGGACTATGGCCAAGTCACCGGAACCCGATACCTCTCCGCTTGACCGCCTGCGCCGCGCCGTGAGCGCGGCGACCGACTTGCCGCAAATCCAGTTTGCGATGGAATCCTACGCGCCGAGCGTCCGCATCAAGATGCTCAGCTACAGTCACTATCCCCCGGTCGGCGCCGTCGATTTTGGTCCGGACATCCGGGTCTACAATTTCGGCTGGCCCGCGAGCTGGGTCGAGACCTACTGGAGGTCGGACTATATCCATATAGACCCTGTGCCTCGCATCGCCGCACGCCGCACGCTGCCCTTCTGGTGGTCAGAGGTCGAGAAGATGGCGACGCTCGATGCCGAGGAACGTGCCTATATCGACAACATCCGGGCCCAGCGTTTCGGGCCGGGACTCGCGATCCCGGTCTTCGGCCCCAACGGGCGCAACGGCTATTATGCAGCCGGTATCGGCAACGATGTGCCCCTGCTGGACGAGCGGGAAATCGCCGAGCTGCATGCCGCCTGCCAGCTCGCTCACCTTCGCTGCTGTGACATCATCCTCGAGGCCCTGCCCGGGCAGGTGAGCCTGTCGGAGCGCGAGCGCCAGATCCTCGGCTTCGTGGTCCGCGGCCATTCCAACCAGATGATCGCGGCCCAGCTGAGCATCTCGTCCAACACGGTCGACACGTATGTCCGGCGGTGTTTCGACAAGCTCGACGTGCATGACCGTGTAACGGCCGGCCTGCGGGGTCTGGCGCTGGGTCTCGTCGCCTGACG
Organism: Acidobacteria bacterium Ga0077551; assembly: GCA_001464545.1. Lineage (GTDB taxonomy): Bacteria > Pseudomonadota > Alphaproteobacteria > Caulobacterales > Hyphomonadaceae > Hyphomonas. Next base: position 62,240 of record LNFC01000025.1, read on the forward strand.
GACAGGATGTCGCAGGGAGAAATGGCCACGGTGTCATGGTTTCCCGTGGCAAGCGAGTGTCGCGCCGGGGCTACACGCGCGCCATGAACTGGATACACATCATTAACGACGAACTGCCGCGCCTTCGGCTCTACGCTTCTGCGATCTTTGGCGGCCCGGCGGAAGGCGATCTGGCCGTCGAAGCCGCACTCGGCGACCTGTTCGAAGGCCACCTCGCGGACCCGCTTGACCGTGCCCTGCTGTACCGGCTGCTCGACCGTCAGGCCCGGTCACTGGCGGGTATGCCGGCGAGTGAGCGCGTGGAGCTGTTGAAACATCTCGCCGGCTTCGAGGCCGACGAGGCGCACGGCATCGTCCAATGGGACAGTCTGTCCCCACTGCGTTCGGTCAGCTGAGCAAACTGAATAATAATTGAATCGGCCGGGAACCAATCGCGCATCAGCGCGTCGTATGTCGATGGATATCCTGAAAACCGCGTCTGCGCTCGTCTCCGTTTGCCTTTTGGCCGCTTGCGGCGGCGGGGGAACCGAAGTCGGGGAATTCAAGAACGACTGGACCGGCAATGAGATCAAGATCATGCAGCTGCAGGATCCGAAGGTGGCCGGCGTGGTCTGCCACCTCGCGCATTTCGACCGCGGCGTGTGGGACCGGCTCGGCAAGGGCAACTGGTTCGAGAACCCGTCGAACTCCTCGATCTCCTGCCTCCAGTCCGGCCCAATCAAGGTCGGCCGGATCGACACCGACAAGTCCGGCGAGGAAGTCTTCGACCAGAGCCAGAGCCTCGTGTTCAAGCAGCTCGCCGTGCGCCGCATCTATGACGCGAGCAGCGACAGCCTGATCTACGTCTCCTTCAGCCGCACCATCGTCGATGGCTCCGCCAAGATGAGCTTGTCCACCGTGCCGCTCTACGGACAGGAAGTGACCTGGACGGGCGCCAAGCCAGCCGCCGAATAGTTTAGCCGATCGCCAAACGTTGGGCGGCAAACAGCTCGTCGCAGCCCTTCTCCGCCAGCACCATCATCGCGTCGAGTTCGGGCCGCGTCATCGGGCGAGACTCGCCCGTGCCCTGCACTTCGATGAAGCCGCCATCCGAACTCATCACGACATTCATGTCCGCCTCGCCGCCGGAATCCTCCGGATAATCGACATCGAGGACAGGGTGGTTCTGGAACAGCCCGACCGAGATGGCCGCTGCCTGCTTGAGCACCGGGCTCGTCTTGATGACGCCTTCCGTCTGCAGATACTTGCAGGCGAGCGCCAGCGCCACGAAGCCGCCCGTAATCGAGGCCGTACGCGTGCCGCCATCGGCCTGCACCACGTCACAGTCGATGGTGATCGTGTTCTCGCCGAGCGCGGTGAGATCGATGACCGACCGCATCGAGCGGCCGATCAGGCGCTGGATTTCCTGCGTACGGCCGGATTGCTTGCCCTGCGCCGCCTCCCGGCGTCCGCGCGTGTGGGTCGCGCGCGGCAGCATGCCGTACTCCCCGGTCACCCAGCCTGCGCCCTTCCCCTTCATCCAGCCCGGCACACCCTTTTCCCAGCTGGCGGTGCACAGCACATGGGTGTGGCCGAACTTCGCGAGGCAGGAGCCCTCGGCATACCGGGTGACCCCGGTTTCGAGGGAAATCGGGCGCAACTGATCGAAAGCGCGGCCGGAAGGGCGGAGAAGAGTGGTCGTGGCACTGGGCATCATGCGGAATCCTTATAGGTTGCGGCCTGATTTGCGGGTTTTGTGCAGCGTGTCCACTCCAAAGGACGCGCCCAAGGAGTATCGCCGGACATGGCTAATGACATCGAGATTGCGCGCGCGGCGAAGAAACGCCCCATCAGCGAGGTGGCGGCACGCCTTGGTATTCCGGCCGAGGACATCATCCCCTATGGCCACGACAAGGCGAAAGTCTCCGCCCGCTTCATCAAGGACCTGCGCCCGCAGAACCTCGGAAAGCTGATCCTCGTCACCGCGATCAACCCGACCGCGGCCGGCGAAGGCAAGACGACGACCTCCGTGGGCCTTGCCGACGCGCTGAGCCGGATCGGCGAGAAGACGATGCTCTGCCTGCGCGAGCCTTCGCTCGGCCCCTGCTTCGGCATGAAGGGCGGCGCCACCGGCGGCGGCCTCTCGCAGGTCGTACCGATGGACGAGATCAACCTCCACTTCACCGGCGATTTCCACGCCATCACCTCGGCGCACAACCTGCTCGCCGCGATGGTCGACAACCACATCCACTGGAACCATGAACCGCGCATCGATCCTGGCCGCGTCACCTGGCGCCGGGTGATGGACATGAATGACCGTAGCCTGAGGAATGTTGTCTCCGGCCTCGGCGGGCCCGGCAACGGCTCGCCCTCGGAAACCGGTTTCGACATCACGGTCGCCTCCGAAGTGATGGCGATCCTCTGCCTCGCCAAGGATGCCGCCGATCTTGAGGCGCGCCTCGCCTGCATCATCGTCGGCTACACGCGCGACCGCGCCGCCGTCACCGCCGCCGACATCAAGGCCGTCGGCGCCATGATGGTGCTGCTGAAGGACGCGATGCAGCCGAACCTCGTCCAGACACTGGAGAACAACCCGGCCTTCATCCATGGCGGCCCCTTCGCGAACATTGCACATGGCTGCAACTCCGTGATCGCCACACGCGCGGCCTTGTACATGGCCGACTATGTGGTGACCGAAGCCGGCTTCGGCGCCGATCTCGGCGCCGAGAAATTCCTCAACATCAAGTGCCGGCAAGCCAATCTCGTGCCGGACGCCGCCGTGCTGGTGGCAACCGTCCGTGCCCTGAAGATGCACGGCGGCCTCGCCAAGGACGACCTGGCGATGGTCAGCTACAGCGCCCTCGAATCCGGACTCGCCAACCTTGGCCGGCATATCGAGAACCTGCGCCTCTTCGGCCTGCCGGTCGTCGTCGCCATCAACCGCTTCACCACCGATACCTCTGCCGAAATAACGGCCATAGAAAGTTATTGCGCAAAGCTCGGCGTGCCGGTGGCGCTGTGCACCCACTGGGCCGAAGGCGGGCGCGGCGCTGAGGCACTCGCCCGCGCCGTCACCGAACTCACGGCCCGCCGGGCCGAGCCGTTCAAACTTCTGTACCCGGACGACATGCCCCTGTTCGATAAGATCGAGACGGTAGCCCGGCGCATCTACCGCGCCGAACGGGTCGAGACGACGCGCGCCGTCCTCAACCAGCTGAAGGCCTGGGAAGCCGCCGGGTTCGGCAAGCTGCCGGTCTGCATGGCGAAGACCCAGTACAGCTTCTCGACCGACCCGGCCCTGCTCGGCGCGCCGGAAGGCCATGTCGTGCGCCTGCGCGAGGTGCGCCTGTCGGCCGGAGCCGGCTTCGTTGCGGCGATCTGCGGGGACATCATGACCATGCCGGGCCTGCCCCGCCACCCCGCCGCCGAGATCATGCACCTGAACGCCGCCGGCCAGATCGAAGGGCTCAACTGATTTGCGGCCTGCGCAGCGGCTGGCCTATTGAACAGTCGGCGTGCGCTCCTTACTCCATGAGCATGGCCGAACGGTTCGAGACCAATTCCCTCATGCAGCGCCTCGACCAGCGCTCCCGCGACATATTCCGGGAGATCGTCGAAGGCTACCTGGCCACCGGTGAGCCGGTCGGCTCGCGTACGCTGTCGAAAAGCGGCATCCAGCTCTCCCCCGCCTCGATCCGCAACGTGATGGCCGACCTGACCGAGCTCGGCCTGCTCGACGCCCCCCACATCTCCGCCGGACGCGCCCCGACCCACCGGGGCCTGCGCCTCTTCGTCGATGGCTTCCTCGAATACGGGGAGCCCTCGAAACTCGACAAGAAAACCATCGACGACCGCCTCGCCGCTGCAGGCGCCGACTTTGAAAGCGTGCTCGGCGAGGCCTCCAGCATCCTCTCGGGCCTCACCGGCGGCGCCGGCCTCGTCTCCTCGCCCACCCGCGACGCCCCGGTCCGGCATGTCGAATTCGTCCCCCTCGCCGGCGGCGACGCACTGTGCGTGCTGGTCACCGAGGACGGCGATGTCGAGAACCGCTTCCTCAAGGTCCCCGAAGGCCTGCCTCTCACCACGCTGATCGAGGCCGGCAACTATCTCTCCACCCGCCTCAAGGGCCGCACTCTCGCGGAAGCGACAAACGAGGTCCGGGAGGAACTGCGCACCCGCCGCGCCGCGCTCGACACCGCCGCCACCGCCCTCGTCGAGGCCGGTCTCGCCCAATGGGGCGGCGACGCGCCGGGCCGGGGCCGCAGCCTGATCGTGCGCGGCCGCGCCAACCTCCTCGAAGACGCCAAGGCGGCCGAGGACCTCGACCGGGTGCGCCAGCTGTTCAACGAGCTGGAGCGCCAGCAGAGCCTGCTGGAAATCCTCGACACCACGCGCGACGCCGAAGGCGTGCGCCTGTTTATCGGCGCCGAGAACAGGCTTTTTCCGCTCTCGGGTTCAAGTGTGATTGTGGCTCCCTATATGGGGGGCACGAAGCAGGTGATCGGGGCACTCGGCGTGATCGGGCCAACGCGGCTCAACTATGCCCGGGTCATCCCGATGGTGGATTATACCGCGAAAGTGGTCGGCGAGATTCTCGCGGGCCGGCGCGGCAAGGATGGAAAGTCATGAGCGACACAACGAACGAGAACGAAACCGCCGATCTTGAAGCAGCGCCCGAAGCGGCTGCGGACACCGCAGCACCGTCGCCTGAAGAGGTGATCGCCCGGCTGGAGACCGAGAAGGAAGAGCTGCGCACGCAGTTCCTCCGGCTCTATGCGGACCTCGACAACACCCGCAAACGGGCCGAGCGCGAAGTCTCCGAAGCCCGCGTCTATGGAATCGGCAAGTTCGCCGGCGACCTCCTGAACGTCGCCGACAACCTCGCCCGAGCCCTCGCCGCCTTGCCGGACGCCGACCGCGGCACGCTCACCGAAGCGGGCAAGAACCTGCTCGGCGGCATCGAGATGACACAGAAGGAACTGCACACCGTCTTCACGCGCCACAATGTGCTGGAGATCGATGCGGCCCCGGGCAGCACGTTCGACCCGAACGTCCACCAGGCTGTCGCGCAGATCCCCTCCCCGCATCCGTCCGGCACCATCGCCGAACTCTTCCAGCCCGGCTGGCGTATCGGCGAGCGGACGCTGAGGGCGGCCATGGTGGCGGTGAGCCTCGGCCAGGCGAACTAGGCGCTACGGCGCCAGCTCGCTCTTCTCGCCCGGCTCGGAAATCTGCTTGCCTTCGCTGCGCCCGGTGCGGAGTTCTTCCGCATACGCATGGTTCACGTCGCGGTGCCCGGCCTCGTCCTGACGCACGACGATCACCACATCGCGCAGCGTCGCGCCGGCGGGCAGTTTCCAGTAGTCGATCGCCACCTGCGGCGCGGGCGGATTCGGCAGGCGCCCGGAATCGATTTCGTTGAGATAGGACGTGTAGCTGATCACCGCCTCTTCCTCGAAATACCCGACCAGACGGTGCGCCGTGCGCGGCGCGAACAGGTAGAGCACGAAGAAGGCGTTGAAGAAGGCGCCCTGCGCAAAGATGATCAGAGCGCGCTCGAACCAGTTGGGATGCGCCACCGCGATGAAGGTCATCAGGTGCATCCGCTCGTTCTCGGCCTCTTCGAGCAGCGTGTGGATCCAGCCCCGGTCGTCCTGGAACTTCCGCAGGCTCTTCAGGTGGTTCAGCATCCCGCCGACCATGCCGGGCACGGCCGCCACCGTTTCCAGCACGACGGCCCGGTGCCCGTAGCGCTTGCGGAAAAACACATCCGCAAAGAAGCGCAGCATCTTGGTCAAGCCGTAAGCCACCCGGTCGGACATGTCCTGGGGGCTATGCCGGTACTCCAGCGGCATCGCAAGCGGGGAAGACTGGTCAAAAGCCATGGGCATCACCTCTGCTCCTGAAAATGGGCGACGGCGGCGTCCAGACAACCCTCCCTAGCCCGGACAAGCCGTCGCAGGCCCCCTACTGCCCCACGATCTTCCACGCCGTCACCGTCCCCGGTTCCCAGTTCGGCACGATCACGACATTTCCGAACACGGACAGATCATTCTGCAGGATACCGTCGGCCTTAGTGTCAACCATCAGCGAGACGACGCCGTCTTCGCTGACATGATGAATCTCCCCCGGCCAGCTCGACACCAGATACCCGCCGCCCGGCACCAAGCCGACGCCGTCCGCATCCTTCATGCCGGCGGCGATCACCGTCTCGGCGCCCGGCCCGCGCATGTCGATCAGCTTGCCGTCGGTCATTGTCGTGATCAGCAACCGGTCGCCGTCGCCGAGGATGCCGTTGATGCCCGTCCAGTCTGCCGATGAGGCAAACGGCGACGCGCCGTCAGGCGTCACCTTGTGGATGGCCCCGGTGCCGGAATCGGAAACCAGGATATCGCCTTTCCATTCGGTCACATCATTCAGGAACTGCACCCCTTCGATCAGCACCTTGCCCTGGGACGCGCCAGTGGCGGCGTCGATCATCGCCACGCCGTCGCGGTCGGCGACGTAGAGCACGCCCTCCTTCACCACCATGCCGGTCGGCGCATGCAACCCCTCGGCAAAGCGCGCGGTCTCGAGCGAGCCATCCGCCTTCAGCTTCGAGACGTACCCGTTGCCGTCCAGCGCGCCGGAATCGCCCGGACCGATGTTCGAGATGAAGTAGCTGCCATCCGGCGCCAGCGCCGCGCCCTCCGGCTGCTCGAACCCGCTGGCCATCCAGACCAGCTCCAGCGCGCGCGCCTCGGGAATGGCGGTGTCGGCCTCCTCGGCCACGACAGAAACCTCCGCCGTCTCCTCCGGCGTGGGTCCGCCGCAGGCAGCCAGCACCAGAGCGGCAAGGGACGGGATAATGAGTGTGCGCATGGTCAGGGCTCCGCATCGAAAGATGCCAAACCATGCCCGAAACCTGCCCGGCTGGCCAGCCTACAGGGCGCCTGCCTGTTCCTGCGCCTTGCCCCGCGCGCGCAGCATCTCCGCCCATTTGCGGAACGGATAAAGCGTCTGGGTCAAGAAGTCGTTCGCGGGATTGTCGGCGATGCCGGTCTGCACATCGATGGCCGAACCCGGATTGTAATAGGTCCCGAACATCCGGTCGAAGACCGGGAAGATCGAGGCGAAGTTCTTGTCATAGGCCTCGGCCACATTCGCATGGTGCCAGCGGTGGAACTGCGGCGAAACGATCAGATCGCGGAAGATGCCATGATCCCAGTCGAGCTTCGAATGGACGTAGTGCTGATGCAGCCCCTTGATCAGCGCGAGACCGGCGATTTCCTCCAGCCGGAACCCCATCCAGGACGAAGTGAACACGAGGCAGCCGGCAATCACCACCTGCTCGGTGAAATGCCCGCGCGACCAGGAGAGAAAGTGCAGCTCCGGATCGGAATGGTGCACGGCATGCGCCGGCCACAGCACGCTGGTGTGCAGCATACGGTGCACCCAGTAGAGGCTGAAATCATAGACGACGAGCGCAGCCAGCGCTTTCACCGCGAGCGGCACGCTGTCCCACGCCGCCGCATCCAGCACCGGCAGGCCGAGCCAGGTGTAGAACACCGCCAGCGGCGCGATCAGGACCAGATACATCGCGCCGTTCAGGCTGGTGAACTGAACGATCAGGAAATTCGTGATCGCGCTCTGGCGCAACGATTTCGGCCAATGCAGCGCCGCGCGCCCCCGCGACAGGAACGCCAACACGGTAAACACGATTGTGAGCCCCGCCAGAACGGCGACTTGCCAGGCGATTCCCGCCAAAAAGTCCTGCATCACATCACCCGGCGGCTTGTTTTCATCAGCCTTTAGCGACGTGGTTTAGCAGGGTTGCCTTAAGAATTCCTGATCCGGCCTCAAACCTGCCCGCGCCGGTCCATGCCCTGCCGGTCCACCATCCAGCCCGGATATTCCGGTGCCAGCGCCGAGGCAGCGTCGAGCGCGGCCAGGTCGCCCGCGTCCAGCACGACATCCACCGCACCCAGGTTGTCCGCCAGTTGCTCCATCGTCCGTGTGCCGATGATCACGCTGGTGACATGGCTCTGGTGCAGCAGCCAGCCGAGCGCCACCTGCGGCACGGTTGCGCCCTTCTTCGCGGCGATCTCCCGCATCACGTCGATGATGTTGAAGGCCTTCTCCTTGTCCACCGGCGGGAAGTCGAAAATCGTCCGGCGCGCATCATTGGGCCCTGCTCCGTCGCGGGTGAACTTGCCGGACAGGAATCCGCCCGCCAGCGGACTCCAGGGCAGGATGGCGAGGTTCTGGTCCTTCGCCATCGGCACCACTTCACGCTCAAGATCGCGGCCCGCGATCGAGTAATACATCTGGCAGCTCTCGAACCGGGCGAGCCCGCGTTTCTCGGCATACGCCACCGCCTTCATGATCAGCCAGGCGGGCATGTTGCAGAGGCCCACATACCGCACCTTGCCGGAGCGCACGACCGCGTCCAGCGCCTCCACCGTCTCCTCGATTGGCGTCAGCGGATCGGTGCCGTGCACCTGATAGAGGTCGATATAGTCGAGACCGAGCCGGTCGAGGCTCGCGTCCACGCCGTCAAAGATGTGCTTGCGCGACAGGCCGGAAATATTGCGCGCGTGCTTCTCGCGCCGCTCGGCCTCAGCCGTCTCCGCCGCGCCAGCCCCCTCGGGCACCAGCATCGAGACCCGCCCGAACACCTTGGTCGCGACCACGATCTCGTCGCGCGGCAGGCCCGTGTTGCGGATCGCCTGCCCGAGGATCGCTTCCGACCGGCCAGCCGAGTAAACGTCTGCCGTATCGAAGAAGTTGATCCCCGCCTCGAACGCCGCCTTGACCAGCGCGTCCGCTTCCTCCTGCTGCTGCTTGCCGATGAACTTCCAGATCCCGCCATCGCCCCCGAACGTCATTGTGCCCAGGCAGAGTTTCGACACCACCAGTCCGCTGTGTCCGAGTTTCGCGTATTTCATGGGGGAGCCCTTTCGCTTCCCCACCTAGATAAGGACGAAACGGGCGGCGTCGAGGCGCCGCTCTTGGGTCCCTTGCAGGGCAAGGTCGCTCACGCGCTGCTCCGCCCGCGCCCAGGCGCGCTCGTGCAGCGTATAGGCCACCGTCTGGACCAGCGGCTCGATCATGCCGATCGCGAGCGCCGCATGCCAGCTACGCGTCAGCGCGTACGCGACCGTGATCGCCACCGCGAAATGCATCAGGCTGTAGGTCAGCGTCTTCAGGGCGGGACGCGGCAAGGCTGGGAATCTCAATCTCATGCCTTCGATATGAGAACTCTGAGAATGATTTGCAAATCGATCCTGTCCGGATCCGCCATAGACGCGGCCTATCACCCCACCTATCCAAATGTGCATATGCCCCTTGAGCGACGCGCAGGGTTCACCATATCGACGACCGAACAGGTGAGTCGGCGCAAGGCGCCGTCCCCACCGCTCAAAACAGAAACTTGAAGAGAGCCATTGGCGGCCGGGGCTGCTGAGCAGACCGAACCCAAACCCCGCCCAAGGCAGCTAACGAAGAGAGAGACAGTATGAGCAAGATCATCGGCATCGACCTCGGCACCACGAACTCGTGCGTTGCCGTCATGGAAGGCGGCCAGGCCAAGGTTATCGAAAACTCCGAAGGCGCCCGCACCACCCCGTCGGTGGTGGCCTTCACCGAGGGCGGCGACCGCCTCATCGGCCAGCCCGCCCGCCGCCAGGGCGTTACCAACCCGGACTTCACCTTCTACGCCATCAAGCGACTGATCGGTCGCACCTTCGACGACCCGACCGCCCAGAAGGACAAGGCCATGAGCCCCTTCGGCATCGTGAAAGCCCCGAACGGCGACGCCTGGGTCAAAGGACGCGACAAGGACTATTCCCCACAGGAAGTCTCCGCCTTCATTCTCACCAAGATGAAGGAAACCGCCGAGGCCTATCTCGGCGCGAAAGTGACGCAGGCCGTCATCACCGTCCCTGCCTACTTCAACGATGCCCAGCGCCAGGCAACTAAAGACGCTGGCCGCATCGCCGGCCTCGACGTGCTGCGCATCATCAACGAACCGACGGCTGCCGCCCTCGCCTACGGCCTCGACAAGGCCGGCAACAAGACCATCGCCGTCTATGACCTTGGCGGCGGCACGTTCGACGTCTCGCTCCTCGAGATCGGCGACGGCGTGTTCGAAGTGCTCTCCACCAACGGCGACACCTTCCTCGGCGGTGAAGACTTCGACCTGCGCATCGTCGAGTTCCTCGCCAGCGAGTTCAAGAAGGAACAGGGCATCGACCTGAAGACCGACAAGCTCGCCCTTCAGCGCCTCAAGGAAGAAGCCGAGAAGGCCAAGAAGGAACTCTCGTCGGCCACCCAGTACGAAGTGAACCTGCCCTTCATCACGGCGGACGCCACGGGGCCGAAACACCTCAACATCAAGCTGACCCGCGCGAAGTTCGAAGGCCTTGTCGAAGATCTCGTCAAGCGCACCATCGACCCGTGCCAGAAAGCCCTCAAGGACGCTGGCAAGACGGCGGCCGACATTGACGAAGTCGTCCTCGTCGGCGGCATGACGCGCATGCCCGCGGTGCAGGAAGCCGTGAAGAAATTCTTCGGCAAGGAACCCCACAAGGGCGTCAACCCGGACGAAGTCGTCGCCATCGGCGCCGCGATCCAGGGCGGCGTCCTGCAGGGCGACGTCAAGGACGTGGTCCTGCTCGACGTGACCCCGCTCTCGCTCGGCATCGAAACGCTCGGCGGCATCTTCACCCGCCTGATCGACCGCAACACGACCATCCCGACCAAGAAGTCGCAGGTCTTCTCGACGGCCGAAGACAACCAGCCCGCCGTGACCATCAAGGTGTTCCAAGGCGAGCGCGAGATGGCCAACGACAACAAGATGCTCGGCCAGTTCAATCTCGAAGGCCTGCCGCCGGCCCCGCGCGGCCTGCCGCAGATCGAGGTGACCTTCGACATCGACGCCAACGGCATCGTCTCGGTCTCGGCCAAGGACAAGGCCACCGGCAAGGAACAGCAGATCACCATCCAGGCGGATGGCGGCCTGTCCGAAGCCGACATCAAGAAGATGATGGCCGAAGCCGAAGCCAATGCCGGCGCCGACAAGGCCCGCCGCGAACTGGTCGAAGCCAAGAACCATGCCGAGGCCCTCGTTCACCAGACCGAGAAGCAGATGATCGAGCACGGCTCGAAAGTCTCTGACACGGTCAAGGGCGAGATCGAATCGGCGATTGCGGACCTGAAGACCGCTGCCGCCGGTGATAACGCCGCCGACATCCAGGCCAAGCACCAGTCGCTGATGAACGCTGCGATGAAACTCGGCGAGGCGATCTACGCCGCCGCCGGCACCGCGGCCGCCGAAGCCGACGGCGCCAAGGATGACGGCGTGGTGGACGCCGACTTCGAAGAAGTCGACGGCGACAAACGCGCGTAAGCGATTTCCGTCCCTACACAGACAAAACCCCGCCGGAGCCATCCGGCGGGGTTTTCTTTCTCCACCGCTCATCCCCGCGAAAGCGGGGATCGGGTTAGGCAAGAGTTTCGCGAGATCCCCGCCTTCGCGGGGATGAGTGGACTAAATCAAAACGACGACCTTGCCCGTCGCCTTGCGGTCCATCAGTTCACGGATGGCTTCACCGCCGCGCTCGAGCGGGTAGGAGTTCGAGATGTGCGGACGGATCTTGCCGGCCTTGTAGAGCTCGAAAAGTTCCTTGACGTTCTGCGCATGCGCCTTCGGATCGCGCGCCACCGCCGCGCCCCAGAACACACCGCGCACGTCGCAGCTTTTCAGCAGCGTCAGGTTCAGCGGAAGCTTCGGAATGCCGGCCGGGAAGCCGATCACGAGGAAACGCCCCTCCCAATTGAGCGCCCGCACGGCCGGCTCGGCATAGTTGCCGCCCACGCCGTCATACACGATGTCGACGCCGCCGCCGGAGACGGCCTTGATGTCGTCCGCAAATTTCTTCTGCCCGTCGCGGTCCAGTTCGCTCGCATAGACGAGGCCCTTGTCGGCGCCCTTGGAGAGGCAGAAATCCACCTTCTCCTGCGTCGAGGCCGCCGCGATCACTTCGAGCCCCATCGCCTTGCCGAGTTCCACCGCCGCAATGCCGACGCCGCCCGCCGCGCCGAGCACCAGCAGCTTCTCGCCGGATTTCGGATCGGCCCGGTCTTTCAGCGCGTAATAGGACGTGCCGTAGGTCATCATCAGCGCTGCCGCTTCGTCGAACGGCATGTTGTCCGGAATCGGCATCACGCTCGGAGCCGCCGCCACGGCATACTCCGCCATGCCGCCCGTGCCGACCGAGGCCAGCACCCGGTCGCCCGGCTTCACGTGGCTGACGCCCTCGCCCAGCGCGGAGACAATGCCCGCCACTTCCCCACCCGGCGCAAACGGCCGCGCCGGCTTGAACTGGTACATGTCCAGCAGCATCAGCGAGTCCGGGAAGTTCACCCCGCAGGCTTTCACCTGGATCAGCACCTGGCCCTTGCCGGGCGTTGGAACGGCGACGTCCTCGAGCACGAGGGTTTCAGGGCCCCCAACGGTTTTCGACAGCACGGCTTTCATGCGGGAGCTCCCTTCACGGCTTGTTGTTTCGCTGCCCTGACGGTAGCCATGCGCCACACCCACGCCAAGCCTGACGCGAGGGGAAAGAGGCAAAAAGAGATGGCGAAACTCTGGGCTCTTGCCCTGCATGGCGGTGCGGGTCCGATCTTCGGGCGCGACTATGCCCCGGAAGAGGCGCACCTGCGCGCCCTCCTCAAGTACGGCGCCGCGCGCCTCGCCGCCGGCGAAGCGGCGCTGGACGTGGTTGAGGCGATGGTCACAGCGCTCGAAGCCTCCGGCCTCTATGTCGCCGGCAAGGGCGCGAGCCCGAACACCGCCGGCCAATGGGAACTCGACGCCGCGATCATGGACGGGCGCACCCGCCGCGCCGGCGCTGTCGGCGCGCTGCAGGGCTTCGAAAGCCCCGTGCAGGCCGCCCGCGCCGTGATGGAGCGCACGCCCAACGTGCTGCTCGTCGCCGGCGGCGCGGCCACCCTCGCCGCCTCCGCCAACCTCGCCCGCGTTACCGACCCCAAGACCTATTACGGCGCCGTCGACGAAGACACGGTGCAGGAAGGCACGCCGAACATGGGCACAGTCGGCGCCGTCGCCCTCGACCAGTACGGCGACCTCGCGGCCGCCACTTCCACCGGCGGCGTCCTCTCCAAAACCCCCGGCCGCATCGGCGACACGCCGATCATCGGCGCCGGCACCTGGGCGGACGAGCGCTGCGCCGTCAGCTGCACCGGCCTCGGCGAATACTTCATCCGCGCCAACGCCGCCGCCGATGTCTCCGCCCGCATCCGCTATGGCAACCAGCCGTTCGAAAAGGCCGTCCATGGCGCGCTCGACGATGTCAAACGCCTCGGCGGCAATGGTGGCATGATCGCCGTCTCGGCCAGCGGCGAACTCGCCTGGGGCTTCAACTCCTCCGGCCTGAAGCGCGCCCTTGCCGATTCGCGCGGCCGTTTCGAAGTGGGGACTTTCCTGTGATCATCCTCTTCTGGATCCTCGCCGCAGCGCTCGCCTTCGCCATCCTGCTCGCCGCGCAGATGCGGATGCTCGTGTCCATCGTGCTGCGCCGCGCGCTCGCTGCAAAGTTCGGCGGCAAGCATACCGACACCGCGTACCGCACCGCCATCTACGACGCCGGCCGCGCGGCGCCGGACAGCGAGCACGCACATTATCTGTCTGCGCAATACCCCAAGCCGGTCGCCCACCTTGTCCTCGCCCGCCGCGTCGCGCTGATCGCCCCCGGCCTGCTGCTGATCCTGGTCCTCGCCGGACGCTACGCCCTTGGAGTGATCTGACATGCGCGGCTTCTTCGCCATCGGCGCCGAGCGCATTTCCAAGCCGATGAACCTCGGCGCCCTGATGCGCACCGGCCATGCCTTCGGCGCCAGTTTCGTCTTCTCGATCAAGGCTGCGAAGAACATCAAGGAAGGCCACTGGGCCGACACCTCCAAGAGCGAAGACCAGATCCCCTTCTACCAATGGGACTCGGTCGACGAGATGCAGCTGCCGCGCGGCTGCCAGCTGGTCGGCATCGAGCTCACCGACGACGCGGTCATGCTCCCCTCCTTCCGGCATCCGCCGCAGGCGGCCTATATCCTCGGCCCCGAGAAGGGAAACCTCTCACCAGCGATCCTTGAGCGCTGCGCGCACGTCGTGAAGATCCCCACCAAGTTCTGCATCAATGTCAGCCTGGCCGGCGCGATGGTCATGTACGACCGCCACCTCTCGATGGGCGGCCACGCCCCCCGCCCGATCATGCCCGGCGGCCCGGAGGCGCCGGGCCGGAGACATGTTCCGGGTCCGGACAGAAAAAGGACTGGTGAGGCCTAGCGTGCGCCGAGGAGGCGCTGGATGAAACCCATCATGCCGGTGAAATGCAGCCCGCCGTCGCGCACTGCCAGCGCGTAGCAGACTTCGCCTTCATCACCGACCGGCTGGTGGTAGTCATCGGCGCCGTTGATCACCACGTCGCCGGGACCATAGCTGCCGCGTTCATCCGAGAATCCGCCCGCAACGACCAGCGTGTATTCGCTGCCCGCATGGGTGTGGCGCGGGATCTTCGCGCCGGGCGAAATCCGGTAGAGTTCCGTCTCGAGCTTGGAGCCCGCGTTGAGGTTCAGGCGTTTCAGCCCCCGCCCCATCGCCTGCCAGCCGGTCTTGCCGACCGCTTCCAGCGCCGCCGCGCGCAGAGGCTCGGGCAGCGCCAGTATCTCTTCCATTGCCTCGCCGGCGGCGCGGCCTGCGCGCACGGAGGAGACCTCGTCAGCGTCCAGCGCGTCGATGGCGGCCAGCGCCCGGTCGAGCGCGCCCTCGGTCAGCCGGGCGGCGGGCGCCGTCTCCAGGATGCTGCCCGAGATCACTTCGCTGAGTGCCACCGCATCGCGGATTTCGGGGCGCAGGACGCTCTGCGTTTCCACCATCAGCGTGAACGCCGGATCGAGACAGCCCGCCGCATAGGCAGCATAAAGCTCACTGAACGTGTTGGGAGGCGAAGCAGACATCGACTGAAGATTCCGGTGGTTTCCCGCAACATTGTCCTCTTGACGCGCAGGTCAAGGAGGCAAGGCTGCGATTACAGCAGAAGGGTTAAGTTGCCCCTTCGAGCTCGCCTCTCAGGCGAAGAAACGCCAGCCGGATGCGTGATTTGACCGTGCCCAGCGGCAGATTGAAGGCCCGTGCAATCTCGGAATGCGACAGGCCGTCATAGAACGCCGCCTGCAGCAGCAGCAACTGATCGGCCGGCAGCTTGACGAGCTGCGAGCGCACGATCCCCTCCAGCTGGTCGCGCGCCATCAGCGAATCGGGTTGCTCGATTTCCGGCGGGCGCAGCATAGGGTCATCGGCGGTCAGTTCCGGGCGGCGCTGGCGGCGCTGCAGGTCGATCCGCCGGTTGCGGGCAATCCGGAACATCCAGGTCGAGACCGACGCCTGCTTGCGATCATACATCCCGGCCTTCTGCCAGACCGTGATCATCACATCCTGCGCCAGTTCCTCGGCCTCGCCATCACTGGCGCCGAGACGCAGCATGTAGCTCTTGATCCGGGGGGCGTAGAAATCGAACAGTTCGGCAAAGGCAGGCCGGGACCGGTCATTGGAGATCGCCGCCATACAGTCGGCATGCCGCTCACGCTGGGCAGGATCTACCGTTCGGACCGTCTTGTCGAACACACGCCGGGCCTTTCCCGTCTTGACGGGTACACTCTCTGCCTGATCCCTCGGTAAAGCAACCATGACGCTTAGATTTTCCTAGTTATACTCGCTATAAGTGTTTCTCGTGGTCGCGCGCGGGCGCTGTTGCCACTAGAGTGATACTCTGAAGCGACTATGGGAATAAAATATTGAGCACGCAACAGAAAACATTTCGCCGCCTCGGTCATCTCGCGATTGTGATCGCGCCGTTCCTGCTCGCCGGGGCGGCTCTCGCAGAGCCCACGGCGGTTGGCCGGTTCAAGGACTGGGCCGTGTTCACCGAAACCGTCGAGGGCGACCTGATCTGCTACGCCGCCACCGAGGCCGAGACCAAGACGCCGACCAAGGTCAACCACGGCGCGGTCTGGTACTACGTGACCAGCTGGAAATCCGGCAAGGCGAAGGCCCAGCCGTCGCTCAAGGTCGGCTATGACTTCAAGGAAGGCTCCACCCCCAAGGCCAAGGTAGGGCGCTCCTCCTGGTCCCTCTTCCCGGCGGGACGCGAGGCCTTTGCCGAGGACGCCGACGATCCGGCCATCGTCGAGGCCCTGCGCAAGGGCGCTGGCCTCGTCATCGATGCCACCTCGGCGCGCGGCACCAAAACGTCCTACAAGTTCTCGCTGAGCGGCTCGGCCACAGCCATCGACAAGGCGGCGGAAGCCTGCCGCTAACCTACCAATTGGGTTTTACGAAGCGCTCGGGATACTTCCCGTCCGCTTCAGCGTAGTAGGCGAGCACCTTCTTCATGTCGCCTGGGGCATCCGCCGTCACCGGCAGCGGCCCTTCAAGGCGCAGCACCCGCGTGCGGTAGTCCAGCACG
Organism: Acidobacteria bacterium Ga0077551; assembly: GCA_001464545.1. Lineage (GTDB taxonomy): Bacteria > Pseudomonadota > Alphaproteobacteria > Caulobacterales > Hyphomonadaceae > Hyphomonas. The sequence continues at coordinate 78,742 of LNFC01000025.1, forward strand.
GCCATAAGCAGCGGCACGCCGGCAGACCGGGCGATGTGATAGAACCCCGTCTTCCAGTTCGGATTGGCTTCCCGCGTGCCTTCCGGCGCGACCGCCAGGTGCATCGTCTCGCGCGTCGCAAAGGCCTGCCGCATCTGCTCGACCGCATCCTGCGAGGCTGACCGCTCCACCGGCACGCAGCCCGACCGCTTGACCAGCCAACCGAGCGGCCCGCGCACCAGCGATGCCTTGCCCATCCAGTTCAGCTTGATCCGGTACCAGCCGGCCACCGCCACCATCGTCAGCCCGTCCCAGTTGGACGTATGCGGCGCTGCCACAATCACCGATTTGGGCACATGCACCGGCCAGTCGGATCCTATCCGCCAGCCGATCGTCCTCAGATACACCCAGGAAAGCCCCCGGATGAACTCCGAGAACAGGCCGGCATAAGGCGCGCTGCGCCCGAAGGGCCCGCTCGCCCGTTTAACGTGTCCTGTCTTGTCCATGGCGCCACGATCCGTGCTTTGCGCCGGAACACCATATACCGATGCGCGAATTCCTGCCGAATCCTGACGGAAATCAGCCCCGCGGCGCGAAAAGCAAAACGGGCGGCAGCCTTTCAGCCGCCGCCCGTTCTTCAGCCCGTGAAGGCCCGGCGCAGGTTACTGTGTGATCGGGGTCAGGAGGATTTCCACGCGGCGGTTGGCAGCGCGGCCTTCAGCCGTGGAGTTGTCGGCGATCGGCTGGGTTTCGCCCATGCCGATGGCGTTGATGCGCACAGCCTGCGTGCCGCGGCCGACGAGGTAGGACCGCACCGACTGGGCGCGTTGCTGGGACAGCGTCATGTTGTAGTCGTCAGCGCCGTCGGAGCTGGCATGGCCGATGATGTCGACAGCGGTCGAGGGGAACTCGACGAGCGTGGCGGCCACATCGTTCAGCGGGCCATGGAAGCCCGGCTGGATGGTCGCGCTGTTGACCGAAAAGGTCACGTTCGACGGCATGGTCAGCTGCAGCTGGTCGCCGACGCGGTCAACTTCGATGCCGGTGCCGGCCGTTTGCTGGCGCAGTTTTTCTTCCTGCTTGTCCATATAGACGCCAACCGAGACGCCGGCGATCGCGCCGACAGCCGCGCCGATGGCGGCGTTGCGCTTGTCGTCACCGCCCGCCATCATGCCGGCGCCTGCGCCGAGGATGGCGCCGGCCGCGCCGGTCGTCAGCACGCGCTGGCTGGGGCCGGTCTGGCAGGCCTGGAGGAAAAGCGGCAGCGCGAGCGCTGCAACGAGGATCATGGACTTCTTCATGAGGTGACTCCCTTGTCATGAACTTTATGCGCCGCTCTTTGCGGCAACTGGTATGAATATACGCCAACAAGAGCCGCCTGTTCCCGCAATTCGGTGACAGAAAGAAGTCCAATCAGCGGTTTGCCCCCTTACATTCTGTCCATGTACGGAGCGGTTTTCCTTAAACTACCGTGCATGCTATAGGCCCGCCGATGCCCACCTCTCTCGACCTTTCCCGGCGCCCCGCGCCCCAGCCGCGCCCGAAATCCCTGTCGGGCCTGTCGATCCCGGCCCTGAAGGCCGAGATGGAAGCACTCGGACTGGATGGTAAACAGGCCGGCATGCGCGCCAAGCAGCTACGCCGCTGGATTCACCATTTCGGCGCCCGCGATTTCTCGATGATGACCGACATTGCCAAGGAACTCCGCGGCCTGCTGGCCGAAAGATACGTGCTGGACCGCGCCGAGATCGCCGACCACCAGGTCTCCAGCGACGGGACCCAGAAATGGCTGACCCGCTTCGGCCCCGGCATCGAGGGCGAAAGCGTCTATATCCCGGATGTCGGCAAGGCGGGCGCGCTTTGCGTGTCCAGCCAGGTCGGCTGCACCCTCAACTGCACCTTCTGCCATACCGGCACACAAGCCCTCGTGCGCAACCTCACCGCCCAGGAAATCGTCCAGCAGGTGTTGATCACCCGCGACGCGCTGGACGAATGGCCGAGCGCCGAGGAAGGCCGCCTGCTGACGAATATCGTCTTCATGGGCATGGGCGAGCCGCTCTACAATTTGGATAATGTTGCCGAAGCGATCGAGACGATCTCGGACGGCGACGGAATCGCGATCGGGCGCCGGCGCATCACTGTCTCCACCGCCGGTGTCGCGCCCAAGATCCCGGAACTCGGCCAGCGCACCAACGCCATGCTCGCGATCTCCCTGCACGCGACGAACGACGACCTGCGCAACGAACTCGTGCCGATCAACAGGAAGTACAATCTCGCCGAACTCATGGACGCCATCGCCGCCTATCCGAGCCTCGGCAACTCCCGCAAGGTGACGTTCGAATATGTGATGCTCAAAGGCGTCAACGACACGCTCGCCGAAGCGCACGATCTCGTCCGCCTGCTGAAGGGTGTGCCCGCCAAGATCAACCTGATCCCGTTCAACCCCTGGCCTGGTACGCCGTATGAGTGTTCCACCTGGGAGACGATCGAGGAATTCGCCGACGTGCTGAACCGCGCCGGCTACGCCTCCCCCATCCGCACGCCCCGCGGCCGCGACATCCTCGCGGCCTGCGGCCAGCTGCGCTCCGAAAGCGTCAAGAAATCCGCCGCCGAAAAGCGCCGCGAAGCGCTGGCGGGCGGCGAAGCGGGCGCTTGAGGG